>VGID01000025.1 GCA_016868035.1 Betaproteobacteria bacterium | reverse complement strand
CTTGATCGACCGTCGCTCAAGATGGCCCCGTCGCGTTCCCTATCTGGCCCTGAGTTCCCTCGAGTCCCACCATGCCGACGTGGGAAGGCCGCGCTCGACCCTGTTGACAGGGAAAGCCATATCAACGTCCGGCGTGACGCGCGACCGCGTCGTAAGCGTCTCTGCTCACGCCGTGGTTAGAGAGCATCATTGGAGCGGGGCGACAACCACGCCGCGTAACCCGGCCCTCTCGATCGCGGCTCTGACCAGCCCTTCGAACTTCGCGTCCTCGACGAATTGGCGCGCGTAGGCCATCCCGAGGTCCCGTCCCTTCGGCATCACCATGGCGTGCGGATCGATGCCGGGCCGACCATCGAGAACTCGAGAACCAGGCAATTGATTTGACATATCGAACAGGATCGGCTTGAGGCTGCCCATTACGTCGGCTCTCCCCGATTTCACCGCTTCCAATGCGGCGGGATTGCTCGATGCTCGGACCATTACGGTATTTTTTAGCGTGCCCGAAAAAAATCGATCTGGCCCGGACTTCTCCTGCACGGCAACGCGAATCACGGCCCGATCCACATCAGCCATTGTCGAAATGGCGGAACCGGCCGGGATGAGGTAGCCGAATTCGACCTGCAGATGCAGCCCGGTGAAATTCCACTCCTTCGCCCGCGCCGGACTAAACCCGACAAAGGCCACGTCCCAGGCCCCGGTTTTCCCGCCGTCGAGAAGAGCTCCGACCGACGGGTACAAAACGGGCTCAAACGGAACCCCCGGGCGCCGGGCCAACTCGTTCCCAAGATCGAACGCCACTCCCTTCATCTCTCCCGACGCGGAGTCCCGTATTACGTTCAAGGGATTGGCAAGCTGGAGCGCAACGCGAAGCTTGCCGGTTGGAGCCAAAGCCTGTCGCGCTTCCGGTGTCGGGGCGGTACTGATGCCCGCACAGCCCGCGATCACCAGTGTGAGAACCGCGGTCAACGTCCAGTGGGTCGTTCGTCTGGCATTCACCCTCGAAGCTGCGGTTGCGCACATTGCGGTCTCTCCGGCAACCGGTATCCTTCGATCACCGTGATCGGACCGGTGCCAGTGCCAGCGTACGAGGATCCCGACCGGCGGAGAACTGATCTTTAGGAATGGCGGCCATCGCGGTTCGCGATGGCCGATCAGGCGTCGGAAAGATGCTCGATCAGTTCCGCGAGCCTCGGCGCATCGCCGCGGGATTTCCTGAAGATCAGGTTGAGCTCCATGGCCGCCCAGTGGTCGGAGAGCGGGATGGCGCAAAGTCCGAACAGTTCCTTATAGGGGATGATGTTCGACGCCGGAATCACCGCGATTCCGAGGCCGGCCTGCACCATCTTGCGCATCGACTCGTAGCTGATAACTTCCATTACGAGTCGCGGCTTGCGCGCGATCCGGGCGCCCGCCTCGACTACCCAGGCGTGGATCGCCGTCCCCTCCATCAAGGTGATCATGTCGAACTCGAGGATTTCCCCGAAGCGGATCTCGTTTCGCCCGGAGAGCGGGTGCGCAGAAGGCACGACGAGCATGAGCGGCACTCATCGGTACGGCCGCACCTGCAGGCGGTCCCACGGCTGGAAAAATCCGATCACGCCCAGGTCAACGCTGCCATCCGCGACCGCGTCGATCGTCGGCATGCTGTGCCTCTCCTCCAGCCGGATCTTGGTCTGCGGATGTCGCGAGAGAAAGACATTCAAATCGTCAAGCAAGTAGGCCACCGTCGCCGTCGCGTTCGCCCACACGCGCAGCATCGACGGGTCGTCGCTTGCCGCCGTGTTCAGCGCGCCGGGAATCCGATCGAGCGCATGGATGACGTCGCGAGCATGTTGCGCGAGCGCTTCGCCGGCAGGCGTCGCGACGCCGCCGCCGTGCTGCCGCGTGAGCAGCGGTATTCCGAGCTGCATCTCGAGATCGCTGAGACGTTTGCTCACCGCCGAGGGGACGATATGCTCCTGCTCGGCGGCTTTCGCGATGCTGCCATGATCGATGACGGACACGAACAGGCGCAGAGTTGTCAGATCGAAGCGCATCGGCGGTAGAAATCACAGGTGGATAGGGTCAGTGGGACTTTCTTGCTATCCGATCGGCGCACCTGCTCAGCGGCTCGTCCGGCGTCGCGGAAAAGCAATACTGACCCTGTTTACTCTCTCCTTTTAATTTCGACTAGTTGACGTTGCGTTTAGGTGACAATTGATAGTTGACACTTCAGGCGCCTTGTACGCCGCCATTCTGCTCTTGCCGTTGTCGTCCCTCAATCCGGTCAATCCGTTAGCTGCCTATACGCTCCCCGCCGATCCCGCCTCACGGGGACTGACCATGGGACCGGAAGGCTCGCGGATTCAAGACACTGCGTGTCCCCGGCTGCTCGGCGGGAGTAAAATTCCGCCATGCCGCCACCGCTCCTGACCGAGCTTCCGTACCGCGAAGACAGCGCGAGCCTGTTCGAGGCGATCGCCGATCATCCATGGGCGATTTTCCTCGACAGCGGGCGGCACGACCCCGGGCAGTCGCGCTACGACATCCTTGCGGCGCGCCCGTTCATGCGGCTCGTCACGCGCGGGGCGCTGACCGAGGTCTACGCGGACGGGATCGAGCTCTCGCGCGAAGATCCGTTTTCGCTCGTGCGCCGCGCGCTCGCGGTGGACCCGGCGTGCGGCGGCGAAGCTCCGTTCTGCGGCGGCGCCATCGGTTACTTCGGCTACGACCTCGCGCGCCGGCTGGAGCGCCTGCCCGAGCTCGCGAGCGATGCCGAACGCATACCCGAGATGGCGATCGGCATCTACGACTGGGCGTGCGTGGTGGATCACCAGGAGCGCCGCAGCTGGCTCGTCGGCCAGGGGCGGGACCCCGAGACCGACATCAAATGGGACGAGCTCGTCCGGGTCTTCAGCGATCCGCCGCGCGAGAAGGCGCGGGCGCCGTTCCGGATCAGCTCACCGGTCGCGTCGAATATGACGCACGAGGCGTACGCGCGGGCGTTTCGCCGCGTGCGCGACTACATCCACGACGGCGATTGCTACCAGGTCAACCTCGCCCAGCGTTTCTCGGCGGCCGCGAGCGGAGACCCGTGGCTTGGGTACCAGGCGCTGCGCGTCATCAATCCCGCGCCGTTCTCCGCGTACTTCAATTCGCCGCACGCACGGATCCTGTGCGCGTCGCCCGAGCGCTTCCTGCAGGTCCGGAACGGGCGGGTCGAGACCCGGCCGATCAAGGGCACGCGCCCGCGGGCGGGGCACCCGCGGCTCGACGCCGGGCTCGCGGAGGAGCTGCGCGTTTCGGAAAAAGACCGCGCGGAGAACGTGATGATCGTGGACCTGCTGCGCAACGATCTTTCCAAGAACTGCGCCCCGGGCACGGTCAAGGTGCCCAGGCTCTTCGACGTGGAGAGCTACGCGACGGTGCACCATCTCGTGAGCACGGTGACCGGAGAGCTCAAGGCGGGGCGCGACGCGCTCGACCTCCTGCGCGGCTGCTTCCCCGGCGGCTCGATCACGGGGGCGCCCAAGCTGCGTGCGATGCAGATCATCGAGGAGCTGGAGCCGCACCGCCGCGGCGTCTACTGCGGCGCGCTCGGCTACATCGGCTTCGACGGGAACATGGATCTCAACATCACGATCCGCACGCTCATCCATTCCCACGGCGTCATCCGCTGCTGGGCAGGCGGGGGCATCGTCGCGGATTCCCGGCTCGAGGACGAGTACCAGGAGACCTTCGACAAGGCGTCCGCGATGCTGAAGCTGCTGCAGCGAAGCGCCGCCGGCCGGCTGGAGGCTTAAAACCTCAAGCAGCCACAGAGAACACCGGGGACACAGAGAGGGCCCGACACGAATCCGGACTGGAAAAATCGCCCGCGAATGCGGTTTCGGGTTCTGTGCCCCTGGCGGTTTGTTTCTCGGTGATCTCTGTGCTCTCTGTGGCCAGGATTCTTGCCGCCTACAGTTCGAGCTTGATTCCCGCCTGCTTGACCACCTTCACCCACTTGGCGAGGTCCTGGCGAATCCATGCGCCGAGCTCCTCGCTCGCGCTCGGCTGCGCTTCGGCGCCGAGCGAAGCGAAGCGCTCCTTGATCGCGGGAGCGCCAAGTATCTTCACCAGGGCGGCGTTCAGTCTCTGCACCACGTCGCGCGGCGTTGCCGCGGGAGCGAGCACGCCGGTTACCGTGCTCTCGTCGAATCCCCCCACGCCGGATTCAGCGAGCGTGGGCGTGTCGGGAAGCATCGCGGTGCGCTTGGCCGTCGTGACGGCGATCGCGCGGATGCGGTTTGCGCGTATGTACGGCAGCGCCGAGGAGACCTGGTCCACGTGGGCGAAGACGTGGCCGGCGATGAGATTGACGAGGGCCGGGCCGCTGCCCTTGTACGGCACGAGGTTCATGCGCGCGCCGGTCGAGATCATGAAGAGCTCCGCGACCAGGTGATTGGTGGTGCCGACGCCCGCGTTCGCCATCAGCATGTTGCCGCCCTGGGCCTTGGCGACGGCGACGAGCTCCCTGGTCGTTTTCGCCGGCACCGACGGATGGACCACGATGACCAGCGGCACGACGGCAACGCGCCCGATGGGCGCGAAGTCGCGCACCATGTCGTAGGGCAGCTTCGGGTACAGGGCGGGGCCGTTCACCATCACGCTGCTGGAAGCCATGAGCAGCGTGTGCCCGTCGGGCGGGGCCTTCGCCACGAAGTCGGCGCCGATCGTCCCGCCGGCGCCGGTGCGGTTCTCGACCACAACCTGCTGCCCCAGCTCCGTGCTCAACGGCGCGGCGATGATCCTTCCCGTGATGTCCACGTTTCCCCCGGGCGCGAACGGCACGATGAGGCGGATCGGGCGCGTCGGAAAGCTCTGCGCGGCGGCGCTCGACGCGACGATGGCGCAGACGATACCGGCAACCACGGAAAAACGCTCGCGCTTCATGAGGGTCTCCTCGCTCGGTGTGACAGCAGCACGCATTCTACGGCTATTCCGGAGGGCGATGATAAACTGCATCGTTGCCGCTCCTGTGGTAACGCCGCGAAAAACCACGTGAAACCGCATGAAATCGTAATTGTCGGCGGCGGGGCAGGGGGACTGGAACTGGCCACGCGCCTCGGCGACAGGCTCGGCCGCAAGAAGCGCGCGCAGGTGACGCTGGTGGATCGCTCGCGCACCCACCTCTGGAAGCCGCTGCTGCACGAGGTCGCAGCCGGCAGCATGGACCTCGATCATCACTCGCTCGACTACCTCGCCCAGGCGCGCTGGCACCATTTCCGGTTCCAGCTGGGCAGCATGGACGGGCTCGACCGGGCCCGGCGCGTGGTTTCGGTGGCTCCCACCCTCGACGAGGAAGGCCGCGAGCTCATCCCCCGGCGCGAGATCGCTTACGACACGCTCGTGATCGCGGTCGGCAGCCACACGAACGACTTCGGAACGCCGGGCGCAGCCGAGCACGCGATCAGCCTGGACACCGCCGGGCAGGCCGAGCTCTTCCACCGGCGGCTGATCAATGCCTGCATCCGCGCGAATGCGCAACGCGGTCCACTCGCTCCGGAGCAGCTGAAGGTGGCCATCATCGGGGCGGGCGCGACCGGAGTCGAGCTTGCGGCCGAGCTCCACAAGACCACGCGCGAGCTCGTCGCCTACGGGCTCGACAAGATCGACCCGGAGAAGGACCTGCGTTTCACGGTCATCGAAGCCGCGCCGCGCATCCTGCCGGCGCTCCCGGAGCGCCTGTCCAAGGCGGCGGAGAAGCTGCTGCACGGGCTCAATGTGCAGGTGCTGACCGGGGAGCGGGTCACTGCGGTCGCGGCCGACGGGGTCACGACGCAGAGCGGCCGCAAGATCGCCGCGGAGCTCACCGTTTGGGCGGCGGGCATCCAGGCGCCGGACTTCCTGAAGGATATCGCCGGGCTCGAGGTGAACCGCATCAACCAGCTCGTGGTGCTGGATACGCTCGCAACGACGCGCGACCCGGACATCTTCGCCTTCGGGGACTGCGCGTGCTGTCCGTGGGAGCATGGAGCGTGCGTGCCGCCGCGCGCACAGGCGGCCCACCAGCAGGCCAACCATCTCTCGCGCATGCTCGTCCGGCGCCTCGACGGCAAGCCGCTCAAGCCGTGGCGCTACCGCGATTTCGGCTCGCTGGTTTCGTTCGGGGAATACTCGACGGTGGGCAGCCTGATGGGCGCGCTGCTCGGCGGGACCATCTTTATCGAGGGGTTGTTCGCGCGCCTCATGTACGTCTCGCTCTACCGCATGCACCTCTACGCCCTGCACGGCATGGCGAAGGTGGTGTTCGACACGCTCGCCCGGCTGATCACTCGGCGGATCGAGCCGCGAGTGAAGCTGCATTAGAAGTAAGCGGTGAGCAGTAAGCAGTGAGCGGAAACTTCCAAGCCGTTGGAATTTCTGATTACCGCTTACCGATCACCGTTTACCGTTTTCTTCCCCGTGCTAAGATGCGCCGCAGCGATGGCGGGAGCGATTGATGGCGACGGTTGAAATCAACAAGGACAATTTCGAGAAGACGGTTACCACCAACGAAATGGTGATCGTCGACTTCTGGGCACCGTGGTGCGGACCGGCGTCGCGACTCGTTAGCCGCAGGCCCGGTTGCGGGAGCGGCGCCCTGTAGGTCCGCAAGCGATACTTTATTGGGAACGTTAACTATGGCCACCGTCGAGATCACCAAGGGCAATTTTGAAGATGTCGTGACCAGGAACGAAATGGTGATCGTCGACTTCTGGGCACCGTGGTGCGGACCGTGCAGGGGTTTTGCTCCCGTGTTCGAGGCGGCCGCGCGGCAGCACGCCGACATCGTGTTCGGCAAGGTCAACGCGGACGACGAGCAGGAGCTTGCCGCCGCGTTCAACATCCGCTCGATTCCCCACGTCATGTTCTTCCGCGAGCAGGTGATCGTGTACGCGCAGGCCGGGGCGCTCCCGCCGGAGGGACTGGAGAGCATCATCCGGCAGGCGCGCGCGCTCGACATGGCAGCGATCCGCAAGGAGATCGCCGGGCAGCAGGAACTGGTGCAGGGCCCCGGGGCCTGACGGCAGCAAACCGCGCACGCGCTAGGTTGCGGGTCACCGGCAGGGCGCACGGGGCTTGCGCCGGGGTCTGGCATTAACGTAACCTAGCGCCCCGGCTGTGCCCGCAGTGCCGGCTTCGCCATCGTAGAACCCGATCCCATCGGCGCCACGACAGAAGCCCGCGGCGCAGCCGAACGGCCCGGGCCAGTCGCGGGTCACGCGACGGTATTCTTGTAACGATTTGAGGAGTCTGGATATGCCTTCTTTCGTAGCTGCAGCGCTCGGCGGGCTGCTATCGCTCACCCTGGCGGGGACGGCGATGGCCCAGGAGCGCTTTTCCCTGTTTGTCGGAAGCGCCACGGAAAACGTGATGCGCATGGTCAAGCTTGCGGACCTGCGCGACGACGACGTCGTGGTGGACCTCGGCTCCGGCGACGGGCGCATCGTATTCGCGGCGGCCGCGTCGAACGCGAAGCTCCGCGGCTGGGGAGTGGACATCGACGCGGCCCTGGTCACGAGGTCGAATGAAACCGCGAAGGAGCAGGGGCTCGCGAACCGCGTGCACTTTCTGCACCAGAACGCGTTCGACGCGGACTTGAGCAAGAGCACAGTGATCTTCATGTGGCTGTGGCCGGAGTTGAAGCGCATGCTGCGCCCGAAGATCCTCGCCGAGGCGCGCCCCGGCACGCGGGTCGTGACGAGCACCTGGGACCTCGGGAGCTGGCGGCCGGACGAGGTGGACGGCGAGGGCACCCCGGTCAGCATGTGGATCGTTCCCGCGAAAGTGGAGGGCAATTGGAACTGGAGCCTCCCGTTCGGTGACCGGCAGGCCAGCTATGCTGCCGTTGTCGAGCAGCGGTTCCAGAACGCCGAGGGCGTGGTTCGCGTGGGCGCGCGCCGCGGCATCTTCGATAACGTGCGGCTGCGCGGCGAGGACATCTCGTTCACGCTGGCGATGACGCTGGACGGAGCCGGCTTCGTGCGCCACGAGTTCGTCGGCAAGGTCCAGGGCGACGTGATCGAGGGCTCGGTGCGGATCTCGCCATCGCCGCACGACAAAACGGTGGTGCTGGCGTGGCGGGCGACGCGTACCCGGGATTCGGCGTACTTTGCCCCGGCTGGCCTCATCGTTCCCGAGAAATAGCGTCCACCGCGGGCCGGCGCGCCTCGCGAGAAACGAGCGCGGGCCCGAGCCTGCGACGGCGCAGGGCCCCGTCGTCGTGCGCGCGGTACGCCGCGTCGCGCGTGACCTTGTTTTCGAGACGCTGTCTTGCGTCCCGCGGCGCGAGCCATGCCTGACCTCCCGCAACCTGGGCCGGGCATCGGAACGTCAGAAATGCGGACCACTCGCGGTCACGACCGTGCCTCCCGCCGCTCGGACGGCGAGCGTGCGCCAATCAGGGTAAAATTCGCAGTTGTGCGGTGCGCGCTCGCGCATCCGAACGACAGATGAAGCGCTTGCTCCTCCTCGTGCTCGCCGTCGGCGCCATCACCGCGGCCGGGCTCTATTGGAAATATTCCGCGACCCCGGCGCGTGTGCCCGTGGCCGCCTCGGGCGCGGGCAAGCCGCCCCACGGGCTGCCGGTAAAGACGCAAGCCGTTGGCACGGGCACCATCACCGAGGAAGTGAGCGCGGTGGGTACGCTCATCGCCAGCGAGTCGGTCATGATCCGGCCGGAGCGTGACGGGCGCATCGAGGCGATTTACTTCTCCGAGGGCCAGCTCGTGCGCAAGGGCGAGAAGCTCGTGTCGCTCGACGCCTCCGAGATCGAGGCGCAGCTCGCGGCGGCCAACGCGGAATTGAGCCTGAACCGCAGCCGCATGAAGCGCGCCGAGGAGCTGAAGGAGAAGAATTTCATCAGCGCGCAGGCGCTGGACGAGGCGCGCGAGAACGTGAACCAGTCGCTCGCACGCCAGGCGGAGATCAAGGCGCGGCTGGAGAAGACCGTGATCGTCGCGCCGTTCGAGGGTGTGGCCGGACTGCGGCAGGTGAGCCCGGGGGCGTACGTGAAAGCAGGGCAGGACATCGCGCGCCTCGAAGGCATCGGCACGCTCAAGCTCGATTTCCGCGTTCCCGAGGTCTATCTCGGGCGGCTCAAGCCGCGTCAGGCCGTGCAGGTGCGGCTGGACGGCTTCGCGGATGAGCAGATCGAGGGCGCGGTCTACGCAATCGAGCCGGCCGTGGACGAGCAGTCCCGCACCGTGCTGATGCGCGCGCGGATCCCGAACCCGGGCGTGCGCCTGAAGCCGGGGATGTTCGCGCGCGTGACACTCGCGCTCGGCAAGCGCGAGAATGTCCTGCTCGCGCCCGAGCAGGCCATCGTCCCGCGCGGCGGAGACACTTACGTCTTCCGCGTCGTCGAGGGCAAGGCGGCGCTCACCAAGGTCGAGCTGGGGCTGCGCCGGCCAGGCGAGGTAGAAGTCGTGGCCGGGGTCTCGGCGGGCGACATGATCGTGGTGGACGGCCAGTTGAAGCTCCAGGACGGGACCGCGGTCGCCGTGCTGGCGCAGAAGCCGAAGCCGCTTGCTGCGGAGGCCAAGCAGAAACAAAAGACGAATTGAACCGCCAGGGCCGCCGAGAGATTCAAGGACGAAACGGACCGCCGGGGCCGCCGGCGCAAGCAACCCGATTGAAGCCGCCGGGGCGCCATGGTAAGAGGGACAACCGGGACTTCAGGCGGTTCGTCCACTCTGTCGCCACCTGATTTGTGAGCCAATCGTGGTTAAACGACGCGCAACCTGTGATGCCTGGCGTTGTCTACAGTATTGATCGTTATTCTGCTCTCTTTCCTGCCCTGGTTTTCTTGGCGTCCTGGCGGTTGATGTATGTTTTTGCCTGACCTCTCGATCAAGCGCCCGGTGCTCGCCACGGTGATGAGCCTCCTCATCGTGCTGGTGGGCGTGATCTCGTTCCTGCGGCTCACCGTGCGCGAGTACCCGAAGATCGACAGCCCCGTGGTCTCGGTGCGCACGGTCTACAAGGGCGCGGACCCGCAGGTGATCGAGAGCCAGGTCACGCAACCGCTGGAGGACAGCATCTCCGGCATCGAGGGCGTGCGCACGCTGAAGTCCGTGAGCCGCGAGGAAGTGAGCCAGATCACCGTCGAGTTCGTGCGCGAGCGCGATCCCGACGCCGCGGCGAACGACGTGCGCGACCGGGTATCCCGCGTGCGCGGGAGGCTCCCCGACGAGGTGGACGAGCCGGTCATCGCCAAGGTCGAGGCCGATGCGCAGGCCATCATGTGGCTGCGTTTCTTCAGCGACCGGCACGACGCCCTCGAGATCTCGGACTACGCGGACCGCTACGTCGCGGACCGGCTGAAAGCGCTGACCGGCGTCGCGAGCGTCATTGTCGGCGGCGACCGTCGCTACGCGATGCGCATCTGGCTCGACCGCGAGCGGCTCGCGGGCTACGGGCTCGCGCCGCAGGACGTGGAGGAGGCGCTGCGGCGCCAGAATGTCGAGGTCCCGTCGGGCCGCATCGAGAGCCGCACCCGCGAGTTCACGGTGCTTTCCGAGTCCGATCTGCGCACGCCCGAGGAATTCAACCGCCTCATCGTGCGCGAGGTGAAAGGCTACCCGGTGCGACTGCGGGACGTCGGCCGCGCCGAGCTCGGGGCGCAGGACGAGCGCAACATCGTGCGCGTGGACGGGAATCCGGCGGTCGGGCTCGGCGTGGTGAAGCAGTCCACCGCCAACACCCTCGGGGTGGCGCAGGCGGTGAAATCCGAGCTGCCGAAGATTCGCGAAACACTGCCGGCGGGAATGAATCTCGGGGTCGCGTTCGACACCTCGGTGTTCATCGAGCGCTCGATCACCTCCGTCTATACCGTGATGGCCGAGGCGCTCACGCTGGTCGTGCTGGTGATCTTCTTCTTCCTGCGCTCGCTGCGCGCGACGCTGATTCCCTTCGTCACCATACCGGTGTCTCTGATCGGGGCCTTCTTCCTGGTCTGGATCATGGGCTTCACGATCAACGTGCTGACTCTGCTCGGCATCGTGCTCGCGATCGGGCTCGTGGTGGACGACGCGATCGTGGTGCTCGAGAACATCCACCGCTACATCGAGAAGGGCATGCCCCCGCTCAAGGCGGCGTTCGTGGGCAGCCGCGAGATCGCGTTCGCGGTGGTCGCGATGACGATCACGCTTGCCGCGGTGTTCGCGCCGCTCGCGTTCTCCACCGGAAACACGGGGCGATTGTTCATGGAATTCGCGCTGACGGTCGCCGCCGCGGTCGTGGTCTCGGGCTTTGTCGCGCTCACGCTCACCCCCATGATGTGCTCGAAGCTGCTGCGCCACGAGGCGAGGCACGGCAGCCTCTACAACGCCTCCGAGCGATTTTTCCAAGGGCTCGCGTCGGGCTATCGCCGCTCGCTCGCGTGGAGCCTGCGGCACCGCCTGATCGTGGTGGCCGTGTTCGCGGCCGTCTCGCTCGGCGGTCTCGCGCTGTTCAAGACCCTGAACTCCGAGCTCTCTCCGCTCGAGGACCGCGGCTTCTTCATCGGCGTGATGGTCGCCCCCGAGGGCGCCACGCTCGAATATACCGACGGCTACGCGCGGATCTGGGAGGAGATCTACAGCCAGGTCCCCGAGATCACCTCCTATTTCGTGGCGGTCGCCCCGGGGCTGGAGCGCCCCAACCCGGTCAATTTCGCGCTCTCCTTCGTCCGCCTCTCGCCCTGGAGCGAGCGCGGCCAGAAGGCAAGCGAGATCACGGCCGCTCTGGGCCCCAAAATGTTCGCGTCCATGCCGGGCGTGCTGGCGTTCCCGATCAACCCTCCCTCGCTCGGCCAGAGCTTCCGCAATCCGCCGCTGCAGTTCGTCGTGCAGGGCAATTCGTACGAGGAGCTCGACCGCGCGGTGAGCGCGCTGATCGACCGCGCGCGCGCGTATCCCGGGCTCGTCAACGTCGACAGCGACCTCAAGCTCAACCGGCCCCAGCTCTCCGTGGAGATCAACCGCGAGAAGGCCGCGGCGGTCGGAGTGCAGGTGGAGACGATCGGCCGCACGCTCGAGACGCTGCTCGGCGGGCGCCAGGTCACGCGCTTCAAGCGCGAGGGCAAGCAGTACGACGTGATCGTGAAGCTGGAGGACAAGGACCGGCGCCAGCCCGCCGATCTTACCGCGATCTACGTGCGCGGGACCGACGGCAGGCTCAATCAGCTCGCCAACCTCGTCTCCGTGAACGAGACCGTCGCGCCGAAGGAGTTGAACCACTTCAACCGCCTGCGCGCCGCGATCATCCAGGCCAACCTCGCTCCCGGCTATACGCTCTCCGAAGTGCTGGATTTCATGGAGCGGGCGGCGGCGGACGTGCTCCCGAGCGAGTTTCGCACCGCGCTCGACGGGCAGTCGCGCGAGTTCCGGGAAGGGGGGCAGGAGCTGTGGGTCGTGTTCGCGCTGGCGCTCGCGTTCATCTATCTCGTGCTGTCGGGCCAGTTCGAGAGCTTCCGCGGGCCGCTCGTGATCATGCTTACGGTGCCGCTCGCGATCACCGGGGCGCTCGCCACGATGAAGATTGCCGGCATCACGTTGAACGTCTACAGCCAGATCGGGCTCGTGATGCTGATCGGGCTCATCACCAAGAACGGCATCCTGATCGTGGAATTCGCCAACCAGCTGCGCGGGCGGGGATTGGAGAAGGTGGAGGCGCTGATCGAAGCGTCCACGCTGCGCCTGCGCCCCATCCTCATGACCAGCCTCGCCACCACGTTCGGCGCGATGCCGCTTGCGCTGGCGATCGGCGCCGGCGCGGAGTCGCGCTCGGCAATTGGCTGGGTGATCGTGGGCGGCGTTTCGGTGGGCACGCTCTTCACCCTCTACGTGATTCCGACCGCTTATACCTACATCATGGGCGAACGCGTGCGCGTGATCGAAGAGCCGGCCTCCGCGCCCGATTCCGGAGTACCGGCGACGCAACGGCCGGCTTGATTTGGGGAGTTTCGGCCCCATATTTTGTCGATGGGAAGCGCGGGCGGGCGCCCGTGCGTTTGAACTTTCCGATATTTCGGGAAATCGGATAACGGCATGTTGGCAGTACGAAAGAGCACGGAGCGCGGACACGCCAACCACGGCTGGCTCGAGAGCTTCCACAGTTTCTCGTTCGCGGACTACCACGATCCGGCGCACATGGGCTTCGGTCCGCTGCGCGTGATCAACGAAGACTGGGTGCAGCCGGGCCAGGGCTTCGGCATGCACGGCCACCGCGACATGGAAATCATCACCTACATCCTGGAAGGCGCGCTCGAGCACAAGGACAGCATGGGCAACGGCTCGGTGATCCGGCCGGGAAGCGTACAGCGCATGAGCGCAGGCACGGGCGTGATGCACAGCGAGTTCAATCCTTCGCGGACCGAGCCGGTGCACCTGCTGCAGATCTGGATCGAGCCCAGCGCGAAGGGCGTGAACCCGGGCTACGAGGAAAAGGACTTCGGCACCCGCGAAAAGCAGGGCCGGTTGCGCCTCATCGCTTCGCCGGACGGGCGCGACGGCTCGGTAACGATCCATCAGGATGCATGCGTCTATTCCACCGTCCTCGACGGCGCGCACCGGGTCGTGCACCGGCTCGCGCCGGGGCGGCGCGCCTACGTGCACGTCGCGGGCGGAACGGTGGAACTGAACGGCATGCCGCTGGAGAGCGGTGACGGGGTAAAAATCTCCGACGTGAGCAGACTCGACTTCAGCGGCGCGAAGCGGGCGGAATTGCTACTGTTCGATCTCCCCTGACAGGCTTGGGCTCCGACCCCCGGGAAGGATGTGCTTGGCTCATGCCCGACTTTTCCTGACGGAAAATCTCTCGACAAGATAGTCCACGAACGCGCGAATTTTCGCCGGCAGGAAGCGGCGACTCGGATAAACCGCGTAGATCGGCGAGATCGGGGTCACGAATGCTTCGAGCACCGGTACAAGATCTCCGGCCTTCAACTGCGCCCCGACAATGAAGTCCGGCTCCAATGCGATGCCTACCCCCTGTACGGCTGCGGCGACATTAAGGTCACCATTGTTCGAATTCAGGCTCCCCGCGACACGCACGGCGCGTTCACGACCCGCTGCGTCGCGAAAGGCCCATGCATTGCGCAGCGCGTACTCGTACGTAAGGCAGTTGTGGCGCGCAAGATCTTCCGGCGAATCCGGGGCACCGTGCTTGGCAATGTAATCGGGAGAAGCGCAGGGCACGAGCCGCATCTCACCGAGCTTGCGCGCGACGAGGTTTTCCGCTCCCGTCGTGCCGATGCGAATCGCGAGATCGAAGCCCTCCTCGACGATGTCGACAATCCTGTCGGAAAGGGAGACATCGAACCTGACCTGGGGGTGCCGCGCCAGAAACGATGCGATCGCGGGCGTCAGCTGGTGCGTGCCAAAGTTGACCGACGCGGTGAGCCTGATCGTACCGCGCGGCTCGGCCGCCTCTTGCATCGCCTCGCGCTCGGCTTCATCGACATCAGCAAGGATCTGCACGCAGCGCTCATAGAAGGATCGGCCGGTTTCGGTGACGCTGATGCGGCGGGTAGTGCGCTGGAGCAGCCGCGTTTGCAGGTGACTTTCCAGTTCGGCGACCTGCCGGGACACCGCCGTAGTGGAAAGATCCAGGCGCTCGGCTGCCCTGACAAAACTCATTGATTCAATCACTTGAACAAACACTCGGATGGCTTGGAAGCGGTCCACGGTGCAGTATTATCCCGAATCTAAGGATAATAAATCAATAGATGCGATATTTATCCTGAGATTGGCAACAGCGATACTAGGCGGTGTCGCTTAACAACTCAAGGAGATTTCATCGTGATCGACCTTCGCACGACCCCATACGCCGCGCTCGTGCTGCGCATCGCGCTCGGAGTCATGTTCATCGCCCACGCGCTGCTCAAATATTACGTGTTCACTCTGCCGGGTACGGTCCAGTTCTTCGAGTCCCTCGGCCTGCCCGGTCCGCTCGCCTACGTCACCTTCTATGCCGAGCTGATCGGTGGGGCGCTGATCCTTGCTGGCGCAGGGTCACGCTGGGTTTCGGCCGCGCTCATCCCGGTGCTGATCGGCGCAACGTGGGCGCACGCCGGCAACGGCTGGATCTTTACCGCACCCAACGGCGGCTGGGAATATCCGGCGTTTCTAACGGTCGTGGCTCTCGCGCAGGCGCTGCTCGGCGACGGCAAGTTCGCCGTTTCGACGCTGCTTCCGCGCCGGGGACTCCAAACATGAAAGACGGCCGCCAGCCAGCCATCTTCGTCTCCCACGGCTCGCCGACTCTGCCGCTGGAGCGCAGCGCGGCCGTTGAGTTCTTCCGCGGACTCGGCGCCTCGCTCGGCCGACCGCAGGCGATTCTGGCGGTGTCCGCACACTGGGACACGGCGCGGCCGGCCGTTAGCGCCGCGGAGAGACCGGAAACGATCCACGACTTCCGCGGCTTTCCGCCGGAGCTCTACCGCTTGCGCTATCCCGCGCCCGGCGCCCCGCAGCTCGCCGCACGGGCCGCAAAGCTGCTGGAAGGTGCAGACCTGCAGCCGCAGATCGATCCGGCACGTGGCCTCGACCACGGGGCGTG
This sequence comes from Betaproteobacteria bacterium, assembly GCA_016868035.1. Lineage (GTDB taxonomy): Bacteria > Pseudomonadota > Gammaproteobacteria > Burkholderiales > SG8-41 > SG8-41. The sequence goes on along the minus strand of VGID01000025.1, from coordinate 38,790 downwards.
GACGCCGCTACTCCTGATGTATCCGGATGCGGACATACCGGTCACGCAACTTTCGATCCAGTCGCGGCTCGGTCCCGGGCACCACGTACGCGTGGGCCAGGCGCTGCGGCCGCTGCTCAACGAGGGCGTGCTGATCTTCGCTTCCGGCGGCGCCACTCACAATCTGCGCGAGCTGAGCCATCAGCGTGGCAACCCCGTGCCACAGCCCTGGGTCGTCGAGTTCAACGAGTGGCTGGCGGACGCGATCTTGTCGCAGAGGCGGGAGGACCTTGTCGATTATCGCAACAAGGCGCCACATGCGGCGCGCAATCATCCGACCGACGAGCACCTCATCCCGCTGTTCGTCGTCCTCGGCGCCGGCGATCCCGCTGGCGCGACGCGTCGCCTCCATTCGAGCATCGTGTCCGGCGTGATCAGCATGGACGCCTACCGATTTGACTAGAACCGGAGTGGGGAACCGAAAAATGGGAAATCGGAAATTCCGTCAGGTGGCCTCGTTCACCGTGAGACCGGTTTTCCCAATCCCGGGAGTTGGGCGATGGAAGAGCTGACAAGGCTGCTCGCGCAGCACGGCCCGGCGATCGTTTTCGCCAACGTGCTGCTCACGCAGCTCGGCCTGCCGCTGCCGGCTATCCCGACTCTGGTCATCGCGGGCGCGCTCGCGTACTCGGGAGAGCTCTCCGCGACGCTCGTGGTCGGGTTGGCGGTGCTCGCTTCCTTGCTCGGGGACACGCCATGGTTTTTCGCGGGAAGACGGTATGGCTACCCGATTCTGCGTACGCTTTGCCGCGTCGCGATCGAACCCGATTCCTGCGTGAAGCAAACCGAGCGCATCTTCGAGCGCTGGGGCCCCGCGTCGCTGGCGGTGGCGAAGTACATCCCGGGATTTGCAACCGTGGCGCCGCCGCTCGCGGGCACCATGCGGCTCGATTTCCCGCGCTTTGTGGTCTTCAGCGCACTGGGCGCACTGCTCTACGCCGCCGTGCCGGTCGCCGCCGGGGCGCTGCTCCACGCCGAGGTCGAATGGGCACTCGGGCGGCTCGAGCGCATGGGAACCGGAGCCCTTCTCGTCATCGCCGCGGTAATCGCCGGGTACGCGGGCATCAAGGCTGTGGAGCGCTATCTGCTGATCCGGTTTCTGCGCATGGTGCGGATCGGCGTCGAGGAGCTGCGCGAGCTGCTCGGGCGGGAACCGCGGCCGGTGATCCTGGATGCGCGCTCGGCGCTCGCCCGCAGGCTCGATCCGCGCCGCATTCCTGGCGCTCTCGCTGTGGACATCGATGCGTCGAGCCTCGAGCTTCCGGCGATCCCACCTGACCGCGAGGTGGTCGTTTACTGTACGTGACCGAACGAAGCAAGCGCGGCGCGTGTCGCCCGCCTGATGAGAGACCGGGGTTACGGGAAAGTGCGGCCGCTTGCCGGGGGCCTCGAAGCGTGGCTCGAGGCCGGCGGACCGCATGAAACGACGGAACAGACGGAGTGAACCATGAAAGGAGCGAAAACATGAACGGAGACTGGAGCATCATGAGGCAATACGCACCACTTGCCGGGCGCGTGCCGCTCGCGGTGATTTTCCTGATATCGGGATTCGGCAAAATCACCGGTTTCGCCGGGACCGCCAGCTTCATGGCGAGCAAGGGCATGCCGTTCGCCGAAGTGCTGCTGGCGGGCGCGCTCGTATTTGAACTGGCGGGCGCCGTAATGCTGATCCTCGGCTGGCGGGCCCGCTGGGGTGCTCTATTGCTCATTGTGTTCATGATTCCCGCGACGCTGATCTTCCACAATTTCTGGGCGGTTGAGGTCGCACAATACCGGAATCAGCTGAATCATTTTCTGAAGAATGTCGCGATGATTGGCGGTTTGCTCTACGTGATGGCGTTCGGCGCGGGGCCGTTGAGCCTGGACGCCCCGGCGAAGCGGGAGGCGGGCCGGACGTAACGCGCAACCGCGCGATTCTGCTACACTTGCGCGGCCCGCGCGCGGCGCGGGCTTTCTTTCGTCCTATCCAGCACGATGAGGTGATCATCATGGTTTCACGCACTCGCCGTGCATTCCTCGCGCAGGCGGCGGTACTGCTCGCCGCGCCGCGCGCGTTTGCACACAATCACGGAGGCGGCCTCTACTCGTATTTGCGCAAGGAAGGTCCGGTCGAGCTTCCGCCCGAAGCCCAGTCTCAGCGGGTGTACGACAGCCCGGCGCCGCGCGCCGCTGCGATGGGGCGGTGGGAGGCTCGTGCCCCGCTTCCCATCCCGCGCAGCGAGATGGCGTGGGCAACGGCGTGGGGAGGGCGCTTCTATCTCACCGGCGGCTACGGCATGCAGCGCGTGGACCGGCCGTACCATCATGCCTACGACGCGGCGGCGAACAAGTGGATCGAGCTCGCTCCGCTTCCACGCGGAGCCAATCACGTTGCGGTGGCCGTGGACGACGGGCGCATCTATGCGCTCGGCGGGCACACGGAGCAGAATCGCACCCCTCACGACGAGTGTTTCGTGTACGACATCGCGGGCGACCGGTGGTCGAGGATCGCATCCCTGCCCGAGGCGAGCGGTGCCGGATCCGCGGTCGCGACCGGGGGCAGGATTCACCTGATCGGCGGCGCCGTCGGTTCGAAGGACCGGCGCAGCATCGACCAGCACCTCGTCTACGATCCGCGCGCCGACCGCTGGGAGCGGCGCGCGCCGCTCCCCCGGCGGCGCGACCACATGGGCGCTGTCGCGCTCGGCGATCTGGTCCACGTCGTCGCGGGCCGCATCGATACGTTCGCGACCAACGTGGACGACCACGATGTGTACGATCCGAAGTCCGACCGCTGGTCGAAGCGCGCTCCGCTGCCCACGCCGCGCAGCGGGCACGGCACGGCGGTGCTGCGCGGGCGCATCTTTGTCATGGGCGGAGAGGAGACCGGAAAGGTCTTCGCGCAGAACGAGTCGTACGATCCCAAGACCGACAGCTGGCAGCAGCACACCCCGATGCTGACTCCGCGCCACGGACTCGGGGCGGCCACGGTCGGGAACTGGATCGTCGTCGCGGGCGGCGGCCCGATCGTCGGCGGCGGTATCCAGAGCGCCATCACCGAGGCGTTCACGCTGGCCTGATTGCGTCACCCGTCAGAAAAGGAGATGCGGTGTTGAAGAAGCCTGCAACGACGAACGTGCCCATCCATGACCTGCTCGCGGCCCGTTGGAGCCCGCGCGGATTCGACCCCAAGCGGCCGGTCCCGCGCGAGCAGCTCAAGGTGCTGCTCGAGGCGGCGCGCTGGGCGCCTTCGTGCAACGGCGACGAGCCGTGGCGTTACCTGATCTGGGACAAGAGCCGCGATCCCGAGGGCTTCCGGAAGGCGTTCGAATGCCTGTCCGACAACAACAAGAAGTGGGTGAAGAACGTGCCGCTGCTGATGCTGTCCTGCGCCGGCTCGATCTTCCAGCACAGCGGCAAGCCCAACCGCTGGACGCAGCACGACACCGGCGCGGCGAGCGTGTCGCTCGCGCTGCAGGCGGGAGCCATCGGGCTCGTCGTGCACCAGATGGGCGGATTCGACATGGAGAAGGCGCGCGCCGCGTTCGACGTTCCCGTCGAGTACACGCCGATGGCGATGATCGCAGTCGGATACCAGGCCGCGCCGGAGACGATCGACGACGAGGAGGTCCGGAAGAAGGAACTCGCCCCGCGAGCGAGGAAACCCGTGCCCGAGCGCTTCTTCGAGGGCGGCTGGGGCAAGGGCGTCGCCGCCTGAGCCGGAGGCGGGCGGCGTAAGGTCGAAGGCGAAAGGCGAAAGGCGAAAGGCGAAAGGCGAAAGAGCGGACGACCTAACCGTCTTTCCCTTCATCCTTCTGTCTTGCCTGTTGTGACGACGTTTTCCCAACTCGGGCAGCTTCGCTCCTCGAGCGGCTTGTCCCACGGCGCGTAGTTCGACGCGTCCACGATTTGCACCGGGAGCTCGATTTCGGGCGGGACCGGCTGTCCGCGCAGGTGCCTCACCGCGGCCTCGGTCGCGATGCAGCCGATCTTCAGGGCGTCGAAATCGGCGGTGGCGAGCAGCGTGCCGCGCTTGATCGCGGTGATCGCCTCGGGGATGGCGTTCACGCCCACCACCGGAACGCGTCTCGCCCCCGCCGCGAGCGCTTCCATGATGCCGAGCGCCATGCTGTCGTTCGCGGCGAGCACCCCGTCGATGCGGGGAAGCTGCGCGAGCAGCTCGGCCATCGCACGCTTCGCGGTCTCCGTCTGGTAATCTCCCGCACGCGTAGCGGCGATCCGTATGCCGGAGGCGTCCTTCGCCGCATCGAGGAATCCGCGCGTGCGGTCGCGGCTCGTGACGGCTCCTTGCATACCCTCGATGATGACCACATCGCCTTTTCCGCCGATATGGCGGAACAGGTATTCAGCGATGTTGCGGCCGAGCCGGTAATCATCGGAGCCGACGAAGCATACGCGCTCGCCCTCGGCGAGGCGGTTGAGGATGTTCACGAGCGGCACCCCGGCGGCGTTGAGGCGGCGCACCGACGCATTCATCGCGGTCGCGTGAACCGGAACGAACACGACCGCGTCCGGCCGCGCGGCGAGCGCGCGGTCCACCAGCGCGATCTGCTCGTCAATATCGTCGGGTGTTTCCGGGACGTAATGGACAACGTGCGCGCCGAGGCGCGCGGCGGTGCGCTCGGCGCCGAGCCGCGCGGCCGTGTACGCCGGGTTGGTGCGGTTCTTGGTGAAGACCGCGATCAGCGGTTCGCGCCCACTCGCCATGGTTTGCTGACGCCCTCAGTGCTCCATAAAAACGGCAAACAACCTCTCAACGCGGAGGTCGCAGAGGAACGCGGAGGAAGGACAAACACGGATCCGAGGATCACAAACGGAAACCCCGGCTGCTGCATGCGCGACGGCTCATCCGATTCAGAACTTGCCCGGTAGTGAAGCGCCAGCCCTATGGGCTGCGCTTTTCTTCGTTTTACTGTTTACTGGTTGTTCCTCTGCGCCCCTCTGCGTCCTCAGCGTCCTCCGTGTTGAGAGGTTCTTCGGTTCTTTGCCGACTGCGTCAGGGCGGGGTGGTCTCCGCCACCGACGGCCGGCGCGAGATGCGCTCGAACCACGCGGCGAGCTGCGGGCGGCCGGAGCGCCAGTTCCAGTCGGGAAAACGGAAATCGAGGTAGCCACAGACGCACGCCGCGCCGATCTGTCCGATATTGAATTCCTCGCCGAAACGGCCCGTCTCGGCTTCGAGCAAGTCGAGCACGCCGAAGACCTTGGCTTTCTGTCCCGCGATCCAGTCGGGCCAGCGCAGCGCTTCGGGCCGCAGCGCAAGCTCGTAGCGGCACAGCACGGCGGCGTCGAGCGCCCCGTCGGCGAGCGCCTGGCGCCGCAGCGCGGCGATACGCTGCGGCCCGGCCGCGGGGAAGAGCCTCGATTTCCGGTTCAGGCCGTCGCAGTACTCGCAGATGACGCGCGAATCGTAGAGCGTATCGCCTTCGTCGGTGACGAGCGTCGGTATCTTGACCAGGGGATTGTCACGCCCGAGCGTCTCATTCGCCGCTACCGGAGAGACGGCCGTGTCCGCTTCCTGCACCCGGCCGGTGAGGCCCAGTTCGCGCACCGCGATGCGCACCTTCCGCGCGAACGGCGACGCCCGGTTCATGTAGAGCTTCATCGGTTCTCCTTCCGGAAACATGCGTGCCCGCCGTGCGGCGGGCACGCTTGCGTGGTCTCTGCGGAAAAGCCTTGCCGCGGTGGTGCGCTTACGTCACCACCAGGTTGGTCGGCGCCGTGGTGCCCAGCGGGACCGCGTCGGGGACGACCTCTTCGAGGAAATTGAACTCGAGCTTGGTGCCGACCGGGTCGTGCAGGAAGACCTGGTAGCCCGCGTTCTCGATGTTCTGTTCCTGGAACGCGACGCCAAGCCCTTTGAGGCGCTTGCGGAACTCCACTGCGCCCGAGGCCTTGAACGCAATGTGATCCACGCTGCCACTGTGCTTGTCACCTTTCGCGATCGTGCCCTCGGGAAAGCGCGCCGACACGTGAAGGATGGGATCGTCGCCGTCGTAGAGCCACAGGCCGTCGAACGGGAAGTCCGGGCGATAGCCCTTCTTCAGACCGAACACATTGCCGTAGAACTTCTCGATCGCTGGCAGGTCGCTTTTCGAGCAGCGGATGTTCAGATGCAGAAAACCGCCGAAATTCATGGGTGCCTCCTTGGCTGTCTCCGGATCAGGGCAGTCGCATGGATCGCGAGCGGGATTTTGCTACCGGCGGCGGCCGCAGGCAAGCGCCCGCCGCCCCGCGCTGGCCACAGGCCTCAGAGCCCCTTCAGCCCCTGCTGCCGGATGTACTCGAGCCCCATCAGCGCCGGCAGGTATTGCGGGTCGTACTTGAGCGCCCGCTCGAAAGAGAGCTTCGCCTCCTCGGGCTTGCCCTCCAGCAGCAGCACGCGTCCCAGGTTGAAGTGCGGGAACTGGTAGCAGCAATAGCGCTTCGCCACGGCCGCCTTGTTCAGCCATTCGATCGCCTCGCGGGCCCGCCCCAGGTCGATGAGGTAGACCCCGATGTCGTTGTACGGATTGCCGAAATCGGGGTCGATCTGGATGGCGATCCGGCATTCAGCGATCGCGTCCTCCAGCTTGCCCTGGTGGCTCAGCGACCACCCGAGGAACGTGTGCGCTTCCGCGGTCGGATGCGCGGCGATGGATTCACGGTAGAACTCGATTGCCCGCTCGTAGTTGCCGAGCTGGTGGAAGAGGTAGCCTGCCTGCCAAGAGGCGCGGGCCCGGTCCTCGTGCGACGCGGCGGCCGGTTCCGGCTTGGGCTGCGCCTGCGCCACCGCGCACCCGAACAGCAGCAGCCACGCGAGCAGCCACCGGAGGCCTGGCCGCGCGCCCGTGACCGCCCTACCATCCGGACGGCGAGCCACGACGACGCTCCGGTGGTCCCGCCCGACTCAGGAGACGACCGGTTCCGGTCTGCCCGCTGGCGCGTTTTCCGCCGGTCGAGGATCGGCCGCCCCGCCCGCCGGGCGGGGTTTCATGGCGCGCCGCGTCAGCTCTTCTGTTTCTTTTCTCGCCTTCTCGAGCGCCTCAAGCTCCGCGGACTTCCTGATCCATTCCGAATAGCACATGGCACCCTCCGTATGAAGCAGGTCCAGGCAGATATTCCGCCCGTCCCTCTGCTCATACTACGCCCGGCGCCACTGCCCCACAACCGGGCGCGAAGTGCGGATCTAGCGCGCCGCGCCGGGGTCCCGTCAACCGGCCCAAGACGCGCCGCAGCCTGCTCCATTGCCCTGGGGCCTCGGCGCCGATTCGACCTCCAGAGCGCACGCTGTCCCAATGCGCCAGCCTCGTCCTTGCCAAGCGTACGGATTTCGCCTAGCCTCTTGGGGCTTTTTTCCCAAACCCGTACCTGGAGAAGACCATGAACGATGAAAACCTCGCCAATTCCTCCGATGTGCCGAGTATTCCCGGCAAGTATCTGCGGGTGCTCGCGCTCGCCGGAGTGGCGGCTCTCGGGCTCGCTCTCGGCACGGCGTCGGCGCAGACGATCGTGGACGAGTGGGCGAACGTGAAGACGCCTCCCGCGCCGGAACTCAAGCCGGTCACGATCGATTCCAAGACCACGGCCCTGCTGATGCTCGATTTCATGATCCATAATTGCGGCAAGCGGCCGCGCTGTATCGCCTCGCTCCCGGCAGTCAAGAAGTTTCTCGACGAAGCGCGCGCCAAGGGCATGCTGGTCGTGTACGCGACGGTTCCGAAAGGCAACATCGCCGATACCCTGAAGGAGGTCGCTCCCACGGGAAGCGAGCCGATCGTCTCGTCGGGGCCGGACAAATTCATCAACACCGACCTCGAGAAGATACTCAAGGACAAGGGCATCAAGAGCGTCATCACCATCGGCACGGCCGCGCACGGGGCCGTTCTCTTCACCGCGAGCGCGGCGGGTCTGCGCGGATGGAACGTGATCGTTCCGGTGGACGGGATGTCGTCCGATCCCTACACGGAGCAGTACACGGCGTGGCACCTCGCCAACGCTCCAGTACTGTCGGCGAGGGTGACGCTGACCAGGTTCGACCTGGTCAAGTTCTGAGGCCGTCACCGTGTGGCGTTGATGCCGCGTCGGGCGGGGGATTTTCTCTGGCGATGAGCAACAACGCGCCGCTCGCGCGGCGGATGGCCGACATCGAGCCATTCCACGTGATGGAGCTCCTCGCGCGCGCGCGCGAGCTGGAAGCCGCGGGACGCTCCATCGTGCACATGGAGATCGGCGAGCCCGACTTTCCGACGCCGGGGCCGATCCTGCGCGCGGGCATCAAGGCGCTCGAGAAAGGCGAGCTCTACTACACACCGGCGATGGGACTGCCGGTGCTGCGGCGCGCAATTGCGGAGTTCTACCGCAGCCGCTACGGCGTGGAGGTGCCGCCCTCGCGCATTCTCGTCACGACCGGGGCCTCGGGCGCGCTGATGCTCGCGTGCGCGGCGCTGGTGAACCCCGGGGACGAAGTGCTGCTCGCCGACCCGGGCTATCCCTGCAACCGCCATTTCGTGCGTGCCATGGAAGGCGCGCCGCGCGCCGTTCCGGTGGACGCGGCGAGCGACTACCAGCTCACCCCGGAGCAGCTCGAGCGGCACTGGAGCGCGCGCACCATCGCGGCGCTGGTCGCGACGCCATCCAATCCCACGGGGACGCTGGTCTCGACCGAGCGGCTCTCGGCGATGAGCGAATTCGCGCGCGAGCGGGGCGGCACGCTCATCGTGGACGAGATCTACCACGGGCTGGTGTACGAGGGCGACTACACCACGGCGCTCGCGTTCACCGACGAGGCTTTCGTCATCAACAGTTTCTCCAAGTATTTCAACATGACCGGCTGGCGGCTGGGCTGGATGGTGGCGCCGGAGCGCTACGTGCGCGAGCTCGACAAGCTCGCGCAGAATCTGTTTCTTGCCGCGCCGACCCCGGCGCAGTACGCGGCGCTCGCCGCGTTCGAGCCGGAGACGATCGCGATCCTCGAAGAGCGGCGCGCGCAGTTCAAGGCGCGGCGCGACTACCTCGTGCCGGCTCTGCGCGCTCTCGGCTTCGAGATTCCCGTCACACCGCAGGGCGCCTTCTACATTTATGCCGGCTGCGGAAAGCTGACGGAAGACAGCTTTTCGTTCGCGCGCGAGCTGCTCGAGAAGGCGGGGGTTGCGATCACGCCGGGCATCGACTTCGGCGCGAACGCGCCCGGACGCCACGTGCGCTTTGCCTACACCAACTCGATCGAGCGTCTGAAGGAAGGCGTCGCGCGCATTGCGAAGTTCCTAAACCAAAAGTAACCGCCAAGGCGCCAAGGCGCCAAGGAAACCGGGGTCAATAAACGAACCGCAAATCCTGTCCATCCTTCTCTTTTTTCTTGGCGTCTTGGCGGTTGATCTATAGCGCCCTTAACAGCAGCGAGGCCCCGCTCGCGACCAGCAGCGCACCGATTACGCGCACCGCGCGCTCGCGCGAAAGCTTCCCGTGCAGCCGGTTGCCGATGTAGAGCCCGAGCGCGACGAGCGGCAGCAGCAGCGCCGCCGCAAGGAGCACCTCGCGGCCGATCAGCCCGGCCGCGGAGAACACCGCGATACGCGCGATCGTGGTGAAGATGAAGATGACCGGCACCGTGGCGCGGATCTGCTCCGGGGTCGCGCCGCGCCCCGCGAGGTACATCACGTAGATCGGCCCCGCGATCCCGAACAGCGACGAGGTCACGCCGGCGAAGATTCCGATGGGCCCGGCCGTCCAGCGCGAGAACCGCAGAGGGGACTCGTGCCGGATGAGATAGTTTGTCCCGTACGCCAGCGTGAATATACCGAGGCAGGCCATCAGGATGTTCCCGGGCAGGCGGACGAGAAGCACCACACCCAGCACGATGCCGGCGAGCAGGAACGGGAGCAGTGGCACGAGTTCGCGCCGGTTCACTTCCGCACGCAGCCGGATGCCCTGCGTGACGGAGGCGGCGGCGTCGAGAATGATCGCGATCGGGATCACAAAGGTGAGCGGGAAGAGGTGGGCAAGCAGCGGCACCGTGAACAGCGTCGAGCCGAAGCTCGCGATGCCGAAAATGACGTAGGCAACGAGAACGACGAGGGGAGCGAGGACGAAGGTTGCGATGCCGGCGGACATTGTTGTTATCGGGCGCGCGCATCCCGAGTGTGCATTAGTGCACTTTCCGCGGTCAACTGAGCGTGCTAAACAAGCGTTTGAGCCGCAAGAAGCGTAGTTCGCGCTTCAGCGCATGAAAGGAGGAATCGGATGAACACGATGCGTTTTTTACTGGCCGTATCGGTCGCGGTGCTCCTCGGCGCACCCGCGCTTGCGCAGACAACGGCGGGCGCTCCGCCCGCCAAGGATGCGGTAAAGGCAGACCGGGACAAGTTACAGGCAAGCCGCCAGCAGGTGCAGACGGACCGCACACGGATGCAGGCGACGCAAACCGAGCTGGAGAAGGACCGCGAGCAGGCACGGAAGGACCGCGCGGCGCTCGAAGAGGCTCGTAAGTCGGGCGATCCGGCGAAGATCCGTGCCGCCGAGGAACGCCTGCGGGCGAGCAGGCAGGAGGTGCGCGACGACCGCCGGCAGCTCGAGAAGGACCGCGCGCAACTGCACAAGAGCGAGAAGCAGCTGCGCGAGCACCGGCAGGCCAGGCGCGACGACTACAGGGACCGGCACTACGCGGAGCGTGACCGTCACCAGGGAAAAGGCAAGAGCGACTGGGCGCACGAAACCAAGAAGGGGCTGGGCCACAAGAAATGACCGGTCTCGCGGGGCGAGCGCGAGCGTAGCCGCCGCGCTACCGCCCGCGGCGCGAAGGACGGCCGTTCTGGAAACAGGACGGCCGTTCGTTTTTGCGCGCGCGCGGCTACAATTACAGTTATTCCGGACGCATGGCGCCGGAATAACTGCGCGGGTTGGAGCGGACACGAATGCCGCTCAACCTGCGCGCTCCCGAATGAGGTTCGGAATGGATTTCCTGAGCAAGACGGTGGCGATCATCGGCGGCGGCACCATGGGCGCCGACATCGCCGCGACCTTCGTGGCGAACGGCTGGACCGCGCACATCGTGAACCCGCCGGACGCGATGCGCGAAACGCTGCCCGCGCGCCTCGCGGCCGCCATGGACAAGCTCGGCGCGCCGCATGATGCCGAGCGCTTTCCCACGCACGAGGCGCTCGGCGCGGTTCCGTGGGACAAAGTGGAGATCGTGATCGAGGCCGCGCCGGAGCGGCTCGAGCTCAAGCGGAAGCTGTTCTCGGAGCTCGAGCGACTCGCGCGCCCGGACGCGCTGCTCTGCAGCAATTCCTCCGCGATTCCCATCGGCCGGATCGGCGCGGGCCTGAAGACCCAGCACCGAATGGTCGGCACGCATTACTTCATGCCCGCGCACCTCGTTCCGGCGGTGGAGGTGGTCTCGTCGAAGCACACGGACCCCGCAGTCGCCGAGCGGGTGTGCTCGATCCTCAGGGGCACCGGAAAGGTGCCGGTGCGCGTGAAGCTCGACATCCCGGGGTTTCTCGCCAACCGCATGCAGCATGCGCTCTTGCGCGAGGCGATCAACCTCGTCGAGCGCGGCATCGCGAGCCCCGGGGACGTGGACAACGCCGTGCGCTATGGCTTCGGCTTTCGCTACATCGCGGCCGGTCCGCTCCTGCAGCGTGATCACGCCGGCATGGACGTGCACTGCGCGGCCGCCGCCACCATGTATCCGGACCTCTGCAACAGCCCGGAGCCGAGCCCGTACATGGCGGACAAGGTCAAGGCCGGCCACATCGGCATGAAGGCGAAACGCGGCTTTTACGAGTGGACCGACGACAAGATCGCCGCGGAGAAGCGGCGCTACGAGACCGCGCTCCTGAAGGCAATGGAAATCCTGAAGGCAGAAGGATAGCGAATGGCCCCGCTTACTGCTTACCGCTCACTGCTCACGCAATTCAGTCTTCATGAATGAAACGACGCTGATCGTGATCCGTCACGGCGAGACCGCATGGAACCGCGAGAAGCGGATGCAAGGCATCACGGACACGCCGCTCTCGGAGCTCGGGCGGGCCCAGGCCCGGGCGCTCGGCCGCCGGCTCGCGAGCCACGGCTTCTCCGCGCTCTACAGCAGCGATCTCTCTCGCGCGCGGGATACGGCGCTCGCCATCGCCGGGCGTACAGGTTGCGAAGTCGTCGCGGACCCGCGTTTGCGCGAGCGTCGCTTCGGCATCTTCGAGGGCCTTACCGCCGCCGAGATCAGCTCGCGATTTCCCGCAGAGCATGTCCGCTTCACAAGCCACGATCCCGAGTACGCGGTCCCCGGCGGCGAGAGCGCGCGGGCTTTTACGCAGCGCTGCCTGGGATGCCTGGCGGAAATCGCGGAGCGGCACGGCGGCAAGGAGGTGGTGGTCGTCACCCATGGCCTCGTGCTGGACTCGCTCTACCGCGCCGCAAACGGGCTCGACCATGGCGCTAGACGCCCGGTGCCGCTCATTAACGCGAGCGTCAACCTGTTCGGTTACGGCAGCAGCGCCTGGCGCCTCGTCTTGTGGGGAGATATCAGCCATCTCGCCGCAGACGAGGTGACGCAGTACGGTGGCGCCGCCTGACTGCCGTGGCTCGTGACTCGTGAATCGTAAATCGTGAGCCGTGATCCGTGGATCGACGAGACGCCGCTCCGGTCACGCCCTATCAGTCACGCTCCACCAGTCACGCCCTATCGGTCACCACCGTTTCCGCGCGCCGAGCACGTGCTCCGGCGAATTGCTCACGCCAGCTCGATACAGGATAGTTGTCCTTGATGGGACCGGCGCCCGAAACGGTAGTGCTGGTGCACGGGCTGTGGGTGCACGGCCTGGCGATGGAGCTGCAACGGCGGGCGCTGGGACGGCTGGGCTATCGTGCGGTTGCCTACTCCTACCGCTCGGTGCGTTCGAGCCTCGCGCAGAATGCCGAGGGTCTCGCGCTCTATGCCGCCTCGCTGCCGGCGCCCGTAGTGCACTTCGTCGGGCACAGCCTGGGCGGGGTTGTCGTTTTGAGCATGCTCGCGCGCGGCCTCGGCGCGGGCGGCGGGCGCATCGTGCTCGAGGGCGTGCCGTACCGCGACAGTCACGCGGCACGGGAGCTCGCGCGCTGGGAGCTCGGCCAGGCCATGCTCGGCAAGAGCATTCGCGAGTGGCTGGATGCGGAGAAGGACGTCGATTTCGCGCGCTTCGAGATCGGCGTGATCGCGGGCTCGTGGGGCTTCGGGCTCGGCCGCCTGGTGGACAGTGCGCTGCCGCAGCCCAATGATGGCGTGGTGGCGGTGGAGGAGACGCGCGTGCCGGGGATGCGGGACCAGATCGTGCTGCCGGTCAATCATTCGGGGATGCTGGTCTCTCGCGCCGTCCACCGCCAGGTCGCCGCCTTCCTGCGAAACGGGGCGTTCGAAAAAGCGTGATTCGCAATTCGCCATCGATGAGCGGGATGATCGTCAGCCGTCAGTCGTCAGCCGTCACCGGAATGGGGTCCCCGGCTACCGGCTGCCTGCCGTGGCTGCCCGCGGCGGCGCTCACGCTCCTGCTGGGCGGGTGCTCGACCATCGGCTATTACGTGCAGTCGGTGAGCGGGCAGCTCGAGCTGTGGCGCCGCGAGCGCCCGATCGCGGAGGTGATCGCGGATAGCGCAACCCCGCAGGCCCTCAGGGAGCGCCTGGCGCGCGTGCTCGAGATCCGCGCGTTCGCGAGCCGCGAGCTCGCGCTGCCCGAGAACCAGAGCTACCGCCGCTACGCCGACCTCGAGCGGCGCTACGTGGTATGGAACGTGTTCGCAGCGCCGGAATTCTCGGTGCGCCCGGTCGCGTGGTGTTTCGTGATCGTCGGTTGCGTGAGCTACCGCGGTTATTTCTCGCAGGAGCGTGCCGAGCGCTTCGCCCGGCGGCTTTCCGGACAGGGCTTCGACGTCCACGTCGGGGGCGTGCCCGCGTACTCCACGCTCGGCTGGTTCTCCGATCCGGTGCTCAACACGTTCATCCACTATCCCGAAGCGGAGCTCGCGCGGATCATCTTTCATGAGCTCTCGCACCAGGTGGTCTACGTCGCCGACGACACGGTGTTCAACGAATCCTTCGCCTCCGCCGTCGACGAGGAGGGCGTGCGGCGCTGGCTCGCGCGCGCGGGCGATGCCGCACAGTTCGAGGAGTTTCAGCGGCGCCGGCGCATCCGCGCCGAGTTCGCGGAGCTCATCGACGACTACCGCGACCGGCTCGACGAGCTGTATTCGACCGGCCTGGATCCCGAGGCGATGCGCAGCCGCAAGTCCGCGATATTCGAGGAGCTCCGGCGCGAGTATTCGGTGCTGAAGCAGAAATGGGGCGGCTACAAGGGCTACGACCGCTGGTTCGCACAGACGCTCAATAATGCGCAGCTCGCCTCGGTGGGCATCTACAACCAGCTGGTTCCGGCGTTCGAGGCGCTGCTCGAGCGCGAGGGCGGGGACTTCCCGCGCTTCTACCGCGCGGTGCGGGAGCTCGCCGCGCTGCCCGAAAAGGAGCGCAGCGAGCGGCTTGCGGCGCTCGTCCCGCGGCGCGCGCGCAGCGAGGATTAGACAGTTTGTTGAAAAACGATCGTCGCTCCCGCGTCGGCGGGAGCCCGGAAAATCCGGTGTATGACAGATCAATGACTTACTGGATTCCCCCTCCGCGGGAATGACGTTTTTCGTGAGCGCGGCGCATTTTTCAACAAACTGCTAGGGGAGGCAGAGAGGCGCAGGAGCTTTGGTATAATTTTCGCTATCCGGAGGAGGAAAACAATGAAGCTCACGAGCAAGAGTTTCGCGGAAAAACAGCGCATACCGGCCGAGTTCGCGTTCTGCGCGCCCGATCCCAAGACACACGTCACGCTCTCGCAGAACCTGAATCCGGACCTGTCTTGGGGCGATCTGCCGCAGGGCACCAAGTCGCTCGCGCTCATCTGCCACGACTACGACGTGCCGAGCAAGCCGGACGACGTCAACAAGGAGGGCCGCATCATACCGGCGTCGCTGCCGCGGGTGGATTTTTTCCACTGGGTGCTCGTGGATATCGGCCCGACCACCACGCGGTTCATGAAGGGCGATTTTTCCAAGGGCGTGACTCCGCGCGGCAAGCAGGCGCCGGAGGGCCCCTATGGCACGCGCCAGGGCATCAACGACTACACCGCGTGGTTTGCCTCGGACAAGGACATGTCCGGAAACTACTTCGGCTACGATGGCCCGTGCCCGCCGTGGAACGACGAGATCCCGCACCACTACGTGTTCACGCTCTACGCGCTCGACTTCGCGCGGTGCCCGGTGAGCGGCATCTTCAAGGGCCCCGACGTGCTCGCCGCGATCCGTGGCCACGTGCTCGGGCGGGCCACGCTCACCGGCATCTATGCACTCAATCCCAGCGTCAAGATCTGAACTGCGTGACTCGTGACTGGTGACTTGTGATCGGGGGCGCCGGGGCATGCCGACAAAGCCGTTTGCAGCCGGCCTTTCTCGTTTGCCGATGTGATAAGCGGGGACACCAAGGACGGCACGATTTGCTTCTGGATACCGTCCCTGCCGAGAATCTTCGTAATGTCCATCCTGATCCATGCGACGGTAACCATCACGGGAGATGCAGCGCAGCGCGGCGCGTGCGAGGCGCGCCTGCGGCGCCTGCTCTCCGAGCAATTCCTCAAGAACGAGGTCACCGAGCACCATGGCGAGTCCGCGCTCTGCTATGACTTGAAGGTCGAGGGCGGCATACCGTTTCCGGCGTTCGCCCAGGCTTCGCAGGAATTCCCGGACCTTGCTTTCAGCGCCGAATGGGTTGACGTCGCTGCAGGTGCGCGGGGCAGGGCGTCCATCGCCAACGGCCTCGTCACGCAGCAGCAGACCGAGCGCATCTCCACCCATGCCGGCAGCGGGCATCCCGTTTACGTCGCGGTCGCGAAGGATGGGACGCTCGAACTCGCGCTCACGCTGTTCCGCGCGGCGGCGGACGAATGGCGCGGCTATGCGCTCACCGCCTCGGGCGACGCGCTGGTGCGCGTGCTGCGCCGGCCGGGGGCGGTCGAGCTCCATGCGACCGAGGGCAGGCCGCAGTGGAGCGTGCTCTGGCGCAGGGTTCCGTCTTCCGGAGCTTTTGTCCGCGACGAGCTTCAACCCCCGATCGAAATAGAGGGGGCCGTATTTCAGGAACTGGACGAGCTCGCACGACGTTTCGTCGCGGATTGGGTCTGGTTCGCCACGGACCCCGAGCGGGATATCGCGATCGAGAAGGAGCGGTTCCAGCGCTACGGCTACGGCGTGCGCGATGCGAACGTGCGGGCGGCGCGCCTGCATCTCCTGCGCAGCGAGGCGCAGGCGCAAAGCGGAGTGCTCGAGCACGACACGTTCAGCGGTGAGGATGCGTGGGCGAAAGAAGTCGTGCGGGCTACCTGGGCCGCCAAATCAGAGTCCTGATTCGATGTTCGAAGTTCAACGTTCAAAGTTCAATGTTCAAAGTTGAACCCGCAAATCGCGCTTCGCTCCCACCTTGAACCTTGAACCTTGAACCTTGAACCTTGAACCTTGAACCTTGAACGGGAAAGCGCGTCCTCGCGTGCTATGCAAGGACGGGCGGAACCTGCTGCGCGAGCTTCGCGCGCTCTGCGGTCGCTTTTCCGTTGAGGGAAAAGCCGAGCAGCTTGCCTGTTGCGTCCACGAACAGCGCTTTCACGCCGTCCTCGCTTTTCTCGATCTTCCATTCCCCGGCTGCGTCGTTCGCGGGCGGTGAAACGATCGTGGGGCAAGCCGGGGTCTTCACCAGCACGGGCATCGCGGGGTAGGAGAGCGCGGTGCGCGTGCCCGCGAGGGTTGCCGCGAGCGCGCGCGCGGCGTGCATGATCGGCATCACGAAGGGCAGCACGAGGCCTTCGACCTCCGCGCAGTCGCCCAGCGCATGAACGTCCGGCGCGCTCGTTTCCAGGAACCGGTTGACCCGGATGCCGCGGTTCACCTCGATGCCGGCGGCCTGCGCGAGCTCGAGCTTGGGCTTCAACCCGACCGCCGAAAGCACGATCTCGGCGTCGATCGCGATGCCGTCGGCGAGCGCGACCCGCAACCCCGCGCCGGAGCGCTCGATGCCGCTTGCGCTGGTTCCGAGGTGCCATGTCACGCCGAGGGCGGCAAGCCTGTCCCGCAGCAGCTCGCCGCCTTCCGGGGGCAGCAGGCGCGGCAGCGGCTGCCCGGCGATATCGATCACCTCCACCTCGCGTCCGCTCGTGGCGAGGTCGTTGGCAAATTCGCAGCCGATGAGGCCCGCTCCGATGATCGCGATGCGCTTTTTTCCGTCGAGCGTCGTGCGGAAACGCGCATAGTCGTCGAGGCTGTTCACGCTGAGTACTTCGCCCGCGGCACCGCCCTCGAGCGGCAACCGTATCTGCGCCGCGCCGATGGCGAGCACGAGCTTCGAATACTCCAGCGTCTCGTCACCGAGGCGCACGCGATGATGCTCCGGCTCGATTGCAGTCACGCGCGTGCGCACGCGCACCTCCGCGGCAAGCTGCTCGGCCATCTGCGTGGCCGAATTGAGCGGCAGCGTCTGGGGCGTCTTGCCGGTGCCGAGCGCATTCGAGAGCATGGGCTTGGAGTAGAATTCGCCGCCGTCCGCGGTGATGATCGCGAGCGCCGCGCTCTTGTCGAGCTTGCGCAGCTCCTTCGCCACGTTGTAGCCGGCGAGACCGCTGCCAATGATGACGATGCGCTCCATTTTCAGGCGTGTGTGTCTGGAACCTTGCGTGCGCCCGACGGTCGAACTTAAAAGGCGTCGATCCGCAGCACATGCGTGGGTAGTCGTGTTCTGCGCCGATTGTACATGCGACGCGCGCCCGGGGCGGGACTGCTCCAATGGCGGCAGTTCATCGTGCGCGCGGCGAGATCCAGCTCAACTGACGCGCATCCGGATCACAGCCAGGTAATTTCTCCGAGGAGGAGGCGGCCGAGGATCGCAGGCAAGGGTCCCGGCGTCTCGGGCGGCCACCGCGGGTGGCCGCTTTTTTTGCGCTTGCGCTCGACGCACCGAAGATGGATCACCCGGCTCCGGGCCCGTCGTGCGCGTCACTTGTACTTGCGCGTCATGAGTTCCGTGACGCTCGCCCCGCTCTCGATGTCGGCCTTGCGCTTCGTGTCTCCGGCGTCGATCTTGCGCGCCGCTTCCAGCACTTCGGCGGCGCGCTCGCGAGCCACGAAGGCGACGCCGGCCTCGTCCGCGCACACGAGGTCCCCGGGCCGCACCGGAACGCCGCACACCTGGACGGTGCCGTTTACTTCCACGGTCTGCATGCGCCACTTGCCGGTGACCGGGGTGAACCCGCGGCACCACACCGGCCAGCCCATCTCGCGGTACTGGTCCGGATCGCGAATCGTTCCGTCCACCACCGCGCCGATGAATCCCTGGCGTCGGGCGACGGTTGCGGACTGTCCGCCCATGTTCGAGCATCCCGTTACGCCCTCGATCACCAGCACGTCGCCGGGCTCGGCGAGGTTGTGCGCCTCGCTCTCGCCCTGCGTGTTGGTCTTGTCCAACGCGGCCTTGTGGACCTGCGCGCTGCGCTGGATGTTGCGCACGGTCAGCGCCGGGCCGACGACGCGTGTGCCGGTGCTCACCGGCGGCAGCTGATAGGCGGGCACGACGCCGACAATGCCAAGCTCGTCCATCGCATCGGAGACGGTGCCGGTGAGGTCCACGAGCGCCCGGTAGCCCTCGATCACTTCCTGCGGCAGCCGCGGCAGCTCGAGCAGGCGGATCGCCTCGCGCGGCAGGCGTCCCAGCGGCTTTTTCTCGGGCATGGATCGATTACCTGCGGGAGAGTGCTGCAAAGATTGTAGCGCAGACCAGTTGCGCGCGGCGGGTGCTTTCGCTATCGTCCGTCACGGGTCAACGGTCACACGACTCAGGTCTTCCAGCACACAAGATGGCGACACGTTCGAAGAAATCCGGATCGAAGAGCGGCATGCGCAAGGGCCTCACCGCGTACGGAGACGAGGAATTCTCGCTCTTCCTGCGCAAGGCCTTCATCAAGGCGATGGGCTATTCCGACGATGCGTTGGATCGACCCATCGTCGGAATTACCAATACCTATAGCGGGTTCAATGCGTGTCACCGCACCGTGCCCGAGCTGATCGAGGCGGTGAAGCGCGGGGTCATGCTCGCGGGCGGGCTGCCGGTGGAGTTTCCCACGATCACGCTGCACGAGTCGTTCGCGCACCCGACGAGCATGTATCTCAGGAACCTGATGGCGATCGATACCGAGGAGATGATCCGCGCGCAGCCGATGGACGCGGCGGTGCTGATCGGCGGTTGCGACAAGACGGTGCCGGCGCTGCTGATGGGCGCAGCGAGCGCCAACGTGCCCGCCATCCTGATGGTGACGGGTCCCATGATCACCGGCGACCACAAGGGCGAGCGGCTCGGCGCGTGCACCGACTGCCGCCGCTACTGGGGGAAATTCCGCGCCTCCGAGATCGATGAGCGCGAGATCAACGCGGTCAGTTCGCAGCTTTGCCCGTCCGCGGGCACCTGCATGGTGATGGGCACGGCGAGCACGATGGCGCTGTGCTCGGAAGCGCTCGGCATGATGCTGCCGGGCGGCGCGTGCATCCCTGCGGTAATGGCCGAGCGCATGAGAAACGCCGAGGCGACCGGCGCGCGCGCGGTCGGGCTCGCGAAGGAGGGCTTGACGCCCGGGAAAATCATGACGCCGGAGGCGGTGGAAAACGCGCTCGCGATGCTGCTTGCGATCGGCGGCTCGACCAACGCGATCGTGCACCTCACGGCGATCGCGGGGCGCCTCGGCATCGAGGTGGACCTCGACGCATTCGACCGCATGGGGCGCAAGGTTCCGGTGCTGGTGGATCTCAAGCCCACCGGGAGTTACTACATGGAAGATCTGTACAAGGCGGGCGGCGCCGCGGCGATCCTGCGCGAGCTCGAGCCGCGCCTCAACCTAGACGCGCGGACAATCACCGGAAGGACGCTGGGCGAGGAGATCGCCGCGGCGCCGCCGCCGTTCCCCCAGCAGGTGGTCCGCGCCAGAAAGACCCCGGTCTTCAAGGAAGGCGGTATCGCGGTACTGCGCGGCAACCTCGCCCCCGGCGGCGCGATCATCAAGCAGTCGGCGATGGACCCGAGGCTCGCGCGGCACGAGGGGAGAGCGGTGGTGTTCGAGTCGCTCGAGGACCTCGCGAACCGCATCGACGACCCGAAGCTCGACGTCGCGCGGGACGATGTCCTCGTGTTGAAGAGCGCCGGGCCGAAGGGCGCGCCGGGCATGCCCGAGGCGGGCTACATCCCGATCCCGAAGAAGCTCGCGCAGGCGGGCGTGAAGGACATGGTGCGGATCTCGGATGCGCGCATGAGCGGCACCGCGTTCGGCTCGATCGTGCTGCACGTGACGCCGGAGTCCGCGGCCGGCGGGCCGCTCGCGCTCGTGAAGACCGGCGACCGCATCCGGCTCGACGTGCCCGCGCGCAAACTGGAGCTCAAGGTCAGCGCCGCGGAGCTCGCGAAGCGGAAGAAGGCCTGGCGCGCGCCGCGCCCGCGCGCGGAGGATGCGCGCGGCTACCGCAAGCTCTTCCTCGAATCGGTCACCCAGGCCGACCGGGGCTGCGATTTCGATTTTTGCGCGGCGGAGATCACTACACGCGTGCCGCGCACTAAGAAGTAACGAGGTACCGGTGACTGGAATCTTGTTCAAAGTTCAAAGTTCGGGGTCTAGGCCCGAAACCTTGAACCTTGAACCCGGAACAGCCGTCAGGCGTGAAGTTCCACGACGTCGCCATCCGCCAGCGGATGCTCGCGCCCGACCTGCTGGCCGTCGAACCCGGAGTGCCCCCATACGCGCGCGTACTTGAGCGAGCGCACGAGGTCCTTGTGCACGAGGCGCGCCACGTCCTCGACCGTCTGGCCGCGGCGCAGCGTGAACGGGCGATGACGGTCGGCGGGCTTGCCCGGAGTCTTGGTGTAGATGCGCACGATGCCGAGATGGCTGAAGAGCCAGTTTCCGAGCTCGCCGAGGTTATGCCCCGTCGTCGCCGAGACGGCGAGCGCGGGATAGCGCAGCTGCGCAAGCTCCTCGAAGATGCGCAATTCGTCTTCGGGATCGGTGAGCTGGTCGCACTTGTTGGCAAGCAGCAGCGCCGGCAGGCGCAGCGCGAACGGATCGCCTTCGTCCGAGGCTGCGGCCGCGGCGGGCGCATCCTGCGGCTCCCAGCGGTGGGTCAAGCTCACGCGTTTTCCGTGCAGCACGGCGTGCACGTCCTCGATCTCCTCCACGCACGCGGGGTTGCCGAGGTCGGCGACGAGCACGCACGCATCGGCGGTCTGCAGCGCGCCGGCGAGCCACGGCACCGGATGCTGGGACGAGACGGCGGGCAGGTCCACGAGCTGGATGTGCACGTCGTCGTGCAGCATCATTCCCGGCTCCGGGTACTGGGTGGTGAACGGGTAGGGCGCGACCTGCGCGCTCGACCCGGTGAGGCGCGCGTGCAGCGAGGACTTGCCGGTGTTCGGCGGCCCGATCAGCGCGACCTGCGCGGCGCCCTCGGGACGGACCACCAGCGCGGGCCCGCTGTGCGCGGCGCCCTTTCTCGGCCGGTCGAGCTCTTCGGAGAGCTCCTTGATGCGGCTCTTGATGTCCGCCTGGAGATGGTCGGTGCCCTTGTGCTTGGGCATGACGCGCAGCATCTCGCGCAGCAGCTCGAGGCGCTCCTGCGGATCGCGCGCCTTGCGGAAGGCGGCCTCGGCGGCCTTGTATTCGGGGGAGAGGTTTGCGGGCATGGCGAAGTCCGGAACGCGATGCCGACGGCGCCTTCATTCTACTCGCTTGCGCCGGAATGGACTAAGCTGGTCGGTACCCCGTCCCGGCGCCCATCCACCGGCGGCCCGGTGCCGCCGCTAGCGCCGGGATCACCGCCATCAGGCCTTCGGAATTTCCTTGTCCGGGTCCACGAACGGCATCGAGACCACCGTTGCCTTGCGCTCGCCCACGCCGGGGATCTCGACGCGCAGGCTGGTGCCGAGCGCCGCGTGCGCGAGGGGCAGCATCGCGTAGCCGATGTTCTTCTTCAGGCGCGGAGAATAGATCGCGGAGGTCACCCGTCCGACCGTCTCGCCGCCGGTCCGGACCGGCCACTTGCTGGTATTGAACTCGATGCGGCCGCCCTCGATCTCGATCCCCGCGAGCTTGCGCCGGACGCCTTCGGACTGGATGCGCTGGAGTGCGTCTTTCCCGATGTACGCGGCGCGCTTGTCGCGGTCCACGAGGCGCTCGAGTCCCACTTCGTAGACGTTGTTCTCGAGCGTCATGTCGGCGCCCCAGTTGAGGATGCCGGCCTCGACGCGGCGGATGTCGGAGGGACCGGTCGGGCGGATGTGGTGCGCGCGGCCCGCCTGCATGATGCGCTCCCACAGCGCGTCGCCCTTGGCTCCGTCGCGAAGGTAGATCTCGTAGCCCACCTCGCCGGTCCAGCCGGTGCGGGTGACCACGACCGGGATGCCGTCGAGCCTGGTCTCGAGGAAGTAGTAGTAGCGCAGCTTCAGCACCGGATCGCCGAAGAGCGCGCCCATCACTTCCTTTGCCTTCGGGCCCTGCACCTGGAGGGGCGACACGTCGGGCTCCTTGATCTCGACGCGCAGGCCCAGGTTCAGCGCCACCCCGCGCGCCCACAGCAGCACGTCGCTGTCGGCGAGCGCGAGCCAGAAGTGGTTCTCGGCGAGCCGCAGCAGCACCGGGTCGTTGATGATGCCCCCGTCGTCCGCGGTGATGACCACGTACTTGCCCTGGCCCACGGCGCATTTCGAGAGGTCGCGCGGCGTGAGCATGTCCGTGAAGATGAAGGCATCCGGGCCGGTGATCTCGACCTGGCGCTCGACGGACACGTCCCACAGCGTTACGTGGTTCAGCAGGTGCCAGTACTCCTCCTCGAGGTCCCCGAAGCAGACCGGGAACAGCATGTGGTTGTAGACGGTGTAGGCTTTCGCGCCGTGGCGCTGCGTGGCCTCGAAAAAAGGGCTGCGGCGCAGGCGCGCCCCGCGCTGAATTTGATTCATGTCGAAGGTCATTTTTCGGGGGTCCAGGTGGGTCCGCTGCGCATTTTCGTAGGATCGGGCACGCGCGGCAAGCCCTGCTTCCGCAAGGTTTTTTGGCCGCGCCGCGTGTGTTCGTGAGGGAGTGCGTGACGCAAGGAGGGCGGGTCCCGATTGATGGTTGGAGCTTGCCCCCATTGCATTGCTCGGCTCTGGTAGACTGGCGCGCAGCGCAGATCAAAGAGAACGGCCCGCGGTCCTGACCGGAGACGGAATGCAAGTTGCGAACATCGAAGGGATCAAGACCCGGTATTGGGTGACGGGCGAGGGGCCACCCTTGCTGCTGCTCTCGCCCATGGGGTTCGACGCGGCCATCACGCACCGGTGGTTCAACCGCGTATGGCGCGGTTTCAAGCCGATCGACGTATTGGTGCGCGATTTCCGGGTGATCGCCTTCGACCGGCGCGAATGCGGTGAGTCCGGCGGGCGCGTCGAGCCGCTTTCCTGGGGGCTCTATGCGCGCCACGCGCGGGGCTTGCTCGACCATCTCGAGATCGAAAACGCATATGTTCTGAGCGCCTGCATCGGCTGCTCCGTAGGGCTTGCGCTCGCGGCGGATTTTCCGGAGCGCTGCCGCGCGCTGATGCTGCACTGGCCGGTCGGCGGAGTGCGCTGGCTCGCGCGAGGCCGCACAACCTTCGACCGTCATTGCGCCTTCGCGCGCGAGCAGGGACTTGCCGCGGTAGCCGGGCGCGCCAGGCGGTCGGGACTGTTCTGGAGCGAGCCGGAAGCGGGACCGTGGGCTTCCGTGCTCGCCTCGGACGAGGCGTTCGCGGAGGAATTCGTGCGGCAGGACCTTGGCCGCTACCTGGGGATCGTTGCGGCGAGCCGCGACAGACTGTTCTGGGACGTCCTGCCCGCGGGTGCGACGAGCGAGCAGTTGGCGGCGATGCGCGTGCCGGCATTCATCATGTCCGGTGACGATGCGCTGCACGCGATGTCCTCGGCCCACGTCTTGCGCGAGCTGATACCGCAGGCGAAGCTCTCGACGCTCGCACCGCCGGAACAGAACGCGGCGGCGATCGAGCACTGGGTCTACGAATCCACTGGCGTGCGCGGCACTTCCGCGGCCGCGGCGTGACCGCCGTGCGGGGAGCTCGGTGCGCGTAGTGACGTAGAAGCGCGACCGCGGCGCTCTCCGCCCGGAGAGCGCATGTTGTGTTTCCCTGCAGATTGCTTTTCCCGGCGGCTCTCGCTACATTTCATTCACTCGCGCGCCCCGTCCCGGGGACAGTGTCGCACATCACCGCCAGCCCGAAACGACCTGCATTGAGAGTCAGCGCCGTGGATCTGGAACAGCAATTCGCCGCGAGGGCGCGCATCGGGTTCGTGCGGGCAACGCCCGGGGGCGGCGGATGATCCCGTTCGAGCTCGTCGAGCCGCGTACGTTGCGCGAAGCAGCGTCGCTGCTCGCGTCGGGGGATCCCGCGGTGCGGCCGCTCGCGGGCGGCACCGCCGTCATGCTGATGATGAAGATGGGTGTGCTTCGACCCGCGCGTCTCGTCAGCCTGCGCGCGGTCGAGCGGCGCTGTTCCGAGATCCGCGAGGCCGATGGCGAGCTACGCTTGGGCGCCATGGTGACGCTCTCTGCGCTCGAGCGCTCTCCGATAGTGAAGAACCTGGCTCCCGTCATCGTCCGCGCCTCGCGCACGCTGTCCAACGTGCGCGTGCGCAACGTCGCGACCGTGGGCGGACATCTTGCGCACGCCGACCCTCATATGGACCTGCCGCCGGTGCTGATCGCGCTGGGCGCGAGCGTCACCACCGTGGATCCGGAGGGCGGGCGCACGATACCTCTCGAAACGCTGTATGCCGGCTACCTCGAGACGGCGCTTCGGAGCAACGAGCTCATCGCGGAAGTGAGCGTTCCGGTGCAAGGCGTCCGGCGCGCCGCTTATCTCAAGTGCACGACACGCTCGGCGGATGACTGGCCCGCTCTCGGCGTCGCCGTAGTCCTCGATACCGAGGGCGACGCCGTGCGCGAGGCGCGCATCGTGGTGAGCGCGGCGACCGACACGCCCACGCGACTCTCCGCGGCGGAGGAGGCGCTGCGCGGCGCGCGCGCGGACGAGAAGATCCTGCGACGCGCGGGAGAGGCCGCTGCTGCCGCTGCGAACGTGGTCGGAGACGAGCACGGATCGGCCGCCTACAAGCGCGAGCTTCTGCGTGTCTACCTTGCGCGAGCGGTTAAGCAGGCGCTTGCAAGTAAGGGATGAGGTAGAAGGCGGAAGGCGGAAGGCGAGAGCCGAGAGCGGTCTAATTGCCCTCGAGTCACGAGTCACGATTTTTCATGAAGGCAAAGACGGCACAAACCGGAACCGTAGGCCAGGCCATTCCGCGCACGGAGGGCAGCGCGAAAGTTACGGGCCGCGCCGAGTACGTGCACAACCTCCAGCTGCCGGGGATGCTCTACGGGAAGATCCACCGCAGCACGATCGCGCACGGGCGCATCCGGCGCGTGGATACCACCGCCGCGCAGGCGCTCGAAGGCGTGCACCGCGTGGTGACCGGCGAGGATATCCGCGCCGCCGTGAGCGACCCGCACTACGGGCCTGCGTTCCACGACCAGCCGATCCTCGCGTTCGAGAAAGTGCGCTACGCCGGCGAGCCGGTCGCGGTCGTGCTCGCCACAGACCCGCACGTCGCCGAGGAGGCTGCAGCCCGGATCGTCGTGGAATACGAGGAGCTGCCGGCGGTCTTCGACGAGGTCGAGGCGATGACCTCAAAAGCGGTGGTGCACGAGGTGCTGAAGCCCGCCGGAACGTTCCCCGATCTCAAGCACCTGCAGGGCCGCAGGAACACGAACGTCGCGCTCGACTACCGCCTGCGGCGGGGCGACGTCGAAGCCGCGTTCAAGAAGGCCGACCATGTGTTCGAGCACACGTTCCGCACGCAGCAAGTGCTGCATGTTCCGCTCGAGCCGTTCGTCACCGTCGTCGAGCCCGGAGAGTCCGGGGTCACCATTCACACCTCCTCGCAGAGCCCCTCGTTCGTCCGGATCGAGATCGCGCGCCTGCTCGGCTGGCCGGAGAACAGGATCCGGGTGAAAGTTCCATACCTGGGTGGAGGCTTTGGCGCGAAGCTCTACATCAAGCTCGAGGCGCTGGTCACGGTGCTCGCGCTCATCACGCGCCGGCCGGTGAAGATCGCGCTGACGATGGAGGAGCAGTTCTACACCATCACCAAGCACGCCGCGACGCTGCGCATCAAGAGCGGCGTCACGAAGGACGGGCGCATCACCGCGCGGGCGTGCGAAGTGTGGTGGAATGGCGGCGCGTATGCCGACATCGGCCCGCGCGTCACGCAGAAGTCGGGCTTCACCGCGCCCGGGCCCTACGATATCGAGCACGTGCACATTGATTCCTACGCGCTCTACACGAACCTGCCGCCGGCGGGGGCGCTGCGCGGATTCGGCATCCCGCAGCTGGTGTGGGCGTACGAGGGCCACACCGACATGATCGCGCGCGCGTTGAAGATGGACCCCGTCGAGTTCCGCCGCAGGAACCTGCTGGTGAACGGCCGCCCGCAGGCGACCGGTACGGTCATGAAGGACGCCGCGATCGACACGGTGCTCGAGCGCGCGGCGGCGCGCATGGAATGGGGCAAGCCCTGCGATCCGGGCACCGGGACGATCCGGCGAGGGCGCGGCATCGCGATCGGATTCAAGGCGAGCATCTCGCCGACGACCTCGGTCGCCATAGTCAATCTCTACGCCGACGGGAGCTGCGCGCTCTACTGCGGCACGGTGGACATGGGTCAGGGCTCGGACACGGCGATGGCGCAGATCGTCTCCGAGATCCTCGGCGTCCCGATCGGGTCGGTCACGGTGGTGCACCCCGACACCGATGTCACGCCCTACGACATGGCGACGCTCGGCTCGCGCTCGACCTACCACATGGGCCACGCGGTGCGGCTCGCGGCGGAAGACGCGCGGGACAAGCTGATGGCGCTGACGCGCGAAGTAGGCCTGTCGGCCGAGACGGCGCCGATCCGCGACGTCTTCCGGAAGAAATACGGCATGCAGGCCGGAAATATCGTCGGCACCGGGACCTTCATCCCCACCTACACGCCGACCGATCACGACACCGGGCAGTCCGCGAACGTGACGCCGTTCTGGATGATCGGGGCGACCGGGGCCGAGGTCGAAGTGGACACCGAGACCGGCCAGGTGCGTGTGACGCGGCTCGTCAACGTCGCCGACGCCGGCACGCCGATCAATCCGCGCATCGTCGAGACGCAGCTCTCCGGTGCGGCGATCATGCAGCTCGGGTTCACGCTCTCCGAGAAGATGGAGTTCAGCGCCGGACAATGCACCAACGCCTCGCTCGCCGCATACAGGATACCCGGCATGCTCGACATTCCGCCCGGCATCGAGAACGAGGCGGTGGAATCCGCGGAGCGCGGCGGGCCGTTCGGCGCGAAGGGGGTGGGCGAGACGGGCACCTTCGGCGTCTCGCCGGCGATCGCCAGCGCGATCGAGGACGCGGTCGGGGTGCGGTTGATGTCGCTGCCGATCACCCCGGAAGCGGTTTTCCGCGCGCTGCGCGCGAAGCAGGGAAACCCGCTGAAAGACAATTAGCCACAGAGAGCACAGAGAACACGGAGAATCCAATATGCAGGTGTATTGGTCGTGAAGTTCCTCTGTGATCTCTGTGTCCTCAGTGGCTGCTTTGGATCCTTGACATGAGCGTTGGGAGCAAGACGATACGATTTACGCTGAACGGCGAGGCGGTGGGCGCGGAGGTTCCGCCGCACTGGAACCTGGTGGAGCTGCTTCAGAACCGGTTCGGCCTCTACGGCGCGCGCGAGAGCTGCGGGCAGGGGCTGTGCGGGTGCTGCACGGCGCTGGTGGACGGTCGCGCGGTGTCGGGATGCCTGTACCTCGCTGCGCTGGCGGACGGTACGCGCGTCGAGACCGTCGAGCAACCCGCCGCCGGTGGCGGCCTGGACGCAGTGCAGAAGGCGTTCATCGAGTGCGGCGCCTTCCAGTGCGGGTTTTGCACGCCGGGCTTCGTGCTCATGAGCCGGAAGCTGCTCGACGAGAATCCCGACCCGACCGAAGATGATATCCGGCACTACCTTTCCGGCAACCTGTGCCGGTGCGCGACCTATCCCGAGATCATCGAAGCGGTTAAACTCGCTGCACGCCTGCGCAAAAAACGGGATGCAACCGCAGATAAACGCCGATAAACGCAGATGAAATCCAGAAGCGGACCGGCATTTTCGTCTGTGAGGACAACGAGGATAATGGCTGCACGATCGTCATCTTGTTGCCCTTCGCGCCTCGGCGGTTCAATGATCCTTGATTCCTCCTTGGCCTGATCGGCGTATATCGGCGTTCATCGGCGGTTACTAGGGCAATCATCGTGAGGCGTTCGGAAAAAGGCAATCCGCTGGATCTCCGCGCCTGGCTCGAGGAGGTGAGGGCGCTCGGAGAGCTCAAGGACGTGCGCGGGGCCGACTGGAACCTCGAGCTCGGCGCGATCAGCGAGCTGAACGTCAAGAAAGAGCACAATTCCGCGCTGCTGTTCGACGAGATCGCCGGCTACCCGAAGGGCTTTCGCGTGCTCACCTGCAGCACCAGCAGCCCGGTGCGGCTGTCCTCGATCCTGCGCCTGGGCGTCGAGAGGACGCATCATGCGCTGGTGCAGAAGCTGCGCGGCAGGCCGGCCGCGTGGCAGGCCGAGGCGCCGAACTACGAGCCGGTCGTGGCTGAGACGGGGCCGATCATGGAAAACATTAAAGGAGACGGGAAGGTGGACGTATTTGCCTTCCCGTCTCCTTTCTGGCACGAGAAGGACGGCGGGCGCTACATCGGCACCGGCTGCTCCGTCGTCACGAAGGACTTCGATTCCGACTGGGTGAACGTGGGCACCTATCGCGTCCAGGTCCACGACGAGCGCCACGTGGGACTCGACATGGTGCCGGGCAAGCACGGCGCGATCCAGTACGACAAGCACATGAAGGCCGGCAAGCCGTTTCCGGTGGCGATCGTGTGCGGCGCCGACCCGCTCTGCTACCTGATCTCGGGCATCGAGGTGCCGTTCGGCATGTGCGAGTACAACTACATCGGCTCGATCCTGAAGGAGCCGGTGCTGGTCGTGAAGGGACAGGTGACCGGGCTGCCTTTCCCCGCCGCCTCCGAGATCGTGCTGGAGGGCTGGGCGCACCCGGGTGACGTGCGTACCGAGGGCCCGTTCGGCGAGTTCCACGGCTACTATCCCGGCAAGGCACATCCCGCGCCGGCGGTGACGGTCGAGCGCGCCTATTACCGCAACGACCCGATTTTGATGGGAAGCCCGCTGGCGAAGCCGCCCAACGACTATTCGTACTCGAAAGCGGTGATGCGCTCCGCGCTGCTGTTCGATGCGCTGCTCGCCGCGGGCGTTCCCGACGTGCAGGCGGTGTGGGCGCACGAGATCGGCGGGGCGCGCATGTTCAACGTGGTCTCGATCAAGCAGCGCTACGCGGGGCACTCGAAACAGGCGGGCCACATCCTGAACCAGTGCGGGGTCGGCGCCTACATGTCGCGCTACTCCGTCGTCGTGGACGAGGACATCGACCCCTCCAACCTACCGGAAGTGATGTGGGCGGTCGCGACCCGCAGCGACCCGGCGGTGGACATCGACATCATCCAGCGCGGCATGGGGTCCAAGAACGACCCGATGTACGTCGCGTACCCGTACAAAGCGCCGTTCAACTCGAAGGCGATCATTGACGCCTGCCGTCCGTACGACCACCTCGATGAATTTCCGGACGTGGCGGAGGCAAGCCGGGAATTGCAGGAGAAGGTGCGCAGGAAGTGGAAGGACCTGCTTGAGTGATCCGTGACGAGTGACGAGAGACGAGAGACGAGAGACGAGAGACGAGAGGCGGGCGCACGGCCCCGCGGTCAAAACCGCCGGTTACGAGTTCTTTGGCGTGAGGTATCATCGTTCGCCCTGGCGTATTCGATCCGAGGAGGCGTTATGCGAGCCTTGACCAAACTTCTACTCGCGGCGGCGTTGCTGTTCTCCGGCGCCGCGCAGGCGCAGGATTTCCCGACGAGACCGATACGGCTGATCGTGGCTTTCGCGCCGGGCGGCGTGGTGGACACGGCGGCCCGCGTGCTCACCAGCAAGATGTCGGAGCGGCTGGGATGGCATTTCGTGGTGGACAACCGCACGGGCGGCAACGGGCTCATCGGCGGGCAGATCGCCGCGCGCGGGCAGCCCGACGGCTACACCCTGCTTCTGGCGCACACCGGGGAATTCGCGATCAACCAGTGGGTGTTCAAGAACATCCCGTTCGAGTACGACCGCGACTTCACTCCCATCGCCATGATCAACGACGGACCGATGCTGGTGGTCGTGAACGCACAGTCGCCCATCTCGAGCTTCAAGGATCTGGTCGCCGCGGCCAAGGCGAAGCCGGGCCAGGTCACGTTCGGATCTCCGGGCTCCGGGTCGGTGAACCACCTCGCGAGCGAATGGCTGGCCGACGCCGCCGGCGTCAAGCTGCTGCACGTGCCGTACAAGGGCGGCGCGCCCGCCGTTTCCGCGGTGGCGACGAATGAGGTCGCCGTGACGATCGCGGGCCTGCCCGGCATACTGCCCCACCTGCAGGCGAAGCGGGTCAAGGTGCTCGGCGTCACGACCGCCAAGCGCTTCGCGCAGCTGCCGGAGTATCCGACCGCGCAGGAGGGGGGAATACCGGGAGTGGACGCCTCGATCTGGACCGGTCTCTTCGCGCCGAAGGGCGCGCCCAAGCAGGTGGTGAACCGCATCTATGCGGAAGTGGCGGCGACGCTCAAGCAGCCCGACGTGCGCGAGCGCTTCGGCACGCTGGGCTCGGAACCCGTGATCATGTCGCCGGCGGAATTCGCGGCGCGCATCAAGAAGGATGCCGAGCGCTACCGCAAGGTGGTGAAGGCGGTCGGGATCGAGCCGCAATAACGGCAAGGCAGAAGGCAGAAGGAGACCTGGCTCACGGGTTCTTCTTCATCCCTCATCCCTCCCCCGTCCCGCCGCGCTGCATCGCGGCGGTCGTTCGCCGGCTCAAACGTGCGCAGGCACGTTTTTCCCCGTCCCGAATCCCTGCATGGCTTCGGGCGTTCGCGGGCTCGGACGCACGCAGGTGCGTCCTTCGAATTCCCCGCTCACCCCGGCTCACCCCTCATCCCTCGGCCTTCCGCCTAGTCGTCGTCGGGGGCGCCGCCCGTCGCCGCGAGATCTTCCTGCCGGATCTTCTCTACGTTGAATTTGGCCGCGCGCTCGCGCATCGTCTTCAGCACTTCCTCGAGCGGCGGCGGCTCGCCCTTGATCCAGCGCAGCGGGTTGATCCGCGCCACCACGAAGCTCTTGAGGTAGGGGCTCGATAGCCCGCGCGTCTTGAGCTTCGCCACCACCGCGGTGACGAGCTCGTCGAGCCTGAACACCGCGTCGGCGCGTTTCTCGTGCGAGGCAAGCGCCTTCCGGAGCGGCTCGTCCGAGAACGCCTCGAGCCGGCGCAGGATCGGCGCGTACGCGCCGCCCGCGAAGATCTTCTTCTTCTCGTAGCACAGACCCAGCGCCACCAGCGCCGGCTATTCGAGGTAGAACGCCAGGTCGCTCTCCGCGCGCGCGCCGTCCTCGTCGATGAGCCCCTAGTAGATGCGGATCACCTCGAGCGCTCGCTCGCGCAGGTTGTGCGCTTTCTCGGTGTTCAGCGCGAGGATCTGCCACGCGATCTCGCGCTTCGGTACCACGAGCGCGGTGATCGCTCTCGCGCCGAGGCGCGGCATCGCGGCGAGCCGGTGGCGCCCGTTCGGCGTCCAGAAGCCGCCGTCGGGGGCGGTGACGGCAATCAGGGGATCGAGAAAGAGCCCCGTCCTGTCCACCACGCCCGCCAGCTTCTTGTGGTGGGCCTCCGAGAGATCACGCTGGAAGGGCGTCGGCTCGACCTTGTTCACCGGCAGCGCGGCGAGCAGGATCGGGTTGCCGCCGAGCGGCTCGCGGTAGGCGCCGATGACGAGCCCGCCTTCGTCCTCGACGCGGCGGCGGAGCTCGGCGATCTCGCCCGAGCCCGGGTCGAGCGCGCAGTCCTTCGGCGCAATACCGCGCGAGCCGGCAGCCGCCTTTTTTGGTGTGCGCCTGCGCCGGGTGGTGGTTTTCGGCCTTGACGTCTTGGCCATGGTGAGCAGTGTACACAGATGGCGGGATGCCTGTTCAAGGTTCAAAGTCCAAGGTTCAAGGTTCCGGGCTCAGCTCGACACATCGCGAACAAGAACTTGAAGTCAAACATTGAACATTGAACATTGAACATTGAACATTGAACTCGGAACTCGGAACGTGGCGCGCCGCTGCGGCAAATCAGCGCGCGGGCCGGTTTACCACTTTGCCGATCTCGCGCACCTGGGACATCAGGCCCTCGCTCGTGATCGAGTCTCGAATCGGCAGCCCCGCGGCGCGCAGGGCCCGTGCCGTCCACACGTTGCAGGTGCGGAACAGGTGAAAGGTCTCCCGCGCCGGGTAGAAGCGCCCCTCGCCGTAGAGCGATGGCCCGAGCGGGGCCGCGGCCGGCGCGCCGCCGCGATCGTGGGCGTGGTGGATGTAGCGGATGAGGCGCTCGAAACCGTCGCCCGGCAGCGCGAGCTCGATGACCTCGCTCCTCCGGAAGTACCCGGCCACCGGGCCGGGGAAACCAACGACCTGCAGCACGCTCGCGGTGGGCAGCAGCGCCGCCCTCAGCGTGATCCATAGGCCGGGGTCGGGCGTCTGGTAGAACTCGCGGTCCCCCCATCCGACTTCGAGATGCTCGGCGCGCGGAAAATCGCGGCTCTCGGGCCAGAGCCCGGCGGGGATGTCCGCGCGGCGGATCGCGATCCCGGTGTGCCACTCGTGCGCCACGAGGTGGATCGCGACGGTCGGTCCGCCGTCGGGTGTCGGCGCAGGGGCGACCTGCGGCGCGGCACAGGCCGCAAGCAAGACCGCCGCCAGCAGGAGCGCTCTCGGCAGCGTCATCACAGCAGCATAGCAGGCGAGAGAGCGTTATTCGCAACGGCTCGGACCTGCCGGGGCTTGCGGTATGATCCCTTTCGCGTATTGCCTCTTCCCCGGTAACCCGGTTTTCCGCAGACAAGGAGCCAGCACATGCCCGACCCCCAGTTGGTTGACCCGCACGATCCCGTAATGACCGGGGAAAACTCCTTCGTCCGCCTCTCGGACGATGGTGGCAAGACCCTGGTTGACCGCGTGAGCCACTGGCGGGTGCTGTGGTCGCCGGCGGGGCAGGGGCACGCGATGTTCATCGAAAGCCCGCTCACGGGCAAGGGCCCGCGGGTCTACGCCGACAACGCGGGAATCGCGCGCTTCCTCCAGCGCACGATCGAAGTGCTGCTCTACAAGGAATTCGCGGCGGAGTCGCTGCCGGTGATCGACGCCCGGTTCGAGCGCACCGGAAACTCGTTGAGCACTGTCGAGGAGCGCGTCGTTTCCCGGGACGACGAGATCATTCTGACATGGTGGGACCTGATGGCGCCTTTCGTGCTGACCATGCCGCCGGGCGCGATGAACCGGCCGCTAGGCGTCTACAGCACGTTCCTGCCTGCCCGCAGCGCGCAACTT
This sequence comes from Betaproteobacteria bacterium, assembly GCA_016868035.1. GTDB lineage: Bacteria > Pseudomonadota > Gammaproteobacteria > Burkholderiales > SG8-41 > SG8-41. Next base: position 5,115 of record VGID01000025.1, on the reverse strand, counting down.
TCGGTGAACGGCAAGGCGGCCACTGCGAAAGTGTTCCTGCAGGAGCGCTTCGGCAAGCCGGCATCGAGCTGTTGCCTCGCGTGGTCGGAAACGTGGACCAAACCGGGAACGTGAAGGCGTAGACGCGTCACGTTCTCGGGTTCGGAGGTCCGGGTTCAAGCTTGAAGGTTTCAAAGACCCCGAACTTTGAATTCGGAACTTTGAACACGACTTTCGTCACCGCGTCACTTCGCGATCGCGCCAGACCCCAATGCCGCGCAGCGATCACCGCCTCCCGGATTTCCGTACAGCCGGATTGACCCGGTCGATGTCGGCCTGGACCTGCTCGCGGCTGCGCTCGTAAACGATCTCCCGCCCCACCACCGTACCCGCGTAGGCAAGCCCGTTGCGGGTGGGAGTCAGGTCGCACTTGACGCAGTGGATTCCTTCGCCGATCACCACCTGTATCCGCTCGGCGCGCTTGTCGAAGACCACGACCTCCACCGTCTGCCTGGTTTCCGTTACCCGTACCGAAATCTTTTCCGTGTGCATTAGCGCCTCAACTCTTCGTCATCGTGTCGCTTCGTTACCGCATCAGCTGTCGCTTCGCCCATCGTGGCCCCGTCACCGGTCCGGCTGCTCCCTGATCCTCCCATTTGCCTCCTCGAACGCGCGCATTGTCGCCTCGACGTCGTACGGAAACTCTTCGAGCGTTTTTGGATTCCATTCGCTGCGCGGCGTCGTGAAGAAATCGCCACCGTAGACGTGGATCGCCGCGGTGATCTGGTCGAGCGGGTTGGTCACCGAGTGGATGATGGACTTGCCGAGTGGGACCACGTCCTTCGCGTTGAGCTCCTTCGTCCCGTGCTGCGCCAGGCCCTGCTCGCTGCGGCGGTAGAAGATATTCTGCTCGCGCCCGCCGTAGATGCCGATGACCGCCCACATGCGGTGATCGTGCGGCTTGAACACCATCCGCGGGCCCCAGCACAGGTTCAGTATGGTGAGATCATCGGCCTTGTAGATCGTGTTGACCCCGGAAAGCCTGGGCTCGCCGAGCGCGCGCACCACCTGCGCGGGCTCGCTCACGGCGCGCGCCACCAGATCCTGGATCGCGGCCTGCGCGTTGCTTTCCTTGAGCGCGGCGCGGCAGTCCTCGATGAAGCGTTCTTTGTGGAACGTCACGACTTCCTCCTTTCGATCAGCGGGCGCCGGGGGCGGGGCGTATCGAGCGCCGCCCGATCCCCCGGACCGTTGCGTATATAATGGGAAACACGATGCCGGCCGTGGTGCCTGACATGCTCAATAGAGTGGTTCGAAATGAAAACGAGTGATCTACGCGCCGAGGCGCGTCTTTCAGTGACCCAGCGAGCATCGTTGAGTTCCGGCGGGGACTGGTTCCCGTGCATGATACTGGATATGAGCGAGAAAGGCTTTCTCCTCATGTCGAGCCGGGACCTGGTGGTCGGGCAGGTTCTCGACTTCAAGTGCGAGCTCTTCCCCGGTAAAGTTTTCGAATGCAAGCTCGAGATCCGGCATATCGGCGACGCGGGCGTGGGCACGAAGATCGTGGAAGTCGATCCGAAAGCAAAATCCATTTCCCAGTTATTCCTGCAGGAGCAGTATTCGGGCAAGCTGAACCAGTCCGGGTAGTCCGGCCGCCTGGCTGCAGGCAGGCGGCCGCCGGCCGTTCCGGGAAGCGCGACCCCCCGTGCCCGTGTATCCCCGCTTCGATCGCGGCTGCGCGCGCCTTCACCGCGTCGATTCTTTGCCACGTACCGCTCCGGGAACTGTCATCCCCGAACCCGATCTATGCGTTAACCCGTCCGGGTAGAACGGGCAAGGAGACGTGAGTGATGCATGGTTTCAGGATCCGGCTGGCTGCCCTCGCGCTCGTCGCGGCCACGGTGGCCGGATGCACGCAGCTGCGCGAATACTTCCACCCGACGGCGCCTTTCGTGTCGGCCGAGTGGGAGGCGCTGCTCCAGGAGGTCAGGGCGTTCCAGCGGCGCATCGGCTTCCTGGACACGGACAACTTCAGCGATCTCACCAAGGAGTTCGACGGATATCCGACCTGCGGCCACACGTCGCGCTATCACCTGCCGTACTCCTACGAGGATCCGGCGATCAGGTGGCGCGATGTCGAGACGGAGATGGAATGCCTGCTGGAGGCCGACGGCTCCGACGTCTTCTTCACCACGGTCGAAGCGTGGGGCGAAATCGGCACGCCCGTCACCCCCTCGATGCTCGGCGGCAAGCTCGACCGCTTCCTCTATCTCGTGATCCACGAGGACTGCCACGATCAGTTCGAGCTTCCCTACGGCATCGAGGAAGCGCTCTGCAACCTCATCACCTACCGGGCGATGGCCGCGTTCAGCCGGGAAAAATTCGGTCCGGACTCGCGCGAGCACCGGGCGATCCGCCGCTATGCCGAGCAGCAGTCCGAGCTCACCCGCACGACGAAAGCCGTATACGAGCAGCTTGCGGTGGTCTATGCCCGCTACGATCGCAAGGAGATCTCGCAGGACGCGCTGCTCGCGGAACGCGCGGCGGTATTCAAGAAGTCCTACCGCGTGCTGGGACCGACGCGAGCCGTCCCGAACAACGTGATCATCGCCAATGACATGACCTACAGCCGCCACTATCCGTTCCTGGAGACTGTTTACGAAGCGCTCGGGCGCGATCTCGCGCGCACCGTGGCGTTCTTCCGTCAAGTGGACAAGGCGAAGCCCACGCCCGCCGAGGTCGTGAAAAAGTACCGTTTGAAGTCCGCGTCCGAGGTGGAATTCGTCCGCGCCTACGAGGCGGAAGTCGTGAGCACGATCGAGAAGGTACTCGCCGATCCCGCGCGCCGCTGAAATCAAGGCGAAAGGCGAAAGAGGCTACCGGACGGGTTTTTTCCTCTTCCTTCGTGTCCTTCGGGGTTCAGCTTTGTAGTGATCGGCGTCCATCGGCCGCGGATCAGGGATTCAGGCGGCAGCCCGCGACGCACGCTTTCTCTCGTGCTCCAGCAGCAGCCGCTTGCGGATGCGGATCGCCCTGGGCGTGATCTCCACCAACTCGTCCTCCGCGATGAACTCGATCGCGGATTCCAGCGTGTGGACGATCGGGGGCGTCAGCAGGATCGCCTCGTCCTTGCCGGCGGCGCGGATGTTGGTGAGCTGCTTGGTCTTGACGGGATTGACGACGAGATCGTTGTCGCGGCTGTGCAGGCCGACGACCATGCCTTCGTAGAGCGGCTCGCCGGGATTGACGAACATGCGCCCGCGCTCCTGAAGCTTCCACAGCGCGTAGGCGACCGCCTCGCCGTTCTCGGCCGAGACCATCACGCCGTTGCGCCGGTCCGGGATTTCGGGCTTCATCGGCCCGTAGTCGTCGAACACGTGGCTCATGACGCCGGTGCCGCGCGTCGTGGTGAGAAAATCCGACTGGAACCCGATCAGCCCGCGCGCCGGGATGCGATAGTCGAGGCGCACGCGGCCCTTGCCGTCGGGCTGCATGTCCTGCAGCTCGCCGCGGCGCGCACCCAGCGCCTCCATCACCGCGCCCTGGTGCGCTTCCTCGACGTCCACCGCGAGAGCCTCGAAGGGCTCGGACAGCACGCCGTCCATTTCCTTCAGGACCACGCGCGGGCGCGACACGGCGAGCTCGTACCCCTCGCGGCGCATGTTCTCGAGCAGGATCGCGAGGTGCAGCTCGCCGCGTCCGGAGACCAGGAAGACATCGGGATCGGCGGTATCCTCCACGCGCAGCGCGACGTTGCTCATGGTCTCGCGGTGGAGCCGCTCGCGAAGCTGGCGGCTGGTGACGAACTTGCCGTCGCGGCCGGCGAATGGAGAAGTGTTGACCTGGAAGTTCATGGTGAGCGTGGGCTCGTCCACTTCCAGCAGCGGCAACGCCTGCGGATGCCCGGGATCGGAGAGCGTGACGCCGATGCCGATTTCCTCGACACCGTTCACCAGCACGATGTCCCCGGCCTGCGCCTCCTCCGTGAGCACGCGCTCCAGGCCCTTGAACACGAGCACCTGGTTCACCTTGGACACGACGGGCACGCTGTCCGGGCCGCGCAGCACCGCCACCTGCTGGCCGGAGCGGATGCGCCCGCGGTTCACGCGGCCGATCCCGATGCGCCCGACGTAGCTCGAGTAGTCGAGCGAGCAGATCTGCAGCTGCAGCGGCCCGTCGGCGTCGTCCGCGCGCACCGGCACGTGCGCGAGAATCGCGTCGAACAGCGGCCGCAAATCGGTGCCCGGTTGCGCGAGATCGCTGGTCGCATGGCCGTTCAACGCCGATGCGTAGATGACCGGGAAGTCGAGCTGCGCCTCGGTCGCGCCGAGCTTGTCGAACAGATCGAAGGTGTGGTTCACGACCCAGTCCGGGCGCGCGCCGGGCCGGTCGATCTTGTTCACGACGACGATCGGCTTCAGGCCCTGCGCCAGGGCCTTGCGGGTGACAAAGCGCGTCTGCGGCATCGGGCCGTCGACCGCGTCCACCAGCAGCAGCACGCCGTCCACCATCGAGAGCACGCGCTCGACCTCGCCGCCGAAGTCGGCGTGGCCGGGCGTGTCGACGATGTTGATGTGGGTGCCGCCGTAATTGACGGCGCAGTTCTTGGCGAGGATCGTGATGCCGCGCTCGCGCTCGAGGTCGTTCGAGTCCATCACGCGCTCGATCATGTGCTGGTGCGCGGCGAACGTGCCCGACTGGCGCAGCAGCTGGTCCACGAGCGTCGTCTTGCCGTGATCAACGTGGGCGATGATCGCGATGTTTCGGAGTGCACGACCCGGACTCTGCGCGCGCAGCGGGGGGCGGGCAGGGTCGTGGGCGAGCGACGAGGCGTCCTTGGAAGTCATGGTGGCAGATCAGAGCGAGCGGGACATGGCGCCCGGGCGTTCGTGCAAAAGGGCGCGAGTATAGCACGGCCCCGCGTCCGGGGTGACGAGAGACGAGAGACGAGAGGCGGACGTGGAGTCCTGTTCAATGTTCCGAGTTCAAAGTTCAACGTTCAATGTTCAATGAGAGAACCGCAGAACCCCGTAGCGCTCCAACCTTGAACCTTGAACCTTGAACCTTGAACCTTGAACCTTGAACCTTGAACCTTGAACCTTGAACCTTGAACCTTGAACCTTGAACCTTGAA
>VGID01000024.1 GCA_016868035.1 Betaproteobacteria bacterium | reverse complement strand
CACATCCCATGGTCGATCGCCACCGTGCGCCATCGCCTGGCGCGCGCCATCGCGCGCGGACTTCCGCAATGCCCGTGCTGCGGAAAACCGTACCGGCGGGCAGCCCGTGATTAGGAACACAGTACGAATAGTCCATTCATAAAAACATTACGGCCCGGCAAGCCGGCGCCAATCTCGACATGCGCGGAGGGGAGCTTGGTGCCCGGCTTGCCCACGCCGTCCGTGCTCGCGGCCTACTCCTCCAGAAATCGCGCGGCGAGCGCTTCCCACTCCTTATCGAGCGCGCCGCGGGGCCGCTCCTCCCCGCAGCGCACGTACCAATAGTCGGCGTTGGAAAGATCGCCTTCCTTGCGGTGCAGGTAGGCATGCACGCGCGCGGCGTCCTTGCCGCGCTCGCCCTGCACGATCTCGTGGGCACGCGCCCAGTTGCCCCTCGCGTCGTGCCACAGGGCCCTCAATACCGGCGCGAGCCCGCGCGGAGGCTGCTTTCCCGCGAGCGACCGCCGGAACGCCTCGAAATCCACGGCCGGCTCACACCGGCATCGGCTGGCCGCTGGCGAGGCTCATCCAGCCGCGGATGATGCGGTAGAGCACCCACAGCCCCACGATCACCGCGACCAGGATCGCGACCGGGATGCCGACGATGGTCAGCATCAGGCCCAGGACCAGCAGCAGCCATAGCAGCGCGTACCAGAAGGTGCGCAACTGCCAGCCGAAATGCGAGTCGAGGAAAGTCCCGCGCGTGTCCCCGCGCTTCACGTAGTTGATGATGACCGCGATGATCGAGGGCCAGCCCGTGAGGAACGCCGTGAGAATGAACATGGGCCCGAGCACCCCCATCAGCGCGCTGAAGCCGTGCAGTGCGTAGAGCACGTGCGTGAGCGTGACCATGTTGTCCGTAGGCGCGATCGTCCCGGTGCGCGTCTCGATGTTCGCCATGACTATATGGTAACGGGAAACGGGGTTCCGTTCTTCAGGCGTGCAAATGCCGCGAGCGGCGCACCGGAGCGGGTCCCCGCTTGGCCCCGGCGCCCCGAGGCGCGGGACTCATGCCGCGCGGCATGAACGCAAGGCGCCCGCGCGCGCCGCTTTCTTCGTAGTCGCGCGCGAGCGCATCGGCCGCCACGGCGCGCTCGAACCCCATCTCCTGCACGAGAAAAGTATAAACAAACTCGCACAACCGCTCGAGCGCCATTTCGTGCGTCTTGCCGGTACGGGCATAGAGCCAGTCGGAAAAGCGCATGAAGCGCTCGAACGGCGCGCCCGCCGCGAGCAGCGGCAGCGTGCGGTGAAAGCGGCCTGAATTGGCGATGAGCTCCCAGTAGCGCGCGAAGCGCGCGATGCGCTGCATCGCGCCGAAATCCACGCGGTCGGTGGCGAGCACGTTGTACGGCGCGTCCGGGTTCCAGCGCATCGCGTGCGCCCCGGTGTGGCGCCCGATCGGCGTGCCGCGCAGGCGCTTGAGTATTCCCACCTGGATCTCGTGGGGGCGCAGGGCGTAGAGCCGGTCGAAGCCGCGCGCGAAGCTCGCCAGGTCCTCGCCCGGAAGCCCCGCGATCAGATCGGCATGAACGAATGCGTTCGAGTGGCCGCGCAGCCAGCGCAGGTTTTCCTCGGCACGGGCGTTGTCCTGCTTGCGCGAGATCAGCGCCTGCACCTCGGGATTCCACGACTGGATGCCGACCTCGAACTGCAGCGTGCCCTTCGGAAAGCGCGCGATCGCGGCCTTGAGCTTCTCGGGCAGGTGATCGGGGATGACTTCGAAGTGCACGAACAGCCGCTCGTCGAGCCGCGCGAGGAAAAACTCGAGGATGCGCAGGCCTGCCGCGGCCTTGAGGTTGAAGGTGCGGTCCACGAAACGGAAGTGCCGCGCACCACGCGCGTGCAGCTTCTCGAGCGCGGCGAGAAAGGCGTCGAGGTCGAACGCCCAGGCGGTCTTGTCGAGCGAAGACAGGCAGAACTCGCACTTGAACGGGCAGCCGCGCGAGGCCTCCACGTAGACGAAGCGGTTCGAAATGTCCTCGTCCGTGTATTCGCCGTACGGGAGCGCGATTTCCCCGAGCGGGGGCTGCACGCCCTCCAGGACCTTTCGCGCCGGGGACTTCCCGTCCAGGATGTCGCGGCAGAGCGCGGGGAACGCGATGTCGCCCCAGCCGGTCAGCACGTGGTCCGCCAGCGCGCAGATTCGCTGCTCTTCCATCTCGAAGCTCACCTCCGGCCCGCCGACCACGACGGTCACCCCGGGCGCGACGCGCTTGAGCAGCGCGACCACCTTTGTCGTCTCCTCGACGTTCCAGATATACACGCCGAAGCCCACGATGCGCGGGCCGCGCGCAAGCAGGCTCTCCACGATGTCCGCGGGGCGCTGGCCGAGCACGAATTCGGCAATTTCCGTCTCGCCCCTCAGCCCGCCCATGTTCGCGGCGAGGTAACGCAGGCCGAGAGCGGCGTGGACGTAGCGCGCGTTGATGGTGGTGAGGACTATCGTTGCCATGCTCCAGGAACCGTTGACAGAATCAGGAAATATTAACCGCAGAAAAACGCCGATTCACGCCGATCTTTTCTGTGATGAGTGATGGGTGATGAGTAATGGGCGAAAGCCCGTCGCTCTTGTCCACATGACCCGTTTCCCATTACCCATTTCCCGTTACCCATTACCGGTTTCCATCTGCGTTCACCTGCGTTCATCGGCGGTTTCGAGCTTTTCGGCCCTGTACGATAGGAGTCCTAAGTGTAGCCGAATGGCGCCGGGCTACGGAAAGGCACCGCGGGCGGGGTGCTGCGCAGAGCCAGGCAGTGCGGGTTCGGGTTACACTTAGGACTGGTTCACGCATAGAGGCGATCATGGCGCAGAAACCCGAAGAAAGAATGACCGAGCCCAAGATGGACGCGAAGGCGCTCTATCGGGAGGAGATCTACACCGACCGGAAGGTGGGCACGATCCGATCGCTCACGCCCGTGAAGAGCGACGGCTCGGAGGATACTTCGCGCAAGACCGTCTACGTCGGCGAGGCGCAGATTCTGACCAGCGTCGGGGCGCTGCCGATCACTTTCGAAATCGAGGCGAAATCGCTCGAGGAGGCGGTCGGCAACTTCGCCGGAGTCGCCAAGGAAGCCGTGGAACGTACCGTCAAGGACCTCCAGGAGCTGCGCAGGCAGGCGGCCTCCTCGATCGTCGTGCCGCAGGGCGGCATGGGAGGCCTCGGACCCGGAGGCATGGGGCCCGGGGGATTGGGACCCGGCGGCAAGATCCAGATGCCCTAACGGTGCCTAAGAGCCCGTATCACAAAGATCGAAAGAGCATGAAACCGCCGATAAACGCGGATGGACGCAGATAAGATCAAGACCAAAATAGACAGGATTAACAGGATGAAAACAGGATTTACAGGATTATTTGATCAGGTCTGATCCTGTTAATCTTGTGAAATCTTGTAAATCCTGTCCATTTCTTATCGGCGTTAATCGGCGTTTATCTGCGGTTAATATTTCTTGATTTTGCTGCCGGCTCCAAGCACGGCGGCGGTCGCGCCGCACGCGCGGACGGACACGATGAATCGCTTTCTGCTGCACGCGGTCTTCGCGGCCGCGCTGTTATTCGCCGCCGCGCCCGGCGGGCCCGCTGCGGCGCAAGCGCAGCCTCACGGCGGAGCCGGCCATTTCGAGCACCGCTTCGATGACGCGGAAAAGTGGGCGCGCATCTTCGACGATCCCGAGCGCGACGCGTGGCAGAAGCCGCAGGAGGTCATCCGCGCGCTCGCGCTCGCGCCCGATGCGGCGGTCGCGGACGTCGGCGCCGGGACCGGTTATTTCGCGTCGCGGTTCGCGCGCGCGCTGCCGAAGGGCCGCGTGTACGGGATGGACATCGCTCCCGACATGGTGCGCTACCTCTCCGAGCGCGCGCAGCGCGAAGGCCTCGCGAACCTCGTGGCGGTCGCCGCAAAGCCGGACGACCCGCGCATCCCCTCGGCGGTGGACCTCGTCATCCTGGTGAACACCTACCACCACGTGCCATCGCGCGAGCGCTATTTCCGCGCGCTGCACGGGTCGCTCAAGCCGGGCGGGCGGCTCGCGATCGTGGACTTCACGCCCGAAGCCCCGATGGGACCGCCCAAGCGGGCGCGCATCCCCGCCGAAACGGTCAAGCGGGAACTCGCCGGCGCGGGCTACCAGCTCGCGCAGGAGCACGCCTTCCTCCCCCACCAGTACTTTCTGGTGTTCGCACGGGCGAAAAACTGAGCTTGCCCGCGTTTCGAGATGTACGCGGACCGCAGGATCACCGACGTGGCCGAAGCGCGCCGGCGATCGCCGCGACCGGCATTTGTGGCGCGTGGCGGGCGCCGTCGCGTCCGCCTCCGCGATCACGATTTAGCGCCCGTATCAAAAAGACCCAAAAAGCTCGAAACCGCCGATGAACGCAGATGGAAACCGGTAATGGGAAACGGGTCATGTGGACAAGAGCGACGGGCTTTCGCCCATTACTCATCACCCATCACTCATCACAGAAAAGATCGGCGTGTATCGGCGTTTATCTGCGGTTAGTTTTTCTTGATTTCGTTACCGGTTCTTAGAACGTGCGTATCCCGGGAAAATCGCCGGTGCTTTCATGACGTTCTCCCGCGTCATCGTACCAGTAGAGACGACCCGCCTCTTCGGTCTTCGTGATCTTATGCGATCCGTCACACAATGGCTGGTTGTTCGACAAACCGCACCGGCAAAGAAATTTTTCCTCGCCTCCGATCACCAGCTTGTACGGTCCGGTATGGGTGCGTTTCACGATGCGTGCCATCGCGGCCTCCTTTCGGGGTTGCTCATCGCGTTTCCGGCAAGCCCATGCACCGCATGGCCGTTTTCGGTCATGCCGTGATCGACGCAGACAACCTGCGTGTCGCACGAGCTCGCGCTCACGCAGAACAATATACTCCACCCCGACCGCGCCGGCACGGGATCGTCGGCAGCGGCGTCGGCCAGCGGAAGTGCTTGGGGCGCGGCGGCAACGTCCGCCGCTTCAGGCTCACTCCAGGAATCCAATCGAGGACTGCGACCGCCGCGCCTCAGGGCTTGCGCGGCGCGAGCATCCCCCTGAAAAGGGCCTCGCCGTTGCGGTAGGCGATGCGCTCGGCGACGTCCTTCGGCAGGTCCGCGAGCCACTGGCGCGTCCAGTTCGCGTGCTCCACGACGTAGGGCCAGCGCGCCGCCGAGTAGCTGTCGGATCCGACCAGAAAGCGGTCGGGAAACTCGAGGAAAGCGGCGCGCCAGCCGGGCTCGACCTTGCCGCCGCTCGCGTGATCGGTGCGAAACGCGAGCTCGCACCACAGGTTGCGGTAGCGGCGCAGCATCTCGCGCACCTTTTCCGGCCGATCGAATCCCGCGTGCGCCCACAGGATGCGCGCGTTCGGATCCTGCTTGAACAGGCGCTCGACCGCGTCCGCGTCCGAGTGGGCGTGCAGGAAGAGCTTGTGCTCGCGCGCGAGCTGCACGGCGCGCCGCACGACCGGCGCGTCTGCATCGGCCCCATGCACGTGGAATTCGCCGATCGCCACGTAGCGGTAGCGCTTCAACCGCTCTTCGAGGTAGGTGATGACGCCTGGATCGCGCACCCAGCTGCTGATATCACCGCGGGTGCGGTACGGCCGCAGCGAGGGAATCACGAGGTCCGGCGCTTCCGCGTACAGCATCTGCGTGCCCTCGTCGTTCGAGCTCGAAACGAGAGCGCGGACCACGCCCGCCTTGCGCAGCAGCGCGATCGCGGCCTTGGGCGGCACCTCTCCCCACGTATCGTGGCTGTAATGGATGTGCGCATCGAAGATCGGCAACGCCTGCGCGCCATGACCAGGCGGCGCAAGCAGCACTGCGAGCAGGAAAAGCAGTCCGCGCATCTTCAGCCCCCAGTCCTCATTCCTCGATCCCCAATCCTCAATCCCCAATCCTCAATCCTCAATCCTCATTCCTCAATCCTCATTCCTCATTCCTCAATCCTCATTCCTCAATCCCCAATCCTCATTCCTCAATCCTCATGCAGAGGGAATGACCGGCAAGAGCACGTGCGCCGGGCGCTGTGGACCCACATGCAGCGTCACCTTTCCGCCGAACACTTCCGCCGGCCGGTCCTCGGGATCGTCATGGACGAACGGGCCGCAGCCGCGCATCGGGTTCTTCATGTTCGAGAGCGTCGCCGCCTCGCCCTCGTACTCGTAGTCCTTGCCGCGGATGGTGAGCGCGAGGCGGTAGCCCGGCGGAACCACGATACAGGTGGGCCAGATCTCGACGTCGAGCTCGACCACCTCGCCTGGCTTGAGCGCCCGCTTCTCGTCGTGCGCGTGATAGGGGCGGTGCGGGAGCGTAAGCGCCGGGTCGAGCTTGCGGTGCGAGGCGCGCAGCCAGCCCTGCGCGATCGGGGTGTGGGGGTCGAGCGCGCCCTGGAACACCACTTCCGTCCCGTCCGGCGCGTACACGCGCAGCACGGCGAAAATATCGGCGTCTCTCGTGGACGAGGAAATCCAGAGCTTGAGGGCGCACGGCCCCGTGATCTCGGTCTCGTTGTCGAGCGGCGCGGAAAGGAAGGTGACGCCCTCTCCCAGCCCGTTGTAGGTAACGCTGCCCGATGACGTCACTGGCTCCTGTTTCAAGCTGCGCGCCGCTGGATCGAGGTAGAACTTCGTCCAGCGCGTGCGCCCGAGCGGCCACTCGTTCTCGTGCCGCTCGACGAATTTCTCTCCGGGGTGGCGCACCTGCAGCAGCACGCGCGGCTGCTGCTCCCATCCGTTGCGCACACCCTTCAGGAAGTAATCGAAGAAGCGCTTCTGCAGCCGCACGCCATAGTCGGTATAGAACGGCGCCCAGTGCGAGCCCCCGTGCACCTCGAGCCATTTCTCGCGCGAGGCCGCGCGCAGGTAACCCTCGAAGTTGCCGCGCGGATGCAGGCCCTGCCCGCCCCAGTTGGCCGCGGAGAGCAGCGGCACGGCGACTTTCGACAGGTCGGCGGTACGCTCGTGGTAGTAGGGCCCGACGAGCGTGTGCTTGAGCACGCCCTCCCACATGTCGGCCCGGTTGCGCGCGAGCGCCTCCTCGGGCAGCGTCTCCGGGCCGCACGCGAGCTCGCCGGTCACGCGGCTCCTCGGCCCCCGCTCGCCGCGCCCGTGCTGCACCGTCTTCACCTGCATCTCCTGCCAGTTCTTGCGGAAGGTACAGGCGATGCCGCCATGACGCACCGAGTCCCGGTAATAATCGGCCCAGCCTTCCCACACGCAGATCGCCGCGAGATGCGGAGGCTGCAGCGCCGCCGCACGCCACTGGCTGCTCGCGTAATAGGAGATCCCGTTCAGCCCCACCTTGCCGCTCGACCACGGCTGCGCCGCAGCCCACTCGATGCAGTGGTAGAAGTCCCGGTTCTCGCGCGCGTTGTTGTGGTTGAGGTAGCCGGGAGAGCGCCCTGCCCCGCGCGAGTCCACGCGCACGCACACGTAGCCGTCCGGCACCCACTTCTCGGGATCCGCCACTTCCCAGTTGGCGTAATTGTTCGTCGTCCCCGCGAGCGCGTCGGGATTCTCCCGCGCCATGATTTCCCACGCGGTCTTGTAGCCTTCCTGGAACGCGAGCCCCTTGCCGTACGGCCCGTAGCTCACCAGCGGCGGGTATTTTCCCTCCGCGACCGGCCGGAAGACGTCGGCGCGCAGCACGAGGCCGTCGTCCATCGCGATCGGCACATCCCAGTCGATGCGCATGCCGTCGCGGATTTCGCTTTTGTATTCGCTCATTTTCTTTTCAAGAAGCGTGAGTCGTGATTCGTGAGTCGACGAAGGGCTTCGCCCCGTTCAAGGTTCAAGGTTCAAGGTTCAAGGTTCAAGGTTCAAGGTTCAAGGTTCAAGGTTCAAGGTTCAAGGTTCAAGGTTGGAGCGAGCCATCGTTCAGCGGTTCTGACTTTGAACTTTGAACATTGAACTTTGAACCCGGAACAGGGTGCTCGTCACCCCACACTCAAAGCTGCTTGGGCGCTATGACCGGCAGCAGCAGGTACGAGGCCTTGTCCGCGCCGGAATGGATCGTGTTCTCGGCGCCGGCGTTGTAGTCGGCATGGTAGTGGGTATAGGGCGCGCTGCCCACGCCGTCGCGCGGTTGGACGTCGAGGCGCAGCTTGTGTCCCTTCCTGAACACCATGCAGGTCGGCCAGATTTCGACCTGGCACTCGACCGGCTCTCCGGGATTCAGCCACCTGCGCTCGTCGTGCGCGTGGTACGGCCGGTGCGGAGCCGAGCGCTCCGGGTCGAGCTTGCGGTGCGAGGCACGCAGCCAGCCCTTCGTCACCGGCACCGGCTGCCCATGCTGGCCGACCTCCCACACGTCCTTGCCGTCGGGATCGAGGTTGCGGACGGTGGCGAAGATGTCCATGTCCTCCGAAGTGCTCGAGACCCAGATGTTGAGCACGATCGGGCCCGTGATCTCGGTGTCGTGCTCCATCGGCGCGGTCTCGAACGAGCAGCCGGTGCGCCCGGTCGCGCCGTGCGTCGTGGCGAGCGAGGAAGCCGAGGCCACGCCCGCCTTCGTCGCGCCGCTCGCCGAATAGGTGAGCGTCGCCGTCGCCTTGGGCGCCGCAGCCGCGAGCACGCCCTCGACCCCGTGCTCGCCACCCGGGGTCTCCCGGTCGATGCGCAGGTACATCTTGGTCCACTGCGTGCGCGCGAGCGGCCACTCGTTTTCATTGCGGAACGCGTAGGGCTTCTGGCTCCCGCCGGTGCGGATCTCGAGCTTGACCGGCGGCTCGTCCATGATCCCGGTGTCGATGCCCTTCAGCCAGTGATCGAACCAGCGCAGCTGGTCCATCCGCCCCTCCTCCGAGTGGAACGGATGGAAATGGGTCCCGGTATGGATGCGCAGCTTCTTGTGCGTCGAGGCCGCGTTCACGTAGCCCTCGGTGTTGCCGCGCAGGTGCAGCGAGAACCCGCCCCAGTTGCCGACGCTGTAGAGCGGCACGTTGATGCGCTCCCAGCGCGCGCTGCACGCGCGCCAGTACTCGGAGTCGAGGTCGTTGCGCATGTAGTTCCACAGCAGGTTGTTGTTGAACGCGTCGGGGTTGTAGGCGCGCGGCCTGCCCAGAAGGTGATGCGCGGCCGCGGTCGTGTGCCACGTGGAGATGAATCCCATCGCGAAGATGCCGCCGTGATAGGCCTGGTCGCGGTACTGGTCGGCGCGCCCCTCCCACGGCATGATCGCTTTCAACGAGGGCGGCCGCAGGTTGGCGACGCGCCACTGCGAGCTCGCGTGGTACGAGATGCCCAGCGTGCCGATGCTTCCCGAGCACCACGGCTGCCTTGCGGCCCATTCGATCGCATCGTAGAAGTCCACGGCTTCCTGGTGCGAGCTCGGCTCGGACTGGCCGGGCGATTTGCCCGACCCGCGCGCGTCCACCCGCACCAGCGCGTAGCCGCGCGGGCACCACCACATGGGGTTCGCCGTCTCCCACGCCATGTACGGGTTGGGCTTCTCCTCCAGGTCCTCCGGCGGGATCCACAGCTTGTCCTTCTGATAGACGCCGATGTTCATGATGGCCGGGAAGCGCTCCGCCCCGCCATCGGGCCGGAACACGTCGGCGTAGAGCACCGTGCCGTCGCGCATCGGGATCTTCACGTCCTTCTCGACGACAAGCTTGTAGTCTTTCGGCTGGGAAACGCGGCTGGATTTGTCTGCCATGCTCTCTCTCGTCACGCGCCGGGGGCGGGTCCAGTGCTCCCGCGCGGGGAATGCCACAAGCCGGACGCGGACGGGCCTCCGCTCCGGCCAGCGCGTTACGTTACCACCACGCGGGGTGGAAGGGCCTGGATTTTCCGTGCCCTCCCGCAATGTGGACTCGACGGCCGCCGCGCCCCGCGCGGCGGGAACGGCTCCGCCCTCCGTCCGTGGCGCGCCGCTCGCGTATCATGTATGCGGACTCACGCGCGGGAAGGAGTGCGGGCATGCAACTACGGAATGCATCAGGCCTTCTGTGCGCGGCGCTGATCGCGGCCGCGGGTGGAGAAGCTCTTGCGCAGGCGGGCTATCCTGCCCGTCCGGTGCGCATCATCGTGCCCTCCTCGGCAGGTGGCGGAACCGACATCATCGCGCGCATCATCACGCCGAAGCTCTCCGAGCGCCTCGGCCAGCAGGTGGTCGTGGACAACCGTCCGGGCGCGGGGTCCATCATAGGCAACGAGATCGCGGCGAAATCGCCTCCCGATGGCTACACGCTGCTGATGGCAATCTCGACCATCGCGATCCACCCTTCCAGCCACAAGAAGCTTCCGTACGACGCGCTCCGGGACTTCGCGCCCGTCACGCAGACCGTCTCCGCGCCCAATATCCTGGTGGTGCATCCTTCTCTGCCCGTCAAATCGGTCAAGGAGTTGATCTCTCTCGCACGCGCGCGCCCCGGCCAGTTGAACTTCGGTTCCGCCGGTAGCGGCACCAACCCGCATCTTTCGATGGAGCTGTTCCTCAGCATGGCGGGCCTCAAGATGGTCCACATTCCCTACAAGGGCTCGGCGCCGGCCATCATCGATCTGCTCGCCGGACACGTGGTCGTCATGACCGCGACGATGCTGACCGGCATTCCGCACGTGCGCAGCGGGCGCCTGCGCGCGCTGGGGATCACCGGGGCGAAGCGCAGCGGCGCGGTTCCGGAGATACCCACCGTCGCCGAGACCGGGCTGCCGGGCTACGAGGCTGTGCAGTGGTACGGCGTGCTGGTGCCGGCGCAGACGCCCAGGGACATGATCGCGCGCCTGCACAGCGAGCTCGTCGCCGTCCTGCAGTCGCCCGACATCAAGCAAAAATTCCTGAGCGACGGCGCGGACCCGATTGGCAACACGCCGGAAGAGTTCGCGCGCTTCATCCGCTCCGAGACCGACAAGTGGGCGAAGGTCGTGCGCGCGGCGGGCATCAAGCCCGAGTGACGCTATCGCTGGTGATAAGTGATGGGCGATAAGTGACGATCGTCAGGCAAGGCGCCCGGTCCCCGATTCACGTGATTTACCATTCACGATCAATAGGCGGATAGTCCGCCGTCGAGCGGCAGCGTCTGGCCCGTGATGTACTGCGCCTCGGGCCCCGCCAGGTAGCACACCGCCCCTGCCACTTCCCCGGGTAATCCGAACCGGCGCAGCGGTATCCGGTTGACCATCGCATCCCGCTCCGCGGGGCGAGCCGAAAAGTACTCGGCGCGCGAGGGCGTATCCACGGTGCCCGGCGCAACCGCGTTCACGCGGATGCGCAGCTCCGCCCATTCGATCGCGAGCATGCGCGTCATGTGGATGATGCCCGCCTTGGAGATGCCGTAGGCGGAACGCTGCGGGTAGCCCACCAGGCCGTGCATGGAGGCGATATTGACGATGCAGCCCGCTCGCCGCGCGCCGGCGAGGTGGCGGCCCATTTGCTGGCACATGAAGAATGTCCCCTTCAGGTTCACGGCCATCAGCGCGTCCCACTCGTCGGGCGTCACCTCCAGCGCGGTCCGGCGGAGCGTCACCCCGGCGTTGTTCACGAGCACGTCGAGATGTCCAAGGGTGCCGAGCACTTCGCCCATCGCGCGCTCCATGCTCGCCTGAGAGCGCAAGTCGAGCTCGACCGCCGAAATCCGCGCGCCGAGCGGCTTCAGCGCGGCGAGCGTGTCGGCGAGGTTGCCGGCGCGCGTCGCGGACACCGCCACATCGAACCCGTCGCGCGCCAGCCCGAGCGCGATCGCGGCGCCGATCCCCGTGGAGGCCCCGGTCACGAATGCAGCGCGCCTGGAATCTGCTGCCTGCGGCATCTCCCCTCCCTCCTGATCCCTCAAGATGGCGATTATGCAGGAACAGGAACGCTCCCAGCGGCGCGGGGAGCATCGAGCGGCCCGGCCGCCCCCCGCAATCCTGTCGTGGGCAAGACCGCTACAGGTTCGGGTCCGCGCGGCGCGGCTTTTCGATTAGAATACCTCGCCAATCCGGGAGGATCCATGACGACGTTACGCATCGCAGCGGCCGTATGCGCGCTTGCGCTGGCGACCACCGTCGAGGCGCAAACTAGTGTGCGGGTGCGCGGCACGGTCGCTGCGCTCGACGCAGACAAGCTCTCGGTGCAAACCGCCGAAGGCAAGAACGTCGCGATTCGCGTCGCCGAAAAAACGGAGATCGTCTTTACCCAGCCGATCGCCCTCGCGGACATCCGGCCCGGGGACTTTCTCGGCGTCACTTCGCTGCGGCGGGCGGACGGGACGCTCTCGGCCTTCGAGATTCGCCGCTTTCCCAAGCCTTCCAACCCCGGCCACCGGCCGTTCGACGGACGGGACGACCAGACCATGACCAACGCCACTGTGTCGGCGGTCGTCGAGGCGGCGAAGGGCCGCGAGCTCGTCCTTACCTACGACGGCGGCTCGCAGAAAATCATGGTGCCGGACGGCGCGTCGATCTCGATGCTCGTCCCGGGAAATCGCTCTCACCTGGTGCCCCGCGCAGCCGTGAATCTCACCGCTGCGCGGGACAGCGGTGGCACGCTCGATGCGCTGCGCATCCAGGTGGGCCCTCCAAAGTAAGGATGAAGGCAGAAGACTGAAGGATGACCTGGTCTGCCTTCTGACTTCCGCCTTCGGTCCATTCCGTGGACCACCCGCGCTGGTCAAAACGACGGCTTCGCAGTACAGTTAGCCGCTCGGTTTTCAGGGCAGGCCCCGCTGGCAGAGCCGCCCCCGCCGCTCAGACAAGACCAATCCGACGAAGGGAGCCATCGATGATCTACGAGATGCGAACCTACGACCTCAAGCCGCGCGCTCTGCCCGAGGTCGAAAAACGCTTCGGAGAGGCGTACGAATATCGCAAGAAATATTCCCCGCTCGCCGCCTTCTGGCACACCGAGATCGGGCCCTTGAACCAGGTCGTGCACGTCTGGCCGTACCAGGACCTCGAGGAGCGCGCGAAGATCCGCGCCGCGGCCGTGAAGGACGGAAACTGGCCCCCCAAGATCGCCGAGTTCATCGTGACCCAGCGCTCCGACATCATGATTCCCTTCACGATCTCGCCGGAGATCAAGCCCGGAAAAATGGGTCCGTATTTCGAGATGCGGACCTACACCTATCTGCCGGGTGAGCTGCCGGTGATCATGAAGAACTGGGAAGCGGCAATCCAGGTGCGGCTGCAGTTCGGGCCGGTGTGCGCGATCTGGTATTCCGAGCTCGGCGGCCTCAACAAGTTCGTCCACATCTGGCCCTATCCCACGCTCGATGCGCGCGTGGAAACCCGCAAGAAGGCCATGGCGACGGGCGTGTGGCCGCCCGGAACGAAGGCGGAGAAGGAAGGCGGCAGGGGCTATCAGCTCTTCGCGCAGGAGAACAAGATCCTGATGCCGGCCGCGTTCTCGCCCTTGCAGTGAACACCGGACGGATCAACGCAAAGGAACCGCAATGACATTACGCACTCTGATCGTGCTGGCGGCGGTCCTCGCCGCGGCGCCGGCAGCGGCGCAGGACCCCGCGAAAGATTTTCCGAACCGCCCGATCCGCCTGCTCGTGCCCAACGCGCCGGGCAGCTCCGTGGACACCTTGAGCCGCATCGTTGCTGCCAAGCTCTCCGAGGTGATCGGGCAGCAGGTCGTCATCGACAACCGCGCGGGCGCCGGCGGCATCATCGGCATGGAAATCGCCAAGGCCGCCAACCCGGACGGCTATACGCTGATCAGCGCGACCACGGCGGCCTCGACGATCGCCGTGCTGCTGCAGAAGAAGCCGAGCTTCGACCCGGTGAAGGACTACGACTATGTCGCGCAGTTCGCGGTGACGCCGAACGTGCTGGTCGTCAATCCCGCCCTGCCGATCAAGTCGGTGCGCGATCTCATCGAGCATGCGAAGGGGAAGCAGAGTCAGTTCAACATGGCTTCCGCCGGCGCCGGATCGCAGAGCCACCTCTCGGGCATGTATTTCCAGCAGGCCGCAAGAATCGAGTCGCTGCACGTGCCGTACAAGGGCGGCGGCGCGTCGGTCGCGTCGGTCGTCGCCGGGGAATCGCAGTGGACCATCACGCCGGCGGCCGCGGTGATGTCGCACGTGAACGCGGGCCGGCTGCGCGCGCTCGGGCACAGTCTGCCCAAGCCTTCGCCGCTGCTCGCCAATATTCCACCGATCGCCGAGACGATCCCCGGCTTCGACTACAGCGGCTGGCAGGGCTTCTTCATGCCCAAGGGCACGCCCAGGCCGATCGTGGAGAGGATGCGCGCGGCGGTGGTGAAGACCGCGAACCTGCCCGAAGTGAAGAGCGCGCTCGCCGCGCAGGCGACGGAGGTGATGATCGGCGCGCCGGAGGAATTCCGCAAGGTCGTCCAGGCATCGCTCGAGAAGAATCGCAAGGTGGTGCAGGCGGTCGGACTCAAGGTCGAGTGATGAACGACCGGAAGCGGCCTCGAGAACCCGCTTGAAACCACCGATGGCCGCCGATAACTTCAAGAACAAATTGCCACAGAGAGCACAGAGCACACAGAGTAACAGCGAAGATTATCAGCCGCCGATGGGCGCCGACGGGAATACGGTAAGAGGCAAGTCGTAAGCGGAGAGGGGGCGTCGGTCTCCTGCTCTTACTGCTCACCGCTCACCATGATTTTGTCTGTGTTCGTCTGTGGCTGGATTCCGTGACTGCTTTTTGAAATGGGTTAGAGCGGCGCGCACAGGAGGCCGACATGTACATGATGGAAATGGTGGACCGCGGGCTCACCGACGAGACGAGGATGATGCGCGACACGTGCCGCGCGTTCGTGGACGAGCACGTCATACCCTTCACGCGCCAGCACTGGCAGCGCGAGTGGTCCATGACGCCGGAGGACCGCCTGCCGCGCAAGATCCTGGAGGTCGCAGACCAGATCGGCATCCGCACGCTCGGCGTGCCCGAGGAGTTCGGCGGCACCGCCCTCGATCCCAGGACCGAGGTGCAGACCTTCGCCGCGATCTCGGAGGAGATCTCGCGCGGGGACTGCGGCCTGTCGGACAAGCTGGTGCAGGTGTGGAAGGTCTCGGTGCTGCTGAGGAACGTCGCGCCGCGCCACCTGCAGGAGCGCTGGTTTCCGAAAATCGTCGCGGACCCCACCTTCCTGCTCTCGCATTGCCTCACCGAGCCGCGCGGCGCCTCCGACCGCTGGCTGCCGTACAACGTGCCCGAGGCGGCGATGAACACGAAGGCGGTGCTGAAGGGAGACCGGTGGGTGATCAACGGGCGCAAGCAGTTCATCAGCAACGGCTACGACGCCAAGCTCTACGTGGTCTACGCCAACACCAACCCCAAGGTCGGCATGCTGCAGGGCACGTCGAATTTCCTCGTCCCGCGCGACACGCCGGGTCTCACCGTGCAGCGCTGCAACGAGACGCTCGGCGGGCGCTTCATGAACAACGGCGAGATCGTGTTCGAGGATTGCGCCGTGCCCAAGGACCACCTGCTGGTCGAGAACAATGCGCTCTCCCGGGCGGGCATCTACTTCCGCCCCGGCAAGATCATCCAGGGATCGAAGAACCTCGGCGTGGGGGTGCGCGCGTTCGAGGAGACCGCCAAGTACGTGCAGGAGTACGTGCAGGGCGGGCGCATCCTCATCAAGCACCAGGCGGTCGCGCTGCGGCTCGCCGACATGGCGACCAAGATCTGCGCGGTGCGCGGACTGCTGCGCGAGGCCGCGGCGGCAGTGGACGCGAGCGCGCCGGACGCCGACGTGTTGTGCAACATGGTGAAGCTCTACGCTTCCGAGGCCGTGCTCGACGTGTGCAAGAACGCGATGGAGCTGCACGGCGGCAACGGCACCATGCTCGACTTCGGCATCGAGAAGCTCTATCGCGACGCTTCCATGTTCCCGCACATGGACGGCACGGTGGACGTCACGAAATTCAAGATCGTGAAGGCGCTCTTTCCCGAGACGGCGGGGAAATACGCTGGCCCGGAAGCCTGAACCGCGTGACGACTGATGACTGACGACTGACGAGAAACCCGAGGCGGATCGGAATTCAATGGGGTCAGACTCCATTGAACTCGGGTCAGACTCCATTGAACTCCATTGAATTCATCTTGACCTGACGCACGCGCCAACTTCGGCGCGCATCGATAACGACCCGGGTAGGTGCAATGACGATTAAGGGAAGCTGCCTGTGTGGCGCCGTGCGCTACGAGATCGCCGGCCCGCTGCTCGCGGCCGGCCACTGCCATTGCTCGATTTGCCGCAAGGCGCACGGCGCGGCGTTTGCGACGTGGGCGTTCGTCACGCCGGCGGAGTTCCGCTGGACCGCGGGCGCCGAACTGCTCGGGAAATATCCCTCCTCCCCCGGGCAGGAGCGCTGCTTCTGCACGAAGTGCGGCTCGCCGCTCGCCGCCATGCACGGGGGCAAGGTGGGCGAGGTGGTGGTGGGCAGCGTGGACGGCGATCCCGGCGTGCGGCCACGCGAGCACACCTTCGTGGGATCGAAGGCGCCGTGGTACGACATCGAGGACACCCTCCAGCAGCACGAGGAATGGCCGCCGGGTATGAAGCCGTGATCGGCGCGCGTGAGGTCAATCGGGTCAGACTCCATTGAATTCACGTCATGCCTGATGGATGGCGAGTGACGACTGACGAGACTCGAGAACCGATCGGATAACGGAGCGCGCGCCAGCGCCTACAGCGTTTCGATCCCCTCCTCCGCTTCCGCGAGGAACGGCTTCGGATCCGCGACGCGGAAGCCCGTCTCGAGCGGCGTGACCGACTTCAGCCGGTCGACGCGGAAGTAGCGCACGGCGCTGCGCAGCCGGTCCCACGCCAACAGGTACCACACCGGCACGCTGAGGTAGAGGAACTGCGGCTCGATCTCGCGCATCGTGGCCGTTCCCTTCTGGTCCACGTACTCGATCGCGATGCACTGCATGTTGAAGAAAGCCTCGGCGATGCCGGACAGCGCCGCGCGCGGCGGCGCCTTGAACGAAGCCAGCACGCGCTCCGACGCCGGGCTTCCAACCCGTATCCGCCTTCTCAGCGACCGGATCCGCGGCTGGTCGCTCTCGGTAAAGGCCGCCGCGATCTTGCGCTTGATGGGCGCGAGCTGCTGGAGAAGCAGCGGAGAATTCATCTTCTCCGCGATCGCGATGCTGAGCAGGAGATCGATCGCCTCCTCGGGGTTCAGGTGGAGCCGGCCGAGCATCCAGCTCCTGTGAAGCCGTAAGCCCCCGCCGCGCCCGCGATCCGACTCGATGGGAACGCCGCTCTCGCGCAGGAGCTCGAGGTCGCGGTGCAGCGTGCGCAGGCTCACCCCAAGCTCTTCGGAGAGCTCGGCGGCGGTCACGTACTCGCGGGCCTTGAGGAGCCCCTTCAACTCCTCCAGCCGTTTCAGGCGCGATGACGCGGCGCGTTCACCCATCCAAGAAATATGCCATTACCTGGCATGTTTTCCAAGACAATGGCGGCTGTGTTCAACCCGCAAGGAGAAAGAAGATGACGAAGTCCCCGCAAGCAGCCGCATTCACCAACGCGCCCCTGCGCAACCGGATCCGTGTCGAGCTCAAAGCGCCCGCCTCCGAAGCCTGGGCGCTCGTCGGCAAGCTCGGCCGGCTCCCCGAATACAGCGCGGGGCTGGAGAAGGTTGAGGCGCGAGAAGACGCGAGCGGCGCATGCACGGAGTACGTGTGCCACTTCAACCCGATGCAGGAAGGCGCAGCCGGCGCCGTGCATCGCGAGCTCGTGCGCTGG
Organism: Betaproteobacteria bacterium; assembly: GCA_016868035.1. Classification (GTDB taxonomy): domain Bacteria; phylum Pseudomonadota; class Gammaproteobacteria; order Burkholderiales; family SG8-41; genus SG8-41. The sequence continues at coordinate 37,411 of VGID01000024.1, read as the reverse complement.
TACGAGGCGAACCGCGGCTACGCCTCGAGCGGAGCAGAAGGCAACGCCTTCGGGCTCAAGAATGATCTCAACCTGGTGCTACTCGAGCCCTCCAAAGCAGGCACAATTGTGACGTGGGACGAGTACTACGACTCCCAGGACCTTGACATGAGCCGTGCCTCCTACGATGAGGCCCTCGCCGAGATCGCTGATAATCCGGTCCGCCGCTTCGGTGGCTCGGTCCTCGAGCGCCATGTCGACCGCTGATCGCCGGGAAACGTCGCGCCGGCCGGCGCCGTGCGCATGAAGCGGCGCTGTCCCTGGTGCGGCGACGATGCGCTGTCCGTCGCCTACCACGACAAGGAATGGGGACGCCCGGTCCACGACGACCGCGTGCTCTTCGAGTTCCTGATACTCGAAGGCGCGCAGGCGGGGCTGTCGTGGACCACCATCCTGAAGAAGCGCGAGAACTACCGCAAGGCGCTGGACGGCTTCGATGCGCGGAAGATCGCGCGCTACACGCCGGCGAGAATCGAGAAGCTGATGCGGAACCCCGGCATCGTCCGCAACCGGCTCAAGCTCGAATCCACGGTCAGCAATGCCCGCGCGTTCCTCAAGGTACAGCAGGAGTTCGGCAGCTTTGATACCTACCTGTGGAATTTCGTCGGCGGCAAGCCCATCGTCAACCGCCCGCGCTCGATGAAGGACGTGCCGGCGAGAACCGAGCTCTCCGACCGCATCAGCAAGGATCTGCTCGCGCGCGGCTTCCGCTTCGTCGGCTCGACCATCGTTTACGCCTACCTCCAAGCCATCGGCGTCGTGGACGACCATCTGGCGGGCTGCTTCCGCAGCCGGAAGCGGCGATGACTCACGAGATACGAGAGACGAGAGGAGAAAGGCGCGGCGGAGCAAGGCGGAAGGCGACAGCCGATAGGCGAAAACAAGGCTACGTTACATCATCCTACTTTCGACTTCCGACTTTCGACTTTCGACTTCGTATAGCGAGTGACGAGCCACGCCGTTCAGACGTTGTCGGCGATCCAGTCCGCGATGTAGTCGATGCCGACCTGCCGGTTGTCGGCCTGCGCGTGGTAGTGGCCGCCCTCCTCGGCGCCGAGAATCTTCAAGTGCTTCTGCTTCGAGCCGACGGCATCGTAGAGCTTGTGGGCGTTGGCGACCGGCACGACCCCGTCGTCCTGCGCGTGGACGATGAGGAACGGGCAGCTGATCTTCGGGGCGACGTCTGTCAGCGAGAATTTCTTCGCTTTCTCGATCGCGGCCTCGGCATCGTCGATGCAGCCCATGATCCAGCGGAAGTGGAAGGTGGATTGCGGAGTCCCCTTCGGATTGGCGTCCTGCCTGCGCTTGATCTCGCGCTGCCAGCCGGCAAGGTCCCAGTGCAGCGCGCTCATCGCTACCCCCGCCGCGTAGCGCTTCTCGAAAGCGGCGATGCGCGAGGCGTAGTAGCCGCCGAAGCTGTAGCCCATCACCACGACCTTCTTCGGGTCCACGTCCGGGCGGCGCGCGATGTAGTCGTAGGCCGCCGCGCCCGGCACCTCGTAGTCGTGGCGCGCGTAGAGCCCGCGCAAGCGCAGCGACTCGCCCTGCCCCGGCCCGTCGATGGCGAGCGTGTGCCAGCCGCGCTGCGCGAACTCGAGCCCGGCGAAGAGCACGCTCATCTCCTTGCAGTTGTCCATGCCGTCGAACACCACCACCGCCGGCGCGCGCCCCGAGGCATGGGGCGACTTCATGAAGAGCGCGGGCAGCGTCGCGCCGTCGTACGGGACCTCGACCTTCTCGATGTTGGGGAACCGGCGCTCGATCCCTTTCGTCTGGAGCTCGATCGCCTTGCGCCCCGTCTCCTGCTTGAGCTCGCCCGGCGGAATGAAGCGCTCGCCGGTGAAGTAGTACATGCCCGCGCGCAGGTAGCAGTTGCCCGCGGTCGCGCGCCGCCCCCCGGCTTCCGCCGCGTCCCCGGCTTTCTCCAGGCGCGCGCCCATCGCGCACCACTCCTCGCGCCACGCGTCGGGCTCGCTCTGCCGCGCGCGCAGCCGCTCGCACACCTGGTCGATCTCGCCGGGCGCGACCGCGCCGTACGGCGCCATGCCCTTGGTCACCAGGCACGCGTTGGACCACACGAGATTGCCCGGGAAATGCTCGATCCAGGGTCCGGCCGACATCATTGCTCCTGTTGCAGGTTTAGTGTGATGCGAGGATGTAACGAAAAACGCCGAAATGAACCGCCGATAAACGCCGATTCACTCCGATCTACTTCGTGAATCGCGACACATGAATTGGCCTCTTAATCCTCAATCCTCAGTCCTCAATCCTCCATGTTCATCGGCGGCTGCTTTGAACTCCCACCGCTCCATCAGGTGAGCGCGCGCCACGCCCAGCGCGCGACCGCGAACAGCCTGCGGTCCTCGCTGCGCCCGGCGATCAGCTGGGCGCCGATCGGCAGGCCGGCCGGCCCCTTGAATACCGGGAGCGTCACCGACGGCACGTGCATGGCGGTCCACGCCATGTACACCCACGGATGCGGCACCGGGTCCCATCCCGCCGTTGCTTCGCCCGGGGCCGCCGGAGCGAGCAGCGCGTCGTGGCCGTCCATGATGGATACGAGCTGCCGCCGGAGCCGCTCGACGAGCGCGCGCATTTCGCAGTAGCGCTCGTAGCCGCACGCGAGCCCGTCCTTCAGGCGCCCGTTGCGGAATTTCTCGCTGATGCGCTCCCAGTGGTTCTCGATCTCCCAGGTGAGGTTGCGCGCCATCTCGAATCCCGAGATCCAGCGGTGCGCCGCCTCCAGCGCCTCGAATTCTCCCGGCAGCGCCACCTCATCGACCTTCGCGCCCGCGCGCGCGAGCCGCTGCGCCGCGTCCTCGAGCAGCCTCTGCGTCGCGGGCTCGAGCCGCGCCCAGAAGTAGGGGCGGCAGAAGCCGATGCGCGGCGCAGCGAGGTCGGCGGAAATCGGCTCCGGCGCGACGCCGAGCAGCACGTCGCGGTAGAGCGCGACGTCCTCGATCGAGCGCGCGAGGATGCCCAGCGTATCGAGTGAGCCCGAAGCCTCCATCACCCCGGTCACGCGCAGGTCGCCGTGGGTGGGGCGGTAGCCGAACACGCCGCAGAACGAGGCGGGGCGTGTCGTGGAGCCGGTGGTCTGCGTGCCGAGCGCGAGCGGAACGTGCCAGTCGCCCACCGCAGCGCCCGAGCCGCTCGACGATCCACCCGGCGTGCGCGAAGCGTCGAACGGATTGCGCGTCTTGCCCGGATGCACGTTCGCGAACTCGGTGGTGACGGTCTTGCCCATCAGCACCGCGCCCGCCTTGCGCGAGAGTGCGACGCACGCGGCGTCCTTCCCCGGCCGGTGGCCCTTGTGGATCGGCGTGCCGTACGCCGTCGGCATGTCGCAGGTGTCGATGATGTCCTTCACGCCGATGGGCACGCCCCGCAGCGCGCCGCGCCGGCCGCTGCGGTCGAGCGCGCGCGCCTGCGCGACGACGTGCTCGGGATCGAGGTACTCCCACGCCTGCACTTGCGGCTCGCGCTCGGCAATGCGCTCGAGGCACGCGCGCGCGACCGCCTCGCAGCTCGTGCTGCCGGCATCGATGGCCCGGACGATCTCGGTCGCCGTCAGCTCATGGAGCCGCGCGGCGAACTGCGCCACAGGTGCGGGAGACGGCATCTTCAGCCTTCAATCGATACGAATACCCGTGGCCTGGATCACTTTGGCCCATCTGCTGATCTGGGTCCGGATATAGGTCGCGAATTCTTCCGGATTGCTGCCCACCACGTGCGCGCCGGTGGTCGTGAAGCGCTCCCTCAAGTCGGGCGCGGCGAGAGATTCGACGACGCCCCGGTGCAGCCGGTCGATCACGGAGCGCGGCGTCCCCGCGGGGACAACGAAGCCCTGGTATTCGAGCAGCTCGTAGCCCGCGAGCCCGGCTTCGGCGATGCTCGGGGTGTTCGGAAGTATGGGGTCGCGCTTGGCGCTGGTTACGCCGAGCGGCTTGAGCTTGCCGGCTTTGAAGTGTGGAAGCCCGGCCGGAATGCTGGTCGTAAAGATCGAGACTTCTCCGCTCAGCACGCTGACGAGCGCCGGGCCGCCGCCGGTGTAGGGAACATGGACCATGTCGGTGCCGGTCATGTACTTGAACAGCTCGACAGCCATCTGCGATGCGCTGCCGATGCCGGACGATGAAAAATTCAACGCGCCGGGCCGGGCCTTGGCGAGCGCGATCAGCTCCTTGACCGATTTCGCCGGCACGGACGGATGCAGCGACATCACGAAAGGCGTCTGCGAGATCAGGCTCACCGGCATGAAGTCCTTCTCGGTGCTGTACGGCAGCTTGGCAACCAGGCTGGGATTGAGCGCGAAAGTGAGCGTGGCGACTCCCAGCGTATAGCCGTCGGGCGGCGCTTTGACGACCAGCTGCATCCCGATGGTCGTGCCGCCGCCGCCGCGATTCTCCACCACCACCGACTGCCCGAGGTTCTCCGAGAGCCGCGGCGCCAGCATGCGCGCCACGATGTCGGTCGCGCCCCCGGGCGCGAAAGGCACGATCACGCGGATGGGCTTGGTGGGATAGGTTTGCGCAACCGCGGGGCCGCCGAAAACGGCGAGCGGCACGAGCAACAACGCCAGGCGGGAGCAGCAGGTCGCGGGCTTCATCTTCTTCTCCTCACGGATCATGGCACGTGGAACGCACTCATAGTATAAGCGCCGCGCGCCATTTTGGCCGGCCCCGATTTGGTATAAGATGCGCCGGCGCAAATTCTTCCGCCTTGATTTTCCACATCGTGGTCAACTGAAGGGTAAGCCATGTCTTCCGATACCGGCAACTGGATCGATCATTTCCCCGGCAACTTCATGTGGTCGAACGCCACGCTGATCGTGAAGGGCATGGCGCCGTACGGCGCGGTCGCGCTCGGCGAGATCGACCAGGTCTGCGAGCGGCTGCGGAAGCGCCAGGGAGAACCCCACGCGTGGTGGGAAGAATGGTCCGCGATGGGCGGGAGGCTGGAGAAGGCCGCCGATGCGCTGGAGGCGCAAGGACACCGCGCCAGCGCCGGAAATTACTATCTTCGCGCCGGAATGTACTACTTCACCGCCGAGCGTTTCATCCCCCCCGGCGATCAGAAGCGCGCGATGGGCCGCAAGGCCATCGAATGCCAGACGAAGGGCTTCGAGCGGCGCTATCCCAGCATGGAGCGCGTCGAGGTGCCCTACGAGGGGAAGACCCTGCCCGCGCTGTTCCTGAAGGCGCCCGGGGTCACCGGGCGCGCGCCAACGATGGTCGCGTTCGACGGCCTGGACAACTGCAAGGAAATGAGCGTGCTCTTCAACGGGCTCGAATTCGCGGCGCGCGGCTGGCACACGCTCGCGATCGACGGTCCCGGGCAGGGCGAATCCGTACGGCTGCGCGACATCAAGACCCGCTACGACTACGAGGTCGCCGGCACCGCCGCCTACGAGTACGTCGCGAAGCGCGCGGAGGTCGATCCGAAGAGGGTGGCGGTCATGGGCTACAGCTTCGGCGGCTACTACGCGCCGCGCATCGTCGCATTCGAGAAGCGCTACGCCGCGTGCGTCGCGTTCGGTGCCATGCACTGGGACATGGCGGAATGGGTGAGCGGGATCAAGCGCAGCGTCGAGTCCGACGCCAAGACCAGCGCGCAGTCGCACTTCCAGGTGCCGTGGGTGTTCGGCGCGAAGGACCTCGGCGAGGCGATCGGGATGGCGAAGCGCTTCGATCTCTCCGAGGTCGCGAAGCGCATCGAGTGCCCGTTTCTCGTCGTGCATGGAGAGAACGACCGCATCGTCCCCCTCGATTCGGCGCAGAAGCTCTACGACGCGGCCGGCTCGAAGCGCAAGCAGCTCAAGGTCTTCAAGGTGGACGAGGGCGGATCCGAGCACTGCCAGGTGGACAACCGGCAGGTCGGCGTGGATTACATCGCGGACTGGCTCGAGCCCATTTTCCGGAAGGCGTGACTGGTGACTCGCTATCTGAAGTCGAAAGTCGAAAGTCGGAAGTCGGAAGTAATATCCGGTAACGTAGCCTCACTTTTGCCTTTCGACTTTGTTCTTCCGCCTTGCTCTTCCCACCGCCGATGAACGCCGATGAACGCAGACAACGTCCGGTAAGCAGTAAGCGGTAAGCGGTAAGCGGTAAGCGGTAAGCGGTAAGCGGTAAGCGGTAAGCGGTAAGCGGTAAGCGGTAAGCGGTAAGCGGTAAGATTCGACTCGCCTCTTGGTGGAAGTTCCCGTTCACTGTCGACTGCTCACTGCCCACTGCTTACCGCTCACGCCTTACTCGATCTTGATCGGCGTTTATCTGCGGCTAATATTTCTTGATTTTGTTACCGCCTCTTAGCGCCAATACCCGCCCTTTCTCCTTCCGCCTTTCGACGTTCGCCTTCTGGCTTGTTTTTCCCCGCCGCCTCGCCCGGGATCACGATCTGGGTCTGCGTGACGATCGCGACGGCGCGGCCGTCCTGATTTCGGATCGTCGTCTGCCACACCATCGTGGTGCGGCCGATGTGCAGCGGCACCGACACGGCTTTCAGCACGGGCCCCGTTCCGGCGGCGAAGAAATTGGTCTTCGATTCCAGCGTGGCCGTGCGGTAGCCCGGCGGCAGGTTGGCGACCGTGCCCGCGGCGCCGAGCACGTCCGCGAACGCCATGAGCGCGCCCCCGTTCACGCGTCCCGTGCGGTTCATGTGCATGGGCTTCACGCGCAACTCCGCCCGGACACGCCTGCGCCCGAGCGAGGTGAGCCGCACGCCCAGCGCGCGCGCCATGCCGCCGCTCAGCACCGGCGAGGAAACCGCGGATGGTTTCCGCCGCGCGCGCCTCGCTGCGCTTTTTGCTTTCACGCCGCGTCCCTCACCGCTTCCAGCCGAGCCACTCGCACACGCCGCGACCCATGATCCACTCCTTGTCCTGCGTGGTGAGCCACGGGATCTCCTCCGTGTACAGGGTAATACCCTCGCGGTAGCTGCACGGCAGGCGCGAGAGATCGGTGCCCCAGAACACGCGCCGGGGGCCGAATGCGTCGTAGACCCGGCGGATGTACGGGTGCAGCTTGCGATAGGGATAGGTGTCGGAGCTGAACGCCGGCAGGCAGCTCGCCTTCGCCGCGATGTTGGGGCGTTTCGCGAGCGCGAGCAGCTTGTCCAGATCGCGGAAAGCCTCCTCGTCCTTGCCGGCGACGAGCCCGCAGTGATCCATCACGAGCTTCAGGCCCGGGTGGCGCTCCGCGACGCGGTCGATCAGGTGCGCGAGCGAGTGCGGGACCAGCACCATGACCGGAACGCCGTGCTTCTCCGCCTCGCCCCACAGCCAGTCGACGCGCCCTTCGGCGAGCGGCTCCACGAGGCCGGGCCGGTGGAAGGTGAAGCGCATCCCGAGCATGCCGGGCTGCTTGCGCCAGCCCGCGACCTGACCTCGCGCATGCGGGGCTTCGGCGTCGAGCCGTCCCATCACGGCGAAACGCTCCGGGTTCGCCCCGGCGGCCGCGAGCGCGAGATCGTTGCGGTCGCCTTCCCACGACGGCGGCACGATCACGACGCGGTGCACGCCCGCGGCGTCCATCTCGCGCAGCAGCTCGCCGGCGCTGATCGGCACCTCGCGGTGCGCCTTTTGCCGCGCCGGCCACGGCCGCTGCGGCGTATTCGCGCCCCAGATGTGGACCTGCGCATCGGCGATCAGCATGACAGAAATATCCGTTCAGACGCGATCGCTTCCGTGTCGTTCATCGCGCCGCGCAAAAGATAACACGGACGCCGCAGGTTCCGAAGAGAATCGCGCCCGAACTCGTTACCGTGACTCGCTCAACAACAGCACCCGCCGGCGGATACGGATGCGTGGCGCGCGCAACGGCACCCGATTCCGGGTGCAACATCGCGCGTAGCACACATCCGGCCGTAATGTGGACTTCCATTCCGTGGCGCGCTTGAGCTTGACCATGCAGAGGCCCGCGCCTATGCTTTTCCCGGTTTCTTTCTCCTCTATCAGGCAAACACCATGCCCGCGAATACCTCGCCCTCGACTGACCGCTTCGGCAATCCCGTGGACCCGATCGTGCGCTATGCGCGCGGGACGATACTGAAAGGCACCGACGAAGAGGTGAAGCGGATGCTGCTTGCGCGGAAGATCGTCGGAGAACGGGTACGCACGAAGGGCCAGGAAAGCGTGCACGACCTCTCCGGCATGAACCGCGGCAGCGGCCTCGAGCCGGAGGACACGTCGTACCTTACGAGCCACGTTCCATTTTTCGAGCGTTTCGAAGGCAACACGGAGCCGCTTGCGCTGAAGCACATGGGCGCCGACCCGGACAGGCACCGCGCGCTGATTCTAAACCGGGTCTCGGCCGCCAATTTCATTGCGCTCACGACCGTCCTGTCACGCGGTGACCGCGTGTTCGCGCTGGCACCGGCGGGCGGCGTCACGCATCCCTCCGCGGTTCGCCCGATCTCAATGGCCGGCGCGACGTTGAAGGAGTTCTTCTCCTTCGCCGACCTCGAAACAGCATGGCGGGAGGAAGGTGCGCCGCGCCTGCTCATCGTCACGCCGATCTCGGCGTCCAAGCGTCACCTCGGATTCGATGACTTCAAGCGCGCGCTGGCCTTGCCACGCGCGCCGAACACGCTGGTCTACGTGGACGACGCGCATATGGCGTCGCGCATCGGTTTCTTCGAGGAACCGCGCACTTTCGAGGTGGGAGAGATCGATCTCGCCGTGTGCTCGGCCGACAAGCACGTTGCGGGACCGCGCGCCGGCGTCTTCGTCGGCCGGCCGGATCTCGTCACGAAGATCGGGTCGCGCGCATATGAACTGGGGCTGGAAGCGCAAGCCGGGCAATACGTGGGCGTCGCCAACGCGCTGCGCAACTTCGATCCCAAGGTGATCAAGCGCGCCGGTGAGCTCGCGAAGGAACTGGTGGAGGTGCTGGCCGGCCAGTACGGCGCGAAGCGCGCCTACCTCGGCGGGCCCGGCGTCTCGATTTCCGGGGACGACGTCCTCGACATCGCGCGCGAGAGCCGGGGAACCACGGACAAGCCTGCGCTCGTGGCGGTCGAAGCGGCCGGGCTGGTCGCGATGGAAATGCTGGCGCACGACGGAATTCTCACCATCGGCGCGGTGGCGATGCCCGGCAGCGCACCCGTAGTGCGGCTCATGATGTACCCGGACGGGCACAAGCTTGGTGTGGAGCGCATCGCCGCTTCCCTCGAACACGGCGTGTCACGTCTTGCAGCGGTACTCGACGATGCGGAGGAAGCGCGCACCCAGTTGCTCGGGGAGTGAAACCCATGAATGCTCATCTTCTTGCTGCAGTCGCATGCGCTTCGCTGTCGATCGCAAACATCGGTGTGTGGGCCCAGGGCTATCCGGCCAAGCCAGTGCGCCTGATCGTTCCTTTTCCTGCAGGCGGCGGATCAGACATCGTCGGGCGGATCATGTCTCACAAGCTCTCCGATCTCATGAAGCAGCAGGTTTTCGTGGAAAACCGGGCCGGTGCGGGTGGATCCATCGGCACGGAAGCCGCCGTGAGGTCCGCGCCGGACGGTTACACGATGGTGCTCGCCTCCACGTCCGAGATCGCGGTCAACCCGGCGCTTTACACCAAGCTCGCCTACGACACGGTACGAGACCTGGCGGCGGTCGCGATGGTGGCTTCAACGCCGATGGTCGTGGTCGTGCACCCCTCGCTGCCTGTAAGAACGGTAAGAGATCTCGTTGCGCTCGCGAAAGCGCGCCCCGGGGACATCAACCTTGCTTCCGCCGGCAACGGCACCTTCACCCACCTCTCGGGAGAACTGTTCCGCTCCGTCGCGAACATCCAATGGACGCACGTGCCCTATAAGGGCGCGCCGCCTGCCCTCACGGACCTCGCAAGCGGTCAGGTGCAGGTAATGTTTTCCTCGCTCCCCGCGGCGGTCGGTTTGATCAAGGGCGGACGCCTGAAGGCAGTCGCGGTTTCGACCGTGAAGCGTTCGGAGGCGCTGCCCGAAGTTCCGACTGTGCGGGAATCCGGGGTGCCCGGATATGACGTCGAGTACTGGTATGGCGTTTTTGTACCGGCAGCCACGTCTCGGGAAACGGTCGGCCACCTCCATGAAGCCGTCGCCCAAGCGTTGCGCTCGCAGGACGTGATCGGGAATCTCGGCAAGCAGGGCGCAACGCCCAGTGCGCTGTCGCAATCCCAGTTCGCTGACCTCGTCAAGTCTGAAGTCACGAAATGGGGCAAGGTCGCCAGAGCGACCGGCGTCAAGCTGGACTGATCCGTGCGTTGTAGAGGTGTAGTCTAAGAAAACGCGGCGGCTTTCACGCCGCCTCAGCGCAGGTATTCGCGCTGCCACTTGCGGTAGGTCTCACCCGCGACGAGGCGCTCCATTTCCTGCGGCGAGGCCACGCGCGACTTGAGATCCGCGGGCGCGCCGCCGCTGTAGAGATGCGCGTAGGTCTCGTGCAGCGCCTTGACCGCCGCGGCGACCGGCTGGTGGCCCTGCAGCAGGATGCGCGCGCCGCGCGCGGCCATGTCCTCGCGCTTGAGCGAGGGCGGCGCGGTGCCGACGATGATCGGCAGCTTGACGGCCGCGTAGATCGCCTCGATCTGCTCGAGCGTCTCCAGGCCCACGATGAAGATCGCGTCCACTCCGGTCGCCGCGTACGCTTTCGCCCGCGCCACCGCGCCCTCGGTGCCCTCGACCTTGAGCGCCGCCGTGCGCCCGGCGATCACCAGCGACGCGTCGCGGCGCGCCGCGACCGCGGCGCGGAGCTTGCCGGTCATCTCGCCGGTGGAGATCAACTCGTCCGTGCCTTCGGCCTGTCCATAGCGCGCGGGCAGCGCCGTGTCCTCGATGCTCATCGCGGACACGCCCGCGTGCTCGAGTTCCTCGATGGTGCGCATCACGTTCAGCGCGTTGCCGTAGCCGTGGTCCGCGTCCACGATCAGCGAGAGCCGGCTCGCGCGCATGATGCGGCGAATCTGGTCCGCGAATTCGGTGAGCGTGAGCACGATGAGGTCGGGCGCGGCGAGCGTGGTGCTCGACGCCACCGACCCGGCGAGCATGCCGAGCTCGTAGCCGACGGTTTCGGCGACGCGCGCCGAAAGCGGGTCGTACACGCTCGCCGGGGACAGGCACTTCGATCCGGCAAGCACCGCGCGCAAACGCTTGCGCTGTTCAGTGTGGTTCATGATCACTCCGTTGATGGGTCAACTGCTCCGGTGCCGGCGCGACTGCGCCCGGCACACAGGGTAACCTTGCCAGGATTGTTCGCGCCGAAGTCGCACGCTTCGGCAAGGCCATCGAGGCCCCGGGACGGGTAAGCGAAAGCGCCCCGGGAACGCGCCGCGCGCTCAGGAGCGCGCGGGAGCAGGCTTCAAGCCGCGCGCGGCGCTCCAAGTGCGGCTTGCACCGCCCGAGCTGACGACGCCCTCGATCGCGTCGCCGACGACGCGCCCGGTGTATTTCGCGCCACCGGACTCGAAGCTGATCGCGTCGCCGCGCAGCCGGCCGTTGGTGATCGGGGTGAGCCGCTCGCCCGTCCTGAGCGTGCCCGAGATCATCTGGAATTCCTGCTTGAGCTTGAGCTCGCCCTGCGGCAGCTTCCAGATGCCGTCCACCTTCGCCGGCACGATCCAGAAGTGGGCCGTGCAGTAAGTCTCGCAGCCTTCCTTCTCGGTCACGCGCGCCGTCTGGTCGGGTTTCCATTCGCCCATGTTGAACGAGTTCGAAACGATGCGGGTGCCGGGCCTGAGATCGAGGATCCTGGGGCGCAGCTTGATGTTGAGGTCGGGCAGCAGGAACAGCGTGATTACCGTCGCATCTGAAAAATTCATCTGGAACAGATCCGCCTTCACGAACTGCGCCCTCTCGCTCACCCCTTCCTTGGCGGCAGCGCGCTTCGAGAGCTCCACCAGGTCCGGGTTGTATTCGACGCCGAGTGCGCGCGCGCCGCGCCTGGCCGCGGCGATCACGGTGCGCCCGTCTCCCGAGCCGAGGTCCATCACGTAGTCTTTCGCCGTGACCTGCGCGAGATCGAGCATTCTCTCCACGATCGCGCTCGAGGATGGAACCCAGACGACGTCCTTGCCCTCCTGGCCGATGTAGGGCTCGTAATCCTGCTTTGCGGGCTGCGCCTGCGCAATGGCGCCGGCGGCGAATAATGACAAGACCAGCGCGAGCCACGTCCGGCCGAGGAAACGCGATGCGATCATTCCTGTTCTCCGAATCTCCGTTGTGAAGTCGCGGCGCGCGAGCGCGCGCCGCCTTGCTTCAGCTGCCGATTTTACCCGATTGCCGGCGGCCCGTGAGCGCGCCGCGAGCGGGCCGGTCATCCGTCGCGCTCGAGACTCTCCGCGAGCAGCGCGAGCGCCGCGGCGGCGAACGCGTGCATGTTGGCGAGCCGGTCGCCGCTGCCGGTGCGGAGCGTGCTCGCGCGCTCGACGCGCCCGGCGACCGCGACGCACGCGTGCCCCGGGGGATCGCCGTAGCGGTTGCCGGTGGGGCCTGCCGCGCCGGTTTCGCCCACGCCCCAGTCGGCGGCGAACCGCTCGCGCACGGCGCGCGCGCAGAACAGCGCGTGCGCCTCCGTCGCCGGGCGCACGCCGGCGAGCATCTCCTCGGTAATGCCCTTGAATCCGAGCAGCACGGCTCGGGTATAGATGACCGCTCCGCCACGGCAATAGCTCGACGCGCCGGGCACGGCGAGCAGCGCGGCGGTGATCAGTCCGCCCGCCGCCGACTCGGCGACCGCGACGGTCTCCTTGCGCTGCCTCAGGAGCGCGGCGGCCTTTTCGGCATGTGGCAGGAGATCACGCACGGGTTCGATAAATGGCGCCGGGAATCAACGTGGCCTCGCATCCGCCATGTCGTGTTTTCCCGGGTTCGAGGATAGCATGACGCCCCGCAGCGGTTGCCGCGCGGCGGCACCCGCCGCGTTGCTTGACCATGACTTTGACCCATGTAACAGTCACCGTCCGGCAGACTGCGGCCAGCCCCGTGCTCACCGTTCCGAATGCCATCACCCTGCTGCGGGTATTGCTCATCCCGCTGATCGCCTATTGCATCGTCTCCGGTGCCTACGGGGCGGCGTTCGCGGGGCTGATGGCGGCGGGGGCGAGCGACCTCCTCGACGGCTTCATCGCCCGCCGGCTCAAGCAGTTTTCCCGGATCGGAGCCATGCTCGATCCGCTCGCCGACAAGCTCACCATCCTGACTGCGGTCGTGCTGCTCGCGTGGCACGAGCTCATCCCCGTCTGGCTCGCCGCCGCGATCGTGGTGCGCGACGCGGTGATCGTGTCCGGCGCGGTCGCCTATCATTTCGTGGTGGGCCGGGTGGAGATCGCGCCGACGCCGCTGTCGAAGGTGAACACGTTTCTCGAGTTCGGTGTCGTCGCCGCCGTCCTTGCATCCGCGGCAGAAATCGTGGACGCCGGCAGCGCGCTCCCGGTGCTGTTCCTCGTGCTGCTGCTCACGGTCGCGGGATCCGGCCTCCAGTATGTCTGGGTGTGGGGCTGGAAGGCGGCGCGCAAGACGCAGCGCGCAGCCTGAAGCGCTTCGCGGCCTAGCACCCTCCCGGGGCCGCCATCCGGATCAGGCCGTTTCCCCCTCGGCAACGAACTGCAGCCGCGCGAGATGCGCGTAGAGCCCGTCGGCCCGCAGCAGCTCGCTGTGCGTGCCGACGGAATGAATACGCCCGCGGTCGAGCACGATGATGCGCTCGGCATTGCGCACGGTCGCGAGCCGGTGCGCGATGACGAGCGTGGTGCGCCCGCGCGCGAGCCGCTCGAGCGCGGCGGCGACCTGGCCCTCGCTCTCCGCGTCGAGCGAGCTCGTCGCCTCGTCGAGCAGCAGCACCGGCCGGTCGGCGAGGATCGCGCGCGCGATCGAGATTCGCTGGCGCTGGCCCCCGGAGAGCTTCACGCCGCGCTCGCCGAGATCGGTGTCGAACCCCTGCGGCAGGCGCTCGACGAATTCCAGCGCGTGCGCGGCGGCGCACGCATCGCGCACCATGTCGAACGTCGCATCCGGTTTCCCGAAGCGAACGTTGTCGGCGACGCTTGCGGCGAAGATCACCGGATCCTGCGGCACGAGCGCGATCTGGCGGCGCAGGTCCTGCGGATCGCAGTGCCGGATGTCCGCGCCGTCCACGAGGATGCGGCCCGATCCGGGATCGTAGAAGCGCAGGATCAGCGCGAAAACGGTGGATTTGCCCGCTCCGGAAGGGCCCACGAGCGCCACGCGCTCGCCCTGGCCGATCCGGAAGGAAACCGGCCCCAGCGCCGTGACCTCCGGGCGGCTCGGATAGGCGAAGGTAACGTCGTCGAAGCGAATGGCGCCCGAGACGCGGGCGGGGAGCTTGATGACCGGGGCCGCGGCGGCGATGGCGGGCCGCGTGTCGAGCAGCTCCATCAGCCGCTCGGTCGCGCCCGCGGCGCGCTGGATCTCGCCCCACACCTCGGAGACGGTGCCCGCGCCGGTGGCGACGATCACCGCGTAGAACACGAAGGCGGAGAGTTCGCCGGCGCTCATGCGTCCCGCGAGCACGTCGTGCCCGCCGATCCACAGGATTACCCCCACCGCGCAGAACCCGATGAGGATGACCAGCGAGATCAGCCACGCCTTCACGTGGATGCGGCGCGCGCCCGCGCCGTACGCGGCCTCCGCCGCCGCGTCGAAGCGGCTGCGCGTGCGGTCCTCGTGGCGGTAGGCCTGCACCGTGCGGATCTCGTGCAGGGACTCGTCCACGTGCGCGGAGACGTCCGCCACCCGGTCCTGGTTCGTGCGCGAAAGATGCCGCACCTGGCGCCCCAGCAGCAGGATCGGCACCAGCGTCGCGGGCACGCCGAGCACGATCAGCGCGGCGAGCTTCGCGCTGGTCGCGAACAGCAGCACGAGCGCCCCCGTCATCATCAGGGTGCTTCTCAGGAACATGGAGAAGCCGAAGCCGATCACCTGCCGGATCTGCTCGCTGTCGTTGGTGAGCCGGGAGGCGATCTCGCCGGTGCGCGCCGCATCGTAGAACGCGGGCGTCAACGCAAGCACGTGCGAAAAAACCTGCTTGCGCACGTCGGCAATCACGCGCTCGCCCGTGCTCATCATGAGATAGAAGCGCGCCCACGTCGCGCATGCAAGCACGACCGCCACCGCGACGATCCCCGCGAGCGCGGCGTTCAGCAGCTGCGGGTCGCCGCTGCCGAAGCCCGCGTCCACGACGTGACGCAGCCCCTGCCCCAGCGCGAGCACGCAGCCCGCGGCGACCGTGAGCGCGGCGAGCGCGCCGCCGATGCGCAGCCGGTACGGCACGAGGAACCGTCCCAGGCGCGCGAGCTGCGCGATGTCGCCCTTGGGGGGCGGGACGAAAGCTGCTGGCGATGCCACGCGTCTATCGTAGCATCCCGCGCCCGCGCGGACCGGTCATGCCGCGCCCGCGGCGCTCACGGGCACGGCACCGTGCTCTTGGGATTCGGGCACCAGTCCGGGCTGTTCGAGATGCCGAATGACACTGCGCAGCCGGCAACGAGCAGACACAGCGCGAGTATGGCAAGAGCAGGGCGGTGCAAAACAGCCGTGCGTAGCCAGCCTGGACCGGAATGCACCGTCTGCCGCGCGCGGGTCACCATGCGCTGCAAGCCGTCACCTCACGTTTCCCAGGAGCAGCAGCAATGCGCCCACCATGCCGATATTGTAGGTCAGGGAGATCCGGCCCATGTTGCGTTTCACGGGGTCCGCCACGTTCCAGAAACGATGGAAGATCACGGACGCACCGACGGTGAACGCGATCAGGATATAGACGCCGATCTCGGCGTGCCAGTTGCCGAGCACCAGCGCGGAGCCGGCGAACTGCAGCGCGATGCCGGTCCAGTGCAGGAGCACCGGATACGGCGTGCCCGCCGCGACCATGCGCGCGAGGTGCTCCTGCACCCGCTCGCGCGGCAGGTTGCCCAGGCCTGCCACCAGGAAAAAGGAGCCGAGTAGCAGGCGCCCCGCGGTGTCGAGCCATGACGCATCGCCGTACATAACCACTCCTGACCCGAATTCTCAGCGATTGCGAGCGAGGCCGGCCCTTCTCGACCGTAACCGGGCCACGATCAGCGCCGTGACGGCGATACCGAGCAGCAATGCGATCACGGCGAGCTGCCATACCGGCTTGCATTCGGAGAGCGCCAGCGCGCCGCCGGCGCAACGGGACACGTAGTCCCAGACGAGCTCGAGGTCATTCATGCTTTCTTCTTTCGGTTGCGTTCACTGCGGACGCCGGGCGTCTTGCACGATTTCGCGGGTCACCGCCCGGGTGGTGCCGTAGCTGGGCACGTAGACCGAGTGCGTTCCGGGCCCGCCGGCGACCACGATCCAGATGTCTTCCGGGCGCGAAGAAACCGGAAGCAGCGTGTCGGGGCCGATTTCTCCAAGCTCCTTTTTGCGCGACGCCTCCACCCGCAGCAGATCCTTGTCGGTCATGCGCCGCGCCGGCATCTTCGAGAGCTCCCACAGGCGGCGCTTGACCTGGGCCTTCGTCAGCCCGGCCGCCTTGAGGATTTCGGCGTGCTCGGGCGAGAGGATCAGCCACGGTTCTCCGCCATGGCAGTACTCGTTGCTCGGCGGATGCTGCATGGTCTCCGCGATCGCTCGCAGCAGCTCGGACGCGTCCTTCGTGTGGGTGTTCATGTTCATCGTGCCTTCGGCGCCGACCACGGTGACGGTGCCCGCCTCGCGCCGGTATCCGCGCTCCACGTGCAGCGGTTCCCACGGATTCGCCGCTTCGTTCTCGGCGCAGCAGAAGGTGTATTTACCGGGCTGCCCGTGCGTCGCGCGGTCCATCTCGCCCGCGTGCGCGCCGCCGACGTTCTGCAGCAGCAGCCGCAGCGCGCGCCCGATCGCCGCATTCGCCCACGGACCCGGGCCGAGGCAGTTGAACGCGCCGTTCACGCCCAACCGGGCCGCGACGGGGCCGTTGACCACCATCCACACCGCAACCGGGTTCGTGGTGGCCTGTATTCCCTGCAGGTTGAATTCGGGCGCCGCGACCGCGTCCACTGCGGCGATCAGGACGTCCAGGCACTCCGGATCGCATCCCGCGAGCACGGCGTTGATCGCGATGCGCTCGACCGTCGCCGCTCCGAAGCCCGGCGCGATCCGCGCGATAATCTCGTGCCGCGCCCGGCGCGTGTGCGCGAGCATGCGCTCGACGCGCTCGACCGTCGGCGGCACCACGGGCAGACCGTCGCTCCACCTGCGCTCACGGTAGAGGCGGTTGATCGCCTCGATGTCCTCGGGTGCCTCGATCCGGGCGGCGCGCTCCTCCGCCTGTCCGCGGGCCGCCTCCTCGCCGCCTCCGCCGCGGCTCACGAGCCCCCCGTGGTGACGAGCTGCGCGATGTCCGCCGCGCACCGTTCGGCGATCTCGCGCACTTCCGCGCGGCCGCGCCCTCCGAACGGGTGCGGGATCACCGCGATCGGCAGCGCCGGGTTGCCCAGCGCCGCGGCCTGCGCGCGGCCGAGCGTGGTAAAGGCGGTGGAGCAGATCGTGACCGCGGCACGTCCGCGCTTCGCGACTTCTATGCTGTCGTGGACACTCCACGACGCGCAGGAACCTCAGTCGCCGGAGCCGGCGATCACCAGGCCGCACTGGTCGGCCAGCTCGCGCACCACCTCAGCGGGCGCCGGGATCGAGGCCGACGACTTTCTGCGCTTGATCACCTTCGCCACCCCGTACTGCGAAACCAGCAGCTCGGCCAGGTCGTCCACGAGGTGGTTGAAATTGGGCTTCGCGTTGTCGATGAACCCGACCACGCTGCCGGCGAGTGCCTTGAGCTTCGGGCCCGCCTCTCCCGCGTCCGGGCCCCGCGGCGCCGTGGGGTCGTAGAGCAATACCATCGCGCACTCCTGTTCGGTTGGGAAACTCGGGCACCGCGGGCGCGGCCGCCCGGGATCAATCTTGACGCGCCGGCCGCGCTTCGTCCAGCGTGCGCCGGCGTCCGGCTACTCCTTCTTCGGAACGATGCGCAGGCGGCTCTTCACGCCCTTGACTTCCTCGATCTCCCTGATCTTGGCCACGGCGAGTTGCGCTTCCTCGTCGGACCGCGCAACGCCCATCAGCACGACTTCTCCGTTCACCGTCTTCCAGCGCATGTTGACCGAGCTGACGCCCTCGGCCGCGGTGAGCTTCGCGTTGATCTTCACGTCGGTTGCCTTGTCCCTGACGAAGCTGCCCTCCTCGCCGGGCTTCTTGATCACGATCAGATCGTTGCGGAGCGAGCGCACGCGCTCGTCGCTGCGCGCCGCGTCCTCGGCGATCTTGCGCGCCTCGGCCGTGCGCACCGCCCCGGCGAGCACGACGTGTTGCGCGAACACGAGCACCGTGACGCCCTTCCACTGTGCGCGCTCGTCGTCGAGGAGCGTCTGGTTCACGCCGGCGGAGATCGCGATGTCGTTCCTGACCTCGGCCATGGTGCGAACGTCCATCGCCGTGGACACGACTTCCCCGAGAATGGTGAACGGATTGAACTGGGCGAGCGCGCCCGGGGCCGCGAGCGCGGTTGCGATCGCGCCCCACGCGAGGAGGAATTTCAGCCGCGCCTGCCTCATACACGTACCGGCGAATATGTTAGCGCGCGCCGGTTGGCATGGCGATGCGCACGGCCAGGCATCTGAGGATTATTACCGCTTGTCCGGCATCGGCGCAGGCGAATCGTGAGGATCTTCACAGCGCATTCGGGGAAATTGGCGCACGATAAGCGGAACTACGAGCCGGCTGTGCGGCGGGAGCCGCCGGGGCGAGGCTCGGGGGAAGGAGATCGGAGATGAAGCATGGCGATGGTGCAAAACGGTTACTTGGGGCGCTCGCGCTTGGCCTGTTCGCCTCGGCCGCGGCGGCGAGCGATCTCGCCACTGCGGTGGGTGGCGGCGTGGGCGGCGCAGGTGGTGCCGCCGTCGGCCAGGCGGTCGGCGGCAAGAGCGGCGCCATCGTCGGCGGCGCGGTCGGCGGGGCAGCGGGCGCGGCTACTACAACGCAGGGTCAAGGGAAAACCGGCGCGATGATCGGCGGCGCGGTCGGCGGCGGCGCCGGAGCGGCGGTCGGGCATTCCATGGGCGGTGGCACCGGCGCGGTCGTCGGTGCCGGCGCAGGCGGCGCGGCGGGTGCGGTCGTCGGCAAGAACCTCGCGACCACGAGCCAGAGCCCGGCGCCGGCTGCCGGTGCGGCTGCGGCCCCGCGTGCAAACGCGGGAACGGTGAAGGTCCAGGGATCCGTCCCGGGCGTGAACGTGAGCTACCGCGCGGGCGACGATTACGACGAGAAGTGCAAGAGGAAGCACAAGGGCAAGGATCATCCCGGCAAGGGCTGGGCCAAGGGCCACTACAAGTGCTGAGAGCCCCGGTGACCCGGGGATGAAAAAAAGGCCCGCGCAAAGCGGGCCTTTTTCATTGCCGGACCGCCGCGCGCGGACGATCGGCGCCGCGCTTCACGCGCCCTGCGCGACGCGGCCCGACGGCGTGCCGAGCACCGTCGTGCGCTCCATGTGACGCAGCTGGGTTTCGTCGAAGTCCCCGAGCGCGAGATGCATCGTGCAGCGGTTGTCCCACACCATCACGTCGTCCTTGCGCCAGCGGTGGCGGTAGACGAATTCCGGGCGCGTGGCGTGCGCGACCAGGTAATCGATGAGCGGCTTGCTCTCCTCCTCGGTCATCCCCTCGAAGCGCTTCACCTTCTCGCCGATGTAGAGCGCCTTTCTCCCGGTCTCGGGATGCACGCGCACCACCGGCTGCGCTACCGGCGGATTGATGCGCCGCTGCTCCTCGGCGCGCGGCACGCCGGTCTCGGTGTTCGCGATCTTGCGCGTGCCGGAGAGATGGATCCCGTGCAGGCCGGCGATCAGCCTCTTCATGCCGTCGGACAGCGTTTCGTAGGCGAGGTACATGTTGGCGAACATCGTGTCGCCCCCGACCTCGGGGACGCTGAGGCAACGGAGCAGCGACCCGAGCGAGGGCACGAGCGTAAACGACATGTCGGAGTGCCACTGCCGGCCCGTGTACTTGGTGTCGGAGGGCGCACCGTCGGGCTTGGGCTCGTTCGTCACCATCAGGATCTCGGGATGCCGGGGATGGCGGTCGCGCGGCAGCGCGTCGTGCCGGTCGAGCTCGCCGAAGCGCCTGCTGAACTCGATGTGCTGCTCGCGCGTAATGTTCTGATCGCGGAACAGCAGGATGTTGTACCGCAGGAACGCCTGGTAGATCTCGCCGAAGCCCGCCTCGCTCATCGGCTTCGACACATCCAACCCGCAAACTTCCGCGCCGAGCGCGTGCGAGAGCTTACGCAGGTTCAGGGCCATGGCGGGTCTTTCCGGTCACGAGCGCGAGATTACACCCGGAACGCCCGGAACGGAAAAGCGGCGTCCCGCCCCGCGCCCCGTTGACACGGACCATCGCCGGCCCCACCATCGGTTCGATCATGACGACTCTCCGCTCCCGTTGCCTCGTCGCCGCCCTGGCCGCGGTGATCGCCTCCGCGGCGTTCGCGCAGGATGCGGCCGATTTCACGGAGATGCGCCGGCTGCTGACCGAGGCCATCGAGAAGACGATCAACCAGATGCGCGTGAAGACCGGGGCTCCGGCAGTGGATCCGCGCGTGATCGCGGCGCTCGGCAAGGTGCCGCGCCACGAGTTCGCGCCTCCCGAGCTGCGCTCCTATTCCTATCTCGACCGGCCGCTTCCGGTCGGGCGCGACGCTACGATCTCGCAGCCTTCGCTCGTCGCGGTGATGACCGATCTGCTCGGGATCAAGCAGGGCGACCGGGTGCTGGAAGTCGGGATCGGCGGCGGCTACCACACCGCGATCCTCGCGGAGCTCACGCCGGACGTCTACAGCGTCGAGTTCCATCACGAGGTCGCGAAAACCGCGAAGCAGACGCTGGACCGCCTCGGCTACGGCAAGATCAGGGTCAACGTCGCCGACGGCTACTACGGTTGGCGCCCCGCCGCCCCGTACGACGCAATCCTCGTGCGCATGGCGATTCCCGATGTCTCCAACGCGCTGCTCGAGCAGCTCAAGGCCGGCGGGCGCTTGATCGCGCCGATCGGCCCGCCCGAGGGGCCGCAGGTGCTGGTGCTGTTCCGCAAGTCGGCGGACGGGCGCACGACCGAAACCGGCATCATGCCGGTCATGTTCCGCGCGCTGCCCGGCGGCATCCGGCTCTGATCTTCGCGCCGGCGGCGCGTTTGCCCGTTATCGCTTCTGCGCGCGCCTAGCCGCCGAGCCACACGCGCTCGATCTGCGGCAGCGCCTGCTCGATGCGCGCGCCGATCTCCGCCTCGGTGAGCGAGCTCAGCGGGTGCGTGATCACGACCGGCTCGAGCGCCGCCATGCCCAGCGCATCGCGCTGCGTCTGCGCCTCGAGCACGAACTCCGTGGTGACGATTATGGCCGTCGGACGGCCCTTCGCCTCCAGCATCACCGTGTCGTGCATACAGCACGACGTGCACGACCCTCAGTCGGCGATGGCGGTCATCACCACGTCGTTGTTCGCGGCGATCTCGTCGAGGAGCTCGGGCGCGGCGTTGAGCGAAAAACTGTCCTTGCGATAATAATTCACCGCGCCAAAACCGTGCTTTTCCGCGAGCCGGTCGCGCACTCCGCGCAGCAGCTTGTTCGCGTTCCACTTGGTGTTGTCGAGGATGCCCAGGCGCAGCCCCTTCAGGCTCTTTGCGCGGGAAGCAGGCGCGATCGGCGCCGCTTCCACCACGCCGCGCGGGTCATACGTCGGTATCGTCTTCATCATCGCGTGCTCCTACTGTAAGTTCCGGGTTCCGGGTTCAGTGTTCCGGGTCTTGCTGATGAGTAATGAGGAAAGCCCTCAATCCCCAATCCTCGATCCTCGATCCACGCTTCTAGAGATAGCAAGTGCCATCCACGCACTGCGGGCCGCCCGAGGACGGCGCGGCGCCGTCCACCGCGCGCAGCACCGGCGTGGACATGTGCCCCCAACCCGGGATGAACGCGGAGAAGCGCCCGGCCTCGCCCCCGGCGATGAAGAGATGGATGTTGTCCGGGCTCGGCACGATCGGCGTGCGCGCGTCGGGCTCGCGCTTGTACCATACCGGGAGGTTGCGGTTGTAGACCTTGCCGTAGCGGCCTTTTCCGTAGAGATCGTCCCAGCGGTTGCCCGAATGCGCCCACAGGTAATGGCGGATATCGTGCCGCTTCCAGCCGTGCTTGGCGATGGTGGCGGAATGCTCGGGACTGAGGACCACCGCGCAGTGCCCGGCTGAGACCGCGTTGTTGTTGCAGATCGTGCTCATCGCGGAGCACACGCTGTCGAGGATGCCCTCCGGGTCGTTCGCGTAGTGGTTGGTGACGCTGTGCGGCGGCTCGGCGGCGAGCACGAAAACGGTGGAGTCCTCCGGCTTGTAGCCCTTCTCGACGTGGTAGGGCGCGAACGGGCTCAGCTCCTCGTTCTCGGCGATGCAGTAGGTGTACTTGCCAGGATGGCCGAGCGTGCTCTTGTCGAGCAATCCCGGCCAGCCGCCGCCGACGTTGAGCAACACGAGCCGCAGCGCGCGCCCGATGGTCGCGTTCGCGCGGTTGCCCGAGCCGAACACATTGCATCCGGCGTTCATCCCGATCGTGTTCCGGATCGGGCCGTTCACCACCAACAGCGGGCACGCCATGTGCGTGGTCGCCTGCACGCCGTTGAGATTGAACGGCGGCGCGCACAGCGCGAGCATCGCGGCCTGTACGACCGGCGCATACTCGGGCCGGCATCCCGCCATCACCATGTTCACCGCGAGCACTTCGCGCGTTAAGCTGCCCCAGCGCGGCGGCACGCGCGCGACGAAGTGTCCCGGATCGCCGCCGAGCGCGTCCAGCGCCGCCGCAACCTTCGCGGGCGTCGGCGGCACGAGCGGAAAACCGTCGGAATATCCCCGCTCGTAGTACCACTCGATGAGATCGGTGCCCTCGGGCACCTGCGCTGCCTTTTCCTGCGACGGGGATTTGACGGGAGCGTCCTGTGCCATTTCGATTTCCAGACGCAACTACCTAATGCGCTATTTTCCCACAAACGGCGGAGCGACGTGCTCTGGAGAAACAGTGACTCGTGGCTCGTCTCTCGTTTCTCGTTTCTCGTGACTGGTGGCTAGTTTACGGCGTTCCCGCCTACTACTTCTCGTCTCTCGTCAGTCGTTACCAGGTTTCAGCCCCTTCCTCTTTTCGACTTTCGACTTGGGGCTCGCCCACTTTCTCCTTTCGCCTTTCGACTTTCGACTTTCGCCTTGGGTTTTCCGCCTTCGACCCATCCTCACGCGAGGCATTGCCATTACCCCTAAACGGGATGTATCATTCCCAATATGGGAATGACCAAAGCGGATCTCTCCGAAACCCTGTTTTCGAAGACCCAGCGTGGCGTGCTCGGGCTGCTGTTCGGCGATCCCGACCGAAGCTTTTACGCCAATGAGATCGTGCGCCACGCCAAGGCCGGCATCGGTACCGTGCAGCGCGAGCTGAAACGACTGACCGCCGCCGGCCTAGTCACGGTAACGCGCATTGGCAACCAGAGGCATTACCAGGCGAACCGGCAGTCGCCGATCTTCGACGAACTCGCCGCGATTGTGCAGAAGATCATCAGGCCCGCCTATTCCGCCGCAAGCGGGCCGCACCTGCGAGCCGTGCATAGCCCGCGCGCCGAGTATGTTGTCGGCCGTGGCCAGCCAGTCAACGTACCAAAACGCCGCCTCGCGGCGTTCTGCCGCCGCCATCACATCAAGCGCCTGGGTGTGTTCGGCTCGGCGGCGCGAGGGGACGCGACCGGGGCGAGTGACGTAGACGTGCTCGTCGAATTCGAGAAAGGCGCTCAGGCGAGCCTCTTTGACATGGTGGAGATGCGGGACGAGCTTTCGAGACTGTTCGGGCGCAAGGTGGACCTGGCCACGCCCGCGATACTGGAAAACCCATACCGCCAGCAATCCATCCTCAAGGATCTGCGGGAACTCTATGCGGCCTGAAGAGCGGGATGCCGCAATCCTCTGGGACATGCTTCAGTCCGCTCGGGATGCGACGGGCATTGTGGCCGGAGCCACGGCTGAGAGCCTCCGTCGCGACCGCCTGCGCACGCTTGCGCTTGAGCGGAGTATGGAGCTGCTGGGCGAAGCAGCGGGGCGCGTGAGCGCAACTTTTCGCGCGGCGCACCCGCAGGTGCCGTGGCGCGCGATGATCGGGTTGCGGAACATTCTAGCCCACGAGTACGGCAGGATCGACCACGAGAGGTTGTTCATGACCGCGGTGAAAGAACTGCCCGCTCTCATTACTCAACTGGAGCGCTTCCTGTCCGCTCCGAAGCCGAGGTAACCGCTCGTCACTCGGGCCTGAACGGCGTGACTGGTGGCTAGTTTACGGCGTTCCCGCCTACTACTTCTCGTCTCTAGTCTCTCGTCGCTCGTCAGTCGTCAGTCATCAGTTCTCATCGCGTTTCAGCTACTTTCGCCCTCCGACTTCCGACTTTCGCCTTCAAATGGCGTCGTGTTGCCGCGGCCGAGCCGGTCTCTTATCATGTTTTCCTTGCCTCACGCGGATACATTCGATCCGGTTCCAGGAGGACCCCCATGACCGCCGTCACACGCGAGCTATCCCAATTCGTCGCCGGGCTTTCCTACGATGCGCTGCCCGGCGAGGTGCGCGAGCGCGTCAAGGTGCTCGTCCTCGACCTCGCCGGAAACATGCTGCGCGCGCGTCACGAAGCGGAGTCCACGCCCTCGATGGTCTCGGCCGTAACGAGCCTCGGGCTCGCGGGCGGGCCCTGCACGGTGTTCGGGGATGCCGCGGGCTACACGCCGCCGGGGGCGGCGATGCTGAACGGCACGCTCGGCCATTCGCTCGACTTCGACGACACGCACGCCTCCGGCTCGCTGCACCCGAGCGCGCCGATCGTGCCCGCCGCGTTCGCCGCCGCGGAGATGGCCAGCGCCGACGGAAAAGCGCTGATCGCGGCCATCGTCGCCGGCTACGAAGTGCAGATCCGGCTCTCGCTCGCGCTCGACCCGGCGGCGCACTACGACCGGGGCTTCCATCCGACCGCGACGTGCGGCGCCTTCGCGGCGGCGGCGGCGGCGGGACGCCTGCTGCGGCTCGACCCGGAAGGCTACGGGAACGCATTCGGCATCGTGCTCAGCATGTCCGCGGGCTCGATGCAGTACCTCGTGAACGGCGCCTGGACCAAGCGCTCCCACGTCGGCCACGCGGCGATGTGCGGGCTGATCGCGGCAACCCTCGCGCGCGAGGGCTACAAGGGCGCCGGCGACGCGATCGAGGGCAAGTGGGGCTTCCTGCACGGCTACGCGCCCGCCTCCGACCACAAGAAGGCGGTGGACGGGCTCGGCCGGCGCTGGGAGACGCTCAAGATCGCGGTGAAGCCGTACCCCTCGTGCCGCTACAGCCACGCCCCGATCGACGGCATCCTCGCGCTTGCGCGCGAGCACGGCATCCGCGCGGAGGATGTCGAAGAGGTCACCGTCGGCCTGCCCGAGCCGGGCTGGAAGCTGATCGGTGATCCGGAATCCGCCAAGCAATCGCCGAAATCAGTGGTGGACGGCCAGTTCTCGATGGCGTTCTGCGCCTCGGTCGCGCTGCGTACCGGCGGCTTCGCGTGGGACGACTACGGGCCGCACCTCGCGGACCCCGCTACGCTCGCGCTGTGCAAGCGGGTACGGACGTGCGTGGATCCGAAGGCGCAGGCGGATTTCCCGGCCGAGATGAGCGGAAGCGTGAAAATCAAGACCAGGCGCGGCGCATTCGAGGCCTACGTGCGGACGCCCAAGGGCGAGCCGGCGAACTTCCTCACCGCCGCCGAGCTGCGCGCCAAGTTTGACGCGCTTGCCGGCCCGTGCCTGCCCCGCGAGCGCGCGGATGCGCTTGCCGCCGGGCTGCTCGCGCTCGAGGAAGCGCGCGACGCCGGCGCGGTGCTGCGGCTTGCGCGGCCCGACTCGATGGGCGCGCGCCGCGTGGCGTGAAAGCTGTCGGAACCGCCGATGAACGCCGATGAACGCCGATCAAAACCGGTAACGGGTAATCGGTAATGGGCAAGAGCGTTGCTCCGGTTCGCCCCGTCGGACTGCCGCTTGGACGATTGACGTTTCACGATTCACGACTCACGACTCACGACTCACGACTCACGGCGTTAGAGAATGACAGCAGAGCGTAAGCAGATTGCGCCGAAGCGCCAGCGCGAGCCCGGCGGGCGCTACTACGAGGATTTCACCGTTGGCGACATCTACGCGCACTGGCCGGGGCGCACCATCTCGGAGGCCGACAACACCTGGTTCACGCTGCTCACGATGAACACGAACCCGGTGCATTTCGACGCCGAGTACGCGGCGAAAGGCGAGTTCGAACGCATCCTCGTGAACAGCTGCCTCACGCTCTCGATCGTCACCGGGATGAGCGTGCGCGATCTCAGCCAGAACGCGATTGCGAACCTCGGGTGGACCGACATCCGCTTGCCGGCGCCGGTGTTCGTCGGCGACACCCTCTATGCCGAGTCGGAGGTGCTTAACAAGCGCGAGTCCGCGTCGCGCCCGAACGCGGGCATCGTCACCGCGCGCACGACCGGGCGCAAGGCCGACGGCACGGTGGTGATGACCTACGAGCGGATCTTCCTGGTGCCCAAGCGCGGCCACGGGGCGGCCGGCGCTG
Organism: Betaproteobacteria bacterium; assembly: GCA_016868035.1. Lineage (GTDB taxonomy): Bacteria > Pseudomonadota > Gammaproteobacteria > Burkholderiales > SG8-41 > SG8-41. The sequence continues at coordinate 10,747 of VGID01000024.1, read as the reverse complement.
GCGGCAAGAAAGGAAGCCGCCGATAAACGCCGATTCACGCCGATCTACTTCGTGAATCGCGAAACGCGAATTGGCCTCTCAATCCTCAATCCTCAGTCCTCAATCCTCCATGTTCATCTGCGGTTGCATTCTATGAACGAGAAAACGAAACCCGCCGCGGGCGACGAGCAGGAGCGGCTGATCCTCGACGCGGTCGAGCGCTTTCTCGAGCGCGAGGTGAAGCCGCGCGTGCGCGCGCTCGAGGCGGCGGACGAGTACCCGCGCGGGCTCGCCGACGGCATCGCCGCGCTCGGGCTCTACGGCGCGACGATCGCGCAGGAATACGGCGGGCTGGGGCTCCCGGTCACGACCTACACCCGGGTGATCGAGCGCGTCTCCGCGGTCTGGATGTCGCTCTCGGGGCTGTTCAACTCGCATCTCATCGTCGCCTCCGCGGTGCAGCGCCATGGCACGCCGGAGCAGAAGCAGCGCTGGCTGCCGCAGCTCGCGAGCGGGGCGGTGCGCTGCGGCATCGCGCTCACCGAGCCCGGCTGCGGCACCGATCTGCAGGCGGTGCGCACGCGCGCAGTGCGCAACGAGAAGAGCGGCCACTACCTCGTGAACGGCACCAAGACCTGGATCACCAACAGTGTCGAAGGCGACGCGCTCGCGGTGCTGGTCAAGACCGATCCCGCGGCCGATCCGCCGCACCGCGGCATGAGCCTGCTCTTCGTCGAGAAGAAGATGGGCTACAAGGCGAAGAAGCTCAAAAAACTTGGCTACCGCGGCATCGACACCGGGGAGGTCGAGTTCGCGGACGTGAAGGTGCCGCTCGATCACGTGATCGGCGGCGCGGAGGGGCGCGGGCTGCAGCAGATCCTCGCGGGGCTCGAGCTCGGGCGGATCAACATCGCCGCGCGCGGCGTCGGGCTCGCGCGCGCGTGCCTCGAGGAGGCGCTCGCCTACGCGCAGCAGCGCGTGACCTTCGGCAAGCCGATCGCGGAGCACCAGGCGATCCAGATCAAGCTCGCCGACATGGCGACGCGGGTGGAGGCGGCGCGGCTGCTCACCGAGTCGGCTGCGCGCGCTTTCGAGCGCGGCGAGCGCTGCGACATGGAGGCCGGGATGGCGAAGCTCTACGCGAGCGAGGCGGCGGTCGAGAACTCGATCGAAGCGATGCGCATCCTCGGCGCCTACGGCTACTCCCCGGAGTTCAACATAGAGCGCTACTACCGCGACGCGCCGCTGCTCGCGATCGGCGAGGGGACGAACGAGATGCAGCGGATCATCATTGCGAGGCAGCTGGTCAAACGGTATCCCGTTTGACCCGCTAAGTCGAAAGTCGAAAGTCGGAAGTAAGAGCTGTTTACTAGCTTCCTTTTCGCCTTTCGCCTTCCGGGTCCTGCCTCTCTCCTCTCTCCTTTCGCCTTTCGACTTTCGACTTTCGCCTAGGGGTCTCGCCCCCTCCCCGTTTTTCGGGCATACTTTTCGCCCCGGCAAACCAACAACACGGAGGACCTCCCATGATGCGCATCGCCCTCTCGTTGGTCCTTTTCGCTTCCCTCGCGCTGCCCGCGGCAAGCGCCAGCGCGCAGGCCTACCCCACCCGGCCCGTCCGCGTCATCATCCCCGTGGCGCCGGGGGACAGCTGCGACGTGCTCGCGCGGCTCATCGGCCAAAAGGTCAGCGAGCGCCTCGGCCAGCCCTTCGCGGTGGACAACCGCATGGGGGCCGGCGGCCAGATCGGGCTCGCGCTGCTCGCCAAGGCCCCGCCCGACGGCTACACCATCGGCTGCGGACAGGGCGGCAACATGGTGATCGTGCCGCTCGCCCACAAGACCGTGGCCTACGACTCGATCAAGGACTTCGCTCCGATCCAGATCCCGGTGACGAATTTCCTGGGGCTGGTCGTGCATCCGACCGTGCCGTTCAAGAACGTCAAGGACCTCGTCGCCTACGGCCGGGCCAACCCCGGCAAGCTCGCCTTCGGCAGCAACGGGGAAGGTGCCTTCATCCACTTCTCGGTCGAGCTGCTGCGCTCCCTGGGCGGCTTCACCTACCTCCACGTGCCCTACAAGGGTGTGTCGCCCATGCTCACCGATCTCTTGAGCGGGCGGGTGGATGCGACGATCACCTCCTTCATCTCGCTCCAGGCCCACATCGCGGCCGGGAAACTGCGGCTCCTCGCCATCGGGCGCGCGACGCGCTCGCCGAAGTACCCCGATTTCCCGACGATCGCGGAAACGCTGCCCGGCTACGAGAACAGCGGCTGGTTCGGGTTCATCGCGCCCGCCGGCACGCCGCGCAACATCGTGGTGCTGCTCAACAAGGAGATGAACCGCGCGGTGAACTTGCCCGACGTGCGCGAGAAGCTGGACGCGTACGGGCTCGAGGTCCACACCGAATCGCCCGAGTTCTTCGCCGAGCGCATCCGCCGCGACATGGAGCGCTGGGGCAAGGTCGCGCGGGATATCGGGCTCAAGCCCATGTGAGGGTACCTGCGGCAAGTCGAAAGTCGAAAGTCGAAAGGCGAAAGTCGGAAGTAAGGAAGGCTTGTCAAGCCTGTCCTTTGCCCTTCGACGTTCGCCTTTCGCCTTTCGCCTTGGGGCTTCGCCCCTTTCGACTTTCGACTTTCGACTTTCGACTTCGGGTAGCTTCGTCCGCCGTCAGTCTCCGGAAATGAATCCGATTCGACGCCCGGGTTTTGGTTCGGGCGGGGTCGCGAGCTCGCGGATCGCCTGGACGATGCTGGCGATCGCCTCGTCGTGATGCGATACGCGGCGTTCCAGCTCGTCGAGTTTCTTCGATAGTTCCTTGTTCGCCGCCACCATCTCCCGGAGGCGGACGAACGCACGCACGACATGCAGGCTCGCTTGCACGGCCCTCCTGCTGCGCAATAGATTTGCGGCCATAAGCGCACCGTGCTCAGTGAAAACCCACGGGAGAAAGCGGGGGTCGCGGTGCTTCTGAGAACCGGTCACAATCTGTGACCGGTTCGACAGATCGCGCTTCGAATCAGTAACTTGCAGACTTGAGCTCGCAAATTGCGACTTCAAGTTTCCGGCTTCTGCTGGTGTCAATTGAAACGCAAAATCCTTTGGAAAGCGCTCCGCATTGCGCTTAACCGCTTGATTTAATGCCTTGGTCGTGACGCCATAGAGCCCGGCGAGATCCGCGTCGAGCATCACTTTTTGCGCTCGCACGATCAGGATCCGCGACGCGATCCGTTCCACCGGTTCCATCAGAGTGCTTCCCCATCGTCCAAGGCTCTGCATGATGAACGCCAAGGCGACCAACTCGTTGACGGGTGCCGTGTCCCGCTGTCTTTGATTCCCTGTCTCTTCCGTCTTTCGACTTTCGCCTTTCGCCTTCCCTCGTCCTCCTCTCTCCTCTCTCGGAAAGCGTAAGCTTCCGTAATGTTCACTCGCATCGACCACATCATGATCTGCACGCCCGACCTCGAGCGGGGCATCGCGCAGTACCGCAAGCTGGGATTCAACGTTCAGCCGGGCGGTGCGCACACCGGCAAGGGCACGCACAACGCCATCGCGCTCAATGAGGAGGACTACATCGAGCTGCTCGCAGTCCGCGATCCGGCCGAGCTGCGGGCGGCGGCAACGCCGGGAACCTGGCACCACGGCCTGGAGCGCTACATCGCGGCGGGCGGCGGCATACGCTACGTCATCCTGCAAAGCGACGACCTCGCGGCCGACGTCGCCGCGATGCGCGGCCGCGGCGTCGACGTGAGCGATGCGATCGAAGGCATCCGCCGCACCCCGGCCGGGCAGGAGCTGCGGTGGAAAACCGCGATGCTGGGCCAGAAGAATCCGCTGCCGATCTTCTTCATCCAGCACGAGAAACCGATGGCGGAGCGCCGCAAGCAGGTGCCGGATGCCGGCAATCATCCCAACGGCGTGCGCTTCCTCGAGCGCACCTACATCGTCGTGGAGGACCTCGAGGCTTCCGTGGCGGCCTACTCGAAAGTGCTCGGCGTGTCCCAGCCGCGCATGTACAAGGGCACGGTGATCATGTCGCACATGGCGGTGTTCCAGTTCGGGGCCGCCGGCCTCACCATTGCGCACCCCTATGCACCGGGGCCGGCCGCCGACGCGCTCGAGCGCCGCGGTCCCGGCCCGTTCCAGGCGCTATACCGCACGGCGAGCATGGGCGCGGCGGTGCGCTGGATGCAGGAGCACGGCCTGCCGTCCCCCGCGCGCGGCGTGCGCGACACCGGCGAGCACGCGATGCTCGTGCCTCCCGCCGACGCGTGCGGCGCCTACATCGGCTTCGTCGGACCGGAGTGAAGCCGAAGTCGAAAGTCGAAAGGCGAAAGTCGAAAGTAACATCCGGTAACGTAGCCTCACTTTCGCCTTCCGCCTTCCGCTTTGAGGCTTCGCCCCGTTCGGCGTTCAGCGTTCCGTGTTCACCGTTCGGGATTGTCTCAAAGCCGTTTTGAACACCGAACTGCCCAGCGCCCGTCGTCAGTCGTCAGTGGTCAGCCGTCACCGGGGCTGGCCCCTCTTTCGCCTTTCGACTTTCGCCTTCGGCGGCGGTCACAGCGCCGCCACAAACTCCTCGACCAGCGCATTGAACCTGTCCGGGATCTCGGTCGGCGGGAAATGCCCGGCGTCGGCGAGCTTCACGTAGCGCGATCCCGGCACCGCCTCGTGGATCTCCTTCTCGTACTCCGGCGGGCTGCCGGGATCGTTGAGCCCGCGCAGGAGCAGCAGCTTCGGCCGGAGCGTTGCGATGCGCGCGCGCACGTCGAAGGCGTCTATCGTCTTGAGGTCGTGATACTGCGAGAGCGGGCCCACCTGGCGGTGGCGCTCGAGCAGGCGCCCGCGCAGGTCCGGCTCCACCAGGTGCATCATCTTGCGCTGGAACGCGAGCCACTCTTCATAGACCTTCGGGTCCTCCAGCGCGCGCAGGCGCATCTCGTAGGTGCCCGGCGGGCGCTTTTTGGGTCGCATCGCGACCGTCATCACCACCAGGCCTTTCACCTCTTCCTGGTAGTCGAGACCGTACTGGAGCGCGATCGCCGCCCCGAGCGTGTAGCCGACGAGCACGAGGTCGCGGTTCAGGCCCCGCGCCCACAGCCAGCCGCGCACCCATTCCGCGTAGCGTGCGACGTCGGGGCAGCGCGTGCCCGCGAGGTGGCCAGGCAGGTCGGGCGCGACGCTGCCCGCGAAATGCCTGAGCTGGTAGTAATACGCGTCCGAGCACGCGCCCGCGCCCGGCCCGTGGATAAACACGACTTGCGCCATGCGAGAGTCCTTTCTGTGCCGCCCGGGCGGGAGCATACACGAGCGCGAGCCATGAACGAATGGCTCGTGGCTCGCTACCCGAAGGCAAAAGTCGAAAGTCGGAAGGGGACAACGACAAGGCGGAAGGCGAAAGTCGAAAGGCAAAAGTGACGCTACGTTACTGCACTTTACTTTCGACTTCCGACTTTCGACTTTCGCCTTCGGTCGGCTTCGCCACCCGAGCCTGAACGGCGTGAGCCGTCACTGGGTTTCAGCCACTTTCGCCTTTCGACTTTCGACTTTCGCCTTGCAGTTCCGGCTGCTCGGCGGCTCTCAGGGGCCCCAGGAGCAAAGTCCGCAACCCGTCACCGGGTTTGAGCTACTTTCGACTTTCGACTTTCGCCTTTCGACTTCAGGTGGCGTCGTCGGTCGTCCGTCCTTCGCACCCGGCGCGGTTGCGCAACCCCCGTAATCTCAGTAGCTTTTAGGCCCATCGTATCGCTGGAGAATCGGAAAGGAACGGAATGGGACAGCTATCGGGAAAAGTCGCCGTGGTCACGGGTGCATCCACGCCCAGGGGCATCGGCAGCGCGATCGCGAGCCGCTACGCCCAGGAAGGCGCTTCCGTCTTCCTCGTGGCTGAGGGCACGCGCGAGCAGCTCGAGCAGGTGCAGCGTGCGTGCCGGGAACACGCGGAGGCGGGGCGCGTGGAGCACGCCCTATTCGATCTCTCGCAGCGCGGCGCCGCGGAGGCGATGATTGGCGATGCCGTGGAGCGCTTCGGGCGCGTCGACATCCTGGTGAATAACGCGGCGATCCGCGCGCAGCACGATTTCGAGGACTACACGCGGGAGATCTTCGAGCGCGTCATCGCGGTGAACCTCGCCGCGCCCTTCTTCGCGAGCCAGGCCGTGGTTCCGGTCATGCGCAGGCAAGGCGGCGGCCGCATCATCAACATTGCAAGCCAGCTCGCGCGCGTCACCTACGCCAGGCGCGCGCTCTACGGGCTCACCAAGGCCGCGCTCGTGCATCTCACCAAATCGCTCGCCTACGAGTTCGGCCGCGACGGGATCATGGTGAATTCGATCAGTCCCGGACCCATCCGAACGCAGTTCGTGATCGACCGCGACGCTGCGGACCCGGAGGGCGCGCGGCGGCGCGTCGGGACCTACGTGCCGATCGGCCGCCTGGGCGAGCCGTGGGAGATCGCGGAAGCGGCGCTCTTTCTCGCGTCCACCACCGCGACGTTCTTACAGGGCGAGGATATCTGCGTAGACGGCGGCTACACCACGCACTGACGCAGGCGTACTAGTCGACCTTCAATCCCGCGTCCTTCACCACCTTCGCCCACTTGCCGATCTCGCGCTTGATGAAGGCGTCGAACTCGTCCGGGCTGCTGCCCACGGGCTCGGCACCCAGGCCCGTGAGTCTCTGATTCACGTCGGGCTGCTTCAGGATGCCGGCGATCTCGCCGTGCAGCTTGGCCACCACCGGCCGCGGCGTGCCGGCGGGCGCGAGCACGCCGAACCACAGCACCATGTCGTAGCCGGGCACTCCGGCCTCGGCGATCGTGGGCACCTCGGGCATCGCGGTCGAGCGCTTGGAGGCGCCCACGGCGAGCACACGCATCTTTCCGGATTTCACGTGCGCGCCGACCGAGATCAGGTTCTCGAACAGCACCGCCGCCTCCCCGCGCAGAAGCCCGATCACGGACTGCGTGCCCTTGTACGGGACGTGCACGAAATCGACCTTCGCGAGCCCCTTGAACAGCTCCATCGCCATGTGCGGGGAGCTGCCGTTGCCGCCCGACGCGTAGTTGATCGCCCCGGGATTCACTTTCGCGAGGCTGACGAGCTCCTGCACGGTCTTCACCGGAAGCGAGGGGTGCACCACGAGAAACGTGTGGATCGACACCACCTGCGTGACGGGAGCGAAATCCTTCACGGGGTGGTACGCGAGCTTGGAGTAGAGGCTCAGGTTCGCGGCGTGCGAGAGCCCGACGATGATGATCGTGTAACCGTCCGCCGGGGACTTCGCGGCGATCTCCGCGGCGATGTTGCCGCCGGCGCCGCCGCGGTTGTCGATCACCACCTGCTGCTTCCAGGCTTCCATCATCTTCTCGCCCAGGATTCGCGCGAGCCCGTCGGTCGCTCCGCCCGGCGGGAACGGCACGATGAAGCGGATGGATTTTTGCGGGTAGTCCTGCGCGCCGCCGACCCCGGGCATCAACGCGGCGGCAATGACCGCGGCAGGCAGTAACCACGCTTTCATGATCTTCGTCATGGAATGTTTCCTTTCATTCTCGGATGCCGATGCGAGCCCCTGATTATTGCACCGGCTGCGCGCCGGCGGCAACGCGGCTGTGCCCCGCCCTTCTACGCTCTCTCGCCGGGTGTTACAGTGTCCCTAATACAATTACAGCGAACGTCCCGGAGGAGGAGAACATAATGAGCCATGCGATCGTGCGGCGTCATCCCGCTCGTTCCGTTATCATAATTGCGCTCGCGGCGGGCGCGCTGGGCTGGGCGGGCGAGTGCCTCGCGCAGGCCGCGAAGGGCACGGCCGCGAGCTATCCCGTGCGCCCGGTGCGCATGATCGTGGGCACGGACCCAGGGGCGGCGCCGGACATCCTCGCGCGCATCGTGGCCGAGAAGCTCGGCGAGCATCTGGGCCAGCAGGTCGTCGTGGACAACCGGCCCGGCGCGGCCGCGGTGCTCGGCGCCGAGATCGTCTCGCGCGCGCAGCCCGACGGCTACACGCTCATGGTCTCGGCGGCGATCCACACCGTGACGCCCAACGTCTACCGCAAGATGCCCTATCACCCGATCGACAGCTTCACTCCGGTGGCGCGGATCGCATCGAGCCCCTTCATCCTGATCGCGAGCCCCGGCCTGGGCGCGTCGACCGTGAAGGACCTCATCGCCTACGCCAAGGCAAACCCGGGCAAGCTCAACTACTCCTCCCCCGGCAACGGCAGCATCCAGCACCTCTCCGGCGAGATGTTGGGGCAGCGCGAAGGGCTCAAGATGACGCACGTCCCGTACAAGAGCGGCGCCGCGTCCGTCACCGCGATCCTCACCGGGGACGTGCAGTTCTGCTTCGTGGGTCTGCCGCCCGCGCTCCCGCACGTCCTGGCGGGCCGAGTGCGACCGCTCGCCGTAACCACGAGCAGCCGCTTCCCCACCGTCGCGGACGTGCCCACCGCGCAGGAAGCCGGACTCGCCGGTTTCGAGGCGGACAACTGGCACGCGGTCATCGGCCCGGCCGGCATACCGAAGGCGCTGGTCGCGCGGCTCAACGCCGAGATCGTCAAAGTGCTCGCGCGCACCGACGTCAAGGAGCGGATGCTGAAGAGCGGCGCGACCGTCAACCCGAGCACCCCGGCCGAGCTGCACGAGCTCCTGCGCAGCGAGCTCGCGAAGTGGGCCAAGGCCGCGAAAGCCGCGGGCGTCCAGCCCGATCGTTGATCGCGCGCACTTCAATACACATGGCGCCGGCGCCCTGCCCCGCGCGCTTTTTCTTAGTCGTCCCCAGGAACCACCCATGCCCAAGGTCAAGGTCGGAGACATCCAGATCAACTACACATTGCACGGCGAGGCCGGCCCCTGGGTCGTGCTGATCGGCGGGCTCGCCGGGGGCAACTGGCAGTCGTGGACGGGGCAGCTGCCGGCGCTCACCAAGGAATTCCGCGTGCTCGCGTTCGACAACCGCGGCATCGGCGAGAGCGACTCGCCGGACTATCCCTACACGACGAAGATGATGGCGGACGACACCTTCGCCGTGATGGACGCGGCCGGCGTCGAGCAGGCGCATGTCATCGGAAAATCGATGGGCGGCGCGATCGGCCAGATCATGGCGGTGGAGCAGCCGAAGCGCATTCGCAGCCTCACGCAGACCTCCTCGTTCGCGAAGCTCGATCCGCGCGGCGTGCGCATCCTCGAGAACTGGCGCAACAGCGTGCGCCACAGCGGGTGGGAGCAGTTCTGCCGCGAGCTTCTCGCGCATTTCTTCACCGCGGAATACTTCGAGCAGAACCCGGAAGGCGTCGCGCGCGCCGAGCGCGCGCTCGCCGGCACGAAGCGCACCGTGCACGGCTACATGCACACCAGCGCGGCGGTGGAAACGCACGACACATGGGGGATCCTCGATCAGATCCGTGCGCCGTCGCTCCTGGTCTGCGGCGGGGAGGACCTGGTGACGCCCCCGCGCCAGACCGAGGCGATGGGAAAGCGCATCCCCGGTGCCGAAGTGCACATCATCCCGCGGTCCATGCACGGCTTCCTCGCCGAGCGCCCGGAGTCGGTGCAGCTGATCGTGGAGTTCCTGCGGCGGCACTGAACCCGGTTGCCAGGCTGCCCGTCGTCAGTCGTCAGTGGTCAGTCGTCACCGGGTTTGAGCTACTTTCGACTTTCGCCTTTCGACTTTCGCCTTCAGGTGACGCCGTCAGTCGTCACCGATCTGTCGTCAGTCGTCAGTGGTCAGCCGTCACCGGGTTTAAGCTACTTTCGCCTTTCGACTTTCGACTTCCGCCTTAGGCTTCCTCCCTCCTCCCCCGGCCCGTCAACGGCTCTGGAACGGATCCCGTTATCCAGTAATACGCGCCTTGACGGCCATACGAATATTCGTATATCCTTGCGATGAAACCCGTGCGCTTTATGGGCAGCGCGAAGGACGATCTCGCCGCGTTTCCCAGACCAGCCCGCATGCGTGCGGGCCACGCGCTGTTCATGGTGCAGCTCGGGCGCGAGCCCGATGACTGGAAGCCGATGGCCACCGTAGGACCCGGGGCCCGCGAGATTCGGGTGCGGGATCGTGAAGGAGCGTTCCGCGTGATCTATGTGGCCAGTTTCGAGGACGCCGTATACGTCTTGCACGCGTTTCAGAAGAAGTCGCGGGAAACCTCGCAGGCGGACCTGGCGCTCGCGCGACGGCGTTACGCCGATGCGCGCCACCTTGCCAGAGGAGCGGGACGTGGCTAAACGAGTTACCGAATCGAGCGGGAACATCTTTCTGGATCTCGGGTTTCCGCCCCACGAGGCGGAAGTCATGCTGCTGCGCGCGAAGCTCGCGGAGGCGCTGAGGGTCTGGATGGAGCGCGAGAAACTCACCCAGTCCGAAGCCGCGAAGCGCCTGGGAATCACCCAGCCGCGCGTGTCGGAGATCGTGCGCGGAAAGGTCGAGCTTCTCTCGCTGGACTACCTGGTCGGGTTGTGCGCAAAGGCCGGGATCCCCGTCGCCGTTCGGCTGGCGGCCTGACTTCTTCCGCCTTTCGCCTTTCGCCTTGCAGTTCGCGCTGCTCGGCGGCGCACAGGGGTCCCCAAGATCAAAATCCGCAAGCCGTTGCCGGGTTTGAGCTACTTTCGACTTTCGCCTTTCGACTTTCGCCTTGCAGTTCGGGCTGCTCGGCGGCTCTCAGGGGACCCCAAAGACCGCGGCCGCGATACCAGGATTCAGCCACTTCCGCCTTTCGACTTTCGACTTTCGCCTTGCAGTTCCGGCTGCTCGGCGGCTCTCAGGAGCCCCAG
>VGID01000023.1 GCA_016868035.1 Betaproteobacteria bacterium | reverse complement strand
CACGAAGTTTGGCCACAACCTGCTCGGGCTTTAAACGCACTCCTTTGGGCATTTCTTGATCCTTTCCAGTGTCAGAAAATCGGAATTTTCTCTCACTCGAACTGGATCAGTTTTTTCACGCCGGTCAGGGCGATGGCCAGGTCGTCGTTGTCCGCTTCGAGAGTTACGCCGTCGAAGTAGTGCCCGCGTTTTTGCTGCAGAACGGCAGGTATTGGATCTGCGACACTCACGATGGCGGACGCTACAAGGAGACAGACCCGCGCGCGGAGGCAGTTCATATCGAGACAGCGGACCAAGCCAACGCCCGAAATCTGCGTCCGCTGATTCGAATGCTCAAGGCGTGGCAGGCAGATTGCTCGGTTCCCATCACGTCCTTCCAGCTCGAATTGCTGGCTACCGATTTTCTTGGCAAATCACAATGGCGTTTCAGGGACTTCTTCTGGTTCGACTGGATCACTCGCGACTTCTTCGCGTACCTCTACGGCCGCGCCAACACGTTTGTTTACGTGCCAGGCACGCTGGAGCCGATCTTCCTCGGGTCCGAATGGCGAAGCCAAACCGAATCCGCCTATTGGCGTGCGGAAAAAGCCTGCCGCTACGAGGAGCACAACCTCGTTGCCGCTGCCGGCGAGGAATGGCAGAAGATTTTCGGACCTCAGATCCCGATGATGGCGTGATGGACGAACAAACGCGGAACCTGATCGAGGAGTGCAAGCGGCAGGAGGAATCCTGCCTGTACACCTCCGCCACGCTGTTCGAATGGCTGAAATCCCTGCGCCGATGGAAAGTCGCTTTCGTAGTCGCCCCCATCGTCCTCGGCGGCATCGCGACCTGGCCGCTTCTTGCCCGGCAACCGGATTACGAATGGGTCACCGCCACGTGCGCCCTACTTGCCGGCCTTGCGCCCGCCGTCTACAAGGCGCTCGACTTCGACGTGAGCCTCGATGCCGTCGCCAAGCACGCCCATGCATTCAAGATTCTTCAGGACCGCTTCCGGCAGGCGTGGCGCGTTACCTCACTCGTTCCCGGCGATACATTCGAGAAAGACTTTGCAGACCTGATGCAACGTCTCGACGCCGCCCGATCAGCGAGCCTGACTGCACCCGAGCGGTTCTTTAAGAAGGCGCAGGCAAAAGTGTCGGCTGGTCACTACGCCTTTACTGTCGATCAAAAAGGAACGGACAGGTAGGCCATCTATCGGACCGTCAAGCGGCGCTCACTCCTGGAAGTCTCCGTCGCAATGCGCCGAATAACGAATCTGCCAAAAAACCGCGCGAGCCTCGGAGGTACGGCGTTCCCGATCAGAGTGGACGCAAAATCGATACTATCTTCGGGATAGAAGACGTAGCGCTTCGGAAAGGTCTGAAGCAGCGCGGCTTCGCGCGGCGTGATTGCGCGGTTCTGCCGCCGATCGTAATGCCCAAACCTGCCGTTGGTTATGGACATGCACTTCGTCGTTATCGTGGGCGCTACGCCATCGCCACGCATCCGCGTGTATGTGTCGGCAAAGGACTGCGCGCCGGCCCTCCTCTCCAACTCCTGATGACACCTTAGAGAAAGATCACCGTATGGAGTATCGCGAAGCGCTAAGTTCGATTCACCGGGGACTGCGCACGCGATTCTCTTGAGGTTTAAAGCACTCAGAGCGCGGGCTCTGTGGTTCGGGATAGAAGGATCAGCCTCTCCCGCGGCCAGCGGGGGCAGATAACCGATCGTATCGGCGACGGTACGGGGCGCTCTCAGGTTCGGATCTTTCTCGGCAACCTCCAGATCCGAACCGTAGCGCTTCTTTAGGAACGCCAAACCAATCGTCCGGCGACGGTTCTGCGGGACACCGAAATTTGAGGCATTAACGATCTTCGCGTCAAAAACGTAACCCGCGCGCGTCAGACGGCGCTTGAAAGAGCTTATTACGCCATTGGGATCGTCGTTTACCAACCCTTCCACGTTCTCGCAGATGATCGCATCCGGTTTGAAGTGCCGGATCAGCCCTACGGTCGTAAGCAAAAGGTTGGAGTCGTTGTCCCGTTTGAACTGCCGCCCTTCCGAAATCTTTATCTTGGTGATTTTCGTGAAGGGCTGGCACGGAGCGCATATCGCGAACACCAGGCGCGGTCTCCTGATGCCGGACCGTTTCCGGAAGCCCGACAGCAGCCTGCTGATCGCAAGGCGGATGTCCTCTTGCTGACCGCGCGGGTGGGCCTTCGTGCGCGGGAAAATGTCCTTACAGATGAACCCGGGACGGCTTCCGTCCCGGTTTTTGCTTTGCCGGTACGTTTTTTCGCACAGAGGCTCGTTGTCCACGCCCGCCAGGACGTGCAGCCCCGCCTTGATCAGGCCGCTGGTCATCCCGCCGGCGCCGCAGAAGAAATCTACGGCCACTGTCGCGGTCGAGCTCGCACCGTTGGTCTTTTTTCGCTTCGTTCGCCGCATCCAGTACTCGCTGTGCGCACTGCGCCGCCTTCGCGATGATCTGATCATCCCAAAAGCGAAACACTCTCCATCCTCGCTCGCGCAGCGCTCTGCTTACCGCTTTATCGCGCGCGATATTGCGCTCGATCTTCGGTATCCAGAAGTCGCGATTCGACTTGATAGCCTTGGCACTCCGCGTCCAACTGCGCCCATGCCAGAACGACGAATCGCAAAACACCGCGATCTTGCTGCGCACTATAACGAAATCCGGCCTTCCTGGCACGCGGGCGTATTGCTTGCGGTATCTCAGCCCCGCGGCCCACATAGTGCGGCCGAGCAGCGACTCGATCACGGAGCCTGAGCTTCTGACGCGCGACATGTTGTAGCTGATCTGTTCGCGGGTCTTCATTTCATCACACATCCGCTCCACCCAGGCGGCGGATGATCGTGACGATGTGCGGCGCCATCGCTGCCGTGGCGAGCCTCACGACGGTCTCGGCGCTCTCGGAATCTTTCTGCGCTGCCTTGCGATGGATCGAGAGCGCAAGAATCCCGAGGCCGAAGCGGAACATGTTCTCGTTCAGGATTCTTGCCGCTTCGTCTTTCTCGCGCACGCGCATATTGCGCAGATACCGATTGTCCTGATTCAGATAAACCACGGTCTTCTCGCCGGTATCGACGTAGGCGCCAGCGTCTTCGTCAAAATCGTGCTCGGTCCAGTCGGCTTCCTTCACCCATTCGAATCTCGGCATGCCCAGACTGGGACTCTTATCCTCCTTTGCATCCTTCTTCTTCCCCGGTTTTCCGGGCTTCGGCGTCTCGGCGTCCTCATACCGCACCTGGACCCCGAATTTCAGGGGCTCAAGGTTGCGTCCGACGTCCATGAATCCGAATTGGGCCTCAACAGATTGGCCCGGTTGTGCGTGTTTCGGCGCCCGGACGGTAAACGTGGCCGTACCGTTGCGAAGGGACACGCTGTGAGGCATCTGGGTCGCCTCCAGCGAGCACCATGTCTCGCCCGGGCTGTCCACCCGCGACAGGTAATCGTTATTCGCGTCTGTGCCGCATTCGATCCGACGATAGCCGCCGACCGGGACCTCCTTCACATACTTCGCTTCCTCCTGACGCAGATTCAAAGGTTCGAGGAAGGTCGGGAACTTCTTCCCCAGGTACGGTTTGTCGCCGCCCCCCTTCTGCGTGATCTCGGGAAGAAATGTTCCCAGGCCGAACAGATCCTTGATTGCGGGATCGAGCTTCGCCAGTTCCGCCAGGAAATCCTTCGTCTCTTCCGTGTCTTCTACGTACTCCGTAGCTCTCCGGCGCCGAATCTCCGCGGCGTACTCCCGCAGCTTTGCATCCTCCTTAAGGGCTCGGATCACCAAGTCCTCGAGGATTCTGGCCAATTCAACGTTGGCCTTGCGCTCGCGATCCGGCATGAAGATCGTCGAGAGCGCGCTTTTGTCCATTCCGTCGCATACCACATTGATGAGAACGTGATTCCTCAGGTCGCCGAGTCCCACCCGGATGTTGAGGAAGCTCGCCCTTTCGATGGCATGCGTCTGGCCGTTCACGGTGTAGAAGACCCTCGCAGGCTGTTGCTGCAGGAACTCTTTGAGCTTACTGACGCCCGTGGCGACGATTTTGATGTGTCCAAGCTCCTCGTGCTTTTCGTCGAGCACGTGATGTACCCATTCCGTTGCACCCTTTCCGCCTTCGGCGGGCTCATCCTCACCGCTTTCCGGAAGCTCGGACCTCAGGACGACGCTCAACCCGCCGAAAGTGCGCGCCGCGATTCCCTCTTCGCGAAGTTTTCCTTTTCCGGAAATAGGCGTTGCGTCGAAGTCGTAAAGCTGCACCGGCAGCGCGCAGTCGATCAAGCCGACCGTCAGCGCGTCGTACAAGCCGAAATCCACTTGGTACGCTCGGCCCCCGACATCGAACTCGTACACCCTCACGACGGTTCCCTCGGACACCTTCCCCAAGCTCTCGTGCCCGAACGCGTTCAGCGTGGGTGCTTTGAACCGCTGCACCTGGCCGTAGGGCGCGAAGTACTCGGTGACGGGCAGCGCCTCCCCGGCCCGCGGGCCGCGTATGCGTATGAGCGTCCAACCCCAATAGTCGTGACCGGGGCGCCTGGAAACGATGAGCTTGTAATGCCCGAGTCTGATGTCGGAACGCGTGCAGAAGCGCAGGCTGCCCGTACTTCCCATGTTGAATTTGCCTTGTACGAACGCGATGCCCTCCTTGTTGCGCTCGCTGAGGGAAAGGAAGGTGGAAGGAAAGTCTTCCGGTTTCTGACCCTCGCCGAAGTCGATCACCGTATACGTCGGATAGCGGCTGTTGGTGCGGTCCGCCCGCTTTATGCCGATCAACAAACATTGCGCGGCGAGCCTCGTACGCCCCGCGGGATCCAGATTGGTAATTTTTCCTTCGACGACCGCGGGAAAAAATCGCTTGACCGCTTCGAACATCGACTGCGGCGCCTGCGCGGAACGGAAATCCTCTATGCCCGCTTCGCGCGCTTTTCGAAGCAGGATGGCGTCGATCCCGTTTGTCACGAGTTCGACAAGGGCGCCGACCGGGTTCGTTTGCTGATTGCCCACGGTGTCCCAGTTCTTGGATCGACCGCCGTACGTCAGCCAATTTTGCGGATTGTCGAACCAATAGCGCGCGTCTTCGTCTTCTTTGATCACCGCGTCCACGTCAGCGGCAGACAGTGCGGAGACCAAGCGCAGTGCCACCGACTTCGAAAGCTGCTGATCCATCGTTTCCCCTGAAAAATCAGAGACCGGCCGAGCCGATCAACGAAATGCATCCCCTTTTCGCGCTCGCGCCGAAGCAGTCGCCAGGATGTGCTCTATTACGCGCTCAGGCTTGGCCCACTTCATCACCAAGTGCGACTTGTCCATGCCATGCTCGGAAACGATGTCTCTGAGCTGATCCAGCGTCATTCCTTGCAGCTTCTGTCGCAATCCGCCGTCGCCGTCTCTCTGAATGACGGCGACCGGGTCCAAGACGGCCAGTGCTCGTCTCGCGCGCGGGCGCGCGGGCGGTTCCTCGCCGAGCACCCGCGCCAGCTTTGCGGCAAATTCGGGATTGGCGTTCGCCTCCGCCGCGATGACGGCAAACAGCTCGTTCAATTTCTTGAGCGTCACGCCATCACCTTTTCAAGGAGTTCTTGTGCGAGCGCGTGGTAAGCCTCGTACTGCCCCCTATAACCCCACTTCTGCTTCAGAGTGGACACCGGAACGAACTCGGCTGCGCTTGCGATCTGAGTGTTCTCCGGAATGATGGTTTTGAAGAGCGGCGCGTCCCGTTCCCCCGCGAGCTGACGCTTCGTGTTTTTGTGCAGCGGCGATTGCTCCCGGTACTTTGAAACCACGATTCCAAGGGCTTCGATGGGCTCGGCGATCGCGGCCGAGAACTCTCCGATGCGCTTCACGATCTGCGGAATTCCGTACGTGGACAGGATGTCCGGTATCGTCGGGATCATGTAGCCCATCGACATACGAAGCCCGTTGAGCGTGATGATGCCCAAGTTGGGCGGGCAGTCGATGAGCACGAAGTCGTATTCGTCGACGATGGGTTTGACTGCTTTCCTCAGAATGTCTATGGGGTTTTCCGCGTAAAACTGCCCCGATTGCATGGAAGCGATGCGATCTTGGACGTCGATGAGATCGAGGCTGGAGGGGAGCAGATCGACGGTGCGCACGTCCTCCACGTTCGAGACCTTCCGTTGCAGCGTCTTTTGCAAATCAAAAGACTTGTTCGCCGGATCGAGAGCGTCTTTGAACAGACGAGCCAGCGTATGGCCCGCTTTGTTCAGTTCCTTCCATTTCTCCTCGCCGATCAGCATCGTCGTCGCGTTCGTCTGAGGGTCGAGGTCGATTACCAACACTTTTTTCCTGAGGGCCGCCGACAGCATCTCTGCGAGGGCCACGGTGGTCGTTGTCTTTCCGACGCCGCCCTTCAGATTGATCACGGACACAACCGTTGCCATGGGAACTCTCCTCTTGCGAAGCCACGATTTGACGTGATTGACGTTGAACACCGGCCCGGAGCGGAGGTCCGCCACTGGCGCCGGGAAATCCGCGTGGCGTTTTCGCCAATTGGCGACCGCCGACGGCGTTACGTGCGCCATTTCCGCTATCTCAAAGATGCTGACGAGGTCTTCTTGCACGGAGGGCAGTCGTTGTTAACATTATTCACAGTGTGAACGATGTTAACGGGTGCCGTCAAGGGGGTGGCATGTCTCCTTCCCGGCCTCGGAATACGGTCAAATGACGGACCGTCAGCGACACCAACCCACGCCCGAAACGGTGCCCAAGCAACCGCTCGATCTGTCCTTCCACGGTCGGATCATGGATTCCTTGCGAATTCAGATCTACGAGAGCCCCGTGGCCGCCATAGCCGAACTCATCGCCAACACCTGGGATGCGGACGCCGTGGACGCTACGCTTCCTAGGTCGGTCAGCGGCACAGCCGAGTTCGTGGTCGAGGACAAACGGCCTCGGCATGACCTACGAGGAATGCCAGGCCAGATACCTGAAGGTGGGGAGGAATTGCCGTATCGCCGACGGTGACCGCACGACGCGCGGACGACGCTGTCTCGGCAGAAAAGCGATTGAAAAGTTCGCTGGCTTCGGCACCGCCCAAGTGGTCGAGGTGGACACGATAAGCGAGTCGACTGGCGAACGAACGTGTTTCCGCATGAATCTCGTCGAGCTTCGGGCTGAGCCGGACGGGGGGAGTTCGTGGGCACCGAGAAACGACCGATCGAAGTACTCGTTGCAGAAGGGCTCGACGCGCATTCCGAAAGAAAAATGCATTTGCTTTCGTTCTCCTGCAGGTACTCCTGGATCGCGCGGTAGCGCTTTCCCTCGCGGTTGCGAAGGTTATGGCTTTCGTCGATCAGCACTACCCGGTAGCGCCGCAACTCAGGCAGTTCGCGCGCCGCTTTCGTCACGGACAGAACCTTGGCCAGCAGCCGGTACTCGGCTACGTAGTCCTCCCACATCTTCACCAGGTTCTTCGGGCAGATGATCAGCGTCTCGGTAAAGTGATCGTCCTGGAAGATCTTGGCAAGCGCGGTCGCCATCAGCGTCTTGCCGAGGCCAACGACATCGCCGATCAGCACGCCGCCGCGCTTGTTCAGGTGATGCGCCGCGATCTTCACGGCGGCGACCTGGTAGTCGAACAGCCGATTGCCGAACTCGGGCGGAATTCGGAACTCGGACAGGCCCGCGCGGGCTTCCTGCGCGAGGTGGTACGCCATCTTCACGTAGATGTGGAACGGCGGCAGGACTTCCTCGCGCGCCCAGCTCTCCTCGATGGCCCGGATAAGCTCGGCGGTAATGTCCACGCACCAGTGGTCGGTCCAGCGGTCTTCAAACCATTTTGCGAGCTTCAATCCCGCGTCGTGATCAAGCACGTCCACGTTCAGCTCGCCCTGGTGTGCGAGCCCTGAAAGCGTCAGGTTGCTGCTGCCCAGGTAGCCGACGATCGGATTGACCGGATCGGGGCGGAACAGGAGGTAGAGCTTGGCGTGCAGGGTATGGCGCAGAAAGAGCTTGACGACGAGCTTGCCTGCCCTGAGCTGACCGGACAGCCGCCGCAGCCCCGCTTCGTCCGCGTTCGTCGGCACGCCGAAAGCGAGCTGATCGCGGAATTCCTCGGCGAGGCGCTTCTTGAGCCGCAGGGCGGCCTGGTTGTCGAGCTGGTCGCCGCCGCCGGCCACGCTGAAGGCCGCGCGCAGCTCATCCTGGGGCAGGCGTTGCATCCCGACAAGCAGGCGGCATTGATGCCCCGCCCCGCCCGCCCACTTCTCCACCAGATCGTCGATCGACTTCCAGCCGCGCAGATTGAAATAGCCGACGCAGAAGTCCGACCGATCGGAAACTTCGAGCGTCGCCCGCAGCGCAGGGAGAAGCTCAAGCTCGATGTTGTCGAAGATTCTCGGCATCAGTCCCTCTTCCTCAGCTTACGTGCACGGCGAGGTTCATGCGCGCGAGGCGACCGGTCTCGTCGGTCTTCTCGACGCCGAAGATGGAGAGCTCGGAGGCGGGGCTCTTCTTGTGCTCGGCGACGAAGCGCGCGGACTGGACGAACATGCCCCCTGAGCCGCAGGCGGGGTCGAGGATGCGGCCGTGGAAGGGCTCGAGGATCTCGACCATCAGGCGCACGATGGGCGCCGGGGTGTAGAACTCGCCGCCCTTCTGCCCCTCGGTGCGGGCGAACTCGCCGAGGAAGTATTCGTAGATGCGCCCGAAGGCGTCGAAATCCATGCTGACGGGGATCTCGGAGATGGTCTTCAGCAGCTCCTTCAAGAGGGTGCTGTTGAAGATCTGGTAGGAATGCGGCAGCACGCCCGCGAGCTGCGGGTTGTGCTTCTCGATGTCGGCCATCGCCTCGTTTACGGCTTTGCCGATGTTGCTGCCCTCGGGGCGCGAGAGCAGGTACTCGAAGCGCGCGGAGGGCGTGAGGAACAGCACGCCCTCGGCCTGGTAGGCCTTGGGGTCGTCGATGCGCGAGCCGCGGCGCGAGGAGGCGGCGGCCTTCTCCAGCTTTTTGCGCTGCTGCGCGAAACGCGCCTCGGCAAAGCGCAGAAAGATGAGGCCGAGGACCGGCGTCGAATACTGGCCGGCCTTCAGGCCGGAGTTGGCGCGGAACTGGTCGGCGGCGGCCCAGAGGCGCTTTTCCAGTGTTCCGTTGGCGGCGTCTTTTTCAGTCGGTGCAACCCAGCGCATTTACCCCCTCGTCCCCCTCTATGTTGCTGGCAAATTGTAGTCGGAGTCGCCCAGCCAACCAATGGCGCGGATTTTCGGGGCTCTTGGGGCCCCTGAGAGCCGCCGAGCAGCGCAGCCAAGGCGGGGGGAAGTCGGCGAGCACTGTCGAACCAGGGTGTCGTGATTCGAGTGTCGCCGGGACCGTCCACGACCCTGTTCTGAGAACGGTAACGGTCCGTGAGTTGCGCAGCCGCCCCGCCTTGGCGAGCAGCGCAGGGAACCGCTACGAGTTCACGAGGTGGCGGCGGCGAACCGGGGAACCCCTTTCTTTGGTGACTTTCTTTGGGGGAGCAAAGAAAGTCACCGGCGCCCGGGGCCGCTCCCCGGCATTCCGCGCGACAGCGCGGGCACCGAAAAACCCAAGTCAGGCCGGCTCGGCCTGCTCAGGCGAGAGCTGCGATCACCCTCTCGCGCGTGAGCGGCATGTCCCTCACCCGCACGCCCATGGCGTTGAAGACCGCGTTGCCGATCGCCGCGGCGGTCGGCCCCTGCGCCCCTTCCCCGGTGCCGAGCGGCGGCTCACCGGGACGGTTGATCAGCGTCACCTCCACCGCCGGCGCTTCCGCGAAACTCAGGATCGGGTAGTCCGTCCAGTTGAGCGTCGTGACGCGCTGCGCGTCGTACTGAACCTGCTCCTTCAGCGTCCAGCTCACGGTCTGGATGACTCCGCCCTCGATCTGGTTGGCGATGCCATCGGGATTGATCGCGAGCCCGGCATCCACCGCGGCCCAGGCCCGCCTGACCGCGATCTCGTTCCCGATCTCGACCTCGACGACCACGGCCGCGTAGCAGCCCACGTTCTTGTAGCGCGCGAAGCCGATGCCGCGGCCCCGCGCGCCATCGCCCTTCCCCCCCTTGCGCCAGCCGGCCTCCTCCGCGGCGGCCTCGATCACCGCACGCGCGCGCGGATCCTTCAGGTGGCGCAGGCGGAATTCCACAGGATCGGCGCCCGCGGCAGCCGCGAGTTCGTCCATGAAGGATTCGATGGCGAAGACGTTCGGATGCGCCCCGAGCGAGCGCAGAGCCGATGTCCGCAGCGGCGCGCGCAGCACCAGATGATTCGTGATTCGCTGGTTGGGGAACTCGTAGAGCGGAATGGCGTTGCGGTGGCTGCCGCCCGCCGGGAGCGGCGGGTTTCCCGGCGTCGCCGCTGGCACCGGTTTTTCGAGATACCAGGCACCGAGCAGGTTGGCGCCGTCCCTGCCCACCGGGCGCGTGCTGTGCCCGTGGCTCCACAGGTCGTGGGTCCAGTTAACGATTCGTCCCTCGCCGTCCACCGCCCCGCTCATGCGCACCACCATCGCCGAGCCGAACGGCTCCCAGCCGAATTCGTCCTCGCGCATCCATTGCACCCGGACCGGGCGACCGGGCACGGCGCGCGCAAGCAGGGCCGCATCGCAGGCGGCGTCATCCGCGCCGTTGTGGCCGTAGCAGCCCGCGCCTTCCACGTGGATGACCGTGATTGCGCGCTCCGGCACCCCGAGCACCTTCGTCAGTTCCGTCCGCAACGGATAGATGCCCTGGCTGTGGGTCCACACGGTGAAAGCGCCCTTGTCGTGGGTCGCCACCGCGCAGGAGGGCGCCATCGAGGCGTGCGCGATGAAGGGCCGCGTGTATTCCGCCTCGAGGCTCCGTTTGGAGCGCGCGAGCGCAGCCTCGTCGCTTTTCTCGCTGATCACTTCCGTTTTCGCATCGGCACGCAGCAAGTAGCGTGGATCGGTACCGGGCAGGGCGGAGATTTCGTGCCACTGCGCGATGCGCTTGCAGCGGTTGAGCGCGCGGATCGCCTGCTCCTCGCGCTCGGCGATCACGCCCAGAAAGCTGCCATCGCGCACGACCTCCACGATCCCCGGCATCGAGCGCACCTGCGCTTCGTCGAACGCGGTGAGCCGCGCTCCGGGGCTGGGCGGACGCACGATCCGGCCGTGCAACATGCCCGGCAGCTCCAGGTCCTGCACGTACGCGGGCGCGCCGGATATCTTGCCGGGGATGTCGTGACGCGGCACCGGCGTGCCGATGAGCGTGTGCTCCTTCGGCGATTTCGGCGCGATGTCCCCGGTCGCTTCGCGGGCAAGGAGCTCCTCGCTCGTGAGGTCCCAGTACGTGATGGCGCCTCCGCTGCGCGCGGTGACGACGCCGTCCTCGACTGCGAGCTGCTCGAGCGAGACGCCGAGGCGAGAGGCTGCACGCTGGAGCAGCAGGTCGCGCGCCTCGGCGGCCGCGTGAAGCAGCGCGATCCCGCCTTCCTGGACGGAGCGGCTCCCCGAAGTGATGCCCTCATCGGGGCTGTAGGACGTGTCCGAGGGAGCGAGGCGTACGCGCTCGAGCGCAACATCGAGCTCCTCGGCCACGATCTGCGTGAACACGGTCAGGATGCCCTGCCCGATCTCGACCTTGCCCGGGAACACCGTTACGGTGCCGTCGCGGTTGATGCGCAGCCAGCGATCGAGCCTGCGGTTCGCTTCGAGGCTACCCGGCAGCTTGCGCGGCGCGTTGACAGGCGTTTCACTCATCTTGTTGCCTCTGCAAGGATCGAGAACAGGAATTGGCAGGATTCACAGGGTTCATTTCTTGAAACGGGTTCCAGTGCTCATCTCGCCGCCTCTCCTTCCGCCTTCGATAATCCTTGCGCCCCACATCGGCGGCCCGCGCCATTCGCCCTGGTCGCATCCCCGCCGAACGGGGCCCCTGCTCCCGGTCTCATGTCGCGACCTCATCTGCAGCGCGCTGAATCGCGCGAATAATGCGCTGGTGCGTGCCGCACCGGCAGAAGTTGTCCGTGAGCGCGGCCCGGATCTCGGCCTCGCTCGGGCGCGCGTTCGCGTCGAGCAGCGCCTTGGCGGCCATCAGGATCCCGCTCAAGCAGTAACCGCACTGCGCGGCCTGCTCGGCGATGAACGCCCGCTGCAGGGGATGGAGCTTGCCGCCCGTTGAGAGCCCCTCGACCGTGGTGATCGTCTTGCCGGCGGCAGCCGAGACCGGCAGATCGCACGAGGCGACCGCCTTGCCGTCCATCACCACCGTGCATGCGCCGCATTGGCCCTGCCCGCAGCCGAAGCGCGTCGCCTTGAGCTTGAGATCGTTGCGCAGCACGTAGAGCAGCGGCGTCTCGGGGTCCGCGGCAACGCGATGCTCGGCTTCGTTCACGATCAGTGTGATGGTCACGGCGCCTTCCACTGCCCGCGGGCGCCGTGCGCACACAGGCTTGTCAAAGAAAAACAGCAGCTTATTCTACACCCCGCGCGCGGGTTTCTCCCCCGCCAGGTGCGGGGCCGCGGGCTCGTTTTTTGATTTCAATGGGTCTATACTGGAATCGCGTGCAATGTTGGCATGGAGGATCGTCCCAATGATATATACCGCCGACGTCGAAACGCTCAAACAAAAAATCAACCAACTTCAAACCGAGCATCGAGACCTCGACGACGTCATCTCCCGCTTGTCGCAAAGCTCCGCCCAGGACCAAATCCAGCTGCAACGCCTCAAGAAACGCAAACTGTACCTCAAGGACCAGATCACGATCCTCGAGCGCCAGCTCACGCCGGACATACCGGCCTGACGGCGTTCCGGGTTCCGAGTTTCAAGTTCCAGGTTTCAGGTTCCGGGCCTTTGAACCTTGAACTTGGGGCCGTGCGCGTTTCCATCCGAGCAGGGTGAGATAGACGGCGAACGCGCCGAGCAGGAAGAACCACACCAGCGACCAGCCCGCGATCGTCAGCCCCAGAAACCTCCAGCCCACCTCCGCGCAGTCGCCCCCGCCCGCGAAGATCTTCTGAAGCGCCTGCGGCAGCGGAAACTGCCTCAGCGTGTATTCGAGGCCGGGACCGCATTCGGGAACCTGCCCCCTGGGAGCGTACTGCAGCCAGACGTGGCGCGTGGCAATCCCCGCGCCCACGCCCGCGGTCACGAACAGCAGCCCGCCGTAGACGGTGGCGCCAACGCGCCCCGGGCCGTGCAGCGCGGCGACGAGAAACACCGCCATCAGCACGATGTAGACCACGCGCTGCAGCAGGCACAGCGGGCACGGGTCCTGGTACTCGTAGTACTGGAGGTAGAGCGCGTAGCCGATCAGCCCCGCGCATACGAGAAAGCCCGCGGCATATCCCAGCCGGGGCATCAGAGATAAGCGAGCAGCCGGCCACATGCGATCACGCTCATCCATATGATAAGCGAAAGCGCGGCGTGCGTTCTCGCCGAGAAAGGGCTCGCGACGCTGCGGTCCCATTGCGCCACGAAGCGGTACGGCCCGAGATGGAACGCCACGGCGTTGAGCCCCGCAACGAAAATCAGGGTTAGCTTCGCGATGAACGCGGGATTTGCGATGAAATCGCTCGCGTGCGCGATGAACATCATGAGGCCGGTCGGCACGATCACGAAGAGCGCGCCCAGCGTCCACGGCAGCAGGTGGCGCGCCAGCTGCTGCACCGGGAGCTCGCGCGAAAGACCGAGCAAACGAAGATCGAACATCGCGATCGAGCCCACGAGCGTGACAAACCCCAGGATGTGCAGGATCTCGATCGAGGGGTAGAGCCAGAGTTCCTGGCGCATCGCCGTAGCGAGCGGTGAGCGCTCGATCCAGGCCAGTGCGCTCGTGGCGTGCGCCGGATCCATCAGCGCAACTCGACCGTCTTGCCGTTGACGGTGATGCGCTCGGCGCGCATCTCCTGCGCGTCGCTGCGGTGCGGATAACCGGAAACCGAAACCGTGCTGCCGGGCTTGAGGCCCGTGGCCGGCAGGCCGCGCCGCTCCATCCGAGAGGGCGGCGCCAGCACCACGAACCAGGTCTTGCCCGGCGTCTCGAGCCGGATGTGCCCGTGCGGGTGCTCGTAACCCGCTTCCTTGATGACGCCCGCGAGCGTCAACGATTTGGAGCTGTCGTATTCACTCCAGCCGTGGTGCGCGTGGGCGGCTACGGGCACGAGAATCGCTGCCAGCAGGAAAACCAGGCTCGGGGACCGCTGCGTACTACGCATGAAACGCCTCCCTGGGGTTGGCTGAAGGGCGCTAGTTTACCGGATGCCGGCGCGCTGACGTTGTGCGCCCCGGGACGGAACCGTACACTCGACGCATGATCCGGGTCACCCCCGCGCTCGCGCTCGCCGAGGACGAAATCGGGATGACATTCATCCGCTCCTCGGGCCCGGGCGGGCAAAACGTCAACAAGGTCGCCACCGCGGTCCAGTTGCGCTTCGATGTCGCGCGCTCGCGCTCGCTACCCGATGCGGTGCGCGATCGCCTGATCTCGCTCGCAGGGAACCGGGTGAGCCGGGACGGGATACTCACCATCACGGCGCAGCGCTTCCGCAGCCAGGAGCGCAACCGCCACGACGCGATCGCGCGCCTCGTCGCCCTCGTGCGCGAGGCCGCCTACCCCCCCAAACCGCGCAAGCCGACGCGGCCCACGCGCGTCTCCCGCCGGCGCCGGCTGGAATCCAAACGGCACCGCGGCGAGCTGAAGCGTGGTCGCGGCAAGGTATCCGCGATGGAATAACCGGTCGAGTACCCGTGTCGAGGGCACCGGAAACTTCCGGTGCCCGCACGCGAAGGGTGCGCGGCTTCCGGAATTCGGCCGGTGAATCGCGGAACTGGCATGAGCCGATCCGGTCCAACGCGCGTGCATCCGGCCACGTGCCGTTTGCAAAGAACAATCCGACGGGGGAATGTGCTGTCTTTTTTCGACCATCCGGCGATCCAGGGCGGAGTTGCACCGTTCGTAGTTGGCGTCGTCGTTGCAGCCTTGTTTTTCCGCTTTCGGCTTGCGGGACTGGCCGTCGCGGCGGGCTTCTGCACCGCCGCGTACTTCATCAACGGCTTTTCGTTTACACCGCTCACGGCGACGAGAAAGATCATTCTGCTCGCGCCGGCAGCCGCGCTGATCGGCATCCTGTGCGACGCTTTCGCCCGGCCTGCGCGCGCGACCGCGGTGGCGCTCGGGCTTGCCTCGGGGGCGCTGTCCATCTGGGTATTCTGGTCGGTGCTCGTGCAAAAAGATTTGCTGCAAGCGCTCGCGCTCGGCGCCGGCGCCGCGTTGTGGGTGGCGCTGGTCGTCTCGCTCACCTGTGGGCTTGCCGCACAGCCGGTGCGCGCAGGCGCCGCGGGGCTCGGCCTAGGGCTGGGGACTGGGGCGGCTGCCGTTCTCGGCGCCACCGCCTCCTACGGGCTGCTCGGCATCGCGCTCGGCGCTGCCGCCGGGGCGTTTCTGCTCGCCCAGATGATTCTCAACCGGAAAACCGACGCCGGCTTCACGTTTACGCTCCCCGCCGGGTTACTGGCGGCGCTGGTCGGCGTGGGCTCTGTGCTGCTCGCGCAGCTTCCGTGGCACGCGCTCGCGCTCCTGCTGCTCGCGCCGCTCGCGGCGCACGTGCCGGTGCCCGAGCGGGTCTCGGTCCCCGTCCAGGCCGTGATTCTCTCGGCCCTCACGCTCGCCGCGGGCGCCGTCCCTGCCGTGTTCATGTGGCGCGCGGAGCCCGGGCTGCCGTTTTGAGCAGGGAGTATAGTGCCGGTCATTTCCAACCCAAGGAGCATGCAATGAAGAAGCTTGTATTCGCAACCATCGCTGCCGCTATCTCGGCCCCCGCCGCCGCGGCGCCGGAGACCTACGTGATCGACCCGCGGCACACCTTCCCGCATTTCACGGTGAACCATCTCGGCGTCGCCAACATCTACGGCCGCTTCAACAGGACGACCGGCCGCCTGATTCTAGACAAGGCCGCGCGCACCGGCACAATCGAGGTCGTCCTCGAGACGGCCTCCATCGACACGGGCGACAACGAGCGTGGCGAGCGCAAGCGCTCGCGCGACGAGCACTTGCGTTCCCCCGACTTCTTCAACGCCGCGGAATTCCCCCAAATGATCTACAAGGGCACGGCCACGAAGTGGAACGATGACACGCCGGTGGAGATCGACGGGCAGCTCACCCTGCTCGGCGTGACGCGCCCGGTGCGGCTCACCGTCGACCACTTCCGGTGCCTGCCGGACCCACGCGTGGGCGGAAAGCGCGAGGTTTGCGGCGGCAACGCGACCGGCACCCTCAGGCGGTCCGAGTTCGGGATGAAGTTCGGCATCCCCGGCACGTCCGACGAGATCCGGCTGCTGATGCAGTTCGAGGCGCTCAGGCAGTAAGCGCGCCTTGCGGGCCGCCTCACGCATCGCCATTTGGATGCGCGTGGCGTTGACGGGTCTCCCCGGCGCACCTACAATCCGCCAGCCTTTTTTTCCGGGCCGGGACCGAGGTGCGCCGGATTTCCGTTCGCAGGGCGATGCAGGGCGGCAATGCGCTTCGATTACCTGCGGAGAACGCGTTGGGGCGGACGTGATCCACGATTCGAGAAGTGCGCCATGAAGAAACTTCCTGCACGTGGAGTTGCGCTGGCACTGCGCGTCGGCGCCGGTGATGCGGTCAATCCGCTCGCACAGGTCGGGACCGACGCGCGGGTAGCGGAGCGGTAGTGCCCCTGCAGGGCAGGCATTTCGACGACCGACCAAGATTAACTTTCCACGAGGACACGGCGCTCATGAATACGAGGATGCTCTCCGCGACTGCAGCTCTTTTAGCCCTTTCTCTGCTGACGCCGACACCGGCCCTCCCGCAGAATGTGATCGAACAGAGGGAGAAGCTCATGGAGTCGAGTGACAAGGCAGTAAGAGCCATCCGAGCGGCGGCGAAGGAAATGGACTACGCCACCCTGCAGGTCCGGTCGAGAGAGATCGTGGAACAAATGGGCAAGTTGCTCCCCCTCTTTCCAAAGGGTAGCGTCTCCGAGAAATCGCTCGCCCATCCGGATATCTGGGAGAAGTGGGATGAGTTCACTAAACATACAGATAGGGTGAGCGCGGTAGCCGAGCGCCTTGCCAAGGCGGCCGCAGCCAAGGACGATGCTCAGATACTGGAGGAAGTCAAAACCTTGGGCGGCCTGGGCTCCGGTGCGTGCGGCGGCTGTCA
The DNA here is from genome assembly GCA_016868035.1 of Betaproteobacteria bacterium. Lineage (GTDB taxonomy): Bacteria > Pseudomonadota > Gammaproteobacteria > Burkholderiales > SG8-41 > SG8-41. The sequence goes on along the minus strand of VGID01000023.1, from coordinate 39,148 downwards.
CCTATCCTTCAACAAGAAAAGAATGAAAAAAAATTAGGTTCAGCGAGACCGCCGGAAAATCCTGCAGCACCGGTCATGATTTGCTTCATTACCGGCCGATCCCGCCGCCGGGGAAAGCTTCGCGGGAGCAGGAGGTGGTGATCGTCCGGACGTTGAATTCGTGGGGCGCTGGTTGCACGCGTTGCTGAGGGCCTTCGCGCTCCTGCTGCTATGCGCGGCCTCGTTCGCATCCGCATCGGCGCAGGGCGACGCCAAGCGCGGGGAATACCTCGCCAAGGCGGGCGGGTGCGTCGGGTGCCACACGGAGGACCGGAGCGACGCCGTGCGCTTCGCCGGCGGCCGCGCAATCAAGACTTCATTCGGAACGTTTTTCGGGCCGAACATCACGCCCCATCCGGACACCGGGATCGGCCGCTGGACGGAGGCCGACTTCGTCCGCGCGATGCGCTCCGGGGTGCGTCCCGACGGATCGCGCTACTACCCGGTCTTCCCATACCCGTCGTACACGCAGATCACCGATTCCGATCTGCGCGATCTCTGGGCCTACCTGCGCTCTCTGCCGCCCGTTGGCCGGACGAACCGGGAACACGAGCTGCGCTTCCCGTACGGCTGGCGCTTTCTCAACCGCATCTGGAACTGGCTGTTCTTCACGCCCGGGCCCTTCGTCCCCGACTCGCGATGGCCGGAGCCCGCCAGTCGCGGGGCCTACCTTGTGAACGCGCTGGGTCACTGCGGAGAATGCCACACTCCGCGCAATTTCCTCGGCGGCGCGAAGCGCGGCCGTTTCCTGGCCGGCCGCAAGGGCATGCCGAACCTGACGCCGACGGGAATCGGGAAGTGGAGCGACGAGGACCTAAAGCAATTTTTCCTGACCGGTGTCACGCCGGACGGCGACGCGACCGCGGTGGAAATGGACGAGGTGGTCCGCAACACGACGAGCCAATTTATGCCCGGTGACCTTGCGGCCATGATCGCCTACCTGCGCTCGCTGCCGCCCCTTCCCGACGAGCCGAAGGTACGGCAGTAAGCGGTAAGCAGTGAGCAGTGAGCAGTTACCGGAGAACTGCCCAAGAGAGGTGGGTCCGATGTTTCCGCTTACCGCTTACCGCTTACCGCTAACTGCTTACCGCTTACCGCTTACCGCTTACCGGTCACGATTCACCCATCACCGATACGGTGTGGGTGAGCAGTCCCGCCCCGTTCCAGCAATGCAGCTGGTATGCGGGCGGCTCGTCGCCGCAGATATTGTAGCGCTCCGCTGCGAAATCGAGCACGCCCTGGAAAGCGGTGCTCGGGCATACGGATACCGTGGTGCCGTGCCAGCGCGCCTGGAAGGCGCGGTGCACGTGCCCGCAAGTAATGAGCTCGACGTGCCGATAGCGCGAGACGACCGCACCCAGCCTCGCGGCGCTCTGCGCATCGAGGGCGATTGCATCCATGCTGCGGATGCCGGATGCGACCGGAGGGTGGTGCATGAAGATAAGCGTCGCGCGATCGCGCTGCGCGGCGAGCTGCGCGTCGAGCCAATCGAGCTGCGCGGCATCGAGCGCGCCGCCGGTAGCCCCCGGAACCACGGTGTCGAGCCCGATCAGGCGCACCGGCAGCGCCTCGACCACGTAATGCACCGGCGCGCCGGGCTGCGGCAGGTACGCGTGATCGGGAAACGCGTTGCACAGCGCCCCGCGCTCGTCGTGGTTGCCGGGAATCACATAGACCGGCATCGGTAGCGGCGCGAGCAGCTCGCGCAGGACCCGGTACTCCCCGGCGCCGCCGTTGTTCACCAGGTCCCCGGTCGCGAGCACGACGTCCGGTTGCGGGCGCAGGCCGCGAAGGTGCGCGACGCAGCGCGCGAGGCGCGCGCCGGTATCGAACCGGTCGTAGGCCAGCGTGCCTTTTTCCCCGATGTGGAGGTCCGAGATCTGCGCGACGATCATGGATGACAATATTTCACCGCGGGGGCCGGGCGCATCGGCCGGACCCCGCGCGCTTCCCGTCTGCCTGCCGTTATGGCTGGTACTTGAACGACAACCCGACGCGCGTGCAGCCGACGATGCGGATCTCGGAGTCGATGAGCTGATCGTTCGCCTCGTCGTGCTTGCCCATCTTGAAGATCCCGCGCTCGGCCCAGCGCACAAAGTAAAGATCGCCCACGGCGCCCGCGTCCACCTTTTTGTTCTTCACGGCGAGGAGGACCGTGTCGTGCTTGCCGGCATACAAGGTGTTCTTGAAGTCCTTGCCAGGATCGACCTTGTTCTTGAGCAGCAGGAAAGTCGGCGCTACCCCGCCCGATGTCGAGGTCGGCGTCACGAAGGCGAACGTCTTACCCTTTAGGTCGCTGAAGGTCTTGATAGGGGAGTCTGCGCGGGTGATTACGCAGGCCTTGTAGTACGACCGCCCATCCTCGTCGCGGTTGATGACGACGGGCACGGCGTCCATTCCCAGCTCGCGCATCTTCACGTACTGGCTGCCGCCGACGTATACGACCTCGAGATGGCCGGCGCGCATCGCCTCGATGAGCGCATTGTAGCTCTCCGAAACCGTGATCGTAACCGGCAGCCGCATCTTGGCGCCGATGTGATCGGCGATCCCCTTGAATTGCTCGACCATCTTGCCGGCGTCTTCGGCGGGCAGGAGTCCGAAGCGCAACTGCTTCGGCGCCTGGGCCGCGGCCATCGGCGTAACGAGCCAAGACAGTGCGATGAGTGCGGCTAATGCACTCCGAGCCGCGAGCTTCCCGAGTTTCATGTCTCTTCCTTGTCAAAGTCGAGTCTATGGCTGGCTTTGCTATTTTAGCAATTTGGTACCGGGCTCGGAGGCAAGTCAAATCGTTTCGAGTGATTCCACCCATAAACCAGCCGATGGGTTCGGGTGGCCACCAATGACCGCGGCACTCCGCCCGGCTCGTCCCCTGAGCCTCCCTGAGCCTCCGGCCTCCTGCGTGCTACGTGCTGCTAAACAAACAGGGACAGACCCCACAAACACTTGCAACTGGCATCGAAATCGAAGGCTTCGCGCCCGAGGAGGTCGGCTATCACAGTTACCTACTCGTCGATGCCGGGCTGGCAGAGGGCACCGACATTGGCACGATCCACGGATTCCTTCCGGAGTGGAGGCTCAGCCACCTTACCTGGGCGGGCCATGATTTCGCTGACGCTGCTCGAGATGATGCTCGATGGGTAAAGGCGACCGCAGTGGTGAAGGAGAAAGCGGGGACCGTGACATTCGACGTCTTAAAGCAAGTCCTCGCGAGCCTCATCAAGAGCGGGCTTGGGATTTAGCGAGCTTGTTGCTCGATAAGCGATAATTCTACGAAGTGAGAACGCCATGGGACTCTCGACTAGACTCACGAACCAAGGTATCGAGATCTCCCCTTGGATTCCGGGTCGGACCACGGCAAGTCTCTGAATCGTTGAAGTTATCGGCCTAAATACCGCGGATTTCTGGCCTTAGAAGGCCGGTTTCGGCGGGGAAATCGGGCCTGTAACGGCTCTCCGGCTCGCGCAGCGCATGCCTGTCAGCGGCAACCGCGAGGGCACCGCGCCGGGCCGCGATTCCGAGCTCACACCTGCGGAATCCGGGTCGGACCAGCGCAACCCGTTGAAACGCAAAGCCAAGACGGAAAAATAAGGCCCTTGCGAAGGCTTAGAGGCGCGTTCTTGGTGTCGATATTGAGCCGAATTTTCTGCGGATACATCGGGTTGGCGTGGTCCGACCCGGTTCTGAGGCGAGGCCTCGATCGTGGTGATGACGGGCTTGATGACCGAGGGCTTGAGGAGCCCGGCGCCCTTCCAGTCCTTGACGGTGAGCTCGCCGATCGCGCCCGCGGGGCGTGATTGGCTGGTGACGGCCATGATCAGCACGTCGCGCCGCGCCGCGTGGTAGGCGGCGCTGCTCACGACGACGGCGGGGCGTTTCTTGGCTCCGGTCTGGTCGGTGAAGGGAAAGGGCACTAAAACGATGTCGCCGAAGCTATAGCTTGTCGTAGGCGGCATCGTCGTCGTTGTCCCAGACCTTGGCGAACGCGGGCTCGGCCGCGCGGGCGGCGGCGCGCACCGCCGCGCGCTCGCCGTCGCGCGTGCGCAGGAAGTCCACGAAATCCTCGACCTCGGCCACGCGCTCCGGGGGGAGCGCCTTCAGCTTCTCAAGCAATGCCTGCGGATCGCGGGTGTTCACGTTAATGCCCTCAACGTCGGCCAGATATTCGTAATTCTACTCCGCCTGTAAAAATGGGGGCAGGTCCGCTTTTTCGACGCTCGTGCGTTGACGGAGGCAATCGTGTTCTCGCGTATTGGCCTGAACTTGGAGTTGATGCCGCGGAAATGTGAACCTGACCCCGTGTTTAATTCGCCGCTCACCAGTCACGAAACCGGTCGGCCCACAGGAGCCCGATCACCGTCTTGGCGTCGGTGATCGTCCCGTCGCGCACCCACGCGAGCGCCTGCGCGAGCGCCGTGGGCCTGGTCTCGATGAACTCGCCGTCGTCCGGCGCGCTCCCCGCCTCCGCGAGTTCGCGCGCGAGATAGAGCTCAATGCGCTCGTCGGAATAGCCGACACAGGGGTGGAAGGTCGCGAGGTGATCCCAGCTCCCCGCGGCATACCCGCACTCCTCGCGCAGCTCGCGGCGCGCGGTGGCAATCGGCTCCTCCCCGCGGTCGATCTTGCCCGCCGGCAGCTCGAGGAAATGCCGGCCCAGCGGATAGCGGAACTGCCGGACGAGAAGCACGGTGTCACGGTCGAGGAACGGGACCATCATCACCGCCCCCGGGTGGCGCACGTACTCGCGCCACGAGCGCGCGCCGTCCGGAAGCTGCACCTCGTCTTCCAGCACGTGCAGCAGGTTCCCGCGGTAGACCGTCTTCGAGCTTATCGTGGTTTCGGTGAAATCGGTATGCTTGGGGCTGGTCATGGGCGGGACCCGGTAAACGGTGAGGGGTAAGCGGTGAGCGGTGAGCGGTGAGCGGTGGGCCGTGAGCGGATAACGGAAACCCCGACTTCTTCTGCTTACTGCTTACCGCTTGCTGCTTAGCGATCCTTAGAACGAAGCCTGGATCGAGGAGATGCACAACCTCAGCAGCGGCTCGGGCAGCACGCCGAGTACCAGCATCGCCAGCCCGTTCGCGCCCATCAGGATGCGCACGTCGCGCCGCGGCTCGATCGGGGCCGTGTCCTCCGGCGCATCGAAGTACATGAGCTTGACCAGCCGCACGTAATAAAAGGCGCCGATCAGCGCGAAGAGCACCGCCACCACCGCGAGCCAGACGAAGCCCGCGCCAATCACTGCCTGCAGCACCGCGAGCTTCGCGTAGAAACCCACCGTCGGCGGCACCCCCGCCATCGAGAACATCAGCAGCAGCATGACGAACGCGTACCACGGGTTGCGCGCGTTGAGCCCCTTGAAGTCTTCGAGGTTCTCGGCCTCGAACCCGCTGCGCGCCAGCACCATGATCATCCCGAAGGCGCCGAGGTTCATCAGCACGTAGATCACGACGTAGAACATGCCGGCGCTGTAGCCGACGAGGTTCCCCGCGAGGATGCCGAGCAGCAGGAAGCCCATGTGCCCGATCGTCGAATACGCGAGCATCCGTTTCAGGTTGGATTGGGCGATCGCCGTGATGTTGCCGACCGCGAGCGAGAGCACCGCCATCACGATCAGCATCTGCTGCCATTCGACGGCGAGTTGCTCGGCCCCCAGGCCCTGCGCGAGCAGCCGCATGATGAAGGCGAAGGCCGCGAGCTTGGGCGCCGATCCGATGAACAGCGTGACCGCGGTCGGCGCGCCGTGGTAGACGTCCGGCACCCACATGTGGAACGGGACCGCCCCGAGCTTGAACCCCAGGCCCGCGACGACGAATACCAGGGCGAACACCAGCACCACGTCCCTGCCGCCGCCCTCCGCGATGATCTGGGCGAGCCGCGTGATCTCGAGCACCCCGGTCACACCGTAGAGCATGGACATGCCGTAGAGCAGCATCCCGGAGGCGAGCGCCCCCAGCACGAAGTATTTCATCGCCGCCTCGGTCGCGACCGCAGAATCGCGCTGCAGGGCCACCATCGAGTAGAGCGAGAGCGAGAGCAGCTCGAGCCCGAGGTAGAGCGTCAACAGGTGGTTCGCCGAGATCATGATCATCATGCCCAGCGTCGCGCACAGCGCGAGCACGAAGAATTCTCCGCGGAACATCTCGCGCGCCGTGATGTAGGCGCGCGAATACACGAGCACCGCCATGACCCCGAGATACACCAGGAGCTTGAGCACGTCCGCCATGACGTCGTCCACGAACATGCCGCTGAAGGTATAGACCGGCTCGGGGCTCGCGGTCGCGTACGTGATCGCGACGCAGCCCCCGAGCGTGAGCTGCGTGAGCGCGTAGGTGACGATGCGCCTGTCGTCGCTCACGAACAGGTCCACGACCAGGACGACGCAGATCATCACGAGCAGGAACAGCTCGGGATAGGCGGGCGCCAGAGGAGTTATGTACTGCATCACCAGGCGGAACGATTCATGGCCGGGTCCAAACCTCCGTGAACTGCAGCGGCGTCGCCGCGCCAACCTGCATGAGCAGGTGTTCCACGCTGGCATGCATCACGGACAACCAGGGACGGGGATACAGACCGATCACGAAGACCAGCACCGCCAGTGGAATAGCGGCGACAAGCTCCCTGACATTCAGATCGGGCAGGCTGCCCGACAGGGATTTTACGACCGTCCCGAAGAGGGCCTTGCGAACGACCCAGAGCATGTAGAACGCGGACAGGATCAGTCCGAGGGTAGCCGCAGTCGCCAGAAGCCAATGCCGCTCAAACGAACCCACCAGGACCAGAAACTCTCCGATGAAGCTATTGGTGCCGGGGAATCCAAAAGAGGAAAACGAGAAAATGACCCACAGGGCCCCGTACATCGGCATCGGCTTCGAGATGCCCCCGAAATCCTCGAGAAGGCGACTGTGCGATCGGTCATAGAACTGGCCGATCGCAAGGAACAACGCACCGGTTGTGATGCCGTGGTTGACCATCTGGAGCAGCGCCCCCTCCACCCCCCGGGTATTGAGCACGAAAATCCCCAGCGTCACAAAACCCATATGCGAGACCGACGAATAGGCGATGAGTTTCTTCACGTCCGTCTGGGCGAGAGCCATGAAAGCCCCGTACAGGATTGCGCCCACCGACAGCGTCATGATGATCGTGCTGAAAGCGAGCGACGCATCGGGGACCATCGGCAGACAGAACCGGAGAAAGCCATACCCGCCCATTTTCAACAAAATGCCGGCCAGGATGATGCTGCCCGCTGCGGGCGCTTCCACGTGCGCGTCCGGCAGCCAGGTGTGAAAGGGAATCATCGGAATCTTGATCGCGAAAGCAAGAAAAAACGCCCAGAACACCCAGAACTGGACCGTGGCCGAATAGGACCGGCCCATCAGGGTCAGAATGTCGAAGGTATTCCCTCCCGCGAAATACAGGACGATGATCGCGACCAGCAGAAGGAGGCTTCCCGCAAGGGTATAGAGGAAGAACTTGATCGCGGAATAGATCCGGTTCGGCCCGCCCCACACGCCGATGATCAAATACATCGGGATCAGCATCGCCTCCCAGAAGACGAAGAACAGGACGAAATCCAACGCCACAAAGGTGCCGATCATGGCGGCCTCCATGACGAGGATGGCGATCATGAACTCCTGGGCCCTGGAAGTGATCGCCGTCCAGGAGGCGAGCACGCAGATCGGGCACAGCAGCGTCGTCAGGAGGACAAGCAGAATACTGATCCCGTCCACGCCCACCGCGTACTCGATATTGAAGGAGGGCGCCCAGGGGTAGCGTTCCACAAACTGCATCTCGTGGGTGGCCGGATTGAAGGCCAGGAGGACCGCAACCGAGACCAGGAAGGTCGCGACGGTCACGCCCAAGGCGGACCACCTCATCAGGCGGTCATGGCCGCGCATGAAACCCAGGAGGACCGACCCGGCCAGCGGCAGAAAGATCAGGATGCTCAAGACGTTTTTCATCTGCTTCGCGCTAGTGTGCTGTCCCGTAAATACCGCGCATTAGTCGACCATCTCGGGAAAATGCGGAGTAGCTCCGGTTTCGCGTGCACTTTGTCGAAATTCCGGCGAAATCGGTGTCAGACGCGAAGAAAACCGCAGCCAGGTTGGACACCTGGCGAGGATTTGCGACAAAGTGTCCCGCGCAGGGCGGAGCAGGTTCCAAGCGTTGTGTGCTTGGATGCGACCCCGAAGCAGGACATGGGAGCGCCGGATGCGCGGTCCTCACACGCGCCTTCACGGTCGCCTCCCGCAAGCGGGTCCCTGCTTCACGTTCCGGCGCGTCGCCGATTGTCGTCGGAATTTCATAGGATATTTGCGGGACAGCACACTAAAACCAGAGCAAATAGGCCGCCAGGAACACGGAGACGCCCACGACCATCGCCAGCGCGTAGTGCTGGAGCTGGCCGCTCTGGATCCGCCGCGCATGGAGAGCGAAGGCATGCGTTACCGAAGCCGCGCCGTTCACGGCGCCATCAATGACGCGGCGCTCGAAAACCCACGACCATTGGACCAGTCGAGCGAGCGGATTGAGGACCAGCGTGAGGTAGGCTTCGCCGAGGCGCGCATCGGCGCGAGCAATGGGATGGTCGGCCAGCCACAGCAGGCCCCGGGCCCCCTTGCGGTAAAACCAGTCGGTATCCAGGCTGATCGTCGGCTCCGGATCCAGCATCTTCAGGAGCAGCATGAATCCCAGGCCGGTGAACAGCAGCAGCTGCAGCGCCCCCACCACGTGATGCGCCGTGTACGGCGCATAATTCACCGGGTAGGGCAGCAGCGCATAGAGCGCCTGCGGCGCCACCCCGATCCCCACGCACAGCAGCGCCGCGAGCCCCATCGCCCACAGCATGTTCGCGGGCGGCTCGCTCGCCCGAATCCCCGAATCCTTCCAGAAAAAGGTGTAATACGGCAGCTTGAGTCCCGTATGCAGAAACGTCCCCGCCGAGGCGAGCGTCAGCATCAGCCAGATCGTCGTCAGATGGCTCTCCTCCGCGGCCGCCACCACCATGGACTTGCTCACGAAACCGCTGAACAGGGGAAAGGCCGAGATGGAAAACCCCCCGATCATGTACAGCGTCAGCGTGATCGGCATGGTCCGATACAGCCCCCCCAGCTCCGTCAGCTTGCGCTTGCCCGTCATCTGGATCACCGCACCGGCCCCCATGAACAGCAATCCCTTGTACAGGATGTGCGCGAAGGCATGGGCCGACGATCCGTTCAGAGCCAGCGCCGTCCCCATCCCCACTCCCGCCACCATGTACCCGACCTGGCTGATGATGTGATAGGCGAGCAGTCGCCGGATGTCATTCTCCAGCACGGCATACACCACTCCATAGATCGCCATCACCGCGCCCAGCCAGACCAGCTCCTCGGTCCCCGGAAATCCACGGATCAGGCAATAGACCGCCGTCTTGGTCGTAAAGGCGCTCAAGAAGACCGCCCCCGTCACGGTGGCCTCCGGATAAGCATCCGATAACCACGCCGACAGCGGCGGCACCGCCGCATTCACCAAGAATCCGATCAGAATCAATACCGGGCCGATGCCGTTGACTGCCGTCGGCTCGAACGCCGTGCTGCCCGTCGCCATCAACTGGATCACCAACCCGCCCAACAGGCACACCCCGCCGAAGAGATGCATCAGGATGTATCGAAACCCGGCGGCGAGCGACGCCGCATCCCGTTGCAGCCAGATCAGGAAGACGGAGGAGAAGGCCATCACTTCCGAGAAAATAAAGACGCTGATGAAATCCCCCGAGAAAACGACCCCCAGCGCCCCGCCCACGTAGATCAACGCCGCCGCGGAGTGTCCCGTCCTGCCCTTCTCATGCAGTCCATACACGATCCCGATGAACGCCATGAGGATGAAGATCACCCCGAACAGCCGGCTCAGGGCATCCACCCGGCCGAAAATCAACTCCTGCCCCAAGAAGGGATAGACCCCGTACACCCCGGGAGAAGCCGTGAACAGCATCAGGCCCGCGACGACCGGGATCAGCAGCAAATAGGCCCCGCGAAGACGCGCCTGCACCCATGGCAGCAGCGCCGCGCCCAGGAAGAAAACTGACGCCGGATGAATCCAGGACCACTCAGTCATAATAATTCTCGCGCTTCATCAATCCCGCGCGCCCCAGCAGCTTCGACACCGCGATGATCAGGACACAGGAAATGAATCCGTATACCGCGGCAAATCCCATCAGCGCCTCCCACCAAGGCAGTCCTTCCGCCTTCGGCACCAGAAGATCCACCAGCACCAGCCCGGCCAGCACGGCATAGAACAGCCGCCGCGCCGTCACACTGGCCCGGATCGCCTCCACCCGCGCCACCCAGCCCGGCGTACCGCCGCTCATCGAATCACCTGCCGGGCCAGGGCCAGGAACGGCTCGGAATACAGCCCCAGCATCACCGTCCCCACCGCCGTCAGCGACAACGGCACGACCATCGTCCACGGCGCCTCCTGCCGCTCCGCGGATGGCTTGGCCCCCGCGCTCGCAGCCGGCGCCTCGAAATAGGCCTTGTAGATGATCGGCAAGAAATACGCTGCATTGAGCATGGTGCTGCTCAACAACACGAACAATAGCGCCGGCTGCTGCGCCTCGATCGAGCCCACTGCCAGCCACCACTTGCTCGCAAAACCCGCCAGCGGCGGCGCCCCGATCAAGCTCAGCGCCCCCACGGTAAATGCCGCCATGGTCCACGGCATCCGTCGCGCAAGCCCGCTCATCTCGCTCACCTTGGTCTTATGCGATGCGACATAGATCGCGCCCGCACAGAAAAACAAGGTGATCTTCCCGAAGGCGTGGGCGGCGATCTGCATCACGCTCCCCACCAGTCCCCCGGGAGTCAGCAGCGCAGCGCCCAGGATCACGTACGACAGCTGACTCACCGTCGAGTAGGCCAACCGCAGTTTCAAATTGTCCTGAGACAGCGCGATCACCGAAGCGCCCAGGATGGTCACCGAGACAAAGGCCGCGGTCGGTATTCCCACGTGCAGCCGCTCCAGCAGATCCACCCCGAAAACATCCACCATCACCCGCGCAACCGAGAACACACCGACCTTCACCACCGCCACGGCATGCAGCAAGGCGCTCACCGGCGTCGGCGCGATCATCGCCGTCGGCAGCCAGTTGTGCAACGGCATGATCGCCGCCTTCGTCAAGCCCGCTATGAACAGCACGAAGATCACCGTCACCCAGACCGGATCCGCGTCCGCCGGAAACATCCCTCCCGGCTTGATCTCCAGGGTCCCCGCCACCAGGTAGGTCAGCAACAGCGCCACCAGCAGAAAGGTCTTCGACGTCCCCAGCAGGTACACCATGTACTTCCGGCCTCCCTCAAAGGCCTCCTCCGTCTCATGGTGGATCACCAGCGGATAGGTCACGAAGGTGAGCACCTCATAGAACAAGAACAGCGTGAACAGGTTGCCCGAAAACGCCACCCCCAACGCCGCCGACAGCGACAGCGCAAAGCAGGAAAAATACCGCGTCTGCGCATGCTCCTGCAGCGAGCGCATGTAGCCCATCGAATAGACCGTCGTCACCATCCACAGGAACGACGCCACGCCTCCAAACAGCAGCCCCAGCCCGTCCACCCGAAACACGATCGCCACGCCCGGCAGAAGATCCACCACCCGGTACGCGACCACCCCGCCGTCCCACACCACCGGCGCCATCGTCATCACCAGGGCAAACTGCACCGCGCCCGCCAGCAGGCTGCACCCCTCCCGCAGGTTCGGATGCCGGCCCAGGGCCAGCACCGCCAGACCAGCGGCCGCCGCAACGCCCACGGCCAACAACGGCGCGATCGATACTACCGGCTCCATTTCGGTCATGATGGTTCGTTACCCCTGCAGGCTGTCGAGGTCGTCTGCGTGGATCGTGCGCAGATTGCGGAACAGCGCGAGCAGAATGGCGAGGCCGATGGCGGCTTCCGCCGCGGCAACCGTCAGGATGAAGAAAACGAAGATCTGTCCGGCCGGATCGTCCAGGTAGTGCGAGAAGGCGATGAAGTTCGTGTTGACGGCCAGCAGCATCAGTTCGATGGACATCAATATGACGATCAGGTTTTTCCGGTTGAGGAAGATGCCGACGACGCCGATGGCGAACAGCAGCGCTCCCAGCACCAGGTAATGCGACAGTGAAATCACTGGTTCCCCTCGTCACCCCGGGATTGAGGATCGAGGATTGAGGATTGAGTAATCCCTGGCACCTTGCCCCCGGATTGCTCGATCCTCATCTCTCGGTCCTCATTCCTCGATCCTCAATCCTGTTTTTCAGCCGGCATTGAAACGACCCGCACGCGGTCTTCCCGCCGCACCTCGATCTGCCGGGCCGGATCGATCCGCTTGGTGTCCCTGCGCCGGCGCAGCGTCAGCGCGATCGCGGCGACGATCGCAACGAGCAGGATCACGGCCGCGATCTCGAACGGGTAGACGTAATCCGTGTACAACAGGCGCCCGAGCTCCTTGGTGTTGCTGTATCCGGCGGGCAGCGACGGCGGCGCGGGCATCTCCCCGAAGCCGAAATATCTTCCGCCCAGCACGGTCACCATGACCGCCACCATCACGCCGGCAACCACCAGCGCCGGCGCCAGGTAATTCCAGTAGCCTTCCCGCAGCCGGTCAAGATTGATGTCCAGCATCATCACCACGAACAGGAACAGCACCATCACCGCGCCGACGTACACCAGCACCAGCACGATCGCCAGAAACTCCGCCTGCAGCTGCATCCACAGCGCGGCCGAGGTAAAGAACGCCAGCACCAGGAACAGCACGGCATACACCGGGTTGCGTGCCGTAATGACGCCCAGCGCCGCGAGAATCAGGATCGCCGAGAACGTGTAGAAAACGAATTCGTTGAATGTCATTGCTGTTCTGGTGAACGGTGAACGGTGAATGGTGAACGGAGGATCATCGCTCGCAGCTTCGCCGTTGTTGCTACCGTTTACCGTTCACCGTTTACCGTTTGCTGTTCACTATCGGTAGGCCGCATCTTCTTCCCGGTCCTTTGCAATCTGCTCCTCGTAGAGGTCTCCGATCGCGAGCAGCATCGGCTTGGTGTAGATCAGGTCGCCGCGCGTCTCGCCGTGATACTCCAGAAGGCGCGTCTCCACGATCGAATCCACCGGGCACGATTCCTCGCATAAGCCGCAGAAAATGCATTTGGTGAGGTCGATGTCGTAACGCGTGGTGCGCCGCGTCCCGTCGTCGCGCTGCTCGGATTCGATCGTGATCGCGAGCGCCGGGCATACCGCCTCGCACAGCTTGCACGCGATGCAGCGTTCCTCGCCGTTGGGATAACGGCGCAACGCGTGCAAACCGCGGAAACGCGGGCTCTGCGGAGTCTTCTCCTCGGGGAACTGCACCGTGATCTTGCGCGCGAACAGGTGCCGGCCGGTGAGAGCCATGCCCTTCACCAGCTCGGCGAGCAAGAAGGTCTTGAGGAACCACCGGATGCGCTCGATCATCACTTCCACCACACCCAGAGCGGCGTCTGCATCCACGCGCCGAGAACCACGATCCACAGGATGGTCAGCGGGAGGAACACCTTCCAGCCGAGCCGCATGATCTGGTCGTAGCGGTAGCGCGGAAACGTCGCCCGGAACCACAGGAAGCAGAACAGCAGGAAGGAAATCTTCACCGCGAGCCAGATGAAGCCGTCGGGCAGGAACGGCACGGGCGAGAGCCAGCCGCCGAGGAACATGATCGCTGCGAGCGTGGAGATGAGGATCATGTTGGCGTACTCGGCGATGAAGAATACGGCGAACGCCATGCCCGAGTACTCCACGTGGAAGCCCGCGACGATCTCCGACTCGCCTTCGGCGACGTCGAACGGCGCGCGGTTGGTTTCCGCCACCCCCGAGATGAAATAGACGAGGAACATCGGGAACAGCGGGATCCAGAACCAGTTGAGGAGCCCCAGCCCGCCCTGCTGCATCCTCACGATCTCGCCCAGGTTCAGGCTCTGCGCCGCCATCAGCACGCACACCAGCGCGAAGCCCATCGCCAGCTCGTAGGACACCATCTGCGCGGCCGAGCGCAGCGCCCCGAGGAACGCGTACTTGGAGTTCGAAGCCCAGCCCGCGATGATCACGCCGTACACCCCCATCGAAGTAATCGCCAGGATGTAGAGCAGGCCCGCATCAATATCGGCAAGCACGAGTTCGGGACTGAACGGCACGACCGCCCACGCCGCCATTGCCGGCATCATCACCATGATCGGCGCCAGCACGAACAGCGCCTTGTTGGCGCCGGTCGGCACGATGATCTCCTTCACCAGGAGCTTCAAACCGTCGGCGATCGGCTGCAGCCAGCCCCTCGGTCCGACGCGGTTGGGGCCGATGCGCACCTGGATGTAGCCGATCATCTTGCGCTCGGCGAGCGTGAGATACGCGACGCACAGCAGCAGCGGGGCGAGGATCGCGACGATCTTGGCGAGCGTCCACACCGCGAGCCAGGTCGGCCCCAGCAAGCCCTGCAATGCGCCGAGAAATTCCATGTCTAGCCCGCCGCCTGCGCCCGCTCCGCGGCCCGCTCGGCGCGAAGCTCTCCGAACATCGGGCCCAGGCCCGCGGTAACCGGATGTCCCGCCGCAAGCCGGATGCAGTCCGCGGGAAGCCGGTCGTCAACCGCGGCGTAGACCACAGCCTCCCCCTCGCCCTGCTGCACGCGAAGGGGGTCGCCCTCGCGCACCCCCATCCGCTCGGCAAGGGCCCGGTTCATGGCCGCCACCGGCGCCGCGGCATCGCGGGTGTTCTGCAGCGCACGGGCGCGGCGCACGATGGCGTCCGAGTAGTAGATCGGCACCTCGGCGATACGCTCGATCGCGCGCCCGGAGCGCGGGGCTTGCGCCTCCAGCGTGCTCACCGGCGGCCGGTTGTCGAGCCGTCCGGAGAGGTCCGTACTCCGCAGAATTTCGCCGCGGATCGCCTCGGCGCTGTCGTGTTCGAAACCGGCGAGGCCGAGCAGGTTGCCCAGCACCCGCAGCACCTTCCACGCCGGGCGCGCTTCTCCGAGCGGGCGCACCACCCCGCGGAAGCTCTGCACCGTCCCCTCGGTGCTGATGTACGTGCCGGCAGTCTCGGTAAACGGCGCGATCGGCAGGAGCACGTGCGCGTAGTCGACGGCCCGGTGCTGGAACGGGCTCATCGCCACCACCAGCTCCGCGGCGCGCATCGCTGCGAGCGCCTGCTGCGGATCGTGCGTGTCGAGCTCCGCCTCCACGCCGAGCAGCAGGTACGCTTTGAGGGGCTGCGCCAGCATCCGGCCCGCGTTCAATCCGGCGGGCTCGCCGTACGGAACGCAGCCGGCAATGTGACCACCCACGCTGTTGGCCGCTTCGCCGAGAAAACCCAGTCTCGCGCCGGTGACCGCCGCCAGTGCGTGCGCCAGCGCATGCAGCTCCACCGCGCGCGGGTGGTGCTGCGCGAGATTGCCGAGGAACACCGCCGCGTTCTTTCCCGATGCGAGGCTCGCGGCAATGGACCGTGCCGCATCGCCGGGCGTGACGCGCTCGAGCGCCGCACCGATTGCCTCCGGCACGCGGGCGCCGCGCAACCCGGCTGCGGCCTTGAGCACCTGCGCCAGCTCGTCGACCATGGCCGACGGCGGCACGATCGCCTTGTGTGCAACCCCCATCAGCAGGTCGTCATCGAACGGGTTCACGAGGTTCAACTGCGTGCCGCGCTTCGTCGCCTGCCGCAGCCGGTGCGCGAGCAGCGGGTGATCCTTGCGCAGCGTGCTGCCCGCCACCAGCACCCGGTCGAGCTTGCCCACCTCCGCGATCTTCATGCCGAGCCACGGCGCCCCGGCGCGCATCCCGTCCCCGCGGAAATCGGACTGCCGCAGCCGGAAATCCACGTTGCCGGAAGCAAACTCGCGGGCGAGTTTCCCCAACAGGAAAAGCTCTTCCAGCGTTTGGTGCGGCGTCGCCAATGCCCCGATGCTCGCCGCGCCGTGCTGCTTGCGGATCCGCGCGAGCTCCTGCGCGACGAAGCCGAGCGCCTCAGCCCATTCGACCTCCTGCCAGCCGCTCCCGCGCCTGAGCATGGGTCTCGCCAGCCGCTGCTCGGAGTTGAGCCCCTCGTACGAAAAGCGGTCCTTGTCCGAGAGCCAGCACTCGTTGATGGCCTCGTTCTCCCGCGGCAGCACGCGCATCACGCGGTTCTGCTTGACCTGCACCGTGAAGTTCGAGCCCAGCCCGCAGTGCGGGCTCACCGAGGGATTGCGGGTGAGCTCCCAGCTGCGCGTCGTGTAGCGGAACGGCTTGGACGTGAGCGCGCCCACCGGGCACAGGTCGATCATGTTCCCGGATAGCTCGGAATCCACCGTCTTGCCGACGAACGTGATGATCTCCGCGTGCTCGCTCCGGTTGATCATGCCCAGCTCCATGATGCCGGCGATCTCCTGGCCGAAGCGCACGCAGCGCGTGCAGTGTATGCAGCGCGTCATCTCGGTGGCGATGAGCGGACCCAGATTCTTCTCGCTCACGACGCGCTTCGCCTCCTGGTAACGCGAGCCGCTCGCGCCGTATCCGACCGCCAGATCCTGCAGCTCGCATTCGCCGCCCTCGTCGCAGATCGGGCAGTCGAGCGGATGGTTGATGAGCAGGAATTCCATCACGCTCTTCTGCGCGGCGACCGCCTGCTCCGAGTGCGTCCACACCTTCATGTCCTTCATGACGGGGGTGGCGCACGCGGGCAGCGGCTTGGGCGCTTTTTCCACCTGCACCAGGCACATGCGGCAGTTGGCCGCGATCGAGAGCTTGCGGTGGTAGCAGAAGCGCGGAATGTAGATGCCGGACTTCTCTGCGGCATCCATGATGGTGGACCCTTCCGCCACCTCGAGCTTCTTGCCGTCGAGCTCGATCTCGATCATTTTCCTGGGTCCGTCACTCGCCATTCGTCACCCGCCACTCAGACGTAGTCGGGCACGAGGCACTTCCCGTGCTCGATGTGATGGACAAACTCGTCGTGGAAGTGCTTGACGAAGCTCTTCACCGGCAGCGCCGCGGCGTCTCCCAGCGCGCAGATGGTGCGCCCGGCGATGTTGTCGGCGACGTTGTCCAGAAGACGGAGATCGTCGGCCCTGCCCTTGCCGTGCTCGATGCGGTGCACCACGCGATAGAGCCACCCGGTGCCCTCGCGGCACGGCGTGCACTGGCCGCACGATTCCTCGAAGTAGAAGTAGGAAAACCGCAGCAGGCATTTTACCATGCAGCGCGTTTCGTTCATCACGATCACCGCCCCCGAGCCGAGCATCGAACCGGCCTTCGCGACCGAGTCGAAGTCCATGTCGGTCGCCATCATGATGTCGGCCGGCAGCACCGGCATCGACGAGCCGCCGGGAACCACTGCTTTCAGCTTCTTGCCGTCGCGCATGCCGCCGGCCATTGCGAGCAGCTTCGCGAACGGCGTGCCGAGCGGGACTTCGTAGTTGCCGGGGCGGGCGACGTCGCCCGACACCGAAAAAATCTTGGTGCCGCCGTTGTTGGGCACGCCGAGGTTGAGAAACGCATCGCCGCCGTTCAGGATGATCCACGGCACCGCGGCGAAGGTCTCGGTGTTGTTGATGGTGGTGGGCTTTCCGTAGAGCCCGTAGCTCGCGGGAAACGGCGGCTTGAAGCGCGGCAGCCCCTTCTTGCCTTCCAGCGATTCGAGCAGGGCGGTCTCCTCGCCGCAGATGTAAGCGCCCCAGCCGTGATGGTTGTAGAGCTGAAAACTGAAATCGGACCCGAGGATGTGGTGACCGATATAACCGGCGGCGCGCGCCTCCTCGAGGGCTTCCTCCGCGCGCTCATAGGTGTCCCAGATCTCGCCGTGGATGTAGTTGTAGCCGACCGAGGTGCCCATCGCGTAGGCCGCGATCGCCATTCCCTCGATCACGCTGTGCGGGTTGTAGCGCAGGATGTCGCGGTCCTTGAAGGTGCCGGGCTCCCCTTCGTCCGAGTTGCAGACCAGGTACTTCTGCCCGGCGTACTGCCGGGGCATGAAGCTCCACTTCAGCCCCGTGGGAAAGCCCGCGCCGCCGCGCCCGCGCAGCCCCGATTTCTTGACCTCGTTCACGATCGTCTCGGGCGGAATCTTCTCGGCAAGGATCTTCTTCAAAGCCGCATAACCGCCGCGCGCCTCGTAATCCTTGAGGCGCCAGTTGAGGCCGTCGAGGCCCTTCATGATGATCGCCTCGGGTCCGAAGATCGCGGGGTCGAAGGGGGGTGTCGGCAGGCCCATCAGGCAAGATCTTTCAGCAGCGCGTCGAGCTTTTCCGGCGACATGGCGCACAGCATCCGCTTGTTGTTGAGCAGCAGCACGGGGGCATCTCCGCACGCACCGAAGCACTCGCCTTCCCGCAGCGCGTACATCCCGTCCGTCGTGGTTTCGTTAAAGCCGATGCCCAGCGTCTTCTTCAGGTGCTCGGCCGCCACTGTCGCGCCCTGCAGCGCGCACGGCAGGTTGGTGCAGAGGGTGAGCTTGTATTTCCCGGGCGGCTTGAGATCGTACATGGTGTAGAACGAGGCAACCTCGTAGACCGCGATCGCAGGCATGCCGAGATACCGCGCCACGAAATCCATCGTTTCCGTGGACAGCCAGCCCTTCTCATCCTGCGCGATCGTGAGCGCCGCCATCACCGCGGAGCTCTTCTGGTCGGGCGAGTACTTGGCGAGCGCCTTGTCTATCCTCGCCAGCGACTCTGGCGACAGCACCATCGGGGCATTCATCAGCGGTCGATTTCCCCGAAAACGATGTCCTGCGTGCCGATGATCGCCACCACGTCGGCGATCATGTGGCCGCGCGCCATCTCGTCGAGCGCTGCGAGATGCGCGAAGCCCGGCGCGCGGATCTTGAGCCGGTACGGCTTGTTGGCCCCGTCGGAGACGAGATAGATGCCGAATTCCCCCTTGGGCGCCTCGACGGCGCTGTAGGCTTCGCCCTCGGGCACGTGCATGCCTTCGGTGAAGAGCTTGAAATGGTGGATCAGCTCTTCCATGTTGGTCTTCATCGCGACGCGCGAAGGCGGCGCGACCTTGTAGTTGTCCACCATCACCGGCCCGGGATTCTTGCGCAGCCACTCGATGCACTGCCGGACGATGCGGTTCGACTGGCGCATCTCCTCGATGCGCACGAGGTAGCGATCGTAGCAGTCCCCGTTGACCCCGACCGGGATGTCGAAGTCGATCCGGTCGTAGACTTCGTACGGCTGCTTCTTGCGCAGGTCCCACTCGACCCCGGAGCCGCGCAGCATCGGGCCGGTGAATCCGAGCGCGATCGCGCGCTCCGCGGACACCACGCCGATGCCCACCGTGCGCTGCTTCCAGATGCGGTTGTCGGTGAGCAGCGTCTCGTACTCGTCCACGAGGCGCGGAAAGCGCTCGGTGAAGTCCTCCACGAAGTCGAGCAGCGAGCCCTGTCGGTTGCGGTTGAGCTCGCGCACGGCCGCCTCGCCGTGGATCTTCGTCGGGGTGTAGCGCGGCATCCGCTCCGGCAGGTCGCGATAGACCCCGCCGGGGCGGTAGTAGCACGCGTGCATGCGCGCGCCCGAGACCGCCTCGTAGCAGTCCATGAGGTCCTCGCGCTCCCGGAAGCAGTAGAGGAACACCGTCATCGCGCCGATGTCGAGCCCGTGGGCGCCGAGCCACAGAAGATGGTTCAGGATCCTCGTGATCTCGTCGAACATCACGCGGATGTACTGGGCGCGGACCGGCACCTGCAGCCCGAGCAGCTTCTCGATCGCCATCACGTAGGCGTGCTCGTTCGCCATCATCGAGACGTAGTCGAGCCGGTCCATGTACGGGACCGACTGGACATAGGTCCGGTGCTCGGCGAGTTTTTCGGTCGCCCGGTGCAGCAGCCCGATGTGCGGGTCGGCCCGCTCGATGACCTCCCCGTCGAGCTCGAGCACGAGCCGCAGCACCCCGTGCGCCGCCGGATGCTGCGGCCCGAAGTTCATCGTGTAATTTCTGATCTCAGCCATACAAAACCAAATCAGCCACTGAGAGCACAGCGGTCACAGAGGAAAACGGGAGACAAGAACAAGACCCCGAACAACCGGTTCCCTCGTTCTCCCTGGCGTCTTGGCGGTTCAAACTCTCTCTCCGTGTTCTCTGTGGCTAAGTCTTCTTTTCGACATCGGCGTAATTTTCCACGCGCACGATGCGCGGGACGATCTCGCGCGGCTCGATCGTGACCGGCTGGTAGATCACGCGCTGCTGCTCGGGATCGTAGCGCATCTCCACGGTGCCGGAAATCGGGAAGTCCTTGCGGAACGGGTGCCCGATGAAGCCGTAATCGGTCAGGATCCGGCGCAGGTCGGGATGCCCGGTGAACACGATGCCGAACAGATCGAACGCTTCGCGCTCGAACCAGTTGGCCGAGGGCCACACCCCGATCACCGAGTCCACCACCGGAAACGCGTCGTCCGCGCAGAAAACACGCATGCGCACGCGCCAGTTGCGCGTGAGCGAGAGCAGGTGGCAGACGACGGCGAACCGGCGCCGCGCGATCGTCTTCGACGGCGGAACCGCGTGCTCGCGCAGCTCCTGCGTCATGCCGTCGGTCGCGGGAGCCGCGCCCGCCTCCGGGGGTGCGCCCCCCGCGGGCCCGAGCGTTTCAATATCCGCCCACGCGCCGTCCGAGCCTGCCGCGCCGTAATTCCGGTAGTCGATGCCGCACAGGTCTATCAACTGCTCGAACTTGAGCTCCGGCGCATCGCGCAGCACGCCCGCGGCCGCGAGCAGGTGCGCGGGCGCAACCTCGATCGTGACTTCGCCGGACGCGACAGTCGCGCCCGCCAGCCGGTCTCCGAGCGCGGAGCGCAGCGCGCCGACCAGTGTGTCTGCGCGCGTGCTCATCGGCGGGCGATGGTGTTGGTGCGCCTGATTTTGTTCTGCAGCTGGATGATGCCGTAGAGCAACGCCTCGGCCGTGGGCGGGCAGCCCGGGACGTAGATGTCCACGGGGACGATGCGGTCGCAGCCGCGCACCACCGAGTACGAGTAATGATAGTAGCCGCCGCCGTTGGCGCACGAGCCCATCGAGATCACCCAGCGCGGCTCCGCCATCTGATCGTAGACCTTGCGCAGCGCCGGCGCCATCTTGTTGCACAGCGTGCCGGCGACGATCATGACATCGGACTGGCGCGGGCTCGGGCGGAACACGATGCCGAAGCGGTCGAGGTCGTAGCGCGCGGCGCCCGCGTGCATCATCTCCACCGCGCAGCACGCCAGCCCGAAAGTCATCGGCCACAGCGATCCCGTCCGCGTCCAGTTGATCAGGGCATCCGCCGTGGTGATCAAAAAACCCTTGTCAGTCAAGCTCTCAGGTGCGCCCATCGGTTGTTCCTATTCCCTATTCCCTATTCCCTATTCCCTATTCCCTATTCCCTATTCCTTATTCCCTGTTTCCCATTTCCTGCCGCTGCCTTTGCGCGTCCCAGGGCAAGACCAACGCGCATCGCTACTCCCAGTCCAGGGCGCCTTTCATCCACTCGTAGACGAAGCCCACGACGAGGATCGCCAGGAAAACCAGCATCGCCATGAAACCGAAAAATCCGATCTCCTGCAGCACGACCGCCCACGGGAAGAGAAACGCGATCTCGAGATCGAACAGGATGAACAGGATGGCGACGAGGTAGTAGCGCACGTCGAACTTCATCCGCGCGTCCTCGAACGCCTCGAATCCGCATTCGTACGGCGAGAGCTTCTCGGCATCAGGGCGGTGTACGCCCACGAGCCGGCTGACGCCCCCGCCGACCAGGACCGGCACCACCCCGACCAGGATACCGACCAGGATGAACATAAGGACGGGGAAGTAATTCTCTAACATGCCCCTACTCGGATTGAGGATTGAGGATTGAGCCAGAAAACATGTCGAATCGCCTAATAAATTGACCGCTCCGCGATCGCTCAGTTCGCACGTGAGCGCACCTCAATCCTGGTTGCTCGATCCTCAATCCTCAATCCTCAATCCTATTTGGTGCCGACGGTGAGATTCGAACTCACACGGCTTACGCCGCCACCCCCTCAAGATGGTGTGTCTACCAATTCCACCACGTCGGCGTATCAACTTCAGTGTTGAGTGCTGAATGTTGAGTTTTGAGTGATGAGTTTTGACCGTCTAGTCAAGGCGGGACAACTCAACACCAAGCACTCAAAACTAGAACCTATTTCATATATAGGCGCGTGATGCGTTGCGGCCAGGACGGACCGGATGCAAGGCGCCCGACGAAGGCCATATGTCGATATGGTCCAGGAGGGCAACGACGCAGCCGGCCGTCCTGGCCGCAACCCGCAGGGACGGGGCGATCTGGGCGCATTTCTTCGTCGGGGACCCTCGAAATATCGACATATTCCTTCGGGCCCTCCTCCTTGAACTGCATCCCACATCGCCTCCGTCGCACACGTGCCTATATATGAAATAGGTTCTAAACACTCCCTCACTTCGGAATATCCTGCGCCCTGGATCCCGAATCCGGCGCTGCGCCAGGCACGGCTGGCGTCGCCGGAGCCGGGGCCTGCTGGGTCGGCACCGGGATCTGCGGTATCTGCATCGGCACCGGGATTTGCGGTGCCTGCGTCGGCACCGGCTTGCTCGGCGCAGCGGGCGCCGCCATCACGCCTCGATTCTCGGTCTTGCGCGTCGAAATATAAGTCAGCCCGAGGCTCGTCAGGAAAAAGACGACCGCCAGCACCGCGGTCGTGCGGCTCAGGAAATTGGCCGAGCCGGTGGCGCCGAAGAGACTGCCCGACGCGCCGCTGCCGAAAGCGGCTCCCACGTCCGCCCCCTTGCCTTGCTGCAACATGACGAGCCCGACCAGCGCGAGCGCCGCCACCACGTGTACCACCAGAACCAGGGTTTCCATTCAAGCTCTCACTGTCTCTTCTGCATCGAGTGCCGCACGGCAGATGCCGATGAATTCGTCGGCCGCAAGGGAGGCCCCGCCGATGAGACCGCCGTCCACGTCCTGCATCGCGAACAGCTGCGATGCGTTCGCGGCCTTCACGCTTCCGCCGTAAAGGATCACCAGCTCATCGGCCAGCCGCCGGTCCGCACCGGCGATCCTTGCCCGGATGAACGCATGCACCGCCTGCGCCTGCTGGGGCGTCGCGGTCTTCCCGGTGCCGATCGCCCACACCGGCTCGTACGCCAAAACCGCCTTGCCGAGCGCCGCCAGGCCGCAACCGGCGATCACGGCGTCGAGCTGGCGCGAAACCACCGCTTCCGTGACCCCGGCCTCGCGCTCGGCGAGCAACTCCCCCACACACAGGATCGGGGTGAGCCCGTGGTGGATCGCTGCCCCGAACTTCCGCGCCACGACCTCGTCGGTCTCGCCGAATACGGTGCGCCGCTCGGAATGTCCGACGATGACGTAGCGGCAGCCGAACTCCGCCAGCATCGCAGCCGACACGCCCCCGGTGTACGCGCCCGCATCGAACTGGCACACGTCCTGCGCCCCCAGCGCGATGTTGCTGCCGCGTAACGCGTCCTGAACCTGGGCGAGGTACGGAAAAGGCGCGCATACCGCGTAGCGGGCGCGCGTCAGCGGGGCCAATCGGGGGATGATGGTTCCCAGCAACGCCTGGTTGGTAGCCAGGTTGCCGTTCATCTTCCAGTTGCCCGCCACCAGCTTGGTTCGCATGCCCGACCGAACCTACCTAAATCGTTGAATTTTACAGGCTAGCATCCAGCAGGGTCAAACAAGCGGGAACGGGTGTTGCGGTGCAGCGCGTCTGCCCATTTGTCGCATCGCTCGGGGTGCCGCGCAAGCATATCCGGCCGCCCCACCCCACCATTGCGAAGCACGATCTGGGCCCCCGCCGATGCGGTGGCCACCCCCGCGATTGCCCGTACTCGGGGGGCGCTTCACTTCGCGCTGCGCGCATCGTTAGCCTGCGCCGTTACATCGCGGCGGGAACTAACCGAATCGACCCGTGATGTAGTCCTCGGTCTGCCTGTGCCTGGGCTTGATGAAGATGGTGTTGGTGTCGCCGAACTCGATCAGCTCGCCGAGATACATGTAGGCGGTGTAGTCGGACACGCGCGCCGCCTGCTGCATGTTATGGGTGACGATCAATATGGTCACCCGCTCCTTCAGATCCCCGATGAGCTGCTCGATGCTCGCGGTAGCGATCGGATCGAGCGCGGAGGTGGGCTCGTCGAACAGCAGGATCTCGGGGTCCGTCGCGAGCGCCCGCGCGATGCACAGGCGCTGCTGCTGGCCGCCGGAGAGATTGAACGCGAGGTCGTTCATCCGGTCCTTCACTTCGTCCCACAGCGCCGCCGAGCGCAGCGCCTCCTCCACCTTGTCGTCGAGCCGCGCGCGCTTGCGCTCCCCGCGCACCCGCAGCCCGTAGGCGACGTTCTCGTAGAGTGACTTCGGGAACGGATTCGGCTTCTGGAACACCATGCTGATCCGCATCCGGACCTCGATCGGGTCCACCGCCGGATCGAGCAGGTTGGTGTTGTCCGGGTAGAGCATGATCTCGCCCTGGTAGCGGTTGCCCGGGTAGAGATCGTGCATGCGGTTGAAGCAGCGCAGGAAGGTGGACTTGCCGCAGCCCGACGGGCCGATCAGTGCCGTCACCTTCTTCTCGTAGATCGGCACGCTGATTCCCTTCAGCGCCTGGAAGTGGCCGTAGAAGAAGCTCAGCTCCCTCGCTTCCGCCTTCTTGTCGGGATCGGGCGCGCGGGAAGCCGCCGGCGCGGGCGCGTTCACCATTTGATCCTCTTCCTCAGGCGGTATCGGATGTAGATCGCGAGCGCGTTCATCGACAGCGTCATCACCACCAGCACCAGCCCCGCAGCGGCGGCGTTGTGGTGGAAGGCCGCCTCGGGTCGCGAGGTCCAGTTGAACATCTGGATCGGCATCACCGTGAAGGGAGAGGTCAGCCATTCGAACGAGAGAAACGGAAATTCTCCCGTGTACGGCGGCGGCGGCAGGAAGGCGATGAAGGTAAGCGCCCCGATGGTGATCACGGGAGCGGTCTCCCCGATCGCGCGCGCCATGCCGATGATGACCCCCGTCATGATGCCGGACAGCGAGTAGGGCAGAATGTGGTGCGCGGTAGTCTGCCACTTGGTCGCTCCGAGCGCGTAGGCGCCCTCGCGGATCGCGCCCGGGATCGAGCGGATCGCCTCCCGGGTCGCGAGTATGACGACCGGCAGGATCAGCAGCCCGAGGGTCAGCCCCGCGGTGAGAATGCTCTGCCCCAGCCCGAACTGGTAGATGAAGAGCCCGAGCGCCAGCAACCCGTAGACGATGGACGGCACCCCGGCGAGGTTCGTCACGTTGATCTCGATGACATCGGTCACCCAGTTGCGCGGAGCGTACTCCTCGAGATAGATGCCGGCGGCGATGCCGAGCGGAACGGCCGTGCACGCGGTGACGACCATCACCAGCGTCGAGCCCACCCACGCCGACAGGATTCCCGCCTGTTCCGGCTTGCGCGAGGGGAAGGAGGTGAAGAAGTCCCACGAGAGCCGCGGCAGGCCCTCGACGACCATCTGGCCGAACAGCGTGACGAACGCGAGCACGCCCACCATCAGCGCAAGCAGCCCCACGACCGAGAACGCGACGTCCCAGCGCTTGTGGGCCGCGATCAACTCGCGGATGTCACGGATGTCGGCGGGCGGAGCGCGCATGGTCAGTACGCCTGCCGGAAGCGCCGGCGCAAGACGTGGCCGAGCACGTTGAAGGCGAGCGTGAGCAGCAGCAGCGTCAGGCCCGCCGCGAAGATCGTCTGGTAGCCGATGCTGCCGTGGGGCAGGTCGCCCAGAGCCACCTGCACGATGTAGGCGGTGATGGTCGCGGCCGGCTCGAGCGGGTTCCACGTGAGATTGGGCTGCATGCCCGCCGCCACCGCGAGGATCATGGTCTCGCCCACGGCGCGCGAGATGCCGAGGATGTAGGCGGCGGCGATGCCGGAGAAGGCCGCCGGCGTAACCACCCGGATCGCGGTCTGATAGCGCGTCGCGCCCATCGCGTACGATCCCTCCCGCAGGCTCATCGGCACCGCCCGCATCGCGTCCTCCGCCAGCGAGCTCACGTACGGGATGATCATGATCCCCATCACCAGCCCCGCGGAGAGCAGGTTGAAGCCCGGCAGCGAGGGAATCAGCTTCTGCAAGAGCGGCGTGACGAACAGCAGCGCGAAGTAGCCGTAGACGATCGTCGGCACTCCGCTCAACAGCTCAAGAAAGGGCTTCGCCACCTCGCGCACCGAGAACGGCGCGAATTCGGAGAGGTAGATCGCGATGATGGTGCCGAGCGGGATCGCCACCAGCAGCGCGACCATGGAACTCACCAGCGTTCCGGAGAGCAGCGGCAGGATGCCGAAATGGGCGTCGGAGAAGAGCGGCGTCCACTGCGTGTCGGTGAGGAAATCCCACAGCGGCACGTGCTGGAAGAAGACGACGGACTCCTTCACCAGGATCACGACGATGCCGACCGTGATCGCCACCGATACGCTCGCGGCGAGGAACAGCATGGACTCGATGATCCGCTCGCGCACGTTGCGCAGCTTGCGGCGGGCGAGCCTGTCGCTGATGGTGGTTGGCGTCAACGCAGCGTTCCTGTCGGTGCGAAAGCTTTGTTGTTCGGGCGCTGATTATTGCGGTTCGGCGAATGGCACTTGACCGCGCGGGACATCGGGAGCAACACCCTCCCCGGCCGTGCCCGGCCGACGCACTGCACTAGGGCCTGGTTTCGAGCTTCATCAGCTCCTCGATGGTGAGCCCCACCTTGTTCTCGCCGCCGAACTTGGTGCCCGCGCGCATCTTCGCGAGCGTGTCCAGGTTGTACGCGTATGCGCTCGCCGGCAGCGGAATGTACTTGACCTCCTTCACCAGTTTGTCCGCGTTCCTGTTGAAGAACTCGACGAATTCCCTCACCTCCTGCTTTTGCGCCGCTCTTGCGCTGACGTAGATGAAGACGGGCCGTGCGAGCGGCTGATAGGTCCCGTTCATCACGGTCTCCAGCGACGGCGCGACCCCGGGCTTTCCCGCCCGCGGAACGACCGCCGCCGCGAGGAGCTTGTCGCGGTTCTCGATGTAATAGGCAAAGCCGAAGTACCCGAGCGCGTTCACGTCGCGGCTCACCCCCTGAACGAGGACGTTGTCGTCCTCGCTCGCGGTGAAGTCGCCCCGGCTCGCTTTCGATGTTCCGGTGACCGCTTCCGTGAAATACTCGAACGTGCCGGAGTCAGCGCCCGGCCCGAACAGCTTCAGCGGCGCGTCCGGCCATTTCGGGTTCACCTGCCTCCAGTTCGTGATCTTGCCCTGCGCGGCCGGTTCCCACATCGCCTTGAGCTCGGCGATGGTGAGGTTCCTTGCCCACATGTTCCTCGGGTTGATGACGACGGTCAGTGCATCGAACGCCACCGGCATCTCCAGGTAGCGGATGCCCGCTGCCCGGCAATCGTCCATCTCCTTGCGGGTGATCGGGCGCGAGGCGTTGGTGATGTCGATTTCCCCGCGGCAGAATTTCTTGAACCCGCCGCCGGTACCCGAGATGCCGACCGTCACCCGGATGCGGCCCCGCTTCGCCTTCTGAAACTCCTCCGCCACCGCCTCGGCGACCGGGTACACCGTGCTCGAGCCGTCGATCCGGACCGTCTGCGCCGCAGTGACCGCCGTCGCGCCGAGCGCGAGAGCCAAGCCTAACATCCTGAATCGCATCGACATTATTCCCTTTAACGTGCCCTCCCGCCTGCAACGGAGCGATCGCGTGATGCTACACGAGCCGTGTTACAGCAATGTGACAGCGCACCTCCAGCGCGATCACACGGCCGATCGCGGTTTCGGTATCGGGCGGCTCATCTCCTGTCTCGGGAGAGAGCCACGCAAAAGCTGGCGAGCGACACCAGGCCCAGCGCCGCGAGCGTCCACAACACCGGGTCGTATCCGGCGGCGGCCGACCATATGATCGAGGCGAGCAGCGGCCCGAGCGCCCTCGCAGCGAGCACCGGCGCCGACAGGGCCCCGTTCACTGCACCGAAATGCTCGCGCCCGAAGATCTCGGCCGGTATCGTGCCGCGGGCGATGGTCATGATGCCGTTGCTCGCGCCGTAGAGCGTGACGAACACGAGCACCGGAACCCAGGCCGCGCCGGCGTAGCCCAGACTCACTAACGCGACCGGAAGCAGCGCCAGCGCGAATACGGCGACGTGGGTGGCCCGGAAACGCGACCCGATCGTGAACTCCGCCACCCGTCCCGCGACCTGCATGGGCCCGACCAGCGCCGCCAGCCAAACCGCGTCGGCGGCCGAGTAGCCCTTCTCGTGGAGCAGCGGAATCAGGTGCACCGACAGCGAGGAGTGGGCCAGCATGTTGATCGTGAACGCGGTCGCGAGCAGCCAGAAAGCCGGGCTCCTGATGACGAAGCCCAGTGCTCCGGTGTCCTCGCGGGGCCGCACGCCGCCCGGCGCGCCTTCGGGGCCGGAGCGCCTGGGTGCAGATGCGGGAAGGTATAACGCGTGCAACGGCACGCAAATGACGAAATTGAACAGCGCGAGAGCCACCAGCGCGTGGCGCCAGCCGAATGCCGAAACGAGACCCTGCGTCAGCGGCCAGAACACGGTGCTCGCGAATCCGCCGACGAGAGTGAGCGCGGTGATGGCCTTGCGCGCGTTAGCGCCGAAAGTCGCGGTAATGACCGTGAAAGCCGGCTCGTAGAGCACCGCCGCCATCGCAATCCCGAGCCCGGCCCAGATCAGGTAGAACGCCGGCAGAGACTGAACGTTGCTCAGCAGGAAAAACAGCGCCGCTGCGGCGAGCGAACCGCAGGTCATCACCACCCGGCCGCCGTAACGGTCGATCAGGATGCCCGCCGGGACCGCGCCCAGGCCCGCGAAGATCAGGCTCAGCGAGAAGGCACCGACGATGGCGTCCCGCCTCCATCCCAGTTCCTGCTCGATCGGCGCGATGAGGACTGCGATCGCGTAGTAGATCGAACCCCAGGAGACGACCTGCGTCACCGCCAGTGCCCAGACCACCGACCAGGGAGACCGTCGTGACGGGCCTTGATTACTCGTCACGATCGGAATCCCGCCAGGCTCTCCACGGCTTCGCCCGGTGCTCCATGACCATCCGCGTCGGGCCGCGATAGCGCGCGGTCATCGGCCGACGATCCGGACTTACGCGCGCGATACATTGGTGCGGCTCGCGCCGATTTCGCCGAGCTTCCGCTGCAACGACGAGCGGTCGAGTCCCTCGAGCGGCAGCTCGAGGAACAGCGAGATGCGGCTACCGAGCTGCGTGTAGGCATCGAGAAAGGCGCTGGGCTTTCGCTCTCCCGATCCCTCGACGGCGGCCGGGTCGGGGATGCCCCAGTGCGCGGTCACGGGCCGCCCGGGCCATACCGGACAAGTCTCACCCGCGGCGTTGTCGCAGACGGTGAATACGAAATCCATCTCGGGTGCGCCGGGCCGCGCGAATTCGTCCCAGCTCTTGCTGCGCAGTCCGCCGGTCGGGATCCCGCGGCCCGCGAGGAGCTCGAGCGCGAGCGGGTGCACGGATCCCTTCGGATGGCTGCCGGCGCTGTAGGCGCGGAATCGCCCGTCACCCCGCGCGTTGAGCAGGGCTTCGGCGAGGATGCTGCGGGCGGAATTGCCCGTGCATAGAAAGAGCACGTTACGTGCGGTTCTCGTCATTTTTTTGTTCCGGGCCCGGTGGGCGCGGCGCGCCCCATAGGCATCGCCGGGCGCGTGACCTTCAGCCCGCTCAGGCGCCCTTGCGCACGGCGGCGGCGATGTGCTCGGCCCAGCGGCGCACCTTCGCGCCGTTCCTGCCCTCGACCATCACGCGGACCACGGGCTCGGTGCCCGACAGGCGCAGCAGCACGCGCCCGCCGCCATCGAGGTCGGCGTGGGCCGCGGCCACCGCCCGCTTGACCCCCGGGCGCGAGAGCGCGCTGGAGCGGTCCGCCACCCCTACATTGACCAGCACCTGAGGATAAAGCGCGAGCGCACCCGCCGCTTTCGGCAGTGTCGTCTTCGTCTCGGCGAGTGCGCGCAACACCTGCAGCGCCGAGACGATGCCGTCGCCGGTGGTGTGCTTGTCCAGACACACGATGTGCCCGGAGTTCTCGCCCCCGAGCTGCCAGCCCCGCTTCTGCATGAGCTCGAGCACGTAGCGGTCGCCCACGTTCGCGCGCTCGAACGGGATGCGCAGCTTGCCGAGGCCGTGCTCCAGGGCGAGGTTGCTCATCTGTGTCCCGACCACGCCGCCGCGAAGCTCTCCGGCCCGCTTGCGATGGCGCGCGATCACGTACAGCAGCTGGTCCCCGTCGTAGAGCGTGCCCGCGGCATCCGCCATCACCAGCCGGTCGCCGTCGCCGTCGAGGGCGATGCCGACGTCGGCGCGGTGGCGTTTGACCGCCGCCTGCAGCGCGAGTGGCGCGGTCGCCCCGACCTTGTCGTTGATGTTGAAGCCGTCCGGGTCGGCGCCCAGCGTTTCGACGTCGGCGCCGAGCTCGTGAAACACGTGCGGCGCAATGTGATAGGCGGCACCGTGCGCGCAATCCACCACCATTCTCATGCCGCGCAGGTGCAGGTGGGCCGGGAACGTGCTCTTGCAGAACTCGATGTAACGGCCCACGGCATCGTCGATGCGGCGCGCCTTTCCGAGCTTGCGCGAAACCATGCACTTCAGCGGCCGCGAGAGCTGGCGCTCGATCGCCTGTTCCGTCGCATCGGGGAGCTTCGCGCCCGTGCCGGAGAAGAACTTGATGCCGTTGTCGTCGTACGGATTGTGCGAGGCGCTGATCACGATGCCGGCCGAGAGCCGCAGCGCGCGCGTGAGATAGGCGACCGCCGGCGTGGGCATGGGGCCGACCAGCAGCACGTCGACGCCCGCAGCCGAAAGGCCCGCCTCGAGCGCGGATTCCAGCATGTAGCCGGAGACGCGCGTGTCCTTGCCGATCAGTACCGAGGGGCGCTCGGCGCCGTTGCGCCCCGCCGCAGCGAGCACCTTGCCGGCCGCGTAGCCGAGCCGCATCACGAGGTCGGGCGTGATCGGTGCCTCTCCGACCTTGCCGCGCACGCCGTCCGTGCCGAAGTATTGTCTGCCCGCCACCGGTTTCAGCCCGCCTCCAGACCGGATTCTAGCGCCCCTCGGCGCGTCTGTCGGCCCCGCTCGCCAGAAAGCGCGCGACGATGGGCGGCAACTCGCTGAATTGCGAGATCAACGCGTCGGCTCCGAGGTCGGCCGCGGGAACCTCGCTGTAGCCGTATTCGACGGCGATAACCGGAACGCCCGCGGCGCGCGCGGTGGCCACGTCCACGGCGCTGTCGCCGACGAAGACGGCACGCCCGGCCCCGCCGCCTGCGTTGTGGATGGCGGCGCGCAACGGCATCGGATCTGGTTTCTTGTACGGCAAGCTGTCGCGCCCGACCACCGCACGAAAGAAACGCGCGAGATCGAGCCGCACCAATACCTCGCGCGCCCGGGATTCCAGCTTGTTGGTGCAGATCGCCATCACGTAACGCGCCTCTGCCAGTTCGTTCAGCACCTCGATCACGCCCGCATAAGGCCGGGTATGGACGACGAGGTTCGCATCGTAGTAGGCCCGCGCGATGCGCCGGAGCTCGTCGGTTTCGGTGGCCGGCGGCAGTCCTCCCGTCAACTTCAGCGCGTGCTCGACCGTGTGGTCGATTCCCGCATGGATGAATCCGCGCGCGTCGTCGGGCTCGAACTCCCGCCTGCCGGCGAGCGCGAGCGCATGGTTCAGCGCGTTGCAGATGTCGCGCGCGCTGTCGACGAGCGTCCCGTCGAGGTCCAGCACCACGGTCGGTGGGCGCTGCCCGCTTCCTGTGTCCGCTTGCGGCATCAGATGATCGCGTGCCGGACCCGCGCCGACACCCATTCGGAAATGATCACGGTGACGAAGATCACCGCGAAGATCACGGTGACTTCCGGCCACGCGAGCTTCGACACCGAGGCGTTCAGCTGCAGCCCGATGCCGCCCGCTCCCACCAGGCCCAGCACCGTGGACTCGCGGATGTTGATGTCCCACCGATAGACCGAAATGCCGGCGAACGCCGGCATGATCTGCGGCAGGATTCCGTAGGCGAGCTGCTGCGGGCGCGATGCGCCCGTCGCAACGATCGCATCGACCTGCACCGCGTCGATCTCCTCGATCGCCTCGTAGAGGAGTTTCCCGATGAAGCCGATCGAGCGCAGCGCGATGGCGAGTATGCCGGCCAGCACGCCGGGACCGACCACGGTGACGAGCAGCAGCGCCCAGATCAGGGAATTGATCGAGCGCGAGGACACGATGACGATCAGCGCGATCGGCCGCACCAGCACGCGGCTCGGGGTCGTGTTGCGCGCGGCGAGAAACGCGATCGGGAAGGCGATGATGATGCCGAGCAGCGTCCCGATGGTGGCGATATTGATGGTGTCCCACAGCGGCACCCACAGCCGCTCCATGTAGGACCAGCGCGGGGGCACCATGCGCACCATCAGGTCCCAGGCCTGGGCGGGCGCATCGAGCGCGAATTCCCAGATCGTGTGCTCGGAGATGAAGCGCCACGACTGCACGAAGACGAGGCCGCCGATGAGCCAGCCCAGCCATATCGAGAACTGCTGGCGCCGGTCGCGCCGCTGCCAGGCCTTGACTCCGCTCGCTTCGGTGACCGGCATTACTGGAACCTCCTGCGAATGTGGCCCGAGGAGTATTCCGCGACCATCACGATGGCGATGATGACGAGCAGGATGGCCGCGGCGGTATCGAATTCATAGCGGTCAAACGCCGTGTTGAGCGTCGCGCCGATGCCCCCCGCGCCCACGATCCCGATCACGGCCGACTCGCGGAAGTTGATGTCGAGCCGGTACACCGACAGCCCGATGAACCGCGGCATCACCTGCGGCTGCACCCCGTAGTTGATGAGTTGCCACCACGAGCCGCCGGTGGCGCGCATCGCCTCCAGCTGGGAGGGGTCGGAGCTCTCGATGTCCTCGGCGAGCAGCTTGGCCATGAATCCGATGGTGGCGACCACCAGCGTGATCATGCCGGCGAGAGGGCCGAAGCCGAACATCTTCACGAACAGGATGGCGATGATCACCTCCTGGAACGTGCGCGAGAGCGCGATGATGCCGCGGCACACGACATAGACGGGCAGCGGCGCGAGGTTGCGCGCCGCGCCCAGCCCGACCGGCACGGCGAGCGCCACACCGATCGCGGTGGAGGTGACCGTCATGGTGAGGCTCTCGAGGATGCCCTCCGAGATCTCGCCCCACCGGCCGGCGAAGTTGGGGCGCGCGAACGCGGAGACGAAGCGCCAGCCTCGCTCCATTCCTTCCGCGACCCGCGCCCAGTTGATGTGCAGCGAGCCGATCGCGAGCACGAGATAGAGCAGCGCACCGAGGTAGATTCCCCAGCGCAGCCACGGATTGGCGATGAACGGCGGCAGCCGCCAGGTCTGAGTGGCTTGGCCGTTCACGCCACGAGCTGCCGGTCGTCCGAGCCGGTGCCGCCGGCGCCCGCGCCCGCATCCGCGGGCTCCGGCTCGTCCTCGTCGCGCTTGATCGTCGCGTGCCAGTCCTCTTCGCCGTAGATCAGCGTGAGCGCCTCGGGCGTGAGGTTACGCGGGCTTCCGTCGAACACGATCTCGCCCTTGCACAGGCCGACGATGCGGGCCGCGAACATCTGGGCGAGTCCCACGTCGTGTATGTTGATGATGGCGGCAAGCTCGCGCTCGGCGCAGAGCTCGCAGATCAGGCGCATGATCTGGCGCGAGGTCTTCGGGTCGAGCGCGGCGGTCGGCTCGTCCACGAGCAGAATGGACGGCTCCTGCATGAGCGCCCGTGCGATGCCCACGCGCTGGCGCTGGCCGCCGGAGAGCGCGTCGGCGCGCTTGTCCACGAACTCGGTGAGCCCCACGCGCTCGAGGAAGCGGAATGCCTGGTCGATATCGCGCTGCGGGTAGCGCCGCAGAAACGTCTTCCAGAACCCCACGTAGCCGAGGCGCCCCGAGAGCACGTTTTCCATCACGGTGAGCCGCTCCACCAGCGCGAACTCCTGGAAGATCATGCCCATGCGCCTGCGCGCCCGCCGCAGCGCGGCGCCGCCCAGCGCGGTGATTTCGTGCCCGTCGAGCATGACGCTGCCGGAAGTGGGCTCGACCAGGCGGTTCACGCAGCGGATCAGCGTGCTCTTGCCGGCTCCCGAGGGGCCGATCAGGGCCATCACCTGCCCCTTGGGCACCTCCAGGCTGACGTTGTGAACGGCGAGATCACCGGTCGGATAGCGCTTGGTGAGCGCGTGCAGGGCGAGCATCGGTGCGGCGGTCCGGGCCTACCGGCACTTGTAGCTGACGCCGGAAGCCTCGTCGATCTTGCGTACCACCTCCCAGTGCTGCTTGTAGGTAATCGGCACGAATTTCTCGCGCGGCGGGTCGCTCTTCCCGAACTCCCTCAGGAGCTCGGTGCCGGCCCAGTCGAACGTGAGAAACGCTTCGCGCACCTTCTTGGCGAGATCCGGATGCAGGTTGTAAACGTGGCCGTACGCGGTCGTGGGGAAAGTCTGTGACTTGTAGACCGTGCGTAGCCTCGCGGGATCCACGACCTTGCGCTCGATCATGCGCTGCATCACCGAGTTGGCGATCGCCGCCGCTTCGTAGTCCTTGTTCACCACGCCGATGATGGAGTTGTCGTGCTTGCCCGAAAACGCCGTCCTGAAGTCCTTTCCTGCGACCATGTTGAACTCCGCGCGCAGCAGCGCGGAAGGCGCCTTGAACCCCGACGTGGAGTTCGGATCGGTGAACGCGAGGGTGCGACCGCGGATGTCCTCGATCCTCCGGATCGGGCTGTCGGCCTGGGTGATGATCTCCATTTCATAGCCGAATTCGCCCTTCGCCGTGGCCATCGTGGCGAGCGGTACGAAGCCCGCGCAGTTCACGGCGAGCGGCGTGCTGCCGGTGGCGAAGCCCGCCACGTGCAGGCGCGCCGCGCGCATCGCCTCGATCTGCGCCGCGTTGGACCCCACGGGAAAGAAGACCACCTTCTTGCCGGTGAGCTTTTCCATGTGGCGCAGGAAAGGGTCCCACGCCCTGCGATAGACCTCGGGATCCTCGACCGGGGTATAAGCGAAGATGAGCGTGGCCGGGTTGAGCCACTGTTTGGGATCGGCCGGCGCGTCCGCCACGAGATCTCCGTCCCGGTCGCAATACCGGCTGTCCATGGTCCCGCGCGGGCAATCCTGGGCCGAGGCGGGCGCGAGCAAGGAAAGAACAGAGAGGGTTGCCGCCGCAAGAAACCAACGTGCGCGCATTCCGGGCCTCCTTTCCGTGAGCGGACATCGGATCGGCGCCCGACGCCCCCCGTTATTGATTTTTGCCGCGATATTATTGCACGTTTGCGGCAGGCCGCATCGCCGCCTGGGCGCGCCGCCCGGTTCGATCAGCCCGCCAACGCCGACCACACTCGCAGCGCGTCGCGCGTGGCCGCCACGTCGTGCACGCGCACGATCTGGGCTCCCCTGCCGACCGCCGCCAGGGCCGCCGCGATGCTGCCCGCAAGCCGCTCGCCGGTGTCGCGGCCGGTGAGAGTTCCGATCAGGGACTTGCGCGACAGCGCGACCAGCAGCGCGCCCGCGAGGCCCGTGAATTCGCCCAGGCGCCGCAGCAGCTCGAGATTGTGATCGAGGCTCTTGCCAAAGCCGAAGCCGGGGTCCACCACGATGCGCTCCCGGGCGATTCCGGCAGCTTCCGCGGCGCGCACCCGTTGCGCGAGGAAAGCCTTCACTTCGCGCACCACGTCCGTGTAGCGGGGATTCGCCTGCATCGTCCGGGGATCGCCCTGCTTGTGCATCAGGCACACCGCGGCTGCGCTATCCGCGACCGCTTCGAGCGCGCCCGCGGCGGCGAGGGCATTGACATCGTTCACCATGCTCGCGCCGGCCGCCACCGCCTCTCGCATGAGCTCGGGCTTTTGCGTGTCCACCGAGACCGGAACGCCGCAGCCGGCGAGGGCCTCGATCACCGGCAGCACGCGCCGGCGCTCCTCGTCGAGCGTGACCGGGAGCGCGCCGGGCCGCGTGGATTCCCCGCCGATGTCGAGGATGTCCGCGCCCTCCGCGATCAGCCGGCGGGCGTGCGCGGATGCGTGTCCCGGGTCCGAATACAGGCCACCGTCAGAAAAGGAGTCGGGCGTGACGTTGACGACGCCCATGACGAGCGGGCGCGCGAGCGACAGCTGGAATTTTCCGCACTGGAGGAACGGCATGAGGCGGGGCGGATGCGCCGCTGCCCGGTGGGGTTGCCTGCACCCTCCGGCCGGAGGCCTGCAACGGGTCTAGGCTTCGGGCGCCGGAGCCGGGGCTGCCGCCGGGCTCGGAGCGCTGTCGCGCGGCGGCTGCGCCGCGGGCGGTTGAGCGGGCTTCGGCGGGCGCGGCGGGCGGCCGTCCATGATGTCGGAAATCTGGTCGGAGTCGAGCGTCTCCCACTCGAGCAGCGCCTTGGCCATGACCTCGACCTTGTCGCGGTTCTCCTCGATCAGTCTGCGCGCAAGCTGGTACTGCTCGTCCACGATGCGGCGGATCTCGCCGTCCACCTTCTGCATCGTGGTCTCGGACACGTGCTTGTGCACCGTGACCGAGCGCCCGAGGAACACTTCGCCCTCGTTCTCTCCGTAGACCATCGGCCCCATCTCGTCGCTCATGCCCCAGCGCGTGACCATGCTGCGCGCGAGGTCGGTGGCGCGCTCGAAATCGTTGGAGGCGCCGGTGGTCATCTGGCCCATGAAGATTTCCTCGGCGATCCGGCCGCCGAACAGCACCGCGATGTTCTGCAGGATGTGCTCGCGATCGAGACTGTAGCGGTCCTGCTCGGGCAGCTGCATCGTCACCCCGAGCGCGCGGCCGCGCGGAATGATCGTCACCTTGTGTACCGGGTCGGTCTTGGGCATCAGCCGCGCCACGACGGCGTGCCCGGACTCGTGATAGGCCGTGTTGCGGCGCTCGTGCTCCGGCATGACGATGGAGCGGCGCTCGGCGCCCATGATGATCTTGTCCTTGGCGCGCTCGAAATCATCCATGTCCACCAGCCGCTTGCTGGCCCGCGCGGCGAACAACGCGGCTTCATTGACGATGTTGGCGAGGTCCGCGCCGGAGAAGCCAGGAGTGCCGCGCGCGATCACGTCCGCCTTCACGTCCGGCGCGACCGGAACCTTGCGCATGTGCACGAGCAGGATCTGCTCGCGCCCGCGGATGTCGGGCAGCGGCACCACCACCTGGCGGTCGAAGCGCCCGGGGCGCAGCAGCGCCGGATCGAGCACGTCGGGCCGGTTGGTGGCGGCGATCACGATCACGCCCGAGTTGGTCTCGAAGCCGTCCATCTCGACCAGCAGTTGGTTGAGCGTCTGCTCGCGCTCGTCGTTGCCCCCGCCGAGCCCCGCGCCGCGCTGGCGGCCGACCGCGTCGATCTCGTCGATGAAAACGATGCACGGCGCGTGTTTCTTCGCCTGCTCGAACATGTCGCGCACGCGCGCCGCGCCCACGCCGACGAACATTTCCACGAAGTCGGAGCCGGAGATCGTGAAGAACGGCACCTTCGCCTCGCCGGCGATGGCCTTGGCGAGCAGCGTCTTGCCGGTGCCGGGGTTGCCCACCATCAGCACGCCGCGCGGAATGCGCCCGCCGAGCTTCTGGAATTTCGACGGGTCGCGCAGAAACTCCACGAGCTCCGCGACCTCTTCCTTGGCTTCCTCGCAGCCCGCGACATCCGCGAACGTGATCGTGTTGGTGGTCTCGTCGAGCATGCGCGCGCGGCTCTTGCCGAAGGAGAACGCGCCGCCGCGGCCGCCGCCCTGCATCTGGCGCATGAAGAAGATCCACACGCCGATCAGCAGCAGCATCGGGAACCACGAGACGAAGATGTTCATGAGGAGCGACGGTTCCTCCTCGGGCTTGGCCTCGATGATCACGCCGTTCTTCAGGAGATCGGACACGAGCCACGGATCGGACGGCGAATACGTGGTGAAGCGCTCGCCCGTCGTCTTCACGCCCTTCAGCACCCGGCCTTCGATGGTGACCTTGGCGATGCGTCCCTGCTTCACCTCCTCGATGAACTGGGAGTACTCCATCGCACGCTGCGTGGTCTGGCGCACGCTGAACTGGTTGAACACGGTCATCAGGACCAGTGCAATCACCAGCCAGATCGCCACGTTTTTTACGAGATGGTTCAAAGCAGCTCCTCTAACCTAACTTGTTCGATTTTAAGGCGTTTCGCCCGGTATGTCAGCAATTTGCCGCTGCGGGCCGCGCCGCGTGCGCCTTGAGCCCGCGCCCGAGCAGGAATACTTCGCTCGATCGGCTGCGCGAGGCGTCGGGTTTGCGCACCGCGACCTCGCGAAAGCACGCCCGCAAGCGCTTCACGTACGCCTCGTAGCCCTCTCCGTGAAACAGTTTGACCACGAAATTTCCCTGTGGTTTCAGGTGCTTCAACGCGAAATCGAGCGCCAGGCCGGCCAATTCCAGCGCGCGCGCCTGATCCACGCTCGCGATTCCACTTAGATTGGGCGCCATGTCGGAAAGCACAAGATCCACCTTTCGGCCATCCAATGCCCTCTCCAGTTCCGCGATCGTTGCTTCATCGCGAAAATCACCCTGTATGAACGTGACCCCGGGCAGGCGCGGCATCTCGAGAAGGTCGAGTGCGATCACGC
This sequence comes from Betaproteobacteria bacterium, assembly GCA_016868035.1. Classification (GTDB taxonomy): domain Bacteria; phylum Pseudomonadota; class Gammaproteobacteria; order Burkholderiales; family SG8-41; genus SG8-41. The sequence goes on along the minus strand of VGID01000023.1, from coordinate 465 downwards.
GCCCGCGCGGCGCCACGCGGCCGGCTGCGATCTGCGACCACCCGCCCGGGGCCGCGCCGAGGTCCACGACGGTCATTCCCGGCTGCAGCAGCCGGTCGCGGCTTGCGATCTGCGCGAGCTTGTAGGCCGCGCGGGAACGCAGGCCTTCGGCGCGCGCGCGCTTCACGTAGACGTCGGCCACGTGCTCGTGCATCCAGCTTTTGCCCCGTACTCTGCCCATCCGCTACACTCGATCCCGGCAGTGAATGGGGAATAGGGAATGGGAAATGGTGAGAAGCCGGTAACGTAAGCGCATGTGCGGCGAGGTTTCGCAATTCCCCATTACCCATTTCCCATTAGAACCTATTTCATATATAGGCACGTGTGCGACGGAGGCGATGTGGGCGCAGTTCGAGGAGGAGGGCCCGAAGGAATATGTCGATATTTCGAGGGTCCCCGACGAAGAAATGCGCCCAGATCGCCCCG
>VGID01000022.1 GCA_016868035.1 Betaproteobacteria bacterium | reverse complement strand
CGGATGCAAGGCGCCCGACGAAGGCCATATGTCGATATGGTCCAGGAGGGCAACGACGCAGCCGGCCGTCCTGGCCGCAACCCGCAGGGACGGGGCGATCCGGGCGCATTTCTTCGTCGGGGACCCTCGAAATATCGACATATTCCTTCGGGCCCTCCTCCTTGAACTGCATCCCGCATCGCCTCCGTCGCACACGTCTATATATGAAATAGGTTCTAGACCTTCGGCAGCCACTCGCGCAGCGGGTGCACCCGGCAGCCGGCCTTGTCCAGCGCCTCGCGGACCGCGCGCACGATCTTCACGGCACCCGGCGTGTCGCCGTGACAGCAGATCGTGTGCACCGTGATCCCGATCTCGGAGCCGTCGATCGCCCGGACCTTGCCTTCGGTTGCCATTTTCACCGCTTGCGCCGCCGCGCGCGCGGGATCCTCGATGAGCGAGCCCGCAAGCTTGCGCGAGACCAGCGTGCCGTCGGCGTTGTACGCGCGATCGGCGAATCCCTCGGAGGCGACGCGCACGCCCATTTTTCGGCACGCGGCATCGTAGCTTCCCGAGGCGAGCGCCATCAGGATCAATTCCTTGCCGCCGGACTCCAGCACCGCCTGACCCGCCGCGACGGCGAGCGCTTCGTCCTTCTCCATCATGCTGTAGAGGATGCCGTGCGGCTTCATGTGCTGGAGATCGCCGCCGGCCGCGCGCACGAACTCGCGCAGCGCGCCCGTCTGGTAGCACACGTAGTCCTTCACCTCCTGCGGCGTGACGTCCATGACGCGGCGCCCGAATCCCATCAGGTCGGGCAGCGACGGGTGGGAGCCGAGCGCGACGTTGTGCTTCGTCGCGAGCGCAACGGTCTTGCGCATCACGTGGGGATCACCCGCATGGTAGCCGCACGCCACGCTCGCCGAAGTGATGAGGGGCATGATCTCCTCGTCGGCGCCGAGTTTCCAGCGGCCGTAGCTCTCGCCCATGTCGCAGTTGAGATCGATGTTCCTCGTCGTCATCGTCGTGCCTCCGGCGCCTGGCGCGTCTCGCTTCGCGTCGCGCCCGGGAACCCCCCCTGTCGGCGCTCACGCGATATTTTCCCTCAGATCCGATCCGAGGGCTGCCTCGGCGTCGCGCAGCAGCTGGTGCGCCTCGCCGACGCCCACCGCGCGGAATCGCAGCGACTGGCCGGGTCTCATCTGCCCGAGCCGCCCGATGTCGAACGAGCAGACCGTTCCCACTTTCGTGTAGCCTCCGGTGGACTGCCGGTCGGTGAGCAGAACGATCGGCTGGCCGTCGCCGGGAACCTGGATCGAGCCGGGCGCGATGCCGTCCGAGAGGATGTCATGGCCCCGCGAGTGCGCGATGGGCTCCCCGCGCAGCCGCGCGCCCATGCGGTCGGACTGGGGCAGCATCTCGTACGGGCTTCCGAGCAAGGTCGCGATGCCCTTTTCCGTGAAGCGGTCGGCCTGCGGGCCGAGCACGACGCGAATCGTGCGTTCGCCCTCGTAGACCGGCACGGCGTGCCGCGCGACGCGCCATGGACGCGGCAGCGGCGCGGCGCAGAGGCGCACGCGGTCCCCTTTCCGCAGCGCGCGCCCCTCGAGCCCGCCGAGCCCCCCGCGCAGATAGGTCGAGCGCGAACCCATCACGACAGGCACGTCGATGCCGCCCGAGAACGCGAGATAGCCGCGCACTCCCGAGCGCGCGGCCCCGAGCTTGACGACATCCCCCGGCTTCAGCACGAGCGTCGCCCACCCCGGTGCTTCATGGCCGTTCAGGCTCACCGGCATGTCGGCCCCGGCGACGGCGATCGCGCAGGGGGCGTGCGCTTCGAGTCGCGGCCCGATGAGCGTGCATTCCAGCGCCGCAGCACCGTCGGGATTGCCGACGAGCCGGTTCGCGAGGACGAACGCGTATCGATCCACCGGGCCCGATGGCGGGATCCCGTAGCGCAGCTGGCGGAACCTGCCCAAATCCTGCACGGTCGTCAGGGCGCCGGGCTCGAGGATGCCGATCATCCGATCACCGGCCGGTACGTGCGCGCCAGCACCTCGGCGGCGATCCGCTCGTACTCGCGGCGGTCGATCCTGCGGAAGCGCAGGCCGTCCCCGGGACGGAGCAGAACGGGATCGCGCGCACCCGGATCGTAGAGCCGCAACGGCGTGCGCCCGAGCACCCAGAAGCCGCCCGGGCTCTCGACCGAGTAGATGCAGGACTGCGTGCCGCCGATCCCGACGCTGCCGGCGGGCGTCTTCGTGCGCGGCGTCGCGAGACGCGGAATCGTGAGCTCTTTCGGCATTCCGGCGATGTACGGCTGTCCGGGCGCGAATCCGATGAAATACACCAGATGGTCGGCTTCGCTGTGCAGCCTGACGAGCTCGCCTGCCGAAAGCCCGAGACGCTCGGCCGCCGCCGCGAGCTCGAAGCCGAGTTCGGGATCGTCGTAGCAACAGGGCACCTCGACCCGGCGCGCGGGAGGAAGGACGGCCGTTTCCGCCTCCGGCACCAGCTCCGCGATCGAAGCGCACAGCGCCTCGTAGCCGGCGGCGAGCGGATCGTAGTAGACGAGCAGCGAGCGGAACGCCGGCACCGCCTCCACGACGCCCGGCAGGCCCTTCTCGTCGATCAGGAACTCGAGGGCGCGGACGCGGCGGTTCACCTCGACGCTGATCTCCTCCTCGAACTCGACGAGGACGGCGAGATCGCCCGCCGGGAGAAACCGGACGCTCACAGGGCCGCGAGGGCGGAGTTCAGAACGTCGGTGATGAACATGTGCCCCGGGCTGTGCGTGATCATGAACGGCGGCTTCGAGGCGAGCGCCACCGCCTGCGGCGTCACACCGCACGCCCAGAATACCGGCACGTCGTCCGGCCCGAACTCCGCGGCATCGCCCCAGTCGGGCACCGTGATGTCCTTGATCCCGATGGCAGCCGGATCGCCGATGTGGACCGGCGCGCCGTGTGCGCCCGGGAACCGCGCGCTCGCGGTCACCGCTTTCGCGAGATCTGCGGAACGGATCGGGCGCATCGAGACGACCATGGGGCCGTGGAACACGCCCGCCGGCCGGCACTGGACCGACGTTCGCCACATTGCGACCCCTTTGCCATGCTCGATGTGCCAGAGGCGGACCCCGGCCTCGAGCATCGCCCATTCGAAGGTGAACGAGCAGCCCAGCAAAAACGCGACGAGGTCCTCGCGCCAATAGGGGCTCGCGTCCGTCACTTCGTCGGCGATCTCGCCGTCGCGGTAGATCCGGTACTTCGCGATATCGGTCCTGAGATCGGCGCCCGGGGCGACACCCACCGGCTCCGCGGACCCCGCGTCGGTAACTTCCAGCAGCGGACAGGGGCGCGGGTTGCGCTGGCAGAAAAGCAGGAAATCGTAGGCCTGTTCCTTCGGCAGCACGGCGAGATTCGCCTGCACGAAATTCTGGCCGAGCCCCGCGGTGACGCCCGTGAGCCTGCCATTACGGATGTCCTGCCGGATCTCTTTCGGATGGCGTGCGTCGGTGGGCATGCCTGGATTTTATCTTGTAATCGCCGAATACAGGCGTCAAGATGGGGAAGCGTGCGCGGGATGCGCGCCCGGGGCTTGGTCAGCGCGCATCGCACCACGGGCGCGTAAGTGGTCGCAGCGCGCGCCGCCATCGCTCGAGAAGGAATGGCGGCTTGAACGCTCCCCGGTGGCGCCGCTCGATCGCCGCCCCCGTGGCATTAGTTGACGGCGCGGCGACCTGCATGTTAAACGGAAACCGGACGCTTCCAGAAGATTGGGCAAGATTCAGGAACGGTCAACCGAGCTGAAATCCTTTCACTGCAGTCGCATCAGGGAGATTCGATGAAAATCCTCACGCCCCTCGCCGCTGCGGCATGCATCGCGACGGCTACCGGCTTATCGTCCGCCACGGCTTCGGGACAAGCTTATCCTAACAAGCCGATCCGTTTCTTCGTGGGCTATGCGGCTGGCGGTGCGGCTGACGTGGTGACTCGCCTGATCGCACCACGGCTCGCAGAGACATTCGGCCAGCCGGTAGTGGTCGATAACCGGCCTGGAGCCGGTTCGATGATTGCCACTGGCCTGCTCGCGCAAGCCCGCCCGGACGGTTACACGATCATGATGGCAAACGTCTCGTTTGGCGCCAATTCCGCCTTGCACCGCAAGCTCTCCTACGACGCGCTGAAGGATATCGTTTCAGTCGCCCACGTGGACGTGATACCGAACGCTTTGCTGGTGCCGCTCACGCTTCCAGTGCGGTCCGCCGGTGAGCTGATCGCTCTCGCCAAATCCAAGCCCGGCACGCTCAACCACGCTCATGCGGGCATCGGCAGCGCGGGATACCTGATCGCGGAGTCCGTCAAGTTCAACACCGGGATCAACGTGGTCCACATCCCCTACCAGAGCGGACCGCAGGCGCTGGCTGCCGTTATCGGGGGCGAAGCGCAGCTGGGATTCGTTACCATCCCTTCCGCGCTTTCCCTGGTGAAGGCCGGCAGGGTCCGGGCCCTGGCAGTAACCAGTCTCAAGCGAGCCGCCACATTGCCCGATGTGCCCACGATCGCGGAATCGGTCCTGCCCGGTTTTGAAGTCAACGAGTGGCACGGAGTTCTGGCTCCCGCCGGCACGCCCAAGGCGGTCATCGCCGCGCTCAACCGGGAAATCAACGCGGCCCTCATGGTTCCCGCCGTCAGGGAGCGTCTATCGAGCCTGGGTGCGGAGGCTACCGGGGGCACGCCGGAAACGATGGCCGGGTTCGTGAAGACCGAGATCGAGAGATGGAAGAAGGTATTGAAGCCCGTTGATTGATTTAGCGGGCAGCAGCCCCGCCGCCTGGGCATATGGAACCTTGCAGATATTCCGCATGCCGGGCAGCAGCCGAAATCAGCGCCGGCAAACTCACGGCCGAGCAATACGTGCGCTCGTGCCTCGAGCGCATCGCTGCCCGCGACAAGGACGTTCACGCCTGGACGCTAGTTCATCCGGAACTCGCGCTGCAGCAGGCGCGAGCGCGCGATCTGGATATACGTCTCGGGCCGCTGCACGGGATCCCAATCGGGTACAAGGACATATTTGACACTGCAGAGCTGCCCACCGAATTCAACTCCCCGATCTACCGGGGTCACCGTCCCAGATCGGACGCCTCATGCGTGGCAATCGCGAAAACAGCGGGCGCTATCGTCATGGGAAAAACGGCGACGTCCGAATTTGCATACCGTCATCCGGGCCCGACACGCAATCCCCACAACCTCGGTCATACCCCGGGCGGCTCGTCGAGCGGCTCGGCCGCCGCAGTCGCCGACTATATGGTGCCGATCGCGCTCGGCACACAGACCGGCGGCTCGACCATCCGTCCCGCCTCCTTCTGCGGCGTTGTCGGTTACAAGCCGAGCTTCGGCGTCATCAACCGTGCCGGGGTGAAGCCACTCGCTGAATCGCTCGACACTGTCGGTGTGTTCGCCCGCACCGTTGAGGATGTCGCGCTCTTCACCCACGCGGTAGCGGGGATCGCGATGCCTGCCTTCGAGACTCGATCAGGCGATGCGCCGCGCGTCGGCTTTTGCCGAACCCCGCGCTGGGACGATGGCGACCCCGCGATGCACGAAAAACTCGAACTTGCGGCGAGCCTGCTCGCGAAGGCTGGTGCCGGCGTCACCGAGCTCACCCTGGGCCGCGATTTCGAAGCGATCTACGACGATCAGCCGGTGATCAACGATTATGAAGCGGCGCGTGCGCTCGCGTTCGAATACGAGAACCACCGCGAGCAGTTGAGCGAACTGATCCTCGAAAACATCCGGAGGGGCCGGCGCGTGTCTCGCGAACGCTATGATGCGGCGGTGCGTAACGCCGCGCACTGTCGGGAACTGCTGGCCCGGACGATGACGGCTTACGATTTCGTGCTGACGCCGGCCGCGCCCGGAGAAGCGCCCGAAGGCATCGCGGACACCGGCAACGCGGTGTTCAACCGCATCTGGACGTTACTCGGTGTGCCGTGCCTGACCGTGCCCGCGTTCACCGGACCCCGAGGCCTGCCTGTCGGCGTGCAGATCGTCGGGGAATACGGCCATGATACGCAGACATTGGCATGGGCCCGATGGGTGCAGCGGGCGCTCGGTCAATAGCGCAGGTCACCTCGCGCTTCCCCGGTTCGACGCCTCAATCCACCTTGATTCCCGCGCTCTTGATGACCTTGTCCCATTTCACGATTTCATTCCGGATCTGGGCGGAAAACTGCTCGGGCGTGCTCGCCACGATACGATAACCGTGACCGGCGATTCGTTCCTTTACCTCCGCCGCCGCCATGATGCGCAGGATCTGACTGCTGATTCTCGTCACGATTGCCTTGGGAGTGCCGGCCGGCGCCAGCATGCCCTGTAGACCCTCGGATTCTTGTCCCGCGAAATCCGCTTCAGCCATCGTCGGCACGTCAGGCAGCAAAGCAGAACGGGTGGCGCTGGTCACGGCCAACGCGCGCACTCTGCCACTTCGCACATGCGGTAAGGCTGCCGGCATCGAGACGCAGCCGAACGCGACCTGGTTGCCCATGACGGCAGCCAGTGCGGGGCCTCCCCCACTATAGGGTACTCGCACGAGATCCAGCTGAATGCTGATGCGGAATAGTTCAGCCGCGAGATCGGTCGGCGTCCCGATGCCCGGGGTCGCGATGCTGCGTTGTTTTGCGTCCCCGCGGGCAAGCGCCACTACCTCCTGTAACGACTTCAACGGTACCGACGGGTGCAACACAAACACGTCCGGTGCGGCAGCGATGTTGGAGATCGGGACGAAGCTCTTGTGCGGATCGTAAGGAACCTTGGAATACAGGCTCGGGTTCAGCACGAAGCTCGAACTCACCGAGAGCAGCGTGTAGCCGTCGGGGGACGCACCGGCGGCGATTCCCATCCCGATGTTACCGCCCGCGCCAGCGCGATTGTCGACGACGACCTGCTGTCCCCAGCTTTCCGTGAGCTTCTGCGAAATGATGCGCGCGATCACATCGACGGCGCCGCCCGGGGCGAAAGGCACGATCAGCCGGAGCGGCCGCACCGGGTACTCCTGACCAACGGCGTTGCCGGTGAAAATTCCCGCGCAGATCAAAAGCAGCGTGCCAAGCGCTTGGTATGCCTTCATTGGCTTCTCCACGGTTTTGGGATCGTTGATGCGACGTTGCGTAGCCGCCTCTCAGTTCGAAAGACGGAATGCCAGCGCCGGCGTGTCCATGCGATCGCGCGGCTTGCGCATGCGCTCCGCCATCGCCAGCGCATAGGGCGCGGATTCGAGCAGTATCGCCGTCTGATAGTCGTTGAGTTTAAGCCCGGCGCGCTGCGCCGTATACAACACAAAGGCGTGCGCCGCGGCGTCCAGCTCGGCCGCGGCCGGCTCGTTGCCATTGGGAGTAAGCGCGGGCTGCAGGTCTCCGGCTACGAGCCGCGGGTGGCGCTCGTGCCAGTCGGTCGCTCGCTGAAACGCATAGCCCACGCGCAGCACAGTGGCCTCGTCGAACGGGCGGCCGTTTACCTGCATGCCGAGCGGCAAGCCGTTGCAGAACCCGTTGGGCAGTACCAGCGACGGGCCCCCGGTCAGGTTAGACGGCCGGAACATATCGTTGGGCTTCTGCCAGAACGTCGCGGTCCTGTGCGCTTCGAACCGCGGAGCGGGGCCCAGCCCGGCGGTCAGCAGCACGTCGTATTTGCGGTAAAGCGGCTGGATATCCGCAATGGCGCGCCGGTGCTCGCGCGATGCCTGCACGTAATCCGATGCCCGGAACAGGCAGGCCGGCAGGATGCGGCCGAGAAAATCGCGGCCGAAGTCGCCGGGGCGCGACCGGAGATCGGCCTCGTGGATCGAATAGATCTCGCTTTCCCCAATGATCATCTTGATGTCGAATGAATCCTGCAGCGGCCGCGTGCGGCAGTCCTCAATGCGCGCGCCGAGCTTTGCGAACACCTCGATCGCCGCCTCCATCGCGTGCCCGACGTCAGGATGCGCGGGCATGTCCTTTTCCCAGTAGTGACGCAGCACGCCGATGCGCAGCCCTCTGATGTCGGGATCGAGCGCATCTCGGTAATTCGGGATCTCGGCCGCGATGCTGCCCGCGTCTTTGGCGTCGTAGCCGACGATCGCTTGCAAAAGAATCGCGCAATCCTCCACGGTGCGTGTCATCGGGCCACAGTGATCGAGCGTGAACGAGTTCGGGATCACGCCGGCGCGGCTGACCAGTCCGGAAGTCGGCTTCAAGCCGACGATACCGCAGAACGACGCGGGATTGCGGATCGAGCCGCCGGTATCCGAACCGAGAGACGCCGGAATCAACCCGGCGGCAAGTGCCGCGCCGGAGCCGCTGGATGAGCCACCCGTCACATGCTCGAGACGCCACGGATTGCGTGACGGCGGCCATGGCAGATCGAACGACGGTCCGCCGTGCGCAAACTCGTGCAATTGCAGCTTGCCGAGCAGAATCGCACCCGCATCGTGAAGCAGGCGCGTAGCGGTGGCATCCCCTGCAGGAACATTGTCGATGCAAATCCTGGAGCCGCCGGAAGTCAGGATGCCTTTAGTGTTGTAGATGTCCTTCAACGCAACGGGGATGCCATGCATCGGCCCGCGGTAACGGGCTGACATGATTTCCGCCTCCGCATGCCGTGCCTGGCTGCGCGCGAGGTCAGTCGTGACTGTGATGAACGCATTCAACTGCGGCTCGAGCGCCTCGATGCGCCTGAGCAACGCATCGGTGTACTCGACCGGCGACAGCTTGCGCGTGCGGATCAGGTCCGACGTTTCAGCAATCGTCGCGAAGTGCAGCTCGTTCGTCACTGCATCACGTCGTTACGCACGCCCAGGCTTGACAAAGCCGGGGGGAAGCGTTTCTTCGAAGGATCTTCTCGCGCTGATGCCGGCATGCCAGCGCGCGAGCTTGGCGTGCGTGGTGCGCCAGTCGTGCGGGTAGCGGAAATCCACGTACTGCAGCGCCACGCCCAGCACCAGATCGGCCATCGTGAACCGGTCCCCGACCAGGTAGCGGCCGCCTTTCGACGCGCGCTCACCGGCGCTGATGGCGCGATGCACGCGGCTCTCCTCCCGCTCCATCTTCTCCTGCCACTGCTTCTCCGGAGGACGACGCGTCTCCAGCACCCGCGCGATTACCGCATCGATGATGCCGTTGCCGAGCGCCTGCCACCACTGGGACTGCCAGTAGCCCGCGGCATCCTTCGGAGCGAGCGGCCGGCCGTCGAGGTGGTCGAGGTAATGCGTGACGAAGCCCGACTCGAACAGATAGCTCCCGGGCCCGGTCTCCAGCACCGGAACCTTGCCGAGCGGGTTTTTCTCCGCGATCGGGCTGCCCGCGGGCCACGGATCCTCGACCACGAACTCGCAGGGAATGCTCTTCTCCCGTATCAGCACGCGCGCCTTGCGCACGTAGGGGGACGTGGGCGAGCCGTAGAGCTTCATTCGCGTTCTCCTGCCGTAACGGACGGCACCCGGATGCTGCATTGTATGCGCCAAAACCAAGGAATCAACGGGGATCCAGATACTGGACGTCGCGCTTTCTCCCCGAAGCCCGGCCTGCTAGCATAATGCCTCTGCGCGGGTTGCAGTGGCTCGCGCTTCACGGCAGCACTCCTCAGCAAGGAAAGCCTCATGATCAGCATCAACCGCATCGGCAAGCACCTCGGCGCCGAGATCTCCGGAGTGGACCTGTCGCGGCCGCTCGACGACAACACGTTCTCCCGGATCGCCAAGGCGTTTTTCGACAACGAGGTCGTGTTCTTCCGCAACCAGAAGATCGCGCCGGAACAGCACATCGCGTTCACGAAGCGCTTTGGCGAGCTCGAACAGCACGTGCGCAAGGAGCACCGGCTGGGCGGCTACCCGGAAATACTGATCGTCTCCAACATCCTCAACGACCAAGGCAAAACGATCGGGGTCGAGGACGCCGGCCGCTTCTGGCACAGCGACCTGTCCTACAAGCAGACGCCGAGCCTGCTCTCCGCGCTCTACGCGCTCGAAGTCCCGGTCAAGGACGGAAGGGTGCTGGGCAACACCAGCTTTGCCAGCACGACCGCGGCGTACGAAGCCCTGCCGGACGACATGAAAAGGCGCTTGCAGGGTCTCAAGAACGTGCACAGCTACCGGTATTACCGCGGCAAGAACGTGCAGGCGCAGAAGGCGGAGCAGGCGCGCGGCGCGCGCGTGGTGCAGGAGCACGCGCTGACCCCGGAGCAGCTGAGCAGCGTACCCGACTCGGAGGTCCCGATCGTGCGCACGCACCCCGTGACCGGGCGCAAGGGGCTGTTCATCAACGAGGCGCATACCTCGCACATCGTCGGTCTGCCGAAAGTGGAGAGCGACGCCCTCCTCTCCGAAATCTGCGCGCATATCATCCAGCCGGAGTTCCGCTACGAGCACCACTGGCGCGCTGGCGATCTGCTCATGTGGGACAACTGCGCGGTTCAGCATAAGGCGAACTTCGACTACGATCTTCCGCTGCGCCGCCTGATGTACCGGACGACCGTGCGCGGCAGCGCGCCGTACTAGTCCGGTGCGCGGCCTGGTCCTGACGCGCGTCGAAGAGCGTGGCGCGGGCCATGTTGCCTACGTCACCGTAAACAACCCGGACAAGCGCAACGCGCTCGGCCTCGCCGGCAAGAAGCAGCTCGCGCAGGCGTTCACGCGGCTCGGCAAGGACCGGTTGCTGCGCGCCGCGGTCTTGACCGGCGCCGGAACACAGGCCTTCATCGCGGGAGCCGATCTCGCCGAGATGAAGGATCTCACGGCGAAGGGCGCGAGGGAGCACCATGCCTGGACGCATCGCGCGTGCGATGCGATCCGCGTCCTGCCCGTGCCGGTGATCGCGCGCATCAACGGCCATTGCTTCGGCGCCGGGATGGAGCTCGCCGCCTCGTGCGACATGCGCATCGGCGTCACATCGGCGAAGTTCGGCATGCCCGAGGTGCGCTTCGGCATCCCGTCCGGCATGGAGGCCTGCCTGCTCCCGCAGCTCATCGGCTGGGGCAAGACCCGGGAGCTCGTCTACACCGGGATGCACATCGGCGCCGCCGAGGCCCGGCGCTGCGGCTTCCTCGAGAAAATGTCGCGCGCTTCGGACCTCGACGCGGGCGTGGAGCAATGGATTGCCTGCCTACTCGAGGCGGGGCCGCGCGCGATCCGCCTGCAGAAGAAGCTCGTGCGCGACTGGGAGCGCATGAGCATCGCCCGGGCCGTGCAGCAGGGCATACGCGCGTGCGCCGAGGCGCGCCGCACCGATGAGCCGCAGCGGCTCATGGGCGCCTTTCTTGCCCGCAAGAAACGCAGTGAGCAGTGAGCAGTGAGCAGTGAGCAGTGAGCAGTGAGCAGTGATTCGACGAGATTCGTGAATTGGAAGTGTCGGTTCACGGTTGCCGTTCACGGTTCACCGGTTTGTCCGCTCACCGCTCACCGCTTACCGTTCACCAATTTTTAGCAATGTACCTGCTGGAGCACGACGCGAAGAAATTGCTCTCCGCGCACGGCGTGAACGTGCCCGCGGGGCGCCTCATCGAGCGCGCGGGCGAGCTGGATGGGATGTCGCTGCCGGACGGACCGTGGATGGCGAAGGGCCAGATCGCGACCGGCGGCCGCGGCAAGGCAGGCCTCATCCATAGCGCGGACACACGATCAGAGCTGAAGGCGCACGTCGCTGCGATTCTCGATCGCACGGTGCGCGACCGGACCGTTCGTTCCGTGCGCGTCGAGCAGCGCGTGAGCGGCGCGCGGGAAGCCTACCTCGCCTTCCTGCTCGATCCGGCGAGCGGTGGCTCGCGCGTGATCGCGTCCGCGCGGGGCGGCGGGGACATCGAGCGGGTTCCGCGCGAGGACATCTATTCCGATGCGACGCGGCTTGATGCCGCCGCCGTTGCCGCCTGCGCGCGCGCGCTGTCCGGGAAGCTCCCGCCAGGCATCGGGCCTGCGGTGCGCGACGCTTCCGTGCCGCTGGCGCGCGCCTTTCTCGGGCTCGAGGCCCTGTTGCTGGAGGTGAATCCCCTGTTCGTGCGTGAGGACGGCAGCTGGCTGGCGGGGGACGCCAAGCTCGTCACCGACGACAATGCCCTTCCGCGGCAGCCGGCGCTGCGCGCGCTGGTCGAGAAGCGCGCTCACGCGTATCCGGAGGTCGCGCTCAAGCTCGCTCATGGCTTCGATTACGTCGTGGTGGACGGCGCGGGCGAGATCGCGCTGCTCACCACCGGCGCCGGGCTCTCGATGATGCTCATCGACGAGCTGCGCGCGGCGGGGCTTAAGCCCTACAACTTCCTCGACATCCGCACCGGCGGGCTGCGCGGCGAGACCGGCCGCCTCGTTCAGGCGCTCGGCCGGATGACCGAAGGCGGAAACGTGAAGGTGCTGCTCGTCAACATCTTCGCCGGCATCACCGATCTCGGCGAATTCGCACGGCTGTTGGTCGAGTCCCTGCGCCAGCTGCCTCGCCTTTCGGTCCCGGTCGTGGCGCGGCTCGTGGGCAACGGGCTACCGGAAGCGCGCGAGGTGCTCGCCGCCGCGGGCATTACTGTCCACACCGATCTCGACGCGGCGCTCGCTGCCGTACGCCGGCACCTGCCAAACAAGGAATGAAACCGCCGATGGACGCCGATGATCTTCAGATAAGAACCGGTAATGGGTAATGGGAATTGGGTAATGCGAGTAACGGGCATTCGCCCATTACTCATCACCCATCACCCATCACTCGTCACGCATCACCCGAAAAATCGGCGTTTATCGGCGTTTATCGGCGGTTACAGTCGTTTCTCGCTCTAGCCATGACTCTTGATCCGCGCGTCGACAAAGCCACGCCGGTGATCGTGCAGGGCATCACCGGGCGCGCGGGACGGCTGCACAGCCGGTTGATGCAGCGCTACGGGACCCGCATCGTGGGCGGCGTCTCGCCGAAGGCGGAAGCGCGCGAAGTGGACGGCGTTCCGGTGTTCGCGAGCTGCGAGCAGGCGGTCGCGGCGACCGGGGCCACCGCGAGCGTGCTGCTGGTGGGCGCGATGCAACTGCTCGAGGCCATGCGGGACGCGTTGGCCGCCGGCATACGCTATCTCGTCACGCCGGCCGAGGGCATGCCCGTGCGCGACGCGCTCGAGGCGTGGCACCTCGCGCGGGCGGCGGGCGCCGTGTGGATCGGGCCATCCACCCCGGGCATGGCGGTGGCGGGCGAAGCGAAACTCGGCTTCCTGCCCGACGACTCGCTGATCCCGGGAGCGCTGGGACTGATGTCGAGGTCGGGCACGCTTTCCTACGAGGCCGGTTACCGCCTCGCGCAGCGCGGGGTCGGCACTTCCGTCTGGATCGGCGTCGGCGGCGACCCGGTCAAGGGCTTGCGCTACGCCGATCTCGCGCCGTTCTACGCGGCGGACGAGCGCACCGAAGCGCTGCTCATCATCGGCGAGATCGGCGGCAACGACGAGGAGGAATTCGCGCAGGCGCTCTCCGCGCAGCGCTTCGCCAAGCCCGTGTTCGCGCTGATCGCCGGAAGAAGCGCTCCCGAAGGCGTCACCATGGGCCACGCGGGGGCGCTCGTGCATGGCAGCCAGGGCACGTACGCGGCCAAGCGCGCGGCGCTCGAAGCCGCCGGCGTCGCGGTATTTTCATCGCTGAACGAAATGGTCGCCGGCGTCTGCGCGCGCCTGCGCTAGAACGTCAGGATGGAGGATCGAGGATTGAGGACTGAGGATTGAGCGTTCCCGATTCACGGATCACGGCTTCCAGGTCTCGAATCACGAATTCAAGATTCGAGACCTGCTCCTTGAACAGGACGCGCTGGTGCCTTAAAGTCGGTGACCTGTCCGGCCAGGAGGGCTGCATGCCAAAGGATCGTTTCGGAAACACCTACGCCCCGGGGCTCCCATATGCCCGCGGGGAACTGCTCACCGCCACTGCGGATGACTTTCGCAAGCTGCAAGAGGCCTGGCGGCACATGGCAGCGCGCCTCGACCGGGCCGGGCCGGACGGGCTCTTCAACTTTTCGGGACTGGAGCACGGGCTGCCGTTGTTGGCGGACGAGCTGCCCATCGCCAACGACTTCATGGCCCCGGCGCTCTACTTTGACGCGTTCAAGCAGGCGGCGCTCGAACACTTCGGGGGCTCCCCCGAGCAACACGACGCTGCGCTGTTCAACCGCCTCACGGGCGCCACGTATGCCACGCATCTCACTCTGGTAAAACCCGGGGATGTGGTCATAGGCGTGTCGGAGAGCTATAGCCATCCCTCGGTGGTGCGGGCCGTGGCGCATGCCGGCGCCAAGCTGATCGATACAGCGGGCCTCGAGCAGTTCCGCACCGCGCTCGAGCAGACATCGCGCGTCGCGCTGGTGGTGATGACGCGCCTGGCGGTGACGTACGAACTGATGCTTGAAAGCGACCTCAAGCAGGTGGTGGAGCTGGCCCACGCCAAAGGCGTGCCGGTGTACGTCGACGACGCCGGCGGGGCTCGTGTGGGGCCGGCCATCTTCAAGCAGCCGCGCACGCTCGCGCTCGGCGTCGACATCGTCGCGACGGGGCTCGACAAGTACGGCACCGCCGGACCCCGGCTCGGCGTGCTGGCAGGCGCGAAATCATTCGTGGAGCGCATCCGCTCCCTGGGATTCGAGATGGGACTCGAGGCCCGTCCGTTCCTCTACCCGGCGGCAACGCGGTCACTGAAGGGCTCGACCCCGGAGCGGGTGCGCGAACTCGTCAAGACCACCAATACCGTGGCCACTGCGCTAAAACACGTCTTCGGGGATCGTCTGCACGAGACGCCGGTGATTGCCGAGTTTTTGGCCGATGACATCCTGGAGATGGCGATGGAGCGCGCCGGCCTGCGCACGCCGCCGATCGTCCCGTACGAGGCATCCGCGGCACTGGCCATGCTCCTGCTGCGGGACTACGGCGTCATGACGGTGCACTTCGTGGGACTCCCGCCCGGGACCTCGGCTCTCATGGTCAAGTTCATCCCGCCGGAAACACTCAAGCGGTTCGGCGGGGCGCCCGCCTATGCCCGGGCCATTGACCGCTGCGTCGACACGCTCGCCGGCATGCTCGCGGAGCCGGAGAAAATCCGCCGCCTGTTGTTTGGCGCGGCGGCGCAGCACGCCCCATCTCCCCCATGAGGACTGCCGCGGGCGAACCGGTCACGGGTCTTGAGCCTGACTGCTGACGAGACCGCACGCATAGCCAACACCCCCGCGGGGTCAGTTCTTGACTTTGCACTTTCCGGCCGGCTAGATTGTCAGCATGGCTCGCCCGCTGCGCCTGAACACCCCTGCGGGGTCAGTTCTTGACTTTGCACTTTCCGGCCGGCTAGATTGTCAGCATGGCTCGCCCGCTGCGCCTGGAGTTCGCCGGTGCGTTCTATCACCTGACCGCCCGCGGGAACGCGCGCGCGGACATCTTTCTGGATGACCGGGACCGGCTCCTTTTCCTCGATCTCCTCGGCAAGGAGATCGCGCAGCAGCGCTGGCGCTGTCACGCCTTTTGCCTGATGAGCGATCACTATCACTTGCTCATCGAGACACCGGAGCCGAACCTGGTCTCCGGGATGCGGCGCCTGAACGGGGTCTACACCCAGGCGTTCAACCGCCGCCACGGGCGCGTCGGGCACGTGTTTCAGGGCCGCTACAAGGCGATCTTGGTGGATCAGGACAGCTACGCACTGGAGCTTTGCCGCTACATCGTGCTCAACCCGGTGCGCGCCGCAATGGTCAAGCGCCCCCAGGATTGGCGTTGGAGCAGCTATCGAGCCACCGCGGGCCTGTCCACCGCTCCAATCTGGCTGGACGTGGATTGGCTGCTGCGCCAGTTTGCGCACGAATCCCGTCGCGCGCGCCAAGCGTACCGGCAATTTGTAAGCGCAGGCATCGGACACGTTTCCCCCTGGGTCCACTTGCGCGGGCAGATCTGGCTCGGCGGGAACGAGTTTCTCGAGAAAATGGAAAGGCTCGCTCGGGGCAAAGCACTCAGCAACGTGCCGAAGGCGCAACAACGCCCGTCACGGATGACCGCGGCCGAAATCCTGCGCGCGGTAGAACGCGCCTACCGAAGCCACGAAGGCGAGCTTACCGCGCGCCAGAATCAACCCGCATTCAAGGCGTGGGCGTATTTGCTGCGACGTGCGGCGAATCTGCCACTGTCGGAAGTAGCCCGGAGGTGCGGGGTCTCGGTCTCGCGGATTTCCCACATCCAGCACGCGATCGAAACCGGTCCGGTGGACGCAACGCTGAAACGACTGATGACGGAGTGCAAAGTCAAGAACTGACCCCGTTCAGAACGCATCCAGCACGCGATCGAAACCGGTCCGGTGGACGCAACGCTGAAACGACTGATGACGGAGTGCAAAGTCAAGAACTGACCCAGTTCAGAACGATGCGCCCGGACCTGGCTTTCTTCAGGGACTCCAGCGCCGCGCGGACCACGCGCACCGTGCCGAGCACGTTGAACTCGTAGCTCGCGAGCCAGGCCGCGTCAACGAGCTCTTCGAACAGCGCCCGGTGGCTGCCGCCGACCGCGCTCACCAGGATGTCGAGCGCCGGCGCTTCTTCGGCAAGCCAGCGCCCGAGTCGCGCGACATCGTCGGCCTTGGTTACATCCGCCGCGCGCCACTTCACCGGCCTGCCCGACGCCTTCTCGAGCCGGGCCGCCGCGGCGCGCAGCTTCTCCGCGTTACGCGAACAGATCAGGACGCGGGCGCCTTCCTCGAGCAACCCCTTCGCGCTCTCGTAGCCGATGCCCTCGCTCGCCCCGACGACGAGCGCGGTCTCGCCCGCGATCCCCAGATCCAAGAGCGCGGTCCCTTGCGGCTAGTCGATCGTCGCCCCGACTTCCTTGATCAGCTTTCCGTACTTGTCGTAGTCCACCCGCAGGCGCTTCGCGAACTGTTCCGGCGTCATGTACATCGGATCGAGCGTCTGCGCACTGAGCTTGGAAGCCACATCCGGGTCTTCCAGCACGCGCCGCAGGTCGGCGTTGAGCTTGTCGACGATCGGCCTGGGCGTTCCCGCCGGCGCGAACGCGGCAACCCAGGCGGTGAATTCATAGCCCGGAACGAATTCCGCGATCGCCGGCACGTCCGGGTACTGCTTCACCCGCTCGGGAGAGGTGACGCCCAGCGCACGCACCCGCTTCGCATTGAGGTTCGGGATGACCGACGCGATGGTGGCGGTGACCACCTGCACTTCGCCGGAAGCGATCCCGACGTTCACCGGGCCGCCCCCCTTGTAGGGGACGTGAATCATCTTGGTCCCGGTCATGGACGTCAGCATCGCCGTCGTCAGATGCACGAAGCTGCCGTTGCCGGCGGACCCGTAGACGATCTCGTTCGGGCGCTTTCTCGCGAGCGCGATCAGTTCCTTCACGTTCTTCACCGGCAGCGACGGGTGCACAACCAGCATCGCCACCTGGCGCGCCATCGGGGTGATGCCGATGAAGTCGCCCAGCGTGTCGTAGGGCAGCTTCCTGTAGAGGTGCGCGTTCGCGATATGGGTGGTGGACTGCACCATCAGCGTGTAGCCGTCGTTGGGACTCTGGGCCACGACTGCGGCGCCGATCGTGCCGGCAGCGCCGCCGCGGTTCTCGATGACGAACTGCTCCTTCAGCATCTCCGACATCTTCGTGAACACGATGCGCGCGGTGATGTCGTTCGACCCGCCCGGCGGGAACACGACGAGGACCCGTACCGGCTTGACGGGATACGCCTGCGCGAGAGCGGCGAGCGGCGAGAACAGGACCGCAAGAAGCAGCGGCAACAAGACGCGCGAGCACGGTTTCATGGTTTCCTCCTGTTTGGTTTTGTCTTCGGGAAATCCGTCCGGAAAGCCATTATCGGTTAAACTACGGCGGCAGTTCAATCAGCCGCTGTATGGCGGGCCCCCGGCACGCTACAATCCACACTCGATAAGACCCTGACGCCGCACCGGAGTTCTCGCGTGCGGCCCGGCTTCCAGGAGGACAGGCGAATGGCGCTCCCGCTCGACGGAGTAAAGGTGCTCGATTTCACCGCGATCATGGCGGGGCCGTACTGCACGCTGATGCTCGCCGACATGGGCGCCGAGGTCCTCAAGATCGAGACCTTCCCCGAAGGCGACGGCTCGCGGCGGTTCGACCCCAAGGTGAACGGCGAGAGCTACTGCTTCGCGGTACTGAACCGCAACAAGAAGAGCGTCGCGCTCAACATGAAGGATCCCCGAGGCAGGGAGGTCTTCATGAAGCTCGCGCGCGATGCCGACATCGTCATCGAGAACTACCGCCCCGGGGTCACCCGCAAGCTCGGGATAGCCTACGAGGCGGTCAAGGCCGTGAATGCCGGCATCATCTACGCCTCGATCTCGGGATTCGGGCAGACGGGGCCGTACAGCAAGAAGGGCGGCTTCGACATCATCGCGCAGGGCATGAGCGGCATCATGACCATGACCGGCGAGCCGGACGGGCGCCCGGCCAAGGTCGGCATCGCGATGAACGACATCGCCGCGGGCACGACCGCGCTCTACTCCATCCTCGGCGCCTACATCAAGCGGCTGAAGACCGGGGAAGGCACGTATCTCGAGACCTCGCTCCTCGAAGCGGGGCTCGCGTGGACGTTCTGGGAGGCCGGCGCCTATTTCGGCTCGGGGGAGATTCCGATTGCGACGGGCACGCGCCACCGCCGCTCGACGCCCTACCAGGCCTACCGCACGCAGGACGCCTACGTCACGGTGGGCGCGAACAACGATAAGCTGTGGACGGCGTTCTGCAACCAGGTGCTGGAGCGCCCCGACATACTGGAGGACAAGCGCTTCAAGACCCTGCCGGCGCGCCTCAAGAACATCGACGAGCTCCAGGACGAGATCGAGAAGGTTTTTGCACGGCAACCGACCGGGCATTGGGTGACGAAGCTCGACGCCGCGGGCGTGCCGGGCGGGCCCGTCTTTGCCTACGACCAGGCGCTCGAGAACGAGCACGCGAGAGCGCGCCAGATGGTCGTCGAGATCGAGCACCCGAAGATTGGACGCATGAAGGTGCTCGGCAACCCCGTCAAGTCAACGGCGGAGCTCGCGCGCTCGCGCATGCCCGCCCCATGGCTCGGGCAACACACCGATGAAGTGCTGGAGCGCCTCGGTTATGCCGGGGCGCAGATCACCTCGCTCCACGCCGAGGGCGTCGTGTACGACAAGTTCCGCGAGAAAGCCACCGCCTAGATATCGCCGTCGTCCATTACGCCGTGCAGCGCGCATTCGCGCCTGCCGCGCCAGATGGTGAGGCTGCCGTTGATCTTGCCCTCCATCCCGCAGTAGCGCATGCGGTCGATCTCGCGGAAGATGAAGTGGAACTTGCCGCGCTCGTGGTCGATCAGGAACGCGCCCTTGTCCTCGACCAGGGTGACGACGGTGACGGGGCCGGTGTCCGCCCATTTGCTGAAGGCGTCGTCGCGCTCCACTTCGAGCGAGCAGGTGCGCGGCTTCCACTTGCTGTAGTACGCAAAACGGTTGACGCGCCCGTCGATGATCTCGAGCGCGATGCGCGCGTGCCGGTCATCCGTGCCCAGCATGCACGCCAGCTGCTCGACTTTCGGAGCCGCGCTCTTCTTGGGTTTCTTCTGCGCCAAGCCGCTCGCCGGCGCGAGCGCGACGACCACCGCACAGCACGCGGCCACTAGTCGCATCATGTTTTTCCCTCCTACGCGCCTGTCCTCGACCACGCTTACGCGGCCCGGCGGGCTTTTTTCTCTTGAGGCCTCCGATTATATCGCCGCGCCCGCCGCTCGCGGCTCCGCTCAGAACTGCAGATTGACGGTGACGCTCTTGCGCTGGGTGAAGCTGTCGAGCATCCCCTCGAGCGAGAACTCGCGCCCGATCCCGCTCTGCTTGTAGCCGCCGTAGGAGTGCCCCGGCGATTGTCCCAGGCCCTGGTTCACCTGCACCCACCCCGATTCGATCGCGTGCGCCGCGCGCAGGGCTTTCCCGATGTCATGAGTCCAGACGTACGCCGCCAGCCCGTAGTGGCTGTCGTTCGCCATGCGGATCGCCTCGGCCTCCTCCGACCAAGGGATCGCCACCAGCACCGGTCCGAAGATCTCCTCGCGCGCGATGCGCCACTCGTTGCGCGCGCCCGCGAAGACCGTCGGCTGCACGAAGTACCCGGCCGCGAGCGGGCCCTCGCGCGGGGGCAGGCCTCCCATCAGCAGCCGCGCCTCCTTCTGGCGCAGCCCGTCCTCGATGTAGGAGCACACGCGCTCGAACTGCTTGCGGTTGATGATGGCGCCCATGTCGGTCGCCTCGTCGAGCGGGTCGCCGATGCGGAGCGCGGCGAGCTTGCCCGTGAGCTTGTGCAGGAACGAATCGAAGATCTCGCGGTGCAGGAAAAGCCGCGAGCCGGCGGTGCACGACTGGCCCTGGCGCGTGAAGCGCATGCCGGAGATCACGCCATCGGCGACCCGCTCGTCGTCCGCGTCGGGAAACACGATCGCGGGGCTCTTGCCGCCGAGCTCGAGCGACACCGGCACGATCCGCTCGGACGCCGCGCGCATGACCGATTTCCCG
Source organism: Betaproteobacteria bacterium (assembly GCA_016868035.1). Lineage (GTDB taxonomy): Bacteria > Pseudomonadota > Gammaproteobacteria > Burkholderiales > SG8-41 > SG8-41. The sequence continues at coordinate 36,491 of VGID01000022.1, read as the reverse complement.
ACCTCGGTCGAGCCGGTGAACGTGAGCTTGCGCACGAGCGGGTGCCGGGCGAGCGCCGCGCCGCACTCCTCCCCGTACCCGGTCAGCACGTTCAACACCCCGGGCGGCAGGAATTCCTGGCAGGTGCGCGCCATTTCCAGCACCGCGAGCGGCGCGTCCTCGGCCGCCTTGAGAACCAGCGTGTTGCCCGCCGCCGCCGACATCGCGATCTTCAGCGCGCCGAGCACCACCGGGGAATTCCACGGGATGATCCCGCCCACCACCCCGATCGGCTCGCGCCGCGTGTAGCTCAGAACGTGCTCGCCCAGCGGGACCGTCTCGCCCTTCAGCTCGGAGGCAACGCCGCCGAAATAGCGGAACACTTCCGCCGTGGTGCGCACCTCGGGACGCGACTGCGTGCGGATCGCATTCCCCGTTTCGGTCGCGAGCATCCGGCAGAGCGCCTCGCTCTTCGCTTCCAGCGCGTCCGCGATCCGCAGCAGCATCCGGCCGCGATCGCGCACCGCCGTGAGTTTCCAGCTCTCGAACGCGCGGGCGGCGGCGCGCACCGCGCGCTCGACATCCTCGGGGCCGCCGCGGGGCACTTCCGCAATGAGCGCGCGGCTGGCCGGATTCTCGACTTCGAGGAAGCGCCCGTCCGCTGCTCCGACCCACTGCCCGTCGATCAGCATCAGCGCGCGCTGGAGGGCCGGCCGGGTTACGGCTTGCGCCGCGATGGTCGAAGACATGGAGTACCTCCTATGCGAGCGTCGGCGGAATCAAAAGCAGGGGCAGCGCCTCCGCGCAAGCATACTTCGGCCGGGCTGGTCCCGTCCACGCGCTGGATGCCGCGCCACCTTGACAACCACGGCGCTTTCGGCGACCGTTTCACGTGATTCCGGCCGGGGGGAGAAAATCATGCGCACCAGCACCGCGATCCGCGCCTTCGCGTTCGCATTAACCGTCGCCGGACTGCATTCCGCGCCGGCACTCTCCCAAGCCTATCCGGCGAAGCCGATCCGGATCATCGTTCCGTTCCCGGCCGGGGGCGGGGTGGACTACATCGGGCGCATCGTGGCCAAGGGCCTGTCCGAGCGCTTCGGCCAGCAAGTGCTGGTGGACAACCGCCCCGGCGCCAACGCCATCGTCGGCCTCGAAGTCCTGAAGGCAGCCGCCCCCGACGGCTACACCCTTGCCGCCGCTTCCGCCGGCCCGCTGGCGGTCAATCCGTTCATCTATTCCAAGCTGCCCCACGACACGCTGAAGGACTTCACCCAGATCGCCAACATGGTGAATTTCCCCCTGATGCTGGTCGCCCATCCGTCGCTGCCGGTGAAAAACGTGAAAGAGCTCGTCGCGCTCGCCCGGGCGAGGCCCGGCGAAGTGAGCTACGCTTCGCCCGGCTCCGGCAATTCGTCGCATCTCGCCGGGGAGCTGTTCAACTCGATGGCGAAGGTGAAGATACTGCACGTCCCGTACAAGGGCATGGCGCCCGCGGTCGTGTCCGCGGTATCCGGGGAAGCCCATATCCTCTACGCGAGCATCCCGCCGATATTGCCTCACGTGCGCAGCGGCAGGGTGCGGGCGCTGGGTATCGGCAACGCCCAGCGCATCCCGTCGATGCCGGAGATTCCGACGATCGCCGAGGCGGGAGTGCCCGGATACGAAGCCTACGCGTGGGCGGGCATGATCGGACCCGCCAACCTGCCCAGGGACATCGTCATGCGCCTCAACAAGGCGATCGTCGATACCCTCAACCAGAAAGACGTCATCGAACGCATGCTGTCCGAGGGCACGGTCCCGACGCCGTCCAGCCCCGAGGAGTTCATCGCCTACATGAGGTCGGAGCTGAAAAAGTGGGGCGACGTCGTGCGGCTGGCCGGCATCAAGCCCGAATGATGCGTGACTTGGCGCTGCGTGACATGGAAGTGCGAGACTGACCGACATTCACGGGCGCTCGCTTCATCACGTCACGCCGTACCGCGTCACGCTTGATCATGTCACGACTCATCGCGTCACGCCGCTAAATCGCGGCAACGATCGCATCGCCCATCTGCGTGGTCGAGGCTTTCCCGCCGAGGTCCGGCGTGAGGGCCTTCGCCTCCGCGATCACCCGGTCCATCGCCGCGTCGATGCGCTTCGCCGCCTCCGTCGCCTTCGGCTCGTTGCGCTTGCGGCCGAGCCATTCGAACAGCATCTTCCCTGACATGATCATCGCGTAGGGGTTCGCGATCCCCTTGCCGGCGATGTCGGGCGCCGAGCCGTGGGTCGCCTGCGACATGGCGAGGTTCGCTCCCGCGCACAGTCCCGGCGCGAGCCCGAGGCCGCCCACTACGCCCGCCCCTTCATCCGTCAGGATGTCGCCGAACTGGTTGGTCGTGACCACCACGTCGTACTGCTGCGGCGCCATCACGAGCTTCATCGAGAACGTGTCCACCATCGCTTCGCCGTAGTCCACGTCCGGATATTCCTTCGCGAGCTTGCGGCATTCCTCGGCGAACATGCCGCAGCAGACCCGGTACACCGGCTCCTTGTGCACCGCCGTGAGCTTCCTGCGCGGTCGCGTGCGCGCGATCTCGAAGGCCTCGCGCGCGACCCGGCTCGCGCCGCGGCGCGTGATCACGCGCATCCCGATCGAGGTGTCGTCGTTCGGCCTGAATTCGCCCGCGCCCATCACGACCGTACCCGAATACTGCATGCCCTCGGTCACCTCGCGCAGGAACACGATGTCCACGTTCTTGTGCACCGACTGGATGTTGGAATACGACTTCACCGGCTTGATGCTGGCGAACAGCTCGAAGCGCTTGCGCAGCGGCGGCATGATCCACGTCGGATCGTTGCGCGGGTAGGCAGCGTGCCCGATCGGCCCGCAGATGAATCCGTCGCCTTTCTCGAGCGCGGCCACCGTCGGCTGCGGCATCGTGTGCCCGTGCAGCTCGTGCCCGCGCTTGCCGATCGGCAGCTCCTGCCATTCGACCGCCAGCCCGACCTTCGCCGCCGCGGCCTTCAGTACCTTGACGCACTCGGGCACGACCTCGAGCCCGATGTCGTCGCCCAGCAATACCCCGATTTTCAGCACCATTGCTCCCCTTCAATAAAAGACCGGCGGCGGCTTGCGCTCCCGCGCGCAGCGCTCACTCCGCGACCGCGCCGATCTGCCTCACGAGCTTCTCGTAATGGGCGTTCTGCGCCTTCATGAACGCCGCGAACTCCGCCGGCGAGCTGCTGAGCACGACGTCCGCGCCCCCGTTGCCCAGGCGCGCGTGTCCCTGAATGTTAACCCTTCGCCCCGCGGCGTGCACCCGGGCGGGCGCCTCGCGTGGTGACGCGCATAGCCGTCTGGTATGCTTGCCCAACGGTCTACCACCCGGGCGTGCGTCCGGACCGGCGGAGGACATCCATGAAATACCGCAAGCACGAAGCGAAGGAATACGCGAAGACGGTGCTGAAGGGAGTGTGGACCGCCCTGCCCACGATCTTCGCCGCGGATGACCGCCTGGACGAAGCCGGAAACGCGGCCAACCTCGAGCACTGCATCTCGGCGCTCGGGATCGCGGGCCATTACTGCGCCGGCAACGTCGGGGAGTTCTGGGCGCTGACCAACGAGGAGCGCATGCGCCTCGTCGAGATCAACGTCGAAGCGGCCAGGGGGCGCGTACCCCTGATCGCGGGCTGCCACCACCAGAATCCGTACGAGGCAGTGGAACTGGCGCAGCACGCGCAGCATGCGGGCATGGATTTCGTCATCATCCTCACCCCGTACATGGCGGCGCCGAACGACGACGCCGTGTTCGACTATTTCCGCTTCGTGTGCGAGCGCGTGGACATCGGCATCGTCCTCTTCAATACCGAGCAGACCTATCCGATCTCGACCCGCCTCGCCAGGCGGCTCTCCGCGCTGCCGAACATCTGCGGCTTCAAGCAGGGCGTGCCCAAGCCCCAGCCCACCACCGCGCTGCGCGACGCGATCGGCAGGGAGGTGGAAGTGAGCGTCGCCGACGAGGCACCGTTCCTGTACAACGTCGCGGTGTGCGGCGACCGCTGGCTGCTCAACTACTGCCCGCACCTCTACCAGGTGCCCGGCTACACCCCCGTCAACGATTACTACCGCGCCGCGCTCGCCAGCGACATGAACACGGCGACGGAGATCTGCCGCAGCTTGAATCCCCTGCGCTCGGTGCTCGCGAAATGGATACCCGGCTACGGCGGCGGCGGCCGCATGGCGATCGCCGAGCAGAAATTCTGGATGGAATGCATCGGCATGACGGGCGGCCCGGTGCGCCCGCCCTGCGCGGAGATGGGCGAGGAAGCCAGGGAGCAGATGCGCGCCGACCTCGAAGCGACGGGGCTCGTCGGGAAAGCGAAAGCCGCCGCAGCGAAAGCCAAACGCCGCGCGGCCTGACCTGCAATTTCGGAAAAAGTGAGGGTGCTGCGGAAAACCGAGGTCTGCGACCGGGGGATGTTATGCGCGTGGCGGTAGCCGACATGATATCGAATTCGTATTTTCCGGCGATCGCGGCGGTCGAATTGGGCTTTTTCAAGGAGCAGGGATACGAGGCGAAGATTGAAAATCTGGCCCCGGTGACCAAGGCCATGGAAGTGCTGCGAGATGGCGAGGTGGATTTCGTGGCGGGATCGGCGCACGCGACGCTCGCTGCATTTCCGGACTGGAGGGGCGGTAAGCTTTTGGTCGCTTTGGCGCAGAGGATGTACTGGTTTTTGGTTGTGCGCCGCGATCTCAATGCGAGACGGGGAGAAGTCGGGATCGTCAAGGGGCTCCGGATCGGCGCCGCGCCGGGACCCGATGCGGGATTGAGGCAGCTTCTAAGGGAAGCCGGCATCGATCCGGAGCGCGAAGGGATACAGATCGGCCCCATACCCGGGATCAGCGGGACGAAAGTACCATTCGGGGTTTCCGCGGCACGAGCGCTGGAAGAGGGAAAGCTGGATGGGTTTTGGGCCAATGGAATGGGCGCGGAAATCGCGATCCGAAACGGGACAGGCACGCTGGTATTGGATGTACGAAGGGGGGACGGCCCAGCGTCGGCTTGCGGTTACACGTTTCCGGTGCTGGTCGCGACGGAGAAGAAGATAAGAGAGGAGCCTGAGGCAGTGGCGGCCGGAATCAAGGCCGTCGTGAGGGCGCAGAAAGCGCTCAAGGAGAACCCGTCTCGAGCAACCGGGATCGGGAAGAGGCTATTTCCCGCCACCGAGGCGGGGTTGATTGCCACGCTGATCGAGCGCGACCTTCCTTTTTACGATCCAGCGATCTCGGAAGGAACCGTGGAAGGCGTGAACCAGTTCGCGCGGGCTGTCGGTCTCCTGTCCCGATCCGTTGCCTACGATCAGGTCGTGGCAACACGCTTTCGCAATTTGTGGAAGGATTGAGCGGCAAACCAAGAGGTTCGTCGGAACGATGTAGTCAGGAACTCAAAGCGCTCCGTGAGTCACCGTAAGTAGATAATGGAGGCACGATAATGCGAATGATGACTAGAGTGTTGCTCGTTGCGCTGTTTGCGGCTTCTGCATCTGCAGCATATGCCCAGGAATACCCGACCAAGCCCATTCGTGTCCTGGTGACGTTTGCACCCGGAGGCGTGACCGACGTCGCCGCACGCCTGGTCACACTGAAACTGACGGAGACCCTCGGCTGGCGTTTTGTCGTCGATAACCGGCCCGGCGCCAGCGGTTTCATCGCGGTCGGTATTGCGGCCAAGGCGGAACCGGACGGCTATACGCTTTTGATGGCGGCTGTCGGCGAATTTGCAATCAATCCGGCGATATTCAGCAAGATTCCCTATGACCTGGATCGGGACTTCACGCCGATCACGATGGTCAGCGAAAGTCCGCTCGTGATGGTGGCGCACATTGAGGCGCCGATTCGCACCTACCAGGACCTGATCGCCAGGGCCAAATCCGAGCCGGGTCGACTCGCTTACGCATCTGCGGGAAACGGGAGCCCGAACCACCTGGCGGGTGAGTGGCTGGCAACGGCCACCGGGATCAAGCTGGTGCATGTGCCTTACAAGGGCGGGGCGCCGGCGGCTGGAGCGGTGGCAGGAGGCGAAGTGATGATCGGAGTCGTCTCGATTGCAGCCGCGCTGTCCCATTTGAAAGCGGGGCGGATCAGGGTGATTGGGCTGACCACCCAGGGACGCTCGGCATTAACGCCCGAATGGTCCTCGGCCAAGGAAGGCGGAGTACCGGGGCTCGACGCCACGATTTGGGTCGGCCTGTTCGCCCCCAAGGGCGTGCCGAAACCGATCATCGCGAAGCTGTATTCGGAAATCGCCAAGGTGCTGAAAATGCCCGATGTGCGCGAGCGTTTCGCCGTTACGGGCGCCGAGACGGTGGGCATGCGGTCAACTGATTTTCACGCCCGTATCAAGGCGGATGCAGAGCGCTATAAGAAAATCGCGCAAGCAGCCGGCCTCAAGCCCGAATAAGGGCCGAGCCTGCCTCGTTTCCGCGCCGCGCAGGCGGGCGATCAGCCCGCCGCTTTCCGCGCTCGGCCGGCGGGAACGCTGGCGCGCGCGACTTCGCCCGCGTCCTTGAGCTTTGCCACGTCCCAGCACAACCGGATCAGGTTCCCGGTTTCGAGCGGCGACAAGATCCCCTCGCACAGGCCGCGGAACTTCGCCTCCAGGTCCGCGTCGGTCATCGGGCGCGCGAGGCTCCCGACCGCGTGCTCGACGAACTTCTCGAGCGTGCGGCCGTCCTTGAGCTTCATCGAGATGCGCACCTGGTCCTCGTGCAGGCCGCGGTCAACGGTTGCGCTCACGCGGTCGCGCAGCGCGGTCACTTGCGGATCCCGCACGCACGCATCGCTGTATTGCGCCTCTCCCGCGGCGCCGTAAATCACGGCGACCGCCGCCGAGTGGTAGACGCTGAACTTGCCCTCGAGGCCCGCCTGCGGCGTCTTCTTGCCGGTGAGCTCGAGAACGAGCGGATGCGCCTTGAGCGAGATGCTCTCGATCTGGTCGGCCGTAAGCTTGTGCTCGTTGCGGAGCTGGATGCAGCCGTCTATCGCCGGATGGATCACGATCCCGCACGCAAACGGCTTGTAGGTGTTGAGCGATATCTCCCAACTCTCGCCGAGCTTCTCCGTGATTTCCTTCAAATTGCGATCCGTGGCGAGCACGTGCGCGAAGCCCCGCGGGGCCTCGATCCCCTGGTTGGAGCTGGTGAAGTTTTTTCCCGCGAGCAGCGCCGCGAGCAGCCCGTTGCGCGCCGCGTTACCGGGATGGAACGGCTTGCACATCGTGCCGAACATCTCGCGCAGCCCCGACGATTGCGTCGCCGCGATCCCGAGCGCCCACGTCATCTGCTGCTCGCTGAGCCCGAGCAACCTGCCCGCCGCGGCGGCGGCGCCGAACACGCCGGCGGTACCGGTGATGTGCCAGCCGACGTCGTAGTGCGAAGGATAGACCGCGTTGCCGATGCGGCACTCGGCCTCCACGCCCAGGATGAACGCGTGCAGAAACTCCTCCCCCGTCACGGGCTTGCGCTCGGCGAGCGCGAGGATCGCCGATGCGACCGGCCCGCTCGGATGGATGACGGTCTTGAGATGCGTGTCGTCGAAATCGAAGGTGTGCGACGTGATCCCGTTCATCAGGGCAGCGAGCATGATGTCGAGCTTGTCCCAGCGCCCGAGCACCGTCGCCTCTGCGGGGCCCGAAAACCCGGCGAGGGCCGCGAGCGCCCGCTCCACGGTCTCGTGGCGCGAGGCTCCGACTGCGCACCCGACCCAGTTCAGGAACGAGCGCGCCGCCTCGTGCCGCACCTCCTGCGGAATCCCGGCGGAGTGATGCTCGACGATGAATCGTGCGAGTTTCCGCGTGACTTCCATCATATGAACTCCGTCGACTCAGTACGTAGAACGTAGATCAAAATTTTGGCAGAGTTTATCGCTGTCGTGCGCTTCGATTATTGACCACACCAGGCGCCTTGGCTAGCATGGCTGGCGCGAATCTTGAAAAGGTGAATTTCATGCGAACAACGATAATTACCACATTTCGCCTGCTCTGTGCGGTAGCAACCCTTTTCGTCGGCATCCCACTCGCTTGGAGTGCCGCAGATGCGTGGCCGACAAAGCCGCTGCGGATGATCGTTCCATTTCCGCCGGGCGGCGCGGCGGATGCGACGGCCCGCCTCGTCGCCGAGAGCCTGCGCGTCGAGTTTGGCCAGCCCATCGTGGTCGATAATCGGCCGGGCGCCTCCGGCAATATCGGTACGGAGCACGCGGCGAAAGCGCCATCCGACGGCTACACCGTATTGATGGCCAACAGCTCTATCGTGACCAACATCAGCCTTTACAAGAAGCTTTCTTACGATTTCGTGCGCGATTTCAGCCCCGTCTCGCGGATTGCCTTCGTCCCGAACGTCCTGGTCGTCAATCCGAATCACATCAAAATCGACAACCTCCCAGCATTCATCAAATTCGTGAAGGATCACAAAGGAAAACCCCTCAATTACGGCTCGGGCGGCAGCGGCACCTCCCTGCACCTCGCCGGCGCCCTGTTCGCAAGCATGCTGAAAGCGGATCTGGTGCACGTCCCGTACAAAGGCGGAGCCGCCGCGGCTACCGGACTTCTGGGCGGAGAAGTACAACTCGTCTTCTCGCCGCTCGCCGAAATCGTTGGTCATCTCGATGCCGGCCGGATGCGGCCGCTCGGAGTTACCACATCGAAGCGGGCCGGCCGGCTGCCTGACGTGCCGGCGCTCAACGAGCTTCTGCCCGGATTCGATGTCGCGCTGTGGACCGGCATATTGGTACCGACGGGGACGCCGGAGCGCGCCGTGAAGAGGCTCAACAGCACGATCGTCAAGGCGCTCAATGCGCCCGAACTGCACAAGCGCCTCTTCGAGCAAGGCGCGGACGCCGCCGGCACTTCCCCCGCCGAGTTCCGGAAATTCATCGCAACGGAGATCGAGAAATGGGGACGGCTGGTGAAAATCTCCGGAGCGCAGGTGCAGTAGGACGAGACGTCATGGGCACGTCCTCTTCCCTCGATCACGCCCTCTTTTCCCGCGGCGAGCGGCTGATCCTCGACAACTGCCGGCTGCTCGACGGACTGCAGCCGATCGTGGAAAAGGCGGCGGTCGTGGTGCACGAGGGAAAAATCGCGTATGCCGGTTCGGCTCGTGACCTCCCGGAGAAGCTTCGCGCAGGCGGTACCGCTGTCGACCTGACCGGGCTTCTCGTCATGCCGGGCCTCATCGATTGCCACGCGCATCTCGTCTACAACGGCTTCCGCAATCTCGAAGAAGTCAATCGCTGCTCGATCGAGATCGCCACCTTGAACGGCATGCTCAATGCGCAGAAGGTGATCGCCGCGGGATACACGACAATCCGGGATGTCGGAACCATAGGTAACGTCGCTGTGACCCTGCGCGATGCGATCGCGGAGAAGCGCATTCCCGGCCCGCGGATCGTCGCGAGCGGACAGGTGATCTGCTCGACGGCCGGCGTGGGCGACACGCTTCCCCCGCACTGGTCGGCGTCCCACGGCTTTGGCAGCATGGTCGATGGACCCATCGAGATGCGAAAGGAGATCCGGCGGCAGATCCGCAACGGCGTCGACAACATCAAGCTCGCCGCGAGCGGCGTCGAGGTCGGTCCGTACGCGTACACCTGGATGACCACCTTTTCCCAGGAAGAAGTCACGGTGGCCATTGAGGAAGCGCATCGATGGGGGCGTTCGGTCGCGGTACACGCCCAATCCTACGACTCCGTGAAGTTCTCCCTGCGGGCGGGCGCGGACACGGTGGAGCATGGCACCCGGCTCGATGAGGAATCCATCCGGATGTTCAAGGAAACAACGTCGATTCTGGTGCCCACCCTGTGCACCCTGTATAGCGTGCTGGAGCTCGGCGCGAAGCTCAACCTCATGCGCAAGCATCGCGAGGAGATGGCGGTGAACGAGCCGCTATGGTTGAAGAGCACAAAGATGGCGCATGACGCCGGAATTCCGATCGCGGCCGGCGGGGATCTCGGCAACCGCTATCCGCACGGCACGAACGCCCGGGAGCTGGAGTTCCTGGTGCGCGCCGGACTGCAGCCGCTGGAGGCGATCCGTGCGGCCACGAGCGTAGCGGCGCTCGCGATCAAGCGCCAGGAAACGATCGGCACCCTGAAACCCGACAAGGTAGCCGACCTCCTCATCGTCGACGGCGATCCATTGCGTGACATCGCCGTGCTTCAGGACCAGAGCCGTCTCGTGGCGGTGGTCCAGGCCGGCGAGCTCGCGGCAGGGCGGCTCGCGCAGCGCGAACCTGCGGCTCGCGCCGCGATGCCCGGCGTATCGCGCGATAGCGCGGCGGCCGCGCGCGTTACGTAGGCGCTGGTTCCGCGCGGCCTGGACCGGCGTCTTAGCGGGTCATTCCACCAGCGGGCCACCGGCGCCGTCGTAGACCGGCGTCGCAAGATAATTCGGGAGACCCTGGACGCGCCCCAACCAGGCCCGGACCGCCGGGTATGGCTTGAGCGAGATCCCCCCCTCGGGAGCGAACACCGTGTACGAATAGCACGCGACATCGGCGATCGTCGGGCGTCCGAGCGCGAGCCAGTCGCTCGCGGACAGGCGCGCCTCCAGTACCCGCAGCGCGATTGCAGCGACCGCATGCGCTTCTTCGAGGGTACCGTAACCGTGCCATCGCCCGGCGCGCATCGAGCGAGCGCGCCCGAGGCCGGAGAAAATCTCGTTCTGGGCGAGAGAGAGCCACTGCGTCACCGTGGCCTCTCCTTCGGGATCGTGGGGAAGCCAGCGCTCTCCGCCGTACCTGCGGGCCAGGTACACGAGGATCGCGATCGTTCCCCAGTAGGGCTTACCGTCGGCGACCAGCACCGGGATCTGGCGCAACGGGCTGAGCCTCTCGAATTCCGGCGGCAGGATGTTGCGCCCCTTGCCTTCGCGATGCACCGGAATCTTTTCGTACTCCAGCCCGAGCAGCGACAGCATCAGCCGGACCTTGTAGCAGTTGCCGGATCGCTCGCGGTTGTAGAGCTTCAGCATCGGTGGATCGCGGACCGTGAAACGCGAATCGAGTTCGTCCGCCCGCCGTTTTCCGTCTTCCACCTTCAGTACGCCCCGTCACCCGTCAGTCGTCACTCGTCACTTTCGGGCTACCGCAGGTAGCGCCGCTCCCACTCCTCGACCTCGTCCAGCCCGAGGACCTCGTTGTACTCGGCGAGGGTCAGCATCCGGTTGCGCAACGCCTTCGTATTGCCGTCGTGCTTGAGCGCGGCGAGCGCCTCGCGGATCGCGAACCCCGCCGCGGCGCGCGCGAGCCCGGGGTAGATCGCGATGCGCACTCCGAGCCGCTCGATCGTCCCGGCATCGAGGCCCTCGAGCGCGCCCCCGGCGCTCATGTTGACGAGGCAGGGCGCGTCCACCGATGAAGTCACGCGCTTCAGATCGTCCAGTATCGACGGGCTGCTCTTCAGTTCGACGAAGCAGACGTCGGCGCCCGCCTTGCGGAACGTCTGCGCGCGCCGGATCGCCTCGTCCAGCCCCTGCCCTTCGGCCGAGTCGGTGCGCGCGATGATCACGAAATCCGGGTCACTTCGCGCCGCCACCGCGGCCTCGATCTTGCCGACCGCTTCGGACAGACCGATCACCGGACGCGCGCCGGGCAACTGCCCGCACCGCTTCGGCGACGCCTGGTCTTCGAGGTGGATCGCGGCAATCCCCGCCGCCTCGAACTCCTCCACCGTGCGCCGGACATTGACCGCGTTGCCGTAGCCGGTGTCGGCGTCGCAGATCAGGGGAATCCCCACCGCCGCGGCTACCCGGTGCGCGTGGCCCGTGATCATCGTGAGATCGACAAGCCCGACATCGGGCCGTCCCAGGAGGCTCGCCGACACGCCGTTGCCGGTCAGGTACACGGCCTCGAAACCAGCCTGCTCGACGAGGCGCGCGCCGTACGCATCATAGACGCCGGGCGCAGCGACGATCGGGCCGCCCGCAAGCCGCTGGCGCAGCTTCCGCCGAAGGGTGCTGGCACTCATTTTAGAAACCAATGACGTTCGATACGGAAAAAGATCAAATTCTCGAACCACGAAGGACACTAAGGACACAAAGGAAAACTAAACAATGAATATTAAAGAGAACCTTCGTGTCCTTTGTGTCCTTTGTGGCTAAAGATTTTTTGGCCTGCATTATTCACGCCGCGGCCTTCGGGTCGAGCGCGTACTTGGCGAGCTTGGCGTCGTCGAGCGTGACGCCGAGACCCGGGCCCCCGGGCAATGCGATGCTGCCCGCATTGAGGTCGAGCTTGCGGGTGACGATGTCGTCGGCCGTCTTGAGCGGGCCCACGCACTCGAGCCCGTCGATCACGTTGCGCGAGGTCGCCGCAAGCATGATCTCGGCCATCGTGTTCACGCCGAGCCCGAAGCCATGTCCCACCACGCAGCGTATGCCCGCCGCCTCGGCGGTCGCGATCATCCGCCGCGTGTGGATGAACCCGCCCTGTTTCATCACCTTCACTTTGACGATGTCGGCCGCATCCGCCTTGATGATGCGGATCAGGCTCGCGTGATCGAGCACGGATTCGTCGGCCATGATCGGCACGCCGACGGCGTTGGCCTCGCGGCGAACGCGCGCCATGCCGGCGATGTCCTCCGCCGGCACCGGCTGCTCGAATAGCTGCAGCTGGAACGGCGCGACCATGCGCGCCAGCTGGATCGAGGTGTCCGCGTCGTAGCCCGCGTTCGCGTCGATCCGGATTCCGAAGTCCGGGCCCACCGCCTCGCGCACGGCGGCCACCCGGTCGCGGTCCGCCTCGATGCTCCCGCCGACCTTGATCTTCGCGGAGCGGAAGCCCTTGCGCTTCCACTCCAGGGTTTCCTTCGCCGCATCCCCGGGAGGCAGGATGCCGATCCACGCGTTGAACAGCAGCCGCTCCTTCACCGCGCCCCCCAGATAGGTATGCACGGAGACGCCCGCGGCCCGCGCGGCAAGGTCCACGCACGCCATCTCGATCGCCGCCTTGGAATCGAGAAAACCCGCGACGGCCGCATCGAGCTTCCCGATAATCGCGTGCACGTTGGCCGCGTCCATCCCCACGACCAGCGGCCCGAGCCGCGTTTGCAGCGTCTTCAGGTGCTCCGCCGTCGATTCCTTCGAGTAGCCGGGCGTCGGGTCCACGTTGCCCAGCCCGACGATGCCGCCGGACGCGGTGATGCGCACGATCGCGCTCTTCTGCACCGACTTGGTGAGATAGGCGTTCTTGTATTCGCCCACCAGCGGCACCGCGACTCCGAAGACTTCCACGCGCTCGATTTTCATGATGAATACACGGTAAGCGGTAAGCGGTAAGCGGTAAGCGGTAAGCGGTTATTTAGATGCCCGAAGTTTCCAAAGTTCTTCCGTTGCTGCTCACTGCTTACCGCTCACTGCTCACCCGTTCCTCGAGTTTCCACTCCGGATGCGACTTGAGAAACGCGATGAGCCCGCCGGCGGCGAGTATCGCCTGCACCTCGCGCGGCAGCGGCGCCGTGCTGCGCGCGATGCCACGCGCCGGGACCGCAACGCGCCCCGCGGCGACGTCCACCTCGATCTCCGCGCCCTGCTCGATGCCCGCAACGTCGCACTCGATCACGGGCAGCCCGTTGTTGATCGCGTTGCGGAAGAACTGCCGCCCGAAGGAACGGGCCACGATCGCGGCGACGCCCATCGTGCGCATCACGTGCACCGCCTGTTCCCGCGAAGAATTGATGCCGAATTTGGCACCGGCGACGATCACGTCACCCGGCTTGAAGCCGGCCGCGAAACCCGGCGCGACCTGCTCGAAGGTATGCTGCGCGATGTAGGCGTTGTCCCGGCCCGGAAAATACTTGCTCGAGCAATGAATGTCCGTGTTGACCTCATCGCCGAGGATGCGCGCTCCGCCACGGATAAGTGCCGTCATGTCCCGGTGAAGACCATTCTTACTCGCCTTTGATCCCGGCGGTCTTGATCACCTTGGCCCACTTGTCCTGCTCGGATGCCATGTGCCTGCCGAACTCGGCGGAGCTCATTTTCACGGCTTGGGCTCCCTGCTCCTCGAGCTTTTTCTGGAATCCCGGCGCCGAGATCACGTCCACGGTTTCGGCATGGAAACGCGCGATGATTTCCGCCGGCGTCTTGGGCGGCGCGAAGATCCCCCACCAGATGCTCGATTCGTAGCCGGGCAGCGTCTCCGCAATCGTCGGCACGTCGGGAAATCTGGGATTGCGCTTCGTGCCGCCGGTCGCGATCAGCCGCATGCGGCCGCTCTCGATGAACGGCCTTGCGCTGACCAGCACACCGAACATGACCTGGGTATGGCCGGCAATGATGTCCAGATTCGCCGGCCCACTGCCCTTGAACGGCACGTGCACCATGTCCACGCCCGCCATGATCTTGAACAATTCCGTGCTCATGTGCAGGAATCCGCCGATGCCCGAGGAAGCGTACAAGAGCGCACCCGGCTTCTTTTTCCCCAGCGCGATCAGTTCCTTGACGGTCTTCACCGGGAGCGACGGATGCACCACGAGCGCGCCGTCGCCGAAGCCGAGCATGGCGACCGGCGCAAACGAGTTGGCGAGATCGACGGGCGGTTTCGGCCTGTCGATGAGAAAGCCGTACGCGGTGGAGGTCTTCATGAAGGTGTAGCCGTCCGGCGCGGCGGCGGCCGCGAGCTGTAGGCCGACGATGCTGGCCGCACCGGGCCGGTTCTCGATGACGACCTGCTGCTTCCAGCGGGCGGTGAGTTCGGCCGCGAGAAGCCGCCCCAGGGTATCGGTGCTGCCTCCCGGCGCCCAGGGAATGATGATTCGTACCGGCTTCTCCGGCCAGGCCGCGGCCGGCCCGATGGGAATGATGAAAATGGACGCAACAAGCAGGCCGAGCGTTCTGAGCAGCAAGAACTTCAGTTTCATGCCATCCTCGTCAAAGGTGAAAAATTTTTGTTTGCGCTGGCTTGTCGCCAAAGCCTCGATGATTCTAACTCAGTTCCTTGCGTATCCGGGCCCAACCTCCCGTCTTGCCCGGCCCGGGGCGCAGGGAGCGAGTGTGGAACGGGGAAATCCGCGCCCGCGGCTTACACCGGCCGCCACTCCCCGCACTCGACCGTGCGCGGATCGGTGATGCGCCCGGTCAGCGCGGAGGCCGCGACGGTTGCGGCCGAGCCGACGAAGATCTCGGACTTCGCGTTGCCGAGCCGGCCCCTGAAATTGCGGTTCGCGCTCGAGATCGCCACGTCGCCGTCGCCCAGGATGAGATGGCCGGTGATGTTGACGCAGGTGCCGCAGCCCGCCGCTTCCACCGAGGCGCCCGCCGCGGTGAGCGCCTCGACCAACCCTTCACGCGCGGCCGCGAGCCAGACCTGGCGCGATGCGGGCGTGACGATCATGCGCACGCCCTTCGCGATGCGCTTGCCGGCGAGTATCGCCGCCGCCTGGCGCAGGTCGTCGAGCCGCCCGTTGGTGCATGTGCCGATCAGCGCGTACTGTATGCGCTGTCCGGCGAGCTCCGTCACCCCGACCACGTCGTCGATCTGGTGATTGCGCGCCACCTGGGGCGCAAGCCGCGGAGCGTCCACCTCGACGCGCTCGCAGTACTCCGCGCCGGGATCCGCCCGCACCGGGTGCGGCTCGCGCGCTCCGTGCGCCTTGAGCCAGCCGGCGGTCTTCTCGTCGCACTCGAGCAGCGCCGCCTTCGCACCCAGCTCGGCGGCATGGTTCGCGAGCGTCATTCGGTCGTCGATGTCCATGGCGGCCACCGCCGTTCCCGCGTACTCGATGGCGCGGTAGTTCGCTCCCTCGGCCCCGAGCCGCCCGAGCATGTGCAGCGTCACGTCCTTCGCCCATACTCCCGGCTGCAGCCGGCCCCGCAGCTCGACGCGGATGGTCTCCGGAACCCGGAACCACAGCTTCCCCGTCATCAGCACCGCCGAGACGTCGGTGCCCTCGACTCCGGTGCCGAACGCGTTGAACGCGCCGTACGTCGTCGAGTGGGTGTCGGTGCCCACCACGAGGTCTCCCGCGGTGAAATGACCGCCTTCCGGCAGGACCTGGTGGCAAATCCCGTCTCCGACGTCGTAGAGCGTTGCCCCGTGCTCTTCCGCGAACGCGCGCATCGCGCGATGGATGTTGGCCGCCTCGGGATTCGGCGGCGGGGAATAGTGATCGAGCACGAACGCGCTGCGGCGCGCATACGGCAGGCCGGCGGCGCCGAGCTTCCCGACCATTTGCAGCGCATTGGCCGCGCGCGCATCGTGCACCATCGCGAAGTCCACCTTCGCGACGACGACGTCGCCCGCCTTGACCGCGCGGTTTCCGGCGTGCGTGCCGAGAATTTTTTCGGCGATGGTCGAAGCCATTCCTGCTCCGGGTCTCCAGTTATAACGCTGCGATGCGGGTGAAGCGCGGGAGGGAAATCCGGGACATTCTACCAGCCTCCGACGGGCGCGGGCCGCGCCTCCGCGCCGTTCAGTCCGCGCGGATGCCGCTTGCCTTCACCACTTTTCCCCACTTCTCGTAATCCGCCATGAGAAAAGCCGCGAACTCGCGCGCGCTGCCGCCCGCGGCCTGCGCGGCGTCGGCGGCGAAACGCGACCTCACCTCCGCGTCGCCCAGTATCTTCAGCACCTCGCCGTTCAACCGCTCCACAATCTCCGCGGGCGTTCCGGCGGGCGCGAACATGCCCCACCACTGGCTCGACTCGAATCCGGGGAGGGTTTCCGCCACCGTGGGAATGTCCCGCTCCGTGTCCACGCGCTTCGCGCTGGTCACCGCGACCGCGCGCAGCTTGCCCGCGCGCATCTGGCCGGAGACCGTCGGAAAAGCGGCGAACAGGCCCGAAACGTGTCCGGCGACGAGATCGATCACCGCCGGCGGCCCGCCCTTGTACGGGACGTGCACCATGTTCGTCCCGGTCTGCAGCTTGAACAATTCCGCGGTGAGATGGCTGAGCGTCCCCGTGCCATTCGAAGCGAAGTTGATCTCGCCCGGCCGCGCCCTGGCGAGCGCGACGAGTTCCTTGACGGTGCGCGCCGGCACCGAAGGATGCACGACGAGCACGTTGGGGGCCGAGGCGATGAGGATGATCGGCGCAAAATCGCGCAGCGGATCGTACGGCGGCTTGCGGACGAGATGGGGACCGATCGCGTGCGTGCTCGAGGAGGTGAGCAGCAGCGTGTAACCGTCGGGCGCGGCGCGCGCCGCGAGTTCCGAGCCGATCATGCCGCCCGCCCCGGAGCGGTTCTCCACCACGACCTGCTGCCCCAGCGCGCCGCTCAGTTTCTGCGCCACGGCGCGCGCCATGA
Source organism: Betaproteobacteria bacterium (assembly GCA_016868035.1). GTDB lineage: Bacteria > Pseudomonadota > Gammaproteobacteria > Burkholderiales > SG8-41 > SG8-41. The sequence goes on along the minus strand of VGID01000022.1, from coordinate 19,223 downwards.
TGTCGGTGCCGCCGCCCGGCGGGAACGGCGCGATGACGCGTACGGGCTTGCCGGGGTACGCCTGCGCGCCCGCGGAGGGAACCCACATCGACACGGTGAAAGCCAGTACTACCCGCACCGCTGCCTGTACATGCGCGTTCATCGTCGTCCCTTTCCCCTTTCCGTGTGGCCCGCTCCGGGCCGGCCGCGCTGGGCCAGGCGCCGTACGAGCTTCTCGTCCACCACCAATCCCAGGCCCGGCGCATCGGGCATGACGATCCTGCCCCGGTGCACGCGCGCCCCACCCTCGGCCACGGGCTTGTCCCGGATCCGCAGCTGGTAGTCCATGCCCGGGTCGCAGCCCGTGAGGCGCACCGCCGCGTGCAGGTGGCCGGTGGCCGTATCGAGAAGCGCGCTGCCCTGCGTCCAGTCCACGCGAACCGGCAGCCCCGCCGCTTCCGCCATGCGCACGATCTGCATCGCCTTGTAGAAGCCGCCGCACTTGCCGAGCTTCACGCTCACCATGTCCGCCACGCGCCGCGAGGTGATCTGGATCATCGTTGCGAGGTTCTGAATCGCCTCGTCGGCCACTACCTTGTGCGGCACCGCCTGCGCGATCGCGGCGAGGCCCTCCAGGTCGTGGTACATGACCGGCTGCTCGACAGCAAGATTGGCGACGCGAGGAAACCGCCTCAGAAGCAGCTCGATCGTGTCCTTCGCCGTGCCCCAGGTCTGGTTCGGGTCGGCGATGACGAGCGCCGAACGGGGCACCGCCTCGATGAGCGCTTCCAGGCGATCGGCGTCCGCGTCGAGCGACTCCTGATGCCCGGTCATCTTGGGCTCGAAGCAGGTGTAACCGCGGTCGAGCAGCATCCGCGCGTGCTCCGCCATCTGCTTCGGCGCGGCGCGCGGCATCGTCGCGAGCCGCCCGAAGCTCTTCTGGAACGCTCCCCCGAGCAGGCTGTACACGGGCTGGCCGGCCGCCTTGCCCATGATGTCGTAGAGCGCGATGTCGATCGCGCTACGGGCGCCCGCGTTGCCCTGCAGGAAGAGGTGGTCGAGCGCGGCGTGCATCGCCCCGATTTCGAACGGGTCCCGCCCGACGACTTGCCGCCCGAAGAGCTCGACGGTGGCGAGGATGCCGGCCTGCGTCTCGCTGGTGACCGGATGCGCGGAGGCCTCGCCCCAGCCGGTGACGCCTTCGTCGGTGCTCACCTTGACGAAGACGTTCTCCTTGTAGCGGATGTCGGCGAACCAGCCCTCGCGCGCGTGCACGGAGGTGCCCTTCTTCTTGCCGGAACCGAACAGCGCATGGTACTCGTCGGTGAGCTCGTACCAGACCGGGATCGCTTCGACTTTGGTGATCTTCACGCGAGGCGCGCAACCGTGGGCAGGGATTGGCCGCAGGGTACTGCGCGGCGTGAAAACCGGTCAAGGCCGGCCGTTGGCGTTGGCACCCACGCTGCGGATGTGGTATTTATCAACGTTTTCGAAAGCCGCAACATCATGACCCGCAACACCGATTCTCTCACCGAGTACGTCGCTCGCTTCATCACCAGCACAAAGGCCGGAAAGATCCCGGACGAGGTGATGCACCTCGGCAAGCGCTCGATCCTCGACGGCATCGGGCTCGCGCTCGCCGGAAACCGCGCCGAGTCGGGCCACATCGTGCGCGAATACCTGAAGAGCCTCGGAGTCGCGAACGGCAAGGGCGCGACCGTGATCGGCACGAGGATGAAATTGTCCCCGCGCTTCGCCGCCTTCGCCAACGGCATCGCGATCCACGCCGACGATTTCGACGACACGCAGCTCGCGGTTGCCAAGGACCGCGTCTACGGGCTGCTCACCCACCCGACCGCGCCGGCGCTGCCGCCGGTGCTCGCGCTCGCGGAGCGCGACAACCGCTCGGGGCTCGACGCGCTCGTCGCCTACCAGATCGCGGTCGAGGTCGAGACCAAGGTCGCCGAAGCGATCAATCCGCGGCACTACGATCACGGCTTTCACACCACCGCCACCGTCGGCACCATCGGCGCCGCCGCCGGAGCGGCACGCATGCTGGGCCTCAACGTCGAACAGACGCGGCGCGCGCTCGGCATCGCAGCGAGCCAGGCCGCGGGCCTGCGCGAGAACTTCGGCACCATGACCAAGCCTTTCCACCCGGGGCGCTCGTGCGAGAGCGGGATCGTGGCTGCCGAATTCGCGATGCTCGGCTGGACCGCGACCCCGATCGTGCTCGAGGCCGGGCGCGGGTTCTTCAAGGCGGCGGGCGGAGGCTACGATCCGGTAGCGATCGAGGCCAAGCTCGGCAATCCCTGGTCCTTCGCGTTTCCCGGTGTCTCGATCAAGCCGCACCCGTCGGGCTCGCTCACGCACCCCGGCATGGGCCTCATGCTCGATCTCATCCGCAAGCACGACATCCGGCCGAACGAAGTGCGCAGGGTCGCGGTCGGCACCAACCGGCACATGCCGAACGCTCTCATCCACCACCAGCCGACGAACGAGCTCCAGGCGAAGTTCAGCATGGAGTTCTGCATGGCGATCCTGCTGCTCGAGCGCAAGGCCGGTCTCGCCGAGTTCACGGACAAGGTCGTGAACCGCCGCGACGTGCAGGAAATGATCGCCAGGATCCAGTTCTCCGAGCACCCGGAAGCCGAGGCGGCGGGCTACGAGAAGATGACCACCCTCATCGAGATCGAGCTGGCCGACGGGAAGAAGGTCAGCGGTCGCGCCGATTTCGGCAAGGGCAGCCCCGCGAACCCGATGAGCGACGACGAACTCGCCGACAAGTTCCGCCAGTGCGCGGCGTGGGGACGGCTGCCGAAAGCGAGCGCGGAGAAGGTGATCGAGCTCGTCTTCCGCCTCGAAAAACTGAAGAGCATCCGCGAGCTCACCGGCCTCCTCGCCATCGGCGCGAAGACCCCCACCGGTAAGCGTGCTGGCAAGAAGCGCTAGCAATCCGCCAGCCGTCACTCGTCAGTCGTCACTCATCACCCGTCACCCGTTACCCATTTCCCATTTCCCACCATGGACAAGCCGCTGATCGGCATGATGCTCGGGGACGCGACCGGCATCGGCCCCGAGATCTCGGCAAAGCTGCTCGCGAGCGGAAGAGCGGCCGATATCGCGCGCGTGATCGTCTTCGGCGACCGGCGCGTGCTCGAGCTCGGCATGCGCGATGCGGGCGTGCCGCTGCGCTACAGCGTGCACGAACGCGCGGAGGACGTCGCCTGGCCGCGCGAGGACGTGCCGCTCGTGGACCTGCACAACGTGGATCCGGCCGTGATCGGGCGCGGCGAGATGTCGCCGGAATCCGGGCGCCTCACCGGTGAGACGCTCAAGCACATGATCGACCTCGCGCTCGCGGGACGGCTCGACGGGATCTGCTTCGCGCCGCTCAACAAGGCGGCGCTCAACCGCGGCGGCTGGAAGTTCCACGACGAGCACCAGATGTTCGCGCATCTCACCGGCCATCGCGGGTTCTACGGCGAGATGAACGTGATCCAGGAGTTCAGCACGTTCCGCGTCACCTCGCACATCGCGCTGCGCGAGGCGGTCAACCTCATCACGCCCGGCCGCATCGAGGACGCGGTGCGGCTTGCCGACACGACCCTGCGCGGCATGGGCCGCGAGCGCCCGCGCATCGGGGTCGCCGCGCTGAACCCCCACGGGGGCGAGAACGGGCTGTTCGGCTACGAGGAGATCCGCATCATCCGCCCCACGGTGGAGAAGCTCGCCGCGGCAGGCATCGCGGCAACCGGGCCGATCCCCTCCGACACGATCTTCCTGCGCGCGCTCAAGGGCGAGTTCGACGGGGTCGTGATGATGTACCACGACCAGGGCCAGATCGCGACCAAGCTGCTCGGATTCAACAAGGGCGTGACCGTAACCGCGGGACTGAAAACCGTGTTCGCCACCCCGGCTCACGGCACCGCCTTCGACATCGTGGGCAAAGGCAAGGCGGACCCCGGCGCGCTCGAGCAGGCGCTGCGCATCGCCGCGATGCTGGGCGCGGCGCGCGCTAGGCACTAGCTGCCCTATAATTCCCAAAACGACACCATCGAGGAGATTTCCATGAACGCTGGACGACGCCCTGCCGCCCGTAACCACCCCGGTGCGCTACTCCGGGCTTCCGCGCTCGCGCTTTCCCTGGCGGGCGGTACCGCGCACGTCGCCATCGCAGCGGAATACCCCGTGAAGCCGATCCGCATCGTCGTCGGGTTCGCGCCCGGCGGCGGCACCGACACCACCACGCGCGCGCTGGCGCCCAAGCTCTCCGCCGCGCTCGGCCAGCAGATCGTGGTGGACAACCGGCCCGGCGCGGCCGGCAATATCGGCACCGACCTCGTCGCCAAGGCGCCCGCCGACGGATACACCCTGCTCATGGGCACGATCGCGGCGCTCGCGATCAACCCCAGCCTCTACGAGAAGCTCCCGTTCGACCCGGTGAGGGATTTCGCGCCGATCTCGCGCGGCGTGGACTCGACCAACGTTCTCGTCGTGCACCCCTCGGTGCCGGCGAAGACCGTGAAGGAGCTCATCGCGCTCGCGAAGAAGCGGCCGGGCGACCTCAACTACGGCTCCTCCGGGGTGGGCGGCGCGGGTCACCTCGCCGGCGAGCTCTTCAACCTGATTGCGGACACCAAGCTCGTCCACGTGCCGTACAAGGGCGGCGCACCGGCGATGGTGGACCTCATCGCGGGCCACGTGCACATGATCTTTGCCACGGCGGCGACCGCGAACCCCCAGATCAAGGCCGGCAAGATCCGCCCGCTCGCCGTCACCACGCTCAAGCGCGCGGTCTCGCTGCCCGACGTCCCGACCCTCTCGGAGGCCGGGATCAAGGGCTTCGAGGCGAACAACTGGTACGGCCTGCTCGCCCCCGCCAAGACGCCGCGCCCGATCATCGACCGGCTGAACCGCGAGTTCGTGGCGGCGCTGCGGCTGCCCGACGTGAAGGAATTCCTGCTTGCCCAGGGGCTCGAGCCCGCGCCGAGCACGCCGGAAGAGTTCGCCGACTACATCAAGGCGGAGATGGCGAAGTGGGCCAAGGTCGTGAAGGCCTCGGGCGCGAAAGTGAACTGAACGGCCCGCGCGGCAGTTTCCCTACACCGGCTGGAGATCGAGATGTCTGGAACCGGCAGCACCAGGCGGCGCGGCGCCGCTTTCGTCTTTCTCGCCGCATGGACCGCAACCGGCGCGCTGCCGGCCGCAGCGCAGGAATACCCCGCGAAGCCGGTGCGCATCGTCATCGGCTTTCCGCCCGGGGGCGCGACCGACCTCGTCTCGCGCCTGATGGCGCCCAAGTACACGGAGATCTTCAAGCAGCAGTTCATCGTGGACAACCGCCCGGGCGCCAACGGCGTCATCGGGTCGGACCTTGCGGCGAAGGCGACGCCGGACGGCCATACGCTGCATCTCGCGACGATCGGCTCGCTCGTGATCAGTCCGGCCATCGGCAAGGTGCCCTACGATCCGCTCAAGGACTTCGCGCCGATCTCGCAGGCCGTGGCGCTGCAGAACATCTTCATCGTGCACCCCACGCTGCCCACGCGCTCGCTGAAGGAGCTGATCGCGCTCGCGCGCAGCCGGCCGGGCAAGCTGAACTTCGCCTCGTCGGGAATCGGCAGCCCGGGACATCTCGCGGGAGAGCTGTTCAAGAACATGGCCAAAGTGGACGTCGTTCACGTGCCGTACAAGGGCGGCGGCCCGGCGATGGTCGATCTGATCGCGGGCCACATCGAGATCTTCGTCGCGGTGATTTCCACCGCGGTGCCGCAGGTGAAGGCCGGCAAGGCGCGCGCCCTCGCCGTCACGGGCAACAAGCGCGCCGAGGCGCTGGCGGACGTACCGACGGTCGCGGAGACCGGACTGAAGGGGTACGAGGCGACCAACTGGTACGGCATGGTGACGCCCGCCAACACGCCGCAGGCGATCATCGAGCGGCTGAACAAGGCGACGGTCGCGGTGCTTGCGATGCCGGATGTTCGCAAGGCGCTGCTCGACAACGGCATTGATGCGGCCTCGAGCTCGCCCGGGGAGTTCGCCGCACACATTCGCGCGGAGACCGCGAAGTGGACGAAGGTGGTGCGCGAGGCAGGCGTCAAGGCCGAGTAGCCGGGCGGCGCTCCAGTACATGACCGATGGAGGAACGCATGATAGCGATCAGGCATCTTACCTGTTTGTTGCTGTGTGCTGCCGCGTTCGGCGCGGCGGCGCAATCGTATCCCGCAAAGCCCGTGCGCATGGTCGTGCCGTGGCCGCCGGGCGGCACCAACGACATCCTCGGGCGCGCGCTCGCCGACCCGCTCACGCGCACGCTGGGCCAGCAGGTGATCGTGGACAACCGCGGCGGCTCCAACGGCATCATCGGCGCGGAAGTCGTGGCGCGCTCGGCTCCCGACGGCTACACGATCATGTTCCACAGCATCACGTCCCACGTGACCAATCCGGCCGTGTACAAGAAACTCAACTACGACACCATCAACGATTTCGCGCCGATTACCCAGATCGCGTGGGTGCCGCTCGTGATCGTCGCGCATCCTTCGTTTCCGCCGAAAACGCTGCGCGAGCTGATCGCGCTGGCGCGCGCGAAACCCGGCCAGATCAACTACGCCTCCTTCGGCGTGGGCAGCATGTCGCACCTCGCGGGCGAGTTGCTCAAGGGCATGGGCAAGATCGATCTCACCCACGTTCCGTACAAGGGCGGCGGCCCGGCGCTGGTGGACACGCTCGCGGGGCACGTTCCGATCTACTTCAGCAGCATTGCGCCCTCGCTGCCGCACATCAAGGCGGGGAAGCTGCGCGCGCTGGCTCTGACGGGCCCCGCCCGCTCGCCCCAATTGCCGGATGTGCCGATGGTCAAGGAGACGCCGGAGCTGAAGGCCTATGAAGCGACGATCATGTACGCGATCTGGGCGCCCGCGAAAACTCCGCCCGACGTGATCGGGCGGCTCCACGGCGCGATCGTGAAAGTCATCCACACGCCGGAGTTCAGGCAGCGGCTGGAGCGCGAGGGGGCGAGCGAGCCGATCGGCAACACCCCCGAGCAGGTGGCCGCGACGATCCGCGCCGACATGGAAAAGCTCACCCGGCTCGTGAAAGTCGCTGGCGTCGAACCGCAATAAGCCGGTTCCAAGTTCAAAGTTCATTGTTCAAAGTCACGAACCTTCGCCGGAAACCTCGAACCTTGAACGTTGAACCTTGAACGGGCCGGCGCCCCGTACCGAGTCACCAGTCACGAGAAACGAGTAACGAGCCACGAGAAACGAAATGTTCAACCCCTTCAAGCAACTCGAACTGATCAAAGCCGAGCTGTTCACGTCGCTGCCGCCCAAGTTCCGCAACAAGAGCCGCACCGCGTGGTCGGACCCGAACCGCCAGGGAGCGGAGGTGATCTGCTTTCTCGAGGGGCCTTCCTTCGACCGCGAGGGCAACCTCTACATCGTGGACACGCCTTTCGGGCGCATCTTCCGCATCTCGCCGAAGCAGGAATGGAAGCTCGTGGTGCAGTACGACGGCTGGCCGAACGGGCTCAAGTTCCACAAGGACGGGCGCATCTTCATCGCCGACTACAAGAAGGGCATCCTCACGCTCGATCCCAAGACCGCGAAGATCGAGCCCGTGCTCGAGACCGCGTACAGCGAGGGCTTCAAGGGCTGCAACGATCTGCACTTCGCGTCGAACGGGGATCTCTACTTCACCGACCAGGGCCAGACCGGCATCGCCGATCCGACCGGGCGGGTTTTCCGCCTGCGCGCGGACGGCGGCCTCGACCGGCTGTGCTCCAACGTGCCGAGCCCCAACGGGATCACGCTCTCCACCACGGAGAAGCACTGCTACGTGGGCGTCACCCGCTCGCAGCAGGTGTGGCGGCTGCCGCTGATGGCCGACGGCTCGATCTCGAAGACCGGGGTTGCGATCCAGCTCTCCGGCGGCGTGGCCGGCCCCGACGGCATCGAGATGGACGAGGAGAACGGGCTGCTCGTGTGCCAGCTCGGCGTCGGCGTGTGGCGCTTCGACGCGAACATGCTGCCCACGCACCTCGTGTACTCGGACGGGCCGAACCACCACCACATGGCGAACATCGCCTTCGGCGGCGCCGACCGCAAGACGCTCTACATCACCGAGTCGCTGTCGGGGGACGTGCTGATGGCGAAGCTGCCGGTGGCGGGGAAGAAGCTCTACGGCCTTAGCTGAAAGGCGTGACTGGCCGGCCGTTTCTCGTCACTCGTTTCTCGTTACTGGTTACTCGTTACTTCGATCCTTCACCGCGGCAGACGATCACGATCAATCGAGTCTGACCCCATTGATCTCCGATCAATCGAGTCTGACCCCATTGATCTCCATCGCGCCCGGGGGAAACCGGAAGGTGCGCTCGGCGGCGGAGATCCGGGCGGTGTCCTTGCGCGAAACGCCCCACCGATCGGTGCGTCCGGGCGGCCATTTCCAGTCATCCGGCCCACCGACCCTGTAGTCGTCCGGCACCTCCTCTACTTCCGCGGTGTACTCGATGACGCCGCCGAACGGCGCGATGAAGTAGCCGAAAACGTTGTTGCCGGGCCCGTGGCGCCCCGGGCCCCACACGGCTTCGTAGCCCGCATCCCGCATGCGGCCGATCCCGCGCATGACGGCATCGAGGTCGTTCATCTCGAACGCGATGTGGTTGAGCGAGGACACGTCCGAGTGCGCGTAGGCGATCGCGTGATGCGCGCGGTTGCAGCGCAAGAAGGTCATCGCACGCGTGCGATCCGACACCTTGAAGCCGAGCACTTCGGCCGCGAAGCGCTCGCTCGACGGCACGTCAGCCGCGTTCACGACGGCGTGCGTGACCTGGACCGGCTTGTCGCGCTCGGCGGGCAGCGCCGGCGGGGGTGCCGGCTCGGCGACGAAGCGATACGTCTGCGCCTCCGGGCCCTGCACGACTAGGCCCGCGCCGCCACCCGGCGCGTCGAGCTCCGCGAAAGTCCTGACCGGCGCATTCGACCGGCGCACCCGCGCGTGCAGCTCCTCGATTTCCACGGGCAGGCCCGAGAACTCGATCGCATGCACGGCCGGTGCGTCGCCCGCCCGAACCGCCAGGATGTAGGGATGAGCGCCGGTGCCGCGGAAAAATTGCGTCTTTCCGCGCGCGCCGGCCGGGATCAGTCCCCAGAGCGTCTCGAGGAACTCGGCCGCTTCATGCGCCTGCGGTACGATCAGTTCAACGCCGCGCAGCCTCATGGCGCGCTCCGTCAGTCGGCAGCCGGGATGTTGGCTTCCTTGATGAGCCGCGTCCAGCGTTCGGTCTCCGCCTTGAGGAACGCGGTGAACTGCTCGGGAGTCCCCGGGCGCGGATCGAATCCGAGCTTTTGCAGCCTCTCGCGGATGTCCGGGCCGTTTGCGACCTGCACCCATTCCTTGTTGAGGCGCTCGACGAACGCGCGCGGGGTCCCGGCAGGCGCAAGCAGTCCGTGCCAGCCGGTCACCACCACGTCGAAACCCTGCTCCCTCGCGGTCGGCACCTCGGGCGCCACCGGCGCGCGCTTCTCGCCCAGCACGGCGAGCGCCCTCGCCTTGCCGGTCTGGAAGTGCGGCACCGACGCGGGTCCCAGCACGATCACCTGGACTTCGCCGCCCAGTACCGCGGTCATCGCCGGGCCGCCGCCGCCCTTGTACGGCACATGCACCATGTCCATTTTCGTGACGCTGCTCAGCATGGCCGCCGAGAGGTGCAGCGTGGAACCCGTGCCGCTCGTCGCATAATGCAGTTTCCGCGGGTTCGCCCGGACGTGATCCACGAGGTCCTTCAGCGTCTTCGCCGCAACGGCGAGATTGACCACCACGAAATTCGGCGCCTCCGAGATCTGCGAGATCGGCGCGAGGTCCTTTTGCGGGTTGAACTTCATGGTCCGGTAGGTCGATGGGCCGCTCGCATAGATGAGCGAGCCGATGACGATCGTGTGCCCGTCGGGCGCCGCTCTCGACGCAAGCTCGAGCCCGAGGTAGCCGCCAAGGCCGGGACGGTTGTCGGCGACGAGGGTCTGCCCGAGCCTTTCGCCGAGGGTTTGCGCGACGATGCGCCCCAGGATGTCGGTGGAGCCGCCCGGTGGGAACGGCAGGATCAGCCGTATCGGCCGGTTCGGATAGGGCTGCGCCCAGCCCGGGGACGCCAAAGCCGCGACCAGGAATGCTGCGGCGAACATCTGCAGCACGACCAACCAAGTCCGCTTCCAGGCGCGCGCCCGGCGCGCCGGCCCGACTACACGGAGCGCCAACGGCGCGGTCTCGCTGACGATGATCGCTTTGATTGCCATGGCTCCCCCATGTTGTTGACAATGCGTCTCGACCTGCCAGGCGTGGAGATCATACCGCGCGTTCCCGGCGTGCGGGCGAATTCCCGCTTCCGGAGGCCGTATGTTATTCCACCCGCCCTACCCGCGGGCCGGAGACGCTATGTCATAGGCGTGACGGGTGAGTAGTGGCTTGAACGCAACCGCCGATGAACGCCGATACACGCCGATTTTTCGGGTGATGAGTAATGGGCGAAAGCCCGTTACTCGCATTACCCAATTCCCATTACCCATTACCGGTTCTTATCTGCGTTCATCCGCGGTTTCGTTCAGGTCCCGCGTCACGAGCAACGAGCGACGAGCGACGAGAAACGAGTGACGGCCGAAAGGCCTCCGGTCACGGCTTCTCGAGCGGCAAATCCCCCCGTGCCGACCACTCGTGCCACGACCCGAGGAAGTTGCGCAGTTTCGCGAATCCCGCATGCTTGAGCGCGTAGTACGCGGCCGCCGAGCGCGCGCCGCGATGGCAATACGGCGCGATCTCGCTCTTCACGTCCACGCCCTTCTCCGCGGCGAGCTTGCGGATCTCTTCCGGTGACTTGTACTGCCCCGCCTCCAGCAACTCCGTCCACTCGACCCACACCGCGCCCGGCACGTGCCCGCGCCGCGCGCAGCACGGCGTGTTGTCGCGCCCCTCGTATTCCGCCGCCTCGCGCACGTCGAGCACCGTGAGCCCGGGCGTGCGCAGGCGCTTCTCGAGCTCTGCGGAACCAATGACGAGCTCGTCGCGCATTTCGGGATCGAACCGCGCCGCGACCGGCTGCACGAGCTCGGTCTCCGACTCGCCGCCCGCCGCCTTCCACTCCGCGTAGCCCCCGTGCAGCATCCGCACGTCGCGGCAGCCGAGCCACTGCAGCATCCACAGGTCGCGCGCCGCGAACATGCCCGTGTGTTCCTCGTACACGATGATGGGGCGCTCGCGCGACACGCCCACCGCCCCGTACCGCTGCGCCATGTCTTGCGCGAACGCGGCGAGCCCTGCCCGCCGGGTATCGAGCGCAAGCTCATAGTAGGTCGTGAACTTGACCGCGCCCGGTATGTGTCCTGCTTCGTACGGCGCGCTGCGCCGCCCATCGAGGAAGAGCACGTCCTTGCGCGCTGCTTCGTCCAGCAGCTCCTGCGGCTCGACCAGAAAATCGCTCATCGGTGCCCGTTCTTCGGATCAGCCTTTGAAAAACGCCCGCAGCGCACGGTACGTCTCCGCCGGCGCCTGCTCCTGCGGATAGTGGCCGGCGGGAAGCGCCTCGAAGCCCGCGATGTTCGAGCAGTAGCGCGGCCATGCCTTGCGCGGGCTGAAGTGCTGCTCGACGTGGCTCTTCGCGCCCCACAGCACCAGCACGGGGCATTCGATCTTGCGGCCGGCCTCGTAATCCGCCGTGTCCATGTCGAGGTCTATGGTCGCCGCGGCGCGGTAATCCTCGCACACGCCGTGGATCTGCTCGGGCGTGCAGCAGCGGATGTACTCGGCAACCGCCTCGGGCTCGAGCCCGCCCTGCCCGTGCATGTGCTTCTCGAGCTTCTTTTTCATGTAGTACTCGAGGTTCGACGAGAGCAGCCGCTCGGGGAAATCGTAGGGCTGCGCCATGAACATCCAGTGGTAGGAATGCAGCGCCCAGCCGCGAGGAAATTCGGTCCATACGTGGTGGGTCGGCACGATATCCACGCTCGCGAACTTGAGCACCTTCCCCGGATGGTCGAGCGCCATGCGGAACGCCGCGCGCGCGCCGCGGTCGTGCCCAACCACGTGGAACTGCTTGAGACCAAGATGCTCCATCACCTCGACCTGGTCCTGCGCCATGCGCCGGAACGAGTAATTGCTGTGGTCGGGCTTGCCCCGCGGCTTGGAGCTGTCACCGTAGCCGCGCAGATCCGAGGCGACCACCGTGTATTCCTCCGCGAGCCGCGGCGCGATCTTGTGCCAGGTGACATGCGTGAGCGGATTGCCGTGCACCAGCAGCAGGCCCGGACCCTTGCCGCCGTGGCGCAGGTTGATCTTCACCTCGGGGTCGCTCGTCTGCACCTGGATCTGCTTGAAGCCTTCGAACATCGGACGCCCCCGTGGGTCGGAAAGCCGATGTTACAATCCCGCCTCCCCCATAACAACCGTGACGCGACGACGAAGTGACGTAGTGACGAAGTAACGCCACGGGTGGCTCGACGCTTTTACTTTCTCCTTTCGACTTTCGACTTGATCATGAAGCTTCTCGTTCTTCCCGGCGACGGCATCGGCCCCGAGATCACGAAGGCAACCCTCGCGGTACTCGACCGCGCCAGCGAGCTCTACAAGCTTGGCCTGGAGTGGCAGATCGAGGACATCGGCTTCGCCGCGCTCAAGAAAACCGGAAGCACGCTCCCCCCGCACGTCATGGAGGCCGCTCGCCAGGCGCCGGGCGTGATCCTCGGGCCGATCTCGCACCTCGATTACCCCCCGCGCGAGCAGGGCGGGATCAACATCTCGGGCGAGTTCCGCGTGAAGCTCGACCTCTACGCGAACATCCGCCCCGCCAAGTCGCGCCTGGGCGTCGGGCTCACGGGGAAACCGGTGGACCTCGTGATCTTCCGCGAGTGCACCGAGGGCTTCTACGCCGACCGCAACATGTTCATGGGCAGCGGGGAGTTCATGCCCACCCCGGACATGGCGCTTGCCGTGCGCAAGGTGACCGCGCGCCAGTGCCAGCGCATCGCGCGCGTCGCGTTCGAGTGCGCGGCGAAGCGGCGCAAGAAGGTGACCGCCGTGCACAAGGCGAACGTGCTCAAGATCTCCGACGCGCTGTTCCTGCGCGAAGTACGCAAGGTCGCGCAGGATTTCCCGGGCATCGAGCTCGAGGAGCTGATCGTGGACGCGACCGCCGCGCTGCTGCTGCGCGATCCGACCCGGTTCGACGTGATCGTCACCGGCAACATGTTCGGCGACATCCTCTCCGACGAGGCTTCCGAGCTCTCGGGCAGCCTGGGGCTTGCCGGCTCGGTCAATGCCGGAGACGAGGGCTGCGTCGCGCAGGCGCAGCACGGGAGCGCGCCCGACATCGCCGGCAAGGACCGCGCGAACCCGACCTCGCTGATTCTCTCCGCCGTGATGCTCTTCGAGTGGATGGCAAGCCGCCATGCGCGGCCGGAGTTCGACCGCGCGGCGAAAGCGGTCGAGGCCGCAGTGGATGCCGCGCTCAAGGCCCCCGCCACGCGCACCGCCGATCTCGGCGGCAAGCTCGGCACGCAGGCCTACGCCGGGGAAGTCGCGCAGCGAATCAGCTGACGCCCTTCAATTCCACGACGTTGCCCTCGGGATCGGTGACGTACAGCGAGGGCCCCTCGCCTTCCGCGCCGTAGCGCGTCTTCACTTCGCCCGCCGCGACCGCGTGCGCCGCGAGGTGGCGCGCGACCGCATCCGCATCGAACGACGCCACGCGCAGCGCGAAATGCTCGAGGTTGCGCCCTTCTTTTCCGGGCGCCGCGCCGCCACGCTTTCCCAGCTCGCCCGCGACGTCCACGAGATCGATCAGCGCGCTGCCTGCGCGCAAGTGCAGCATCCCGAGATCATCTCGACGGCGCTCGACCCGGCAGCCGAGCACCTCGGTGTAAAAGCGCGCCATGCGCTCGGGGTCGCGCACGCGCAGCACGATGTGGTCGATGCCGAGGACCCGGATCATCACGCGCTCCGCTTAGAGTGATCCATCCTGATCTGAAACTCGTCAGAGATCAATGGAACCGCCGATAAACGCGGATGAACGCAGATGGAAACCGGTAATGGGAAATGGGTAACGGGGAATGCGGGTGACGGGCTTTCGCCCATTAACTCATTACCCATTACTCATCACCCGAAAAATCGGCGTGTATCGGCGTTCATCTGCGGTTGCGTTCGATCCGCCGGTCACCAGTCACGTGGCCGCAAACAAAAACGCCACCGCAATCCGCGGTGGCGTTTCTTTGCCCGGGCGGCGCTACTTGTCGATGCCGCCCATGCACAGGTACTTGACCTCGAGGAACTCCTCGATGCCGTACTTCGAGCCCTCGCGCCCGATGCCCGACTCCTTCATGCCGCCGAACGGCGCGACTTCCGTCGAGATGATGCCCACGTTGATCCCGACGATGCCCGCCTCGAGCGCCTCCGCGACGCGCCAGACGCGCCCGATATCGCGGCTGTAGAAGTAGGCGGCGAGCCCGAATTCCGTGTCGTTGGCGAGCTTGACGAGCTCCTCCTCCGTCCGGAAGCGGTAGAGCGGCGCCACCGGGCCGAAAGTCTCCTCGCGCGTGATCTTCATCGAGGTGTCCACCTCGGCGAGCACCGTGGGCTGGAAGAACTGCCCGCCCTTCTCGTGGCGCTTGCCCCCGGTCAGCACGCGCGCGCCCTTGGCGAGCGCATCGGCGATGTGCTCCTCGACCTTCTCCACCGCCTTCATCTCGATCAGCGGCCCCTGCACCACGCCGGCTTCCAGGCCGTTGCCGACTTTCATCGCCGCGACCTTCTCGCCGAGCTTCGTCGAAAACTTTTCGTAGACGCCGTCCTGCACGAAGATGCGGTTCGCGCACACGCAGGTCTGGCCGGAGTTGCGGTACTTGGACGCCATCGCGCCGTCCACCGCGGCGTCGATATCGGCGTCGTCGAACACGATGAACGGCGCATTGCCGCCGAGCTCGAGAGAGACCTTCTTCACCGTTCCCGCGCACTGCTGCATCAGCTGCTTGCCGACCGCGGTCGAGCCGGTGAAGGTGAATTTGCGCACCAGCGCGTTGGTGGTAAGTTCCTTGCCGATCGGGCCGGAGGCGCCGGTGACGACCGAGACCACTCCTTTGGGGATGCCGGCGCGTCCGGCGAGCTCGCACAGTGCGAGCGCCGAGTACGGCGTCATGCTCGCCGGCTTGATCACCATCGTGCAGCCCGCCGCCAGGGCCGGGCCCGCCTTGCGGGTAATCATCGCGTTGGGAAAGTTCCACGGCGTCACCGCCGCGCATACGCCCACCGGTTCCTTGATCACGACGATGCGCCGGTCCGGCGTCGGGGCCGGGATCGTGTCGCCGTAGATCCGCTTGCCCTCCTCGGCGAACCACTCGATGAACGAAGCGCCGTAGGCGACCTCGCCGCGCGATTCCGTGATCGGCTTGCCCTGCTCCACGGTCATCAGGACCGCGAGGTCTTCCTGGTTCGCCATCATGAGCTCGAACCACTTGCGCAGGATGGCGGCACGCTCCTTCGCGCTCTTCGCGCGCCACCCCGCCCACGCGGAGTGGGCCGCCTCGATCGCGCGCCGCGTCTCGGCCGTGCCCATGTTGGGCACGGTGCCGATCTGCACTCCGTCGGCCGGATTGTGAACCGGGATGGTGGACTTGTCGTCGGCGTCCATCCACTCGCCGTTGATGTAGCACTGCTGGCGGAACAGGCTCATGTCCTTGAGCTGGACCGCGGGCTTGACTTTCTGAAGCATGGTCTGGATTCCTCGCGTGAAGTCCGGAGAAGCGGACGGCGGATAACCCCCCGCGCATCAGGCTGTTCAGTATAGCAGAGCGCGGCAGCCCCCGGCCCGCCCTGCAATTCTTCGCACCCCGCCCCTCGCGGGGCGAGATCGAGGCGCGCGCCGCTCTCCCCGCGGCGACCGGCACCGCCCGCCCCAAAGCGGCCGGGCCCCACGCGCAACTTGAGCACACAGGCGCGCTGCACCGGACCGAAACCGTGACATTGTTCCGGCCTCGAGCGGCCGCGCGTTCCAGATACCGGCGGGACGGCTCCATGCGCCTGTCATCCGGCCGCGCACGGGTGCGGAAGTGCTCTCCCAAGCGCGTATTGCTTGATATATAATGCGCCAACAACAAAACTTGGAAATCGGATGAAGGGTTCTCTGTCCCGTTTTCGCGCGGTTGTCGTCTGCGGCCTGGTCGCGCTTACACTGGCTCTGGGCGGCTGCGCCTCCACCGGCAATCCGCGTGATCCGCTGGAGCCGATCAACCGCGGCATCTATCACTTCAACGACGGGGTGGACAACCTCATCTTCAAGCCCGCCGCCGAGGTTTACCGCGGCGTGCTGCCGCAGGTCGTGCGCACCGGCGTCAGCAACTTCTTCTCCAACATCGGCGACGTGATCGTCGCGCTGAACAACCTGCTGCAAGGCAAGTTCGCCCAGGCCCTTTCCGACGTCGGACGCATTGCCGTCAATACCACCGCGGGCCTGCTTGGCGTGCTCGACGTCGCCACCGAAATCGGGCTGCAGAAGCACAACGAGGATTTTGGGCAGACCCTGGGCTACTGGGGCATCGGCGACGGACCCTACCTGGTCATCCCCTTCCTCGGCCCGAGCACGGTGCGCGACGCGGTCGGGCTCGTCGCGGACTACAAGACCAACCCGATCACCTACGTCGATCCGAACCGGGACCGCAACGCGCTCTACGGGCTCTGGTTCGTGAACCGCCGCGCCGAGCTGCTGGATACGACGAAGATACTGGAGACCGCGGCGCTCGATCCCTACGAATTCGTGCGCGACGCGTACCTGCAGCGCCGCCGCAATCTCGTCTACGACGGGAACCCGCCGCCGGAACTGAATGACCTGGACATCCGCATCAAGCCGAAGAGCAAGCGGGGCCCGGATACGGGTCCGTACCCGGTCTCGGCCGAGCCCACTGGCACCGGTTCCATCCTGGTGAACATCGAGAACCCGACCCCGGCGCAGCTCGAAGCACTGGAAAAGGCATCGCGTGCGCCGCAGGCGGCCGCAGAGCGGCGCTCGGCGGCACCGCAACCCGAACCGCAGCGCGTCGTGCGCGTTTGGATGGGCGGCAGCCGCTGACCGCACCGCCCGGCCCACTCTCGCCGGGCTGAGTTACCCCCGATTCTACTTGCCGGGCTGCGCTCGTCCGCGCATCAATTCAGCCGCGCCGCGAGCGGCTGAAGCTCGCCGATCCGCGCGCGCACGCTCCCGGCGTCCGCGGCCTCGGGCCTGAGCACCAGGTATTGCCGGTAATCCTCCAACGCCGCCCGGAAGCATTCGAGCTCGACGTAGATCGCGGCACGGTCGCGGTACTCCTCGGCCGCGACGGGCCCGAGCGCGACGATGCGTTGCGCGGCACCGAGCGCGCGGTTGAAATCGCGCTGCTGCACGTAGATGCCCTTCAGATTGCGGAGCATGCGCGCGAGGATCTCTTTTTTCGTCGCCGCGCCCAGCATGTGGGCGATCGCCTCCGGCTCCGGCGCGGTGCCGCCGTAGAGCCTGCACAGCCGCTCGCGCAGGTCGTCCACGCTCAGCGATAGCCCACGCGAAAACGGATCGAGCACGACCGTTCCCCCGCGCACCGCACATTTCACCAGAAAATGCCCGGGGAAGGACACCCCGTGCAGCGCGAGGCCGAGCCGCCGGCCGAGCTCCGTGTAGACCAGGGACAGCGTGATGGGAATGCCGAGACGCCGCTCGATCACTTCGTTGAGAAAACTGTTGCGCGCATCGTAGTAGTCCGCGCCATTGCCCGAGAAACCGAGCTCGTCGAACACGTACCGGTTCAGCGCGAGGATCGCTTCTGCGGCGGGAATATCGCTCCTCAGGCGCCGCTGCAGCACCGCCGCCATGTCGTCGATGCGCGCGAGATAGGCATCGATGTCGAGCCCGCGATACTCCTCGGCGGCGATGACCAGCGCGGCCTCCGCGAGGTCGATGTCCTCGTCCGGGTTGGCAACGATGGCTTCCCAGCGCTCAGCGGGCGTCATTTCAATACCGTGACGACTGACGACTCACGACTCACCACTCACGACTCACTCACGACTCACGCACTTTCCAGTATCAGGTGCGCTGCGCCAGCGGCAGGTTCATGAGCAGGTTCTGCGGCTTCATGCGCAGGCGCCCGTCGGCGGCGGCCGCGAGCCCGAGGAACACGGCCGATCCGGAAATCTCCGGGCGCAGCGCCGACGGATCGGGGAACTCGGCCCGGAACAGGCCGATGATGCGCTTCATTCGATCCTCTTCCACGTCCCCGCCATCATAGATTTCATTGAGCATTTCGGTGGCCTCGGCGTCGAGGCCGACGTGCCACACCCATTCCTCGTCGGGAATCTCCCGCACCGACGAGATGGAGACCCGGGTGCCGTGGAAATGCGCGATCCAGCGCTCGAGCACCCGCGCGAACGCCGCGCAGCCCGGGCGGCCCGGATTGAGATTGAGCACCGTGTCGAAGCGGGAATCACGCCGCCAGTACTCGGCGCTGTTCTTGCCGTCGAGCACGTCGAGCTCGACCGTGCGCACCGGCGTCTGCGTCTCCTTCAGCAGCTGGCCGATGGTGCCGGACAGGCCCGCCGCCGCGTGCATCTCGACCGTCGCATCATCGGCCAGCAGAACCGCGCCGTCCTTGACGGTGGTTCGCTGCGGCCGGAAGAACAACTCGGCCGCGCGCGCCTGCAGCGCGTCGTCCGTGCCGTCGAGCAGCCCGCGCAGGATTACCTGCACCGTGTGGTGTATGAAATCCGGCGGCACCGCGATATCCCGCCGGAACAGATCGAAGTAGAACGCCTCGAGCGTCGGCGCGGCAAGGAGCTGGTCGCGAAACCGCATCATCACCCGGTAGTTCTCCCGTGCGTCCGCGTCGGCGACCGCGCCGATCTCGCGCTCGTTCACCTTGCGCCGCGGCTCGGCCATGAGCGAGGCGTGCAGCGCGCGCTCGGCCGCACACGATTCCTCCACCGGAGCAAGCTCGGGCCGCTGGTAATAGGCGCGCAGGTAGTCATCCGTTACCACGAGGCGGCCGTCGCCGGCGCGCTTCAGGAGCCCGTAGCCGCAGTCCTTCCAGAAATCAGGCATCAGAATCCGTGAGCGGTAAACGGGTAAGTATCAGCGTTCGCAGAACACCCATGTATCAGCGTTCGCAGAACAGTTGCAGTAAGGTTTTGGTTTTTTGTGGAGGGTGGGTCATGGCTAAAAACTCCATATTGAGCGAGCGCGTCGCAGG
>VGID01000021.1 GCA_016868035.1 Betaproteobacteria bacterium | reverse complement strand
GGCGATGCTGCAGGGGCGGACGATCTTCGTGCGCCAGGAGTCGGTGCGCCGCTATTTGTGGGAGAAGATCGAGGAATGGCGGTGGCGCAAGCAGGACAATGCCATGGCGCGCGCGCTGGCGAGCTACGATTTCATCACCGACACGGAAGCGGCGCTCGCGCGCATGGCCGACAACGAGATGGAAACCATGATCCTGCACGAGGTCGGAGAGGCCATGGCCGGCGAGCGGCTCGGCGAGGCGTGGCGCGAAATGGCGTTGTCGGTGGCTCGCACCCGCAGCGAGCCCGTCGTGCGCGCGGTGCGCGACCTCCTCGCCGACTGCCTTTCGACCCTGCCGGGGCTGCTCGAGCGCGCCAACCTGCCGGCCCTGCATTTCTATTTCGCCACCTTCGATGCGCCGCGGCGCGAGCTGTTTCCGCAGGCTCTCGCGGCCTACGAACATTTTCTGCAATGCGGCAGCCTGGAAGTGCTGGAGCACGTCGTGCGGGCAGGCAAGGAGCGCTGGCTCGCCGAGGCGCGGCGGCTGCTCGCACTCGAGCCGGCGGGCCGCGAGGCGGCCATCGAGGCCATGCTCGCCGCTGCGTCGGCGCCACCGGCGGCAGGCTAGAACCTATTTCATATATAGGCGCGTGTGCGACGGAGGCGATGTGGGATGCAGTTCAAGGAGGAGGGCCCGAAGGAATATGTCGATATCTCGAGGGTCCCCGACGAAGAAATGCGCCCAGATCGCCCCGTCCCTGCGGGTTGCGGCCAGGACGGCCGGCTGCGTCGTTGCCCTCCTTGACCATATCGACATATGGCCTTCGTCGGGCGCCTTGCATCCGGTCCGTCCTGGCCGCAACGCATCACGCGCCTATATATGAAATAGGTTCTAGAGAGGCGCGCTATCCGCCGTTTCGCTTACCAACTTGCCCATCAGGCGCACCATTTCCGGCGCCTCGATGTCCATCATCTGCTCCACCACCCACCTGTTGTCGCTGCCCGCCATGGCGTCGGATACCCTGGTGGCGAAAAAACGCACGCACGGATAGCCTGGCTCTCCTCCCGGGTACTCGAAACCGGCGTAATCCCCGAAGCGCTCGTTCAGCAGCCTGATGAAGGGCGCGCGGTAGTCCCCCGGTCCGAGCAGGTCGAGCTGGTTGTTTTCCATGGTGGTGGCGAGATGGGCGGCGACGGCGTTGATCAGGCTGGCGCGGTCGGCCTCGCTCAACTTGCCGTAGACTTTGCGGTCGACGACCTGAACGAGAAAAGCGATGAACTCGGAGATCACGTCCGTCACCAATCGGTCCGAGCCGAAGCGGAACCCGTCCTTTTCCATGTGCTTGAAGATCTCGAGCGAGATCTTCCAGATGTTCGCGCCGATCACGCCGGCGCGATCGGCGAGCGTGCGCGGGCCTTTCTTGCGCCAGCGCGTCTTTACCAGCCTCACGGAAGGGCGCGTGCTGATGATGGCCATGGTTACCGGTCAATGCACGTTATTCGGGAATTATAATTCCGGGAGCAAAACATGTCAGAACCCGATATGGAGTTGGCGAGCGGCATCGCCGCCTTCGAAGCCAAGGAGTTTGCCAGGGCGATGCAGCTGCTGCAGCCGCTCGCCGAACGGGGCGATCCCCGGGCGCAATACCGCGTCGCGATCATGGCCCAGGTCGGGTTGGGCATGGTGAAGAATTGCGCCAGCGCGGTCAAATGGATGCGCGCTGCCGCCGAGCAGGGATTCGCGCTCGCGCAGCATGGGCTGGGATTCATGTACTTCCAGGGCGAGTGCACGAAGGCGGACCCCGTCGAGGCCGCCAAATGGTTCAGGCTGGCCGCCGATCAGGGACTCGCGGGATCGCAATCGACGCTCGCGATGATGTACGAGAAGGGCGTGGGCGTCGAGCGCGACGCCGCCGAGGCCAGGAAATGGCGTGAGCAGTCCGAAAAGACTGCTTGACCTGCGGGCTATTTCTTCAGCCAGGCGTCGAAGCCGTCGGTTTTTTTTTCCTGGCCGTGCGCGTAGCCTGCTTCGTAGGCCTCGTTGAGCCGCTGCTCCTCGCGCTTGGGGTTGTGCAGAAAACCGCAGGCCCAGCCGTTGATGTACTCGGGATCGACGCCCTTCTTCTGCATCCGGTCGATGGTTTGGTAGTAGACGGTAGTCATCGGTCGTGCTCCTCGATGCGCTGATCGGGCGCATGGTACGGGATGTCGAAGCCGTTTTCAAATACCTGTACACGCCCGCCGCGGTTGTCTCCCTCTTGCGGTCGCGCTATCCTCGCGCGAATCGGAGGAAGCTTTCAGCGGGACGACTTCGGGAAAGCGGATGCGGTTCAAGGCCATCATCGGCGAGCAGGTCTACGCAATCGAGGTGCCGGAAGATCTGTTGCGGGAGGCGGCCGAGTTTCACGCCAAGCTCGACCGCGACATGGACCGGGGCTGGCAGATGAGCCGCCACTTCGTCGAGCAGCCGGACCGGCTGCAACGCTGCCAGATCGTTGCCGACAAGCTGCTCACCAGCCTGATGAACGGCAATGAGGCGACGGCCATGCTGATGGCAGGGTACATCGCCCTGCGCATGCCCGGGGCGACCGGAGTGAATATCGACGCGACCGGGGAAATGCAGAATACCGAGTTGCTCTACGCGTAGGCGATGGCGCTTTCAAGCGGACGGATCCGCGAGGTCAAGCCCCTCAGCTTCATCTACGAAGTGACGGAGGCGCTCCCGCCGGATGTCTGCCTCGAGGCGATCCGGCGCTTCGAGGCCCGCGCCGACCAGCAGTATCGCGGCCGCATCGGCCAGGCGAGCGAGGAAGCGCCGGACGTGAAACGTTCGACCGATCTGCGCATCAGCGGGCGGGAGGACTGGCGCGACATAGACCGGACGCTCTCGCAGCAGCTCGTGGCGACATTCAACGAGTTCGCGCGCGAGTTTCCCTTCTTTTCGGCCAACTCCTTCAAGGACATCGGCTACAACCTGCAGCGCACCCTGCCCGGAGAGTATTACCATTGGCACGTGGATGCGGGTCCGGGAGCGTTCAGCGAGCGCCAGCTGGTCGCGATCTGGTACCTGAACGACGTAAGAGGGCCGGGCGGAGAGACCGAATTTCCGCTGCAAGGCGTCTCGATCCGGCCGGAGCAGGGCAAGCTGATCCTGTTCCCGCCGTTCTGGACCCACGTGCATCGTGGGGTCATGCTGGGGAAGGGCGTCAAGTACATTGCCACCACCTGGATCTGTTTTGCGTGAGCCGCCAGCGAGCGGTGATCGACGCGCGCCATGGCAGCCATGCGGCCGATCGGCCCTCGGTATACTGTTGTGGGTTCGTTAGGCGGGCCTGGGTATGCAGTTCGACGTCAACGGCAGGATCATCGAGACGGACGAGCAGGGGTTTCTGCTCGATCTCGAAGACTGGAGCGAGGAGTTCGCGCTCGCCCTGGCGCAGCACGAAGGGATCGAGCTCTACGTGGACCACTGGGAGCTGATCTGGTACTTCCGCGACTATTACGAGGAGACCCTAAGCCTCCCGACCATGCACAAGCTGGTGCTGGAGCTGGGCAGGCACCGGGGCTCGCGCTTCCGCGACCGCAAGGCCTACGAGAAGCATATCTACAGCCTGTTTCCGGCCGATCCGGTTCGCAAGATCTGCAAGCTCGCCGGTCTGCCCATGCCCCAGGCCGATACATGATTAGAGCCTATATATGAAATAGGTTCTACGCATGCTGCTCCCCATCCCCGGCGTTCTTAAGGCCGACGAGCTGGCTCTCGTGCGCTCGTGGCTCGCGGGCGCGCGCTTCGTCGACGGGCGGTTATCGGCCGGCTCGGCGGCGCGGCGCGTCAAGAACAACCAGGAACTCGATGCCGGGGCGCCTGATCTGGAGCGGCTCAATCGCCTGGTGATGGGAAACCTTACACGCCATCCGGTCTATCGCGCGGGCGCGCTGCCGCTGCACGCGGCAAGCCCGTCTTATGCACGTTATCAGCCCGGCATGGCCTATGGCGACCATCTCGACGATCCAATCATGGGTGCGGATGGGGTGATGTACCGCTCCGACGTCGCGGTCACCGTGTTCCTGAACGCTCCGGAAGAGTACGATGGGGGGGAGCTGGTGATCCGCACGTCCTTCGGCGACCAGGCGGTGAAGTCCGCAGCGGGCGACGCGGTGCTCTACCCGGCTGGGAGCGTCCACCATGTCAACCCGGTCAGCCGTGGCGAGCGCCTCGTGGCGCTCACCTGGGTGCAGAGCATGGTGCGTGACGCCGCGCAGCGCGAGCTGCTTTACGGGCTCAACGCGGCGCGCGAGAAGCTCCTGCAAAGCGCTCCCGGAGCGGCGGAAACTGCGCAGGTGAACGCCGCGTATTTGAACCTGATGCGCATGTGGTCGGATCTCTGAGGCACGCGCAATGAGCGATCCGGAACTTTCCATGGAGGAGCGGATTCTCCAGGCGATGAAGCGCACGCTTGCCAACGTCATCAAGGACACCGCGACGCCGCACGGCATGCGCCATCCGCTGTCGGACGGGACGATCCAGGATCTGCGCCAGTGCCTCGCGCTCATCAGCGCCCGCGAGCGCGAGCTCGCGGCGGCCGCCGGGCGGCCGAAGAGCGGCCGCCCGCGCTTCACGGACGAGCCGGCGCGCGAAGGAAAACCGGTGCGCTTTTACAAGAAAAAGCCCTCCGGCGGCGGGCGCTAGGATAGGGACGGGAAGGAGCAGGATGGCGCAAGACAGCTGCAGCACGCTCGAACCGTACGCCTTGCGCGTGATGGGCGACAGCATGGAGCCCGAGTTCGCCGATGGCTGCGTCGTCATCGTCGACCCCGGCTACGTGCCGCGCGACGGCTCCTACGTGATCGTCGAGTTCGCGGGCGACGTCTTCTTCCGCCAGCTCGTTTTCGACGGCGAGCGCCGCTTCCTGAAGCCCCTCAATCCGAAGTACGGCAGCTTCGAGCTCACGCCTCCGTACACGATTCGCGGCGGCGTGGTGCAGCGCGCGGGCCGGCGCCGCTCGCAGCGCAAGCACTACGACTGAAATGAAGTGAGCGGTAAGCAGTGAGCGGGAAGCAGTAAGCAGGAACTCCCCGACGAAGTCGGGTCGGTTCACCGTTCACCGTTCCCCGTTCCCCATTCCCCATTCCCCAATCACCGCTCAGTAGCCACCCTTGCGCATGCTCTCGGGCAGCCCGGCGATCTTGCCTGCCTGCTTGGACGGGTTGCCCGGGTAGAGATCGAAAAGGGTCTTGTTGTCCACCTTGCGGGCGGGCCATTTCTCCTGCATCGCCTTGAGGATCGCGCGGTTGTTCGGCTGCTCGCCGTTGTGGTTGAACCAGGCGTCGCGCAGGTAATCGATCACGTCCCAGTGGTCCTGGGTGAGGGTGAGCCCCTCCGCGGCCGCGATCACCTCCGCGGCGTCCCGGTCCCAGTCGTCCTGCGAGATCAGATAGCCGTTTTCCGTCGCTTCGAGCATCTTCCCTTTCACTTCGTAAGCCATGGTCTCCTCTGTCGCGCTCAAGTTCCTGTTTTTCTCCCCATCTCTGCAGTTCGATTGCTCTTGATTCTATTCTTCCCTGTGATCTCTGTGTTCCCTGTGGCTGAAGTGACGTGTCACTCCGGCCGCGAGCGCAGGTCGGCGATATCCTTGTGGGGGATGAACAGGCCGCAGCCGAGCTTGCGCTCGGCCCCCAATCCGTGCCGCTGCAGGGCAAGCGAGTGCGCCGGCGTGAGGCCGGCGAGCATCAGGCTGCGGGCCCGGTAGATGCGCGCCGGTGTCGCGATCGGCGTCACCCGGCCGCAAAGCAATCTTGGCGAGCTGATGCCGAGCGCTTCAAGCTCGCCGGCGGCGGCGGCCAGGAAAGAGGCTTCGTCGCCCGCGGCGGCGAGGACGACACAGCGCGAGAACAGCGTCGTGATCCGCGACAGCGGCCGCATGGCGACCTTGTCCACGCGCAGCGGCCAGCCCGCGACCTGCAGGGTGCGCCCGAGCAGGGCGGTGGCATCGTCCAGGCGGTGCCTGGGCAGGCGCAGCGTGAGCTTGGCACGGTGCGAAAGTTGCAGCAGGGCATCGGGCCGTTCGGGGCGCATCCAGCCGCTTGCCGAAGCCGCTCCGTAGATGAGGTGCAGGCCGGCTCCGGGCTCCTCGGCGAACCAGGGAAGCGCTTCCTGGATCGCCTGGGACAGCGCGTAGGCATGATCGACCGGCAGGCTGCGGCAGGAGATCGCGAACACCGCATCCACGATGTCGCCGGGGATATATTTTGCCGCGGCGGCGTTGTGTTTTTCCCGGAGCATCGTGCCCGTCAGGCCACGGGCAGTGCGGCCTGGAGCGCCTCGCGATCGAACCACCAGTTGTCCTGCACCAGCACGTCCACGACGTTGCGCAGGCGCGGCAGGAACAGCGCCGGGTCGTTGAGCTCCATGTCCTCGATCCATCGGTTGAAGCTTTCCTGTCCCTCGACGCTGCTATGGCGGCGCGCGACCGTGGCGAGCACCTGATTGGCGTAGATGAGGAGGTGCTCGCGCTGCGGCGCTTTCGCCCGCAGATCCACGAGGTAGTACGCCGTGATAGCGGCCACCGCCGCACCGTCGGAGTCCGGTGGTGTCTCTTCGACGACGCGCTGGAGGAGCGCGACGCTCAGCTCGGGATCGACTGGATAAGTCACGGCGAGCCAGATGCCCTGGCCGAGCGCGGCGAGGGACTGCGGCTGGTCGGAAAGGAACAGGATGTCGCAGGCCTGTGCCGCGCCTTCCCAGGCCTGCTCGGCCAGGTACAGGTCGAATGCCTGGCGCGCCGCCGACCAGGCCTCGGGCCGTTTTTCGAGGCGCACGAGGGCGCGGCCGAGCTGCAGCAGAAGGTCCGCACGCCGCAGCGTCTCGGCCTGCGGCGAGAGGCCGGCGAGCCGGTCGCGCAGATCGGCGACCAGGCGCTCGAGCATGGCGGTCGACTCTTTCGCATCCGTGCTGTCGTCGGCGTTGCCGACCGAGGGGTCTTCCTTGATGTACTTGAGGGGGATGTACTTCATTCGATGCGGGCCTTTCTCTCGTGAACGGAGCTGCGTCAGAGCGCGGCGACGTTTTCTGCAATGCGATCGCAATATCGGGCGCGATAAACGAGCCGGTTCAGGCCGGGCGCGGGATCATCGGTGAAAGCGCTGCGGTTGTGCAGCACGTTGTTGCACACCAGGCCCTGGCCTCCGGCCAGCCGGAGCGCGAACACGTACGGCGAGCCCGCATCGAGGAGCCGGTTGAGAAATTGCACGGCAGCGCGCGTCGTGTCGTCCGGCCGCCATTCGATGCTGCGCGTGCGCGCGGTGTAGCGCATGTGAAGTACCCCGGCCTCGGTGGAAAATACCGGCCCGGTCTGGGCGGGGCGGAATTCCGCGCCCGGCGTGGAGTTGGCGGGGATGGTCATGGTATCCGGCGCCGAAAGCGCCTTCACGTACTCCGGATCGGCGTCGCGCAGCAGTATGTACGCGATTTCGTGATCGAGCAGGCAATTCTCGCCGCCCGCGGCGGCGGGTCGCACGCAGTGCAGGATGAACGCGCGGATGCGGCTCTCCGGGGTGTTGTAGTAGCCGTCGGTATGCCAGAGCAGGCGCCGGTTCGAATAGGGTATATAGCCGCGGGACGATTTTTCCGATACCGTTTCGAGCGAGCTGATGCCGTCCTCATCTGCAAGCGGGTTGGCAAGCAGCCGCGCAAGGCCCAGGCGCGCTCCCAAGCGGCGCGGAATGTCCTTGTCGGCGACGCCCGCAAGCGGGCTCGCATAAACGGCCATGTTCGCTGCGCCACATACGCGCTGGATCTCCGCGGCCTCGCTTTCGGTGAGATTGCGCGGGTCGCGCACCTCCACGATCAGGTCCTCGACGCGGCGCGGGTAGCGCGCGAGCTTGCGCTCGCGCCAGCGCAGGTACGCCTGCGCCCGGTCTGGCGCAAACGGTTTTCCGGAGGTGTTTGGCAGGGCGGCAATCAAGACGCGCGGGCCGGTGTCGGAGCCGAGAACATAGAAGGTAGCGCATCGGCGTCACACTGAGGACGCCGCCGCAGCTGCCATCGGCGTTTCCGCGCGCGCAACGTTGCATCTAATATGAAGCAAGCTGCTGAAAACAATAGACTATACAGGTTGCGCAGCGCCGCGCATATCTCCAAAGAGGAGGTCCCTTTCCCCGTGGCTATCCCCAAAGATCAGGAGGGCGCGCGCAGGGGCCTCGTTACACTGTCGGAAGGCAACTTTGCACCGTCTGGAGGGATATAAATGTCCGACGAGAAGCGGCAGCAGCCCAGGAATCCGGAGCGGCACAGCACGTACATTCCGAAGGAAAAGAAGTCCACCAAGCCGTTTCATCCGACACCCATGCTCGACCAGCTCGAAAGCGGTCCGTGGCCGAGCTTCGTGACCGGGCTCAAGCGCCTGGCGCACGAGAACAACATGATGGTCGACCTGCTCGGGCAGCTCGAGCATTCCTACAAGACGCGCCTCGGCTACTGGAAAGGCGGCACGGTCTCGGTGTTCGGCTATGGCGGGGGCATCATCCCGCGGTTCTCGGAAGTCGCGAGCATGTTCCCGGAATCGAAGGAATTCCACACGCTGCGCGTGCAGCCACCGGCGGGCAACCACTACACCACCAAGCTGCTGCGTCAGCTTTCCGGCTCCTGGAGCAAGTGGGGTTCCGGGCTGATCGCGTTCCACGGTCAGACCGGCAACATCATGTTCATCGGCGCCACGACCGAGAACACGCAGCATTTCTTCGACGAGATCAACGAGTACGGTTTCGACCTCGGCGGCGCCGGCCCCTGCGTGCGCACCGCCATGTCGTGCGTCGGATCGGCACGCTGCGAGCAGTCGTGCACCAACGAGATCCGGATCCACCGCACGCTGGTCAACAACTTCATCGACGACATGCACCGTCCGGCGCTGCCCTACAAGTTCAAGTTCAAGATCTCGGGCTGTCCGAACGACTGCATGAACTCGATCCAGCGCGCGGACTTCGCCGTGATCGGCACCTGGCGTGACGACATGCAGGTCGACCAGAAGGGGGTCAAGGACTACATCGAGAGCCACGGCCGCAAGTACACGATCGATAACGTGATCGCGCGCTGTCCGACCAATGCGCTGTCGCTCAACGACGACGACACCCTCGAGGTCGACAACAAGAGCTGCGTGCGCTGCATGCACTGCATCAACGTCATGACCAAGGCGCTCAAGCCCGGCAAGGACCGCGGCATCACGCTGCTCATCGGCGGCAAGCGCACGCTCAAGATCGGCGACACCATGGGCACGGTGATCGTGCCGTTCATGAAGATGGAGACCGACGAGGACTTCGAGAAGCTGCGCGAGCTCGCCGCGACGGTGGTGGACTTCTGGGCGGAGAACGGCCTCGAGCACGAGCGCATCGGGGAGACGATCGAGCGCATCGGCCTGGCCAACTTCCTGGAGGGCATCGGCGTGGAGGTCGACCCGAACATGATCGCCCATCCGCGCACCAGCTCCTACGTGCGCCTGGACGACTGGGACCAGGAAGCGCAGAAATGGATCGAGCGCAAGCAGCAGGCCGCGGTCTGAATCCGGCCTGAGTTCGAACGCAGGAGGCGCGAGTGGCACAAGCACAGGTAGCGGTGGAAAAGAAGCAGATGCGCACGCCGATCGAGAGCGGGTGTCCCGACGGCATGCAGTACATGCACCCTTTGATGCTCAAGAACTTCGGCAACTGGAAATACCACGACCGGCCTCGCCCGGGAGTGCTGCACCATGTCGCCCATTCCGGGGACGAGATCTGGACGGTGCGCGTAGGCACCCAGCGCCAGCTCGGGCCCTACGAGATCAACCTCCTGTGCGACATCATCGACCAGTACGGCGAAGGCTACGTGCGCTTCACCATCCGCTCGAACATGGAGGTGATGGTCTCCAAGTGGGAAAAGGTCGGCCCGCTGATCCAGGCCTTCAACGACGCGGGCTATCCGGTCGGCGGCACCGGCAACTCGGTGACCATGATCTCGCACACCCAGGGCTGGCTGCATTGCGACATCCCCGGCACCGACGCCTCGGGGGTGGTCAAGTCGCTGATGGACGAGCTCTACGAGGAGTTCATCAAGGAGGAGATGCCGAACCGCGTTCACATCACCACCTCCTGCTGCCAGATCAACTGCGGCGGCCAGGGCGACATCGCGATCAACGTGCAGCACACCAAGCCGCCGAAGATCAACCACGATCTCGTGGCGAACGTGTGCGAGCGGCCCTCGGTCGTGGCGCGCTGCCCGGTCGCGGCGATCCGTCCGGCGATCGTGAACGGCAAGCCCTCGCTGGAAGTGGACGAGAAGAAGTGCATCTGCTGCGGCGCCTGCTATCCGCCGTGCCCGCCGATGCAGATCAACGATCCGGAGCACTCCAAGCTTGCCATCTGGGTGGGGGGCAAGAACTCGAATGCCCGCTCCAAGCCGATGTTCCAGAAGCTGGTGGCCGCGGGCCTGCCCAACAACCCGCCGCGCTGGCCCGAGGTCGCCACGGTGGTGAAGAAGATCCTCTACACGTACAAGAAGGATGCGCGCGACTGGGAGCGCGTCGGCGACTGGGTGGAGCGCATCGGCTGGCCGAGGTTCTTCGAGCTGACCGGGCTGCCGTTCACGAAGTTCCACATCGACAACTGGCGCGGGGCGCGCAACAGTCTCAACGCCTCGGCGCACATCCGCTTCTGAGCGCGACCGGGCATGAAGCTCGGCATCCTGGTCAATGAAGGGCCGTACACGCACCAGGCCTCGGACACGGCCTACCACTTCGTCAAGGCCGCGCTCGCGAAGGGGCACGAGATCTATCGCGTGTTCTTCTATCACGATGGCGTGAACAACGGCACGCGGCTCACCGTGCCGCCGCAGGACGAGCGCAACATCGTCAAGCGCTGGAGCGAACTCGCCGCGCAGCACAAGCTCGACCTCGTCGTGTGCATCGCCGCTGCTCAGCGCCGTGGTCTCATGGACGCGGCCGAGGCCAAGCGCAACGGCAAGGACGCCAACAACATCGCGCCCGGGTTTCGCATTTCGGGCCTGGGCCAGCTCATCGAAGCCGGCATCCAGGCCGACCGCCTGGTGGTGTTCGGGGACTGAAGGGTAGAAGCAATGGCGGAGCAGACCGGGGAGGCCGTCGTCAAGAAGTTCCTGTACGTGAACCGCAAGGCACCGTACGGGACGATCTACGCGCTCGAGTCGCTCGAAGTGGTGCTGATCGGCGCGGCGTTCGAGCAGGACGTGAGCCTCGCGTTCATGGGCGACGGAGTCTACCAGTTGACCAAGGGCCAGGACACCAGGGGTCTGGAGATGAAGAACTTCTCGCCGACCTTCCGCGCCCTCGAGGACTACGACGTGACGAAGCTCTACGTGGAGCAGGAAGCGCTGCAGGCACGCGGCCTCACGGAAGCCGACCTGGTGGTCCCCGTCGAAGTGGTGAGCGCACAACGCATGGCCGAGATCATGGAAAACCAGGACGTGATCCTGAGCTTCTGAGGACCGCAGAGATGCTGCATACCGTCAACAAATCTCCGTTCGATCACAACACTTTGGAGGCCTGCCTCAAGTATGCACGGCAGGGCAGCGCGGTGCTGCTGATCGAGGATGGCGTGTACGCGGCGGCCAGGAACACGGCCGTCTCGAAGCAGATGCAGGAGGCCTTGAAGAGCGTGTCGATTTATGCGCTCAAGCCCGACGTCGAGGCGCGGGGCATGCAAAACCGGGTGATGGACGGCGTTCGCCTGGTGGACTACGGGGGGTTCGTGGATCTCGTGGTAGAGCACAACGCCGTGCAATCCTGGCTTTGACCCTGAAGGGAATACACGATATGAGCATCGAAGTGAACGGACAGACTTTCGAAACCGACGAGGAAGGCTATCTTGCGAACCGCTCCGACTGGAGCGAGGACGTGGCGAAGGAGATGGCGCGCATCGACAGTTGCGAGCTCACCGATAACCACTGGGAGGTGATCAACTTCCTGCGCGAGTACTACGACGAGTACCAGATCGCCCCGGCGGTGCGCGTGCTGACCAAGGCCATCGGGAAAAAGCTCGGTGCAGACAAGGGCAACAGCAAGTACCTGTACGAGCTGTATCCCTACGGCCCGGCGAAGCAGGCCTGCAAGTACGCGGGGCTGCCGAAGCCGACCGGCTGCGTCTAGGCGCGGCCTTGGCCGAAGGCCGGAGCGACCGTTGTCGGCGCTGACCGTCCTCTACGCGCTTCTGTTCTACGCTGCGGCGGCGATACTGGTTGGCGGCGTGGCGTACAAGAGTTGGGTGTACGCGCGCACGCCCCAACCGCTGAAGATCCCGATTCCACCGGCGCCGACCACGCGCCGCGGCGTTGCACTGCGCATGTTGACCGAGATCACGCTCTTCAGGAGCTTGTTCCGGTCCAACAAGTGGATCTGGCTGTTCGGCTGGGTCTTCCACGTCGCGCTGCTGGCGGTGCTCTTGCGCCATCTGCGCTATTTCACCGAGCCGGTCTGGGCCTGGGTGACCCTCATCCAGCCCTTCGGCGTGTACGCGGGCTTCGCCATGGTCGCCGGGCTTGCGGGACTCTGGGCGCGGCGCATGTTCGTCGATCGCGTGCGCTACATCAGCAGTCCCTCCGATCACCTGATGCTCGCGCTGCTCGTGGCCATCGCCGCGAGCGGGCTCGCGATGAAGTATCTCGTGCACACCGACATCGTCGCGCTCAAGGCCTTTTTTCTCGGCCTGATGGTGCTCGACTGGCAGGAGCTTCCCGCCGACCCGTTGCTGCTCGTTCACCTCGCGCTGGTGGCGGCGCTGATGATCGTCTTCCCCTTGAGCAAGCTGCTGCACGCGCCGGGAGTGTTCTTCAGCCCGAGCCTCAACCAGGCGGATGACGCGCGCGAGCGGCGCCACGCGGCGGGCTGGTCGGCGAGTATCGGCCACGCCGGCAGGGCGCGCGGAGGCTGAATGGCCGCTTTCGAGACGCCGGCGCTGGGCGAATACCTGGTGATCCCGCTGGTGCGCGTGGACGCGATGGCGCACAGCAAGCCGTTCGTGGCGAAGCCCGAGCATCAGCAGGGGCTCGGTTTCCCAGGCGAGCTGGTGCCCGACTGGGAGAAGGTCGCGGTCGCCAAGCTGGGAGAACTGGTATCGCAGTCACGCGCGCTGCGGGTGTTCCTCGACTCGTGCGTGAAATGCGGCGCCTGCACCGACAAATGCCACTACTTTCTGGGGACTTCCGATCCGAAGAACATGCCGGTGGCACGCCAGGACCTGCTGCGCTCGGTGTACCGTCGCTACTACACCTTCGCCGGGAAACATTTCCCGAAGCTGGTGGGCGCGCGCGACATGTCGAAGGAGGTGCTGGACGACTGGTACAGCTACTTCCACCAGTGCTCGCAATGCCGGCGCTGCTCGGTGTTCTGCCCCTACGGCATCGACACCGCCGAGATCTCGATGGCGGCGCGAGACATCATGGACAGCGTCGGCCTGGGCCAGAAGTACTCCAACGAGATCATCGGCAAGGTGCACACGATCGGCAACAACCTCGGCCTGCCCGGGCCGGCGCTGCGCGACACGCTCGACGGCCTGGAGGAGGACGTCAAGGAAGCGACCGGCGCGGACGTGAAGTTCCCGCTCGACCAGAAGGGCGCCGAGGTGCTGCTCATCACGCCGAGCGCCGACTTTTTCGCCGAGCCGCACGTCGACGGGCTGATCGGATATGCCAAGGTGTTCCACGCTGCAGGCATCTCCTGGACGCTTTCTTCGCACGCCTCCGAGGCGGCGAACTTTTCGCTCTTCATCGGCAACCACGACAACCTGCAGAAGGTGGCCGAGCGCATCCGCGAGGCGGCAATCGACCTGGGCGTGAAGCGCATCGTGGTCGGCGAGTGCGGCCATGCGTGGCGCGTCGCCTACAGCTTCTGGAACACGCTGATCGGGCCGTTCGACTTCCTCGATCCAAGCTATCCGGCCCCGCAGCACATCTGCGAGGTGACCTACGATCTCATCCGCCGCGGCGCCCTCACGCTCGACAGGAGCGCAAACGACGACAAGGTGGTGACCTTCCACGATTCCTGCAACGTGTCGCGCGGCTCGCGCATGGGCGATGTGCCGGGCGGGCAGTTCCTGATCCCGCGCGAGATCATCCGCGCCTGCGTCAACAAGTTCGTTGACATGGCGCCCGAGACCATCGGCGAGGCCACCTTCTGCTGCGGCGGGGGCGGGGGACTCCTTACCGACGACCTGGTCGAGCTGCGCGTCAAGGGCGCGCTGCCGCGCATGCAGGCGCTGCAGCAGGTGGTGGAGGAGCATGGCGTCAATTACATGGCCGCGATCTGCGCGATCTGCAAGAGCCAGTTCACCAAAGTGCTGCCCTACTACAAGCATCCCATGGAAATGATCGGCAGCGTGCACGGCCTGGTGAGCAACGCGATCGTGCTCGGGCCGGGGCAATGAGATACGAACGGAGATAGACATGTCAGCACCGGCGGGCAAGCCCGAGGCAAAGAGCGGGCACACTTTTCGCAAGTTCAAGGACGGCGACCACGAATGGGGTTCGCTGCAGGAGCAAATCTTCGCCGGAGACGAGAGCGACAAGTGCCCCACCTACGTGCACAAGACGCCGCCCTGCCAGGCAAGCTGCCCGTCGGGCGAGGACATCCGCGGCTGGCTCAACATCGTGCGCGGGGTGGAGAAGCCGCCCAAGGGCACGAGCCCGCAGGAGTACGCGTTCCGCCGCTCGACCGCCGCCAATCCGTTTCCGTCCATGATGGGGCGGGTATGCCCGGCGCCCTGCCAGACCGGGTGCAATCGCAACGCCGTGGAAGACTACGTCGGCATCAACGCGGTCGAGCAGTACATCGGCGACTATGCGCTCGAGCAGGGCTATTCTTTCCAGGCCGGCGCGGATACCGGCAAGCGCGTTGCGATCGTGGGCGGCGGCCCCGCGGGCCTCTCGGCGGCGTATCAACTGCGCCGCAAAGGGCACGCCGTCACCGTGTTCGACGATCACGACGAGCTGGGGGGCATGGCGAAGTACGGCGTTCCGGGCTACCGGCTGCCGCGCAAGCACCTGGACGGCGAGATCAACCGAATTATCGCGATGGGGGTCGAAGTCCGGACCAACACCCGCGTGGGCACGGACATCGCCCTGAAAGACCTGGAGTCGGGCTTTGACGCGGTGCTGATCGCGATGGGCTGCAAGGCCGGGCTTGCGCTGCCGGTGCCCGGAGCGAACGCGCCCAACTGCATCAGCGGGGTCGCGTTTCTCGAAGCCTTCAACCAGGGCCGGCTGAAAACGGTCGCCGGCCGCGTGGTGGTGGTCGGCGGCGGCGATACCTCGGTCGACGTGGTCTCGGTGGCGCGCCGGCTGGGCTATGTCGAGAACATCAAGGAAACCGAGCGCCCGGAATTCGTGGTGATGGGCCACACCGCGCACGACGTCTCGGCCATGGCCGCGCGGCAGGGCGCCGACGTCCTGCTGATCTCGATGCAGCCGATCGAGAAAATGAACGCGGCCAAGCACGAGATCGAGGATGCGCAGCGCGAGGGCGTGAAGATCCGCGGCAGCCTGCTGGCAAGCAAGGTCCTCGTCGACGAGAAGAGCGGGCGCGCCAAGGCGCTGCGCGTGGTCGAGGTCGACTGGTCGGGCGGCAAGATGGTGCAGAAGCCGGGCACCGAGATGGACCTCGAGGCCGATCTCATCGTCTCCGCCATCGGCCAGGCGGGCGATCTGCGCGGCATGGAAGAGCTCGACAACGGCAAGGGACTGATCGCCGCCGACAAGTTCTACCAGCTGCCGAAGCGCCCGGGCGTGTTCGCGTGCGGCGACATCATCCGCCCGCACCTGCTCACCACGGTAATCGGCCAGGGATCGATCGCCGCCGACAGCATCGACCGCTACCTCGAAAAAAAGGAGATGGCCAAGCGACCGAAGGTGGACGTTCATCATTTCAACCTGCTCGACAAGCTGCGCGAGGTGAACCTCGAACCGGCGCCGTTCGAGTCGTCCGAGGCCAATGGCCCGCGCCCCATCGACCAGGGCTTGCGCGGCACCTCGCTCCGGGGAAAGGCGGTGGGCGGCTTCGCCATCCACAACTACGAGGACCGCGGCGCCTCGGAAGTCTGCAAGTCCGATGAGCTGTTCCTCGGCCATTTTCCCTACCAGGAGCGCATCCAGCGCGCCGATACCGGCCCGTCGGCCGAGGAAGTTCTGGGCCACTTTGCCGAGCGCATGGTCGGCCTGACCGACAAGCAGGCGGTGGACGAGGCCAAGCGCTGCATGAGCTGCGGCATGTGCTTCGAGTGCGACAACTGCGTCATCTACTGCCCGCAGACCGCAGTCAAGCGCACGCCCAAGTCGGAGGCAACGATGGGACGTTACGTCTACACCGACTACGACCTGTGCATCGGCTGCCACATCTGTGCCGATGTCTGCCCCACCGGCTACATCAAGATGGGCATGGGGGATCACTGATCATTGGGGACGGCGATGTTGCGGATCGCAACCGGGATCATGGCGGCCGTGCTGGCGGCGGCTGGCTTCGCCGACTCGGGAGAAAGGCGCGCCGGGCGCGTCGCCATGCCCGTGGTCAAGATCGAGCAAGGTGAAGCCTGCGTGGCGGCGACCGAGGAAATGCGCCGCGACCACATGAAGATGCTGCTGCACCAGCGCGACCGGACCATGCGCCAGGGACTGCGCGAGACCCGCTTCAGTCTCAAGAACTGTGTCGAATGCCACGCCAGCCGCGAGACCGGCAGCGTGCTCGGCAAGGACGGCTTCTGTTCGAGCTGCCACGCCTACGCCTCGGTGAGGATGGACTGCTTCGAGTGCCATACCCCGCTGCGCCAAGGCCGGACCGCCGGAGCGCCCCGATGAGCCCGGATCGCCGCCGGTTCCTGGGCTGGGGCGCTGCCGCGGCCGCGGGTGCGGCGCTCGCGCCGGCCTTCAGGCTGATCGAGCTCGCCCAGGCGCGCTCGCCCGAAGAGGCCGCCTCGGCGCTGCAGCGCTGGGGGCTGCTGATCGACATCACGAAGTGCGCGGATTGCGACGTGTGTGTCACGGCCTGCCACGAAGAGAACGGTGTCACCGGCCACGGCCGGCCCGAGACCGATGCGCAGTGGATACGCCAAGTGCGCCTGCGCGACAAGCGTACCGGCTACGCGCAGACGCTGCCGCTCATGTGCCAGCACTGCGAGCACCCGCCGTGCGTGGACGTGTGCCCGACCGGCGCCTCGTTCAGGCGCGCCGACGGCATCGTGCTGGTGGACAAGCACACCTGCATCGGCTGCCGCTACTGTGTCATGGCCTGCCCGTACGGCGCGCGCTCCTTCATCCACGAGGCGGTGAGCGGGCAGAAAGCGGACGTGCCGCGCGGCAAGGGCATGGTGGAGTCGTGCACTCTGTGCGTGCACCGCGTGGATCGCGGCGAGACTCCGGCCTGCGTGGAGGCGTGCAACCGGGACGGCGGCAAGGCCATGGTGTTCGGCGATCTCAATGATCCCTCGGCGGAGATTTACCGGCGCCTGCGCAGCGAGCCCTCGACCCAGGTGCGCGCCGATCTCGCCCTCAATACCGGCGTGCGCTACCAGGGCCTGTAGCCGTGTCCAGCGTCCACTACCGCGAAATCGAGGGCCGCAGCGGCGGCTTCTACGCGCTGCTCGGCGCACTGGGCGTCCTGATCCTTGCCGGCGCGGGCGCCGGCTGGTACATGGACCACCACGGCCACTACGTCACCGGGATGAGCAACCGCATCGTGTGGGGCACACCGCACGTATTCGCGGTGTTCCTCATCGTGGCCGCGTCGGGTGCGCTCAACGTGGCCTCGATCGCCTCGGTGTTCGGGCGGGACCTGTACAAGCCGCTGGCGCGGCTCTCCGGTCTGCTCGCGCTCACGCTGCTCGCCGGGGGCCTCGTGGTGCTGGTGCTCGATCTGGGGCGGCCCGATCGGCTGATCGTCGCGATGACGCACTACAACTTCAAGTCGATCTTCGCCTGGAATATCTTCCTCTACACCGGCTTCTTCGCCGTCGTTGCGCTCTACCTGTGGACCCTGTTCGAGCGGCGCATGAACGGCTACAGCAAGCGCGCGGGCATGCTCGCGTTCATCTGGCGCCTGGTCCTCACCACCGGCACCGGGTCGATCTTTGGCTTCCTGGTGGCGCGGGAACCCTACAATAGCGCGCTGCTGGCGCCGCTGTTCATCGTCATGTCGTTCTCCTTCGGGCTGGCGGTGTTTGTGCTGGTGCTGATGGCCGCGTGCCGCGGCAGCGGCCGCGCGCTGGGCGAGATGATGCTCAACCGGCTCGCGAACCTGCTCGGCGTGTTCGTCGCCGCGGTCCTTTACTTCGTCGTCGTCTATCACCTCACGAACCTCTATATCGCGCGCCAGCACGACGTCGAGCGCTTCATTCTTCTGGATGGCGGCGTGTACACGGCGCTGTTCTGGATCGGGCAGATCCTGGTTGGAAGCGTCGTTCCGCTCGCGCTGTTGTTCGGTCCCGCATCGGGCGGATCGCACCGCACCATCGCAGCGGCGGCGGTGTGCGTAATTCTGGGCGGCCTGGCGCAGATCTATGTCCTCATCATCGGCGGCCAGGCGTACCCTCAACTGATGTTCCCCGATAAAGAAGTCACCAGCAGCTTCTTCGATGGCGTGGTCGCGGCCTACGCGCCGAGCCTGCCGGAAATGGCGCTCGGCGTGGGCGGCGTGGCGCTGGCCCTGGCGCTCACCGCCGTGGCTCTCAAGGTGCTGCCGTTCCTGCCGCAGAGCCTGGCGGACGGCGACGCCGAGTCGGTGGGGGCATGAACCGGCTGTTCGTCTCCGCCGCGCACAAGTCCTCGGGCAAGACCACCGTGTGCATCGGCCTGTGCGCCGCCTTGCGCGCGCGCGGTGAGGCGTTGCAGCCTTTCAAGAAGGGTCCCGACTACATCGACCCGCTGTGGCTCGGGCTTGCGGCGGGCCGGACGTGCTACAACCTCGACCCCTATCTGAGCGGCGCGGACGAGATTCGCGCCGAGCTTGCGCAGCGCATGCACGGCGCTTCGCTCGGACTCGTGGAAGGCAACAAGGGCCTGTACGACGGGCTCGACCTCCATGGCAGCAACAGCAACGCCGCGCTCGCCGCGCTGATCGGTGCGCCCGTGGTGCTGGTGATCGATGCGCGCGGCATGACGCGCGGCATCGCGCCGCTCATCCTCGGCTATCAGGCGTTCGACAGGAACGTCCGCATCGCCGGCGT
The DNA here is from genome assembly GCA_016868035.1 of Betaproteobacteria bacterium. Taxonomy (GTDB): domain Bacteria; phylum Pseudomonadota; class Gammaproteobacteria; order Burkholderiales; family SG8-41; genus SG8-41. The sequence continues at coordinate 38,121 of VGID01000021.1, read as the reverse complement.
GATCCTGAATCAGCTCGGGGGTTCGCGCCACGAGGCGAAGCTGCGCGCCGTGATCGCCCACTACACCGGGGTTCCGGTGCTCGGCGCCGTGCAGCACGACGAGCGCATGACCATCGTGGAACGCCATCTCGGCCTCGTCCCGAGCAACGAGGCGCAGGCCGCGCGCGCGCGGGTGGATGAGATCGCGGCGCTCGTGGCCGGCCAGGTGGACCTCGATCGACTGCTCGCCGTCGCCCGCGAGGCGCCACCCTTGCCGGGAGCCCAGGCCCTCGCGAGCGGCATTCCGGCAGGGCGGGGCGGCCCGCCGGTGCGCGTGGGCATCGCGCGCGATGCAGCGTTCGGGTTCTACTACCCGGGCGATCTCGAGGCGTTGCGCGTTGCCGGCGCCGAGCTCGTCGCCTTCGACGCCTTGCGCGACAAGCGCCTGCCACAGGTGGATGGGCTGTTCATCGGCGGCGGGTTCCCGGAGACGCACATGGACGCGCTCGCCGCCAACGCGGACTTGCGCGCAGAGGTGCGCACGGCGATCGAAGCCGGGATGCCGGCGTATGCCGAATGCGGAGGGCTCATGTACCTCGCGCGTGGCATCGAATGGAACGGGCGCCGCGCCGAGATGGTCGGCCTCTTGCCGGCCGATATCGTCATGCACGCCCGCCCGGTCGGCCGCGGCTACGTGCACCTGCGCGAAACCGGCCGCGGCCCGTGGCCGCAGGCGCCCGCGCACGGCGCGCCGCCGATCCGCGCGCACGAGTTCCACTACTCGAGCGTTGAGAACCTTCCCGCCGGCATCGAGTTCGCCTACGAGGTCGAGCGCGGGCACGGCATCGATGGCCGGCACGACGGCATCGTGCACAAGAACCTGCTCGCGTCGTATGCGCACCTGCGCAACGTCGCCGGAAGTCCCTGGGCGGTGCGCTTCGTCGAGTTTGTCCGAAGCCGCGCGCTGCAGCGCTCTGAAGTCGCGGCAACCATCGTCTGATGGCGGCTGGAACAATGCCGCTCGGGATCGGAGGGAAGACGGTACCGGTGGACGACGAAGGCTACCTCGTCGATCCCGGGGACTGGAACGAGGAGATTGCCGAAAAGCTGGCGCGCCAGGAGCGTGTCATGCTTTCCGATGCGCATTGGGCGGTCATCAGGTTCGTGCGCGAGTACTACGAGCAGCACCAGATCATCCCGGACGCCCGTCACGTCATGAGGCACCTGGCCGCGTACCGGGGCGGGCACGACGAGGGGCGAAACGACCTGTTCAGGCTCTTTCCCTATGGCTATGTCAAGCAGGCGTGCAAGATTGCCGGCATGCGACGGCCCCGCGCATGGAGCACCGGCTGAGGGCGCGCGGAGGTTTCATTTTTATGATCACCATCACGCCGCAGGCCGCGGAGCAGATCCTAAAATCGGCACAACAGGCGGGCCTCAAGGAGGCGTGCCTGCGCCTGGCGGCGCGCCTCGGCGAGAAGGGGGCGATTGAATACGGCATGGGATTCGACGACGCGGCCGAGGGCGACACGCAAGTCGTGACCGGCGAGATCAAGGTGCTCGTATCCTCGGGCAGTGTCGAGCTGCTGACCGGTGCAACGCTCGACTACGTCGAGATCAACCCCGGAGAGCTGCGCTTCATCTTCATCAACCCGAACGATCCCTCGCACAAGCCGCCGGGGCCGGCGCGCTGACCGGGCTATGGACGGCGCGGCGCCGGGCAGTTAGTCTGGAGCTCGTCGATATTGTTTGCCGCTTGCCGCGATACAGGTTTATAGCATGTCCAAGCCCACTGGCCCGAAACCAGGCGCGATAACCGATGACGCCGCGTCCACGGCGCACGAAGGGCCGCGGGCGCACATCCAGACGGTTCGCCTTGCGCGCAAGACCCAGTCGCTCGACATCCTGTACGAAGTTGCCACGTGCCTGAGCCAGCCCGGCAGCCTCGAGCAATTGCTCGACGGCTTCCTCGACACTTTCATCGAGCTGGTGGATGCGCGCGCGGCGAGCGTGCGGCTGGTGACCGGGGACGGGCACACCCGGCTCATCGCGAGCCGCGGCCTCTCGGAGGAAGTGGTCGAGCGGGACCGGCTGATGCAGACGGGGCGCTGCCAGTGCGGCTGGGCCTCGACGGAAGGCGGTATTCGCACCCAGAGCGGCACCGGAGAATGCGCCAGGCTGATCGGGCGGCCGATGCTCGAGCGTGACTGCGAGGAGTTCGTGGCGGTCCCGGTGCAATACCAGGACCGCATCCTCGGCGTATACAACCTGTTTCTCGACCGGCCGCTCGCGGTCATGGGCGAGGACATGCACGATCTGCTGATCAGCGTCGGCCGCCATCTGGGCCTCGCGCTGGAGAAGGCGCGTCTCGAAAGCGACGCGCGCCGCCTGGCGATCATGGAGGAGCGCAACCTCATCGGGAACGAGCTGCACGACTCGCTCGCCCAGTCGCTGATCGGCATGCGATTGCGACTGAAAATTCTGAGCGAGGCCCTGGCGCGCAAGGACTTCGGCGCCGCCCGCTACGAAGCGAACGGCTTGCGCCGCGCGTTGACGGACGCGAACGCCGACCTGCGCGATCTGCTGACCAACTACCGGCTGAAAATCGACGATTCCGGGCTGGCGCAGTCGGTCGCCAATCTGGTCGAGCGCTTCGGCCGGGAGACCGGCATCGCGGTGTTCTTCCAGAACGACTGCCGGGTGCTCGAGCTCACGCCCGCCCAGGAAATCCAGGTCTTCTACATCATCCAGGAGGCACTCACCAACATCCGCAAGCACAGCGGCGCGCGCAACGTGCGCATCCTGCTCAACAACGAGGGCGATCTCTACACCGTATTGATCGAAGACGACGGCCTGGGCATGGGCGACCCCGACGAGCCGATGCCCGGAGAGCATGCCGGGCTCGCGATCATGCGCGAGCGCACCGAGAAGCTGCCGGGCCAGATCGTGATCGAGAGCGAGCCCGGGGAGGGCACGCGCATCGTGCTGATCTTCAATGCGCCGCCGGCCGCCGTGCCCGCGGTTGCGGAGCGAGGCTGACATGCGCGTGCTGCTGATCGACGACCACGCGCTGGTGCGCAAGGGCATCGAGGAGCTGCTGCAGAGCCGCGGCGTCCAGGTCGTGGCCTCGGTCAGCTCGGGCGAGGAAGGCCTTCGCCGCGCGCGCGAGTTGTCCGCCGACATCATTCTTCTCGATATCAAGATGCCGGGCATGACCGGCATCGAGACCCTGAAGCAACTGCGCGCAAGCGGCGTCGGAACGCCGGTCGTGATGCTCACCATGAGCCGGGAAGATGCCGATCTGAACGCGGCGCTGCGCGGCGGGGCGCAGGGATATCTGCTGAAAGACATCGAGCCGGAGGAGCTGGTGCCGGCGCTGAACGCCGTGCTGCACGGCGACAATGTCGTAGCCCGCGAGATGGTCGGAACCCTTGCGCGTCTCGTGGGTAACGAGGCCGGATCGGGGCGGGAAGCGAGGCGCCCGGAGGCGCCCTTCGCCGATCTGACGCCGCGCGAGCTGGAGATCCTGGAGTGTGTTGCCGACGGCTCCAGCAACAAAATGATCGCGCGCGAACTCGAGATCACCGACGGAACCGTCAAGCTGCACGTCAAGGCGATCCTGCGCAAGCTCGGCGTACGCTCGAGGGTCGAGGCCGCCGTGGCGGCGGTCGAGCACGGCCTGGGACGGAAACGGAGAAAGCCCGGGCCTGCGCCCGGCGCATGAACCCGCGCGCGCCCGCAGAGCGGGCTTTTCCCTCAGTGCTCGAGTGCGTTGACGAACAACTGCGCGCGAGGCAGCCCGTGGTCGAGCAGCAGGAATTCGGCTACGTTCGCCAGCCATTTGGGCCCGGCGACGTAGACATCGCAGCCATCCAGCCGGGGATGATCCTGCAGCACCTGCCGCAGCGCGCCTTGCATGACGGCTTCGTCCGGCAAGGCGGCGTCGGCCGTCAATGGCGTGTAGCGGAAGTTATCCAGGGCGTCGCTCCAGGAGCGGCAGAGATTGTCGAGGTAGCGGCCGCTCTTGCCGGAGGCGATCCAGTAGAGATGCAGCGTCTCGGCCGCATCGAGCGCCATCGCATGCTCGACCAGGCTCTTGATGGGCGCGAAACCGGTCTCACAGGCGATGAAGATGAGCGGACGATGCGATTCCTCGTTCAGCACGAATTCCCCGCGCGGCCCTTCGACGCGCACCGTGTCCGCGCTTTTCAGTCCTTCAAACACGCGCTCGGAGAAGGCATCCCCCGCGCGCCGGCGTATATGAAACTGCAGGTTGCGGTCGTCGCACGGGCAGCTCGCCACCGGGCAGCACGCGGTGAGCCCGCCGGCCAGCTCGAGCGACACCGACTGGCCGGCAAGAAAGCGCAGCCGGTTGGTGCGCGGCGTCTGAAGGTGCAGCAGCCGGATATCATCGGCGATCGGGTTGACGGACTTGACCCTGGCTTCGATGTCCTGCAGCGGCATGTCCGCGGCGCCATGCGCCTCGTGCGCCTCGATCACGAGGTCGCCGACGGCGGTATGGCAGCACATGAGCACGACACCGGCAGTCTTCTCGGCCGCGGTGAGGGCGTAATCGGAATGGCGCGTTCTGTGCACCTGGCCCGACAGGATACGCGCTTTGCATTTTCCGCAGCTGCCGATGCTGCAGCCGTATTCGAGCGCGAGCCCTGCCTGCAGCGCCGCCTCCAGCAGGCTTTCGTTGCCGTCGACGGAAAACTCGCGGCCGCTCGGCCTGATTTGCACGTGCGCCGTCATGATCCTCGGAAAACGGTCTCGTACCGGCAATGCCTGCGGCATGCACCTTCGCGTTCGAATCTATCACATCGCGGAGCGTGCGTGCGATCGCGAGCGTAGAACGCCATGGACTTTCTGCCGATCTTTCTCGATGTTCGCGATCAACCTTGCCTGGTGGTGGGCGGCGGCGAGGTGGCGGCTCGCAAATGCGCGCTGCTGCTCCGCGCGGGCGCGCGCGTCACGGTGCTCGCCCCGACGCTGAGCGCGGCGTTCGACGCCGATCTCGCGGCCGCCCGGATTGCGCACCGGCCAGGGAATTTCCGGGACGAGGATCTGACCGGATGTGCGGTGGTGATCGCCGCGACCAACGACGGTGCGGTAAACGGCGCGGTAGCCGCCGCCGCCAGGGCGCGGCGCATCCCGGTAAACGTGGTCGACCAGCCGGCGCTGTGCTCGTTCATCCTGCCTTCCATCATCGAGCGCGCGCCGCTCATCGTGGCGGTTTCGAGCGGAGGCGCCTCTCCGGTGCTGGCGCGGCTGCTGCGCGCGCGCCTGGAGAGCCTCATCCCGGCGGGCTACGGACGTCTCGCCGCGCTGGCGGGGGCGTTCCGCGACCGGGTCAAGGCGCGCCTCAAGCCGGCGGAGCGGCGCCGCTTCTGGGAACGCGTGCTGGAAGGCCCGATTGCCGAGCTGGTGTTCAGCGGCCGCGAGGGCGAGGCCGGCAAGGCCCTGCAGGATGCGCTTGACGACACCCGCCTTGCCCTCAGCGGCGGCGAGGTGTCCCTGGTCGGCGCCGGCCCGGGCGATCCGGACCTGCTCACCTTTCGCGCCCTGCGCCTCATGCAGCAGGCCGACGTCGTGGTGTACGATCGCCTGGTATCGCAGCCGATTCTCGATCTTGCGCGGCTCGAGGCCGAGCGCATCTACGCCGGAAAGGAGCGCGCGAAACACGCGCTGCCGCAGGAGGACATCAATCAGTTGCTGGTGCGCCTGGCGAGGGAGGGCAAGCGCGTGGTGCGGCTGAAGGGCGGCGATCCGTTCATATTCGGACGCGGCGGCGAGGAGATCGGTACTCTCGCCGCCGAGGGCATCCCGTTCCAGGTGGTGCCGGGCATCACGGCGGCAGCAGGCTGCGCGTCCTACGCCGGCATTCCGCTCACTCACCGCGAATACTCGCAGTCGGTGGTGTTCGTCACCGGCCATCTGCAGGACGGCAGCATCAACCTGAACTGGCCGGCACTCGCGCAGCCGCGCCAGACCGTCGTGTTCTACATGGGACTGCTCGGCGTCGATATCCTGTGCCGCGAGCTCGTTGTGCACGGCCTGCCCGGCTCCACGCCGGCCGCGCTCATACAGCAGGGCACCACGCCGCAGCAGCGCGTGCTGGCGGGCACGCTGGATACGCTGCCGGGTATCGTGCACCAAAGCGGTGTCCGGGCGCCGACGCTGATTATCGTCGGGGAAGTGGTAAAGCTGCGCGACCGGCTCAAATGGTTCGAACCCACGGCGTGAGATCCGCGCCGGGCGCAAACGAGGATTTATGGCAGAAGGTTACATCGAGGCGGGAACAGTAGCCGAGCTTCAGCCCGGAACGATGAAGCGCATCGATATCGGCGGCCGGCGCATCCTGCTCGCCAACGTGGCCGGACGGTTCCACGCCGCGGACGATACCTGCACCCACGAAGAGGCTTCGCTCTCAGCGGGCGTCCTGAAGGGCGCGCTGGTCACATGCCCGCTGCACGGCAGCCGCTTCAACGTTTGCACCGGCGAGGCGCTGGAGGAGCCGGCCGAAGAGAATCTCAGGACTTATCCGGTGCGGCTGGAAGGCGAGCGCATCCTGATCGGCTTGCCGGAAGCGGGGACGCCATGAGCACCCGCGTCGAGGCGATCCCCGCCGATCCCGCGGCCCTGATGCGCTCCATCCTCAAGCGCATCGCCACCGGACCGGAGCTGAGCAAGGACATTTCCCGCGAGGAAGCCTGCGCCGGCATGCGGCTGGTGCTCGACGGACAGGTCGATCCGGTGCAGGCCGGGGTATTCCTGATCGCGCTGCGCATGAAGCGCGAAACCGACGACGAAAATTGCGGCGTGCTCGAAGCCATCCGTGAGGCGACCCGGTACGCCATCGCGCCGGTGGACGAGGTGATGAGCATTGGCGACCCTTACGATGGCTACAACCGCACGCTGCCGGCGTCGCCTTTTCTGCCGTCGGTGCTCGCCGCCTGCGGCATCGCGGCGGTCTCTCACGGCGTCGAACGGATGGGACCAAAGTACGGCGTCACGCACCGGCGGGTGCTTGGGGCCGCCGGCCTTCCGGTGGATATGGAACCCGAGGAAGCCGCCGCGCGCGTGGGCGATCCCCGCGTCGGCTGGGCCTACATCGATCAGAAGGCGTTCTGCCCCAAACTCTACGGCCTGGCCGCGCTTCGCACGCTCATCGTCAAGCGGCCCGCCATTACCACCACGGAAGTGCTGGTTGCGCCTGTCCGCGGCCGCGTGAAGACCCATTTCGTCACCGGCTACGTGCACAAACCCTACCCGCGCATCTACGCGCTGCTCGCGCGCCACGCGGGCTTCGCCTCCGCCCTCATCGTGCGCGGAGTCGAGGGCGGCGTGATTCCTTCCCTCTCCCATACCGGCAAGGTGTTCCACTATCACGACCGCGGCGAGGAGACGTCAACGGAATTCAAGCCGGCGGACCTGGGCATCGATCAGTCCGTGCGCGCGCCGCGACTGCCCGGAGGGCCCGCGGGCGAGGACGCGGATGACGGACCGGAGATCGACAACGATGCCGTCGCGAAAGCCGCCGCCGAGGCCGGCATCGCGGCGCTCACCGGCCAACCCGGGCCCACGCGCGACAGCCTGGTCTACGGCGCCGCGCTGTGCTTGTGGCATCTCGGGCGCCACGGTTCCCTTAAGAGCGCCGCGGATGCCGCGCGCGCAGCGCTCGACAGCGGAGAAGCGCTGCGGCGGCTTCGCCGCACGCCCTGACGGGCGGGCTTCGGGCTCACCGCGCCGGGTCGCGGCGTTCGCGCCGCGACCCTGGACCGGGCTCAGTTTGCCTTGACGTTCGCCGCGCGGACGACGGTGCCCCAGCGCTCGAGCTCGCTCTTCAGAAAGCGATCCGCCGCTTCGGGAGAATTGCCGATGATCTCGGAGCCGGCGTCGAGCAGCCGCTGGCGGACCTCGGGGATCGTGAGGATCTTCAGGATCTCCGCGTTGAGCCGGCCGATCACGTCGCGCGGCGTTGCCGCGGGAGCGACGAATCCGAACCACGCGACGGTCTGGAAATCGCGCACACCGGCTTCGGCGATCGAAGGCACGTCAGGCAGCAGCGGATGGCGCTTCGCGCTCGAGACCGCGAGCGGACGGAGCTTCGCCGCCTTGAAGTGAGGCATCAGCGCGACGATGTTGTCGAACATGACCTGGATCTGCCCCCCGAGTAGATCCACGTGCGCGGGACCCGACCCCTTGTACGGCACGTGCACCATGTCGATCCCGGTATCGAGCTTGAACTTTTCGCCGGTGAGGTGGTGCGAGGTGCCGACCCCCGCCGAGCCAAAGCTCACTTTCCCCGGGTTTGCTTTTGCATAGTCAATCAGCTCGCGGACCGTCTTGGGCGGGAAGTTGAGGTTCGCGGCGAGCGCAAGCGGCGAGTGGGTCATCACCGTCACCGACGCGAGGTCCTTGCCGGTGTCGTACTTGAGGCCTTGAAAGACCCAGGCGCTGACGGGCAGTGCCGCAGTGGACAGCAGCAGCGTGTAGCCGTCGGGGGCCGACCGTGCGACGAATTCCGCGCCGATCGTGCCGCCCGCGCCGGTCCGGTTTTCGACCACGAACGGTTGACCCATCGCCTGCGTGAGCCGCTCGGAGATCATTCGCCCGATGATGTCCGAAGTGGTGCCCGGTGCGAAGGCAACAACCACCCTCACGGGACGCACCGGATAGGTCTGGGCGAAGGCGCTGGCTGCGGACATCGCCAGAATAAATGCGAGTGCATGTACGACTCGGCGGATCATGGAATCCTCCTTTGAATGACCTTTCCTGCGTCAGCCTAAGCCGCGACTCGCATCGCTTGCCTGGACGGCGAAGAACGGGAGCACGGGTATCGACGCCGACGGTATCTTATCAGCTTGGCGCTGCGTTACGAGCCTTGCGTGCTCTTCGCCGTCGCACGGAATCTTGGCGTTCGCCGGATCGCTCCTCGACAGCGCTCGAGCCGTCGCCTGGTCAGGGTTCAAGACGTGGCCCGATGTCCATGTTCTTCTTCTTATCCCGGAAACCGTCGCCGGCCCCGGCGACTGGCGGCCCGACGGTAGCACTAGAAATCCAGCGCGGGCCAGATGCGCCGCCCCACCGCCGGCGAGCGCGGCGCGTGGGTCAGGTGCGGCCTGACGCGTCCCATCCAGGTGTCGGGGTTGCGTGCGTCGGCTTCGTGCGGGCCGAAGTGCCGCTCGCGCAGCTCCAGCGAAGCGAATTCGTGGAGGATCGCGTGCTTGTAGGCGCCGACGGCGGCGAGCAGCTTGCGCGCGCCGATGCAGCCGGGCAGTTTCGCCAGCAGCGGCAGCCGCTCCTGCGCGTACCACGCGCCGAGATCGTCTTCGACCGCAGGGCTCGCGGCATTGTAGTTGCCCATCTGGACTACCGGCCCCGGGGTCATGCCTGGCCCGCGCTTCGACGCCTCGGGTCCATCCACCCGGGTCTCCTCGACCAGGATGCAGGCGAAGGATTGCTGCCGCATGGCCATCATGCGCCCGCTTTCCGCGCTCTGGCGCTGTGCAAGCTGGCCGGGGCTCGGGTTCAGAAACGTGTGCGCCGAGCCGGCTCCGAACAGCGCGAGATAGCCCTTGCCGTGCCCACCGTGCCCGAGGTCGTAGTGCGCAGCCCAAAGGTACCCCGGGCGCAACAGTTTTTCCGGAATGTGCACGTCATGAAACCACGCCAGGTACTCGGACTTGTCTCCTTCTGGCAGCTCGTACGATATCGCCCATATGCCCCGGTCCATGTCTCTCTCCCACATTACGCTGTACGCTCGCTTGCGTTGCCCCGATCACGGCACCGGGGCACCGGCTTTCGTCTCGAGGACCTCCCACCGTTCCAATTTTTCCAGCAAGAGCTTCTCGATTTCATCGTTCCGCAGCTGATCGGCACGCAGGATGTCCGCCGGTTGCCAGTAGTAATCTGGCTCGTGCATCCGGGCAATGAGGGCCCGCTGCTCGGCTTCGAGCGCTTCGATCTCCTTCGGTAGCGCTTCCAGTTCGCGGGTTTCCTTGTAGCTGAGCTTCACGCGCGCGCGTTCACGCGCGGTTGAGGCGGGTTGCGGGGCGGGCTTGTCGTCGCCGGTCGCGGCGGGGCGCTGGCGGAGCCAGTCGCTGTAGCCGCCGGCGTATTCGCGCCACACGCCATTGCCTTCGGGGGCGAGGGTCTGGGTCACGATGTTGTCGAGGAAGGCGCGATCGTGGCTCACGAGGAGCAGGGTCCCCGCGTAGTCCTGCAACGCCGCCTCCAGCAACTCCAGGGACTCGATGTCGAGGTCGTTGGTCGGTTCGTCCAGCACCAGCACGTTGGCGGGGTGCGCGAAGAGCCGAGCGAGGAGCAGGCGGTTGCGCTCCCCGCCCGAGAGCATGCGCACCGGCGATTGCGCGCGGCGCGGCGGGAACAGGAAGTCGCCGAGGTAGCTGATGACGTGCTTGCCGCCGCTTTGCAGCTCCACGTAGTCGGAGCCCGGGCTGATGGTTTCGGCCACGGTCTTTTCCGGATCGAGCGCTTCGCGCATCTGGTCGAAGTAGGCGGTCCGCACGTTGGTGCCGACGCGCACGGATCCGGCATCCGGGACGAGGGTGCCGAGGATCATCCGCAGCAGCGTGGTCTTGCCCGCGCCATTGGGGCCGAGGATGCCGAGGCGGTCGCCGCGGCTGACGAGGAGGTCGAGGTCCCTGACGATCGGCCGGCCGCCGAACGATTTGCTCACCGTGGCCAGCTCGGAGACGAGTCTGCCCGAGCGCTGGCCGGTGCCGATGAAGAGCTTGATTCTCCCCAGGCGCGCGCGGCGGGCGGCGCGCTCCTCCCGCAGGCGCTCCAGGCGCCGCACGCGGCCTTCGTTGCGCGTGCGCCGTGCCTCGACGCCCTTGCGGATCCAGACCTCCTCCTGCGCCCAGAACTTGTCGAACTTGCGGTTCGCGGTGCTCTCCGCGGCGAGCTCATCGGCCTTGCGCGCCTCGTAGCGCGAATAATTCCCCGGGTAGGAGCGCAGCAGGCCGCGGTCGAGCTCGACGATGCGCGTCGCCACGCGGTCGAGGAACGCGCGGTCGTGGGTGACGACGATGGCCGAACGCTGCTTCAGCACGAGCGCCTCCAGCTGCACGATGCCGTCGATGTCGAGGTGGTTGGTGGGCTCATCGAGCAGCAGGAGCTCCGGCTCGAGCGCGAAGGCGAGGGCGAGCGCCGCGCGCTTAAGCTCCCCGCCCGAGGCCGCCCCCGGCGAATGCGCCGGGTCGAGGCCGAAGCGGTGCAGGTATTCGTTGAGCTTGTAATCGGAGGGAACTGTGGCGCGAAGGAGGAGGCTCTCCCTCAGCGTCGGCGCGGCCGGCAGCTTCGGCTCCTGCTCGACGAAGGCGATGCGCAGGCCGTCGCGCTTCGTGACCTCGCCGTCGTCCAGCGCCACCGTTCCGGCGATGACGGAAAGGAGCGAGGACTTGCCGGTGCCGTTGCGCCCGATCAGCCCGACGCGCTCACCCGCCTCCAGCGCGAACCCGGCGCGGTCGAGCAGCGGCAGGTAGCCGTAGGCGAGCTGGGCGGAGGTGAGAGTGAGCAGGGGCATGGGGAACGAAATATACAGGATGAAGGCGCCGGTGGAAGAGGCGGGCGGGTACCGAGGAACTTCGCCACGCTGTCGCCTGTCGTAAAAGAAAGGCAGAATACGGTTCGCCGGTCCGGCGATCGCGAGTTTCTCCGAGAGGACATCCCATGTTCGACCCCATTACGCTGCCATACGGCGCCAAGATGCTTTTCAATACGGTCACGCTCAAGCCGGGCGTCGCGTTCGAGGAAGTGGAGCTGGCCGTGGGCGAGATGTGCAACGTCGTCAAGGAAACCTACGGCGGGGACAAGGGCGGGTTCATCGCCGGCCAGGTGTTCAAGTTTTCCGGTTTCGTTTCCGACGAGGGCTCGCTCAACGCCTCGCGTAGCGCCGACGAGCATTACGTCATCGTCACCTACTGGCGCTCATTCGAAGAGCACGAGAAATCGCACGCCGACAAGGTCTTCACCAACAAGTTCGAGGCGCTCGCGAAGATGTGCTCCGATACGAAGGAGCTGGGCTACGAAATGCTGTGGCAGGGAGCGCCGGAAGAGCGGTAGCGCCGGCCGGAGCGATCGGCCGATCCATCCGGTGCGCCTAGGGATAAGCGGTGAGCGGTAAGCGGTGCGGTAAGCGGTGCGGTAAGCGGTTAATTCGATGCGCGTTCTATTGGACGTTCCCGCTCACTGCTCACTGCTCACTGCTCACTGCTCACCACTTACGGATTTTCTCCTCACTGCTTACCGCGCACGACTCACCGTATTTTCCTCGGCGTGTACCGGCGTTTGTCTGCGGTTAATATTTCTTGCTTTTGTTGCCGGCTCTAAGTCTTTTGCTGCACCCCCACACCGCGCTCCGGAACGGGCAGCGGTTTGAACGTGCCCTCGATCTTCTGGTATCCACCGTGCTCCTCGAGCACTTCCTCGCGGTACAACCCCAGCCGCTGTAGCACCGGAGAGTCGCTGAAGGAGAAAAGCACCGACTCCGCTTGCGCCTGGTGCTCGTGATACGTCCAGCTTGGCACCACGAACGTGTCCTTCTCTTCCCACTCGAATATCTTGCCGCCGATAACCGAGCGCCCGGTGCCCTGGATCACATGATAGACGGTGCCGCCGGCGTGCCGGTGCGCTTTGGTGCGGGTGCCGGAGCACAACAGGCTCGCGAAGCACGCGATTGTGGCCATTGCCGGACCGCCGGTCAGCGGGTTCGTGTACTCGACGCACACCCCGTCGTACGGGCTGCCGTCGGTCTGTTCCGCAATCGTCTTCAACGCCGCGTAGGTCTGGGCGAACTTGTAGTTGAGCAACGGAGAGTGAAGGGCGTTGTGCTTGATCCACGTGGGTCTCAGGCTACCGGAACCGTAAAGCCGCTGCGATAGATCGTCCGGGCTGCTCAGCGGATACTTTGCGTCGGGATAGATCTCGAAGAAGTTGGTCTCCAGCCCCTGGACGAGCGGAATGTCGAGGCCGTCGAGCCAGATCACCGTCTCCTCGCCCTCGTTGCCGTGGTCGTGCCACGTCCAGTTGGGTGTTGTCACAAAATCCCCCGGGTCCATGTACGACTTTTCGCCGTCGACAGCCGTGTACGCGCCCCGGCCCTCGACCATCACGCGCAACGCGCACGCCGCGTGGCGGTGCGAGCGCGCGACTTCGCCGGGCTTGATGATCTGGAGATTGGCGAGAAGGGTGTTGGAGGCCTGCCAGTCGGTCAGGATGCCGGGGTTGGCCATGACGAGCACACGCCGTTCCGCAAGCTCGATCGGAACGATTTCCGCGGCCTTGAACAGCAGCGGCCGGAAGTCCTTGTACTTCCACAGGTAGGGGATGGTCGGCGATTTCTTCGAGGCACCCTGGGTCTGCCACAGGGCGCGCCCGTGGACGCGCTTCACTTGCTCGTAAAACAGGTCCATGGCCTGAATCTGTTTGTCGGGGTCCGGTTCGGCCTTCATGCCTGTCTCCCTCGGTAGCGTGAACTTGGAAGTATGCCATTGGTGGAGGCCAAGATGGCCTCCGCCGGCCGCTAATGGAAATCCCTCGACTTTGCGGCAAGCCTGCCCAGCAACCGGGTGTGGTCCGTGAGCCGCCGCGCGACGAGGTGCACGACCTCGCCATCGCGCTGGATCTCGCCTTCCACGCCGAGCAGGCGCGCGCCCAGCAGCTCGCGCCGCTGCCGTTCCACGAGATGGCGCCACACGACGACGTTGACGTAGCCGGTCTCGTCTTCCAGCGTGACGAATACCACCCCCTTGGCGGTCGAGGGGCGCTGGCGGCAGGTGACGATGCCGGCCGCGCGCGCCGGATCGCCGTGGGGCAGCTCGCGCAGCTCCGCGGCGGTTGCGAGCCGCATGCGCCGCAGGCGGTCGCGGAGCAGGGCGAGCGGATGGCGGGCGAGCGTGAGCCCCAGACTCGCGTAGTCCGCGACCAGGTCCTCGCCCTCGGTGGGCGCGGAGAGCTCCGGCAGCGCTTCGTGGATGGGCGCGGCATTCAGCAGATGCGGCGGCGCCTCGGCGCCGATCGCGAGCCAGTGCGCGGTGCGGCGGTGTCCGGCGAGCGCGGCGAGCGCTCCGGCCGCGGCGAGACAGCGCAGGTCGCGGCGCTCGAGCGCGGCGCGGCGGGCGAGGTCTTCGACGTCCGCAAACGGCGCTGATGCGCGGGCAGCGATAATGCGCTCGGCGCCGGCTTGGGACAGGCCTTTTATCATCAGCAGCCCCAACCGTACGGCCGGGGCGGAAAGACGTGACTCGTGACTGGTGACTCGTGTCTCGCCAGGCGTAACGAGTGACGAGTGACGAGTGACGAGTGACGGAGCGTCGTCGCGACGCTCCAGAGTGCACTCCCACTCGCTGGCGCGCACGTCCGCCGGACGCACATCCACGCCGTGGCGGCGCGCGTCCTGCACCAGCTGCGAGGGGGCGTAGAAGCCGAGCGGCTGGCTGTTCAGCATCGCGGCGAGGAAGGCGGCCGGCTCGTAGTGCTTGATCCAGGCCGAGACATACACCAGCAGCGCGAAGCTCGCCGAGTGGGACTCCGGGAATCCGTAATCACCGAAGCCCAGGATCTGGCGATAGATGCGCTCGGCGAACTCGCGCGGATAGCCGCGCCCGAGCATGCCGACGATGATCCGGTTGTAGAAGTGCTCGAGCCCGCCCTTGCGCCGCCATGCCGCCATCGAGCGGCGCAGCTGGTCCGCTTCGCCGGGGGTGAAGCCGGCGGCCACCACCGCGAGCTGCATCACCTGCTCCTGGAAGATCGGCACGCCGAGCGTGCGCTCGAGCACGCCGCGGATGGCCTCATTCGGGTATTCGATCAACTGCGGGTTGCGCCGCCGCTCGAGGTAGGGGTGGACCATGCCGCCCTGGATCGGGCCCGGGCGCACGATCGCGACTTCGATCACGAGGTCGTAGAAATTCGCGGGCGCAAGCCGCGGCAGCATGGACATCTGCGCGCGCGACTCGATCTGGAACACGCCCATGGTGTCGGCGCGCCGGATCATCCCGTAGACCGCGGGATCGTCGCCGCGGTCGAGGATCTGCTGCATGGTAAGGGCGGTCCCGCGGTGGTGGTTGACGAGTGCGAGCGCGCGCCGGATCGCCGAGAGCATGCCCAGGCCCAGCACGTCCACCTTGAGCAGCCCGAGGGCCTCGAGGTCGTCCTTGTCCCACTGGATCACGCTGCGCGCCTCCATCGCCGCGTTCTCGACGGGCACCAGGCGCGCGAGCGGCCCGCACGAGATGACGAAGCCGCCCACGTGCTGGGAGAGGTGGCGGGGGAAGCCGATGAGATCGTTCACGATCCTCACCAGGCGCCGGATCACGGCGCTCCCCGGGTCGACTCCGGCCTCGCGCAGGCGCTCCGGCAGCACCTGCCGCCCGTCCCACCACGAAAGCGACTTCGCGAGCCGGTCCACCTGGGAGGGCTCCAGGCCGAGCGCCTTGCCGACGTCGCGCACGGCGCTCCGTGGCCGGTAGGTGATGACCGTGGCGGCGAGCGCGGCCCGGTCGCGCCCGTACTTGCGGTAGACGTACTGGATGACTTCCTCGCGCCGCTGGTGCTCGAAGTCGACATCGATGTCCGGCGGCTCGTTCCTTTCGCGCGAGATGAAGCGCTCGAACAGCATGGACATGCGCGAGGGGTCCACCTCGGTGATGCCCAGGCAGTAGCACACCGCGGAATTCGCCGCCGAGCCGCGGCCCTGGCACAGGATGCCCTGCGAGCGCGCGAACTCGACGATGTCGTGGACGGTGAGGAAGAAGTGCTCGTAGCCGAGCTCGGAGATGAGCGCGAGCTCGTGCTCGACGAGGCTGCGCACGTGCTCCGGTGCGCCATGCGGGAAGCGCCAGGCAAGACCCCGCCCGGCCAGGTTGCGCAGGTGGCTCGCTGACGTGTGCCCGGCGGGAATGAGCTCGTCCGGGTATTCGTAGCGCAGGCCCTCGAGCGAGAAGCGGCAGCGCTCCGCGATGCGCACGGTCTCGGCGAGCAGCCCGGCCGGATAGATGCCCGCCAGGCGCAGCCGCAGCCGCAAGTGTCGCTCGGCGTTGGGGTGGAGCGCATGCCCCGCCTCGCGCACGGGGATGCCGAGGCGGATCGCGGTGAGCGCGTCCTGGAGCGGACGGCGCGCGCGCACGTGCATGTGCACGTCGCCCGCCGCCGCGAGCGGCAGCCCGGATGTGTCCCCGAGCCTGCGCAGGACGGCGAGCCGTGCGTGATCGTCCGGACCGCACGTGAGCTCGGCCGCGATCCACGCGCGCCCGGGAAAACGTGCCGCGACAAAGCGCGCTTGCCCGGGATCGGGAGAGTCACCAGGAACAAGCAGCGCGAGGCAACCGTCGAGGTTCTGCCCGAGATCGCGGCGCTCGAGGCGGTAGCTGCCCTTGGCGGCGCGCATGCGCCCGCGGGTGATCAGCGTGCAGAGGTTGCCGTAGCCCTCGCGGTCGGCGGCGAGCAGCGCGAGCCTGAGGCCGTCTTCGAAGCGCAATTCGGAGCCGACGATGAGCTTCAGCCCGTATTGTTTCGCCGCGACGTGGGCGCGCACCGCTCCGGCAACGGAGCACTCGTCGGTGATGGCGAGCGCGTGGTAGCCCAGAGCGTGCGCGCGCTCGACGAGCTCCTCGGGATGCGAGGCTCCGCGCAGGAAAGTGAAGTTGGAGAGGCAGTGCAGCTCCGCGTACTCGGGAAGCATCGAAGTTCCGAGTTCCAAGTTCCGAGTTCCAAGTTCAATGCGTTGAGCCTTGAACCTTGAACTTTGAACCTTGAACTTTGAACATTGGACGTCAATCGTCACTATCCGAAGAAGCCGTGCAGGTACCAGCCGCCGCCGGTGCTTCGCTCGCGGTAGATCCAGAGCAGCGCCTCGTCCGGATTGCGGGCGATGAAGTAGTCGCGCGCGACATCGTTGCCGTCCCACCAGCCCGACTCGATGCGCTCGGGCCCGGCGAGCAGGGTGAGGGGTCCCTGGTAGCAGGGCACATCCGCGTCCTCCCGCAGCGGCCGCGGCGAGGCAAGCAGCCACAGCGGGCGGGAATCCGGTTGCCGCGGGAGGGCTTCGCCGCTGTTACGGCCGGGCTCGCAGACCTGCCACGCATATTCCGGGCGATAGTCGGGAACCGTGGCGAGCCCGGCGACTGCCGCGTCGCCCAAGCGCGCGCGCAGCCGTTCGACGAGACGGGCGGCGGACTCGAGGTGGCTTCCCGCATCCGGCAGAAACGACAGGTTATGCGCGGCGACGGGCACGAGCAGCTCGCTCGCCAGCGTGATCGCGGTCACCGGGCAGGGCAGGTCTGTCCGCGCCAGGCGCTCGCGCACCACGCTCGCCAGGTGCTCGGGGTCGCGGCTTGCCGCGACGAAGTTCAGAGCAAGGTGCGTGCCGGCGCGGTCCTCGTGCGCGAGCGCGAGGCCGAGGCGCTGCACGCCGTTGCCGGTGGCGGCGAGAAAACCGCACAGTTCCGCGAGCAGCCGCCGGGCGGCGAAGAGCAGCGCCTGTGCCTCGTGCACCGGTGCCGGCAGCGGCAGCGTTGCGGCGAACTGCGCGGGAGGCGCGAAGCCGGGGCGGGGGTCGGGGAGATCGCCCAGCGCGCGGTCGAGCCTGTCGATCAGGCTCTGCCCCAGGCGGCGCGCCACGCCGTCTCGCGGCAGTCGCAGGCATTCCCCGATGGTGCCGACCCCGATGTCGCGCAGCGCCGCGGTGATCCCCGGCGGCTGCCCGAGCACTTCGAGAGGCAGCTTTTCCAGGGCGTGGCGCAGGGCGTCCCGGTGCTGGATGCGCACCGCAAGACCGGCGCGGGCGAAAAGCTGCGCGGCGAGCGGCGTGGGTGCGCAGGCAAGGACCGTGCCGTAGCCGAACTCGGCGAGGCCACGCTCGATGAGCGCGCGCAGGCGGGCGAGCCCCCCGAAGAGCCTCAGCGAGCCGGCTACTTCCAGCAGGATTCCGTCTGGCGGGGCGATGCTCACCGTTGGCGTGAAGCGGATCGCCCAGGCGGCGACGCGCACGGCTGCCGCGTGCTCTTGCGCGGCGTCGCGCGCGAGCACCTTCAGGTCGGAGGCGAGCGCGCAGGCCGCTGCGAGCGGCATGCCGGGGCGCACGCCGCGGCCGTGCGCGAGGCGGTTGCAGGCAAAGACAGTCGCGTTGTGGCCGGTGGAGGAAGCGATGGCGAGCGGGCCGGGCGCGCGCGTGCCGCGCGCGAAAACATCGAGCGCAAGCGAAGGAAAGTGCACGGCGAGCCACAGCATGGATGCCTGTCTGGAGGCGGGTGAATGGTGAATAGTGAGTGGTGATTGGAAAAAGCAGCGTGCCGCGTGCCTCCATTTCCTATTTCCCATTTCCTATTTCCTCGACCAACGGCATGCATTGGCGTCCATCTGCGGTGAGTTTGTTCTTGATCTTGCCTCGCTCCGTGATGGCGCCGTGCAGGTCGAGCATGACGGGCTCCGGCAGGCTGCCGCTGCGGCGCTTGAGGATGCGCACTGCCGTCCTGTTTCCGGATCTTCCGAGGTGCAGCCGCAGCGCTGCTGGTGAAGGCGGGATGACCCGGGCGGAGCGGAACAGCAGCGCCGCAGCGCCGCCGCTTTCCGCGGCAAGCTGCAGGCGCTTGAGCCCTCGCTCGTGGACGTGGCCAAGCCACGCCAGCACTGCGCCGCAACCCCGCGTGCGCAAGGCCTGCTCGCAGGCCCACAGGCCCTCATCCGTCGTCTTTGCCTGCACCAGCAGCAACCGGGCGAGCTTCACGCCTTGAGCAGCGAGCGCAGGAGCGTAGGGAACATGGGGCGGCGTGACCAGCGCGACCCAGCGCTCCGCCCGCGTGAGATGCGCGGCGGCAGGCATCGTGAGCCGCAGCTCACCCATGCCCGGGCGCTCGGCGTAGATCTCGGTCAGCGCTCCGGCCGGCCAGCCCCCGCCCGGCAGCACCGCGTCGAGCTCGGCAAAGCCGGTCGGCACGCCCGGCACCGCGACCCGTGCGCATTCGTTACCGCGCCACAAGGCGGGATTCTGCAGGACGAGATCGAGCGCGGAGACCATGGGAACCGCTGTTGAATGCTGATGAAAATCAAGAATCAGCCACAGAGATCACAGAGAACACAGAGAACACAGAGAACGAGGATCCAGGATTCAGCCTGGTTCCACGCACCATTTTGTCGTTTTCTGCGCTCCCCGGCGTCCCCCGCGTCCTCTGCGGTGAGAGATTGAGTTTTTTCTCTGTGAACTCTGTGTCCTCTGTGGCTAAAGCTCTGCAGGGTCTTTCATAACGGCTTGCCGTTGCGGATCACGCCGACGGCGACCCCCTCGATCGCGAACGGCTGGCGGCGCAGGTCCACGGTGAGGGTCCGGAAGTCCGGGTTTTCCGGGGTAAGCTCGACGATGTGGCGGCGCTGGCGGATGCGCTTGACCGTCACCTCGTCGTGCAGGCGCGCCACTACGATCTGCCCCGCCCTGAAATGCTGCGTGCGGTGCACGGCTAGGAGATCTCCGTCGAGGATGCCGGCATCCTGCATGCTCGCGCCGCGCACCTTGAGCAGGTAATCGGCGCGCGGCCGGAAGAGCAGGGGATCGAGCTGGTAGCGGCCCTCGATGTGGCCCTCGGCGAGGATCGGCCTGCCGGCGGCCACCCGCCCCACTACCGGGATGCCCGGGAGACGCTTCAGACGGATGCCGCGCGAGGCGCCGGGAGTCATCTCGATCGCGCCCTTGCGCTCGAGCGCCCTCAAGTGCTCCTCCGCGGCATTCGGTGAACGAAAGCCCATGGCGCGACAGATCTCGAGGCGCGTGGGCGGGAAGCCCGAACTCGCGAGATGTTCGCGTATCAGCCGCAGGATCTGTTCCTGGCGCGAGGTCAGCTCGTCCATCGCCCCCCCATATCTGTAAGTATATACAGTATCCGGCCGGGCACAAGCAACCGGCCACCGCCCCGTGGCGACCGACGCGGCGCACCGCCAACGCCGGCGGCAAACGCGATGAATCGCAACGTTTTTTTCTCGCCCGCCGCGTAAAAGAAGCACCTAAGCTATTGGATTCCAGCGTGATTTTTGTTACACTCTCAGCCCCGATTCAGGGATAAACAGAAGATGGGCGGTTCGCCCATTTTTTGTTTGTAGCGCGGATTTGCCATGGATTTGAACGAGTTACTGGAGAATACGGTGGCCGGAATGGGCTTCGAGCTCGCGGATCTGGAGCGCTCCGCCAAGGGGCGGCTGTTGCGTCTCTACATCGACAAGCCGGGCGGGGTTGGCGTGGACGACTGTGCGGCGGTGAGCCGCCAGGTGAGCCGGGTGCTGGCGGTGGAGCACGTGGACTACGAGCGGCTGGAAGTGTCCTCGCCGGGGCTGGACCGGCGGTTGAAGAAGGAGCGGGATTTCGTGCGGTTCGCGGGACAGCGCGCACGCGTACGCACGCGCGTGCCGATAGACGGACAGCGGAATTTTACCGGGGTCGTACGCGAAGCCGGTGCGGGCACGCTGCGCCTCGAGGTCGACGGCCGGGTGGTGTCGCTCGAGCTTGGCAACGTCGAATCGGCACGTCTGGTGCCCAGTATCTGAAGATGGCGGGAGAACGAGCAATGAGCCGTGAGATTCTGTTGCTGGTGGATGCGCTGGCGCGGGAGAAGAACGTCGACAAGGTGACCGTGTTCGCCGCGCTCGAGCAGGCGCTGGCATCGGCGACCAAGAAGCGGTTTCATGACGACGTCGAGGTGCGCGTGGCGATCGATCCGGCGACCGGGGATTACAAGTCGTTCCGGCGCTGGCAGGTGGTGGCCGACGAAGCAATCGAGACGCCGGCGCGCCAGATCGCGCTCTCGGAAGCGCAGAAGCTGAACTCCGACATCAAGCTCGAGGAATACGTCGAGGAGCCGCTCGAGCCCGTCGAATTCGGCCGCATCGGGGCGCAGGCGGCGAAGCAGGTGATCCTGCAGAAGATCCGCGACGCGGAGCGCGAGCAGATCCTCAACGACTTCCTCGCGCGCAACGAGCACCTGGTGACGGGCGTGATCAAGCGCATGGAGCGGGGCAACGCGATCGTGGAATCCGGGCGGCTCGAAGCGGTGCTGCCGCGCGATCAGATGATCCCGAAGGAAAATCTGCGCGTGGGCGACCGCGCGCGCGCGTGCTTGTGGAAGATAGACCGCGCCAGCCGCGGCCCGCAACTCATGCTCTCGCGCACCACGCCGGAATTCCTGGTGCGGTTGTTCGAACTGGAAGTGCCCGAGCTGGAAGACGGGCTGCTCGAGATCAAGTCGGCAGCGCGCGATCCGGGCTCCCGCGCCAAGATCGCGGTGCAATCCAAGGACCGGCGCATCGATCCGATCGGCACGTGCGTCGGAATGCGCGGCTCGCGGGTGCAGGCCGTGACCTCGGAGCTGGCCGGCGAGCGCATCGACATCATCCTGTGGGCGGAGGACCCGGCCCAGTTCGTGGTCAATGCGCTGGCGCCCGCGGAAGTGAGCAAGATCAAGGTGGACGAGGAAGCGCGCAGCATGGACATCGTGGTGGACGAGGAAAACCTCGCCCAGGCGATCGGGCGCACCGGGCAGAACGTGAGGCTCGCGAGCGAGCTCACCGGGTGGAAGCTCAACATCATGACGATGGAGGAGTCCACGAAGAAGAGCGAGGAGGAGGCGGTGCGCGTGCGCACGCTGTTCATGGAGAAGCTCGACGTGGACGATGAGGTGGCCGATATCCTCGTGCAGGAAGGCTTCAACACCCTCGAAGAGGTGGCGTACGTGCCGCTCGGGGAGATGATGGAGATCGAATCGTTTGACGAGGCGACGGTGAACGAGCTGAGGAGCCGCGCCCGCAATGCGCTGCTCACCCAGGCCATCGTCACCGAGGAGCGCGTCGAACATGACATCGAAGACCTGATGAAAGTCGAGGGCATGGACAACGACACCGCGCGCCTGCTTGCCGCCAAGGGGATCGGCACGCAGAATGCGCTGGCCGATTTCGCCACCGACGATCTGGTCGAGGTGACGGGGCTCGATGAGGAGCGCGCCAAGGAGCTGATCATGGCGGCGCGCGCACCGTGGTTCGCGGAGACCAACGCATAGGCGGCTACGACATGGCGCAAATCAACGTTACTCAGTTTGCCCACCAGCTCGGGTTGCCGCCGACGCTGCTCATCGAGCAGCTGCAGGCGGCCGGGGTGAAGAAGGCGCTCAGCGAGGAGACGCCGCTCACGGAGAAGGACAAGACCCAGCTGCTCGACTACCTGCGGCAGTCGCACGGGGCCGCCGAGGCCAAGCAGAAGATCACGCTCACGCGGCGGCAGACGACCGAAATCAGGAAATCCGACAGCACCGGAAAGTCGCGCACCATCCAGATCGAGGTGCGCAAGAAACGGGTCCTGGTTAAACGCGATGCGGTAGAGCCCGAGCCGGCGGGCGAACCCGCCAAGCCCGTGCTCGATGCCGAAGAGATCGCGCTGCGCGAGGCGGAAGCGAAGAAACAGGCCGAGCTCGTGGCGCGCCAGGCGGAAGACGTGGAGAAGAAGCAGCAGCGCCGCAAGAAGACGCAGGATGCGGCGGAAGCGGCCGCCGCGGATGCCAAGGCGGCGGAGGAGGCGCCCGCCGCGCCAGCCGCGGCGGTCGTCGAGGGCACGCTGCACAAGCCCGCCGTCAAGCCGGAAGAAAAGGCGCAGAAAGCGGAGAAGAAAGCCAAGAAGCAGGTCAAGGCGATCGTCTGGAAGGACGAGTCGGTCAAGCGGCGCAGCATCAAGACCCGCGGGGACGCGAGTGGCGGAGTCGGCTGGCGCGAGCGCAGGAGCCGGTCCGCGCGTCACAAGGAAGAAGAGGGGGAGCAGCCCGCATTCACGGCCCCGGCGGAACCGGTGGTGAAGGAAGTTACCGTGCCCGAAACCATCACGGTCGGGGACCTGGCGCACAAGATGTCGGTGAAGGCCGCGGAAGTGATCAAGGTGCTGATGAAAATGGGCACCATGGTGACGATCAACCAGGTGCTCGATCAGGATACGGCGATGATCCTGGTGGAGGAAATGGGCCACGTCGCCAAGCGCGCCAAGCTCGACGAGCCCGACGCGTACCTCGCGGAGGAGCAGGAGCAGCCCGCCGAGGTCAAGCTCGAGCCGCGGGCTCCGGTAGTGACCGTAATGGGCCACGTGGACCACGGCAAGACGTCGTTGCTCGATCACATCCGGCGCACGCGCGTGGCAAGCGGCGAGGCCGGTGGCATTACCCAGCACATCGGTGCCTACCACGTGGATACCCCGCGGGGAACCATCACCTTCCTCGACACGCCGGGGCACGAAGCCTTCACCGCGATGCGCGCGCGGGGCGCCAAGATCACCGACATCGTCGTGCTGGTGGTGGCCGCCGATGACGGCGTGATGCCGCAGACCGTGGAGGCGATCCACCACGCCAAGGCGGCGAAGGTGCCGATCGTGGTGGCACTCAACAAGATCGACAAATCCGACGCCAATCCCGACCGGGTCAAGCAGGACCTTGCCAGCAACCAGGTGGTGCCGGAGGAATGGGGCGGGGAAACCATGTTCGCGGAAGTTTCCGCCAAGACCGGAAAGGGCATAGATGCGCTGCTCGAGAGGGTGCTCCTGCAGGCGGAAGTGCTCGAGCTGAAGGCGGCGCAGGACGCGCCGGCCCGAGGCATCGTGGTCGAGTCCCGGCTCGACAAGGGCCGCGGCCCGGTCGCGACCGTGCTGGTGCAGTCGGGCACGCTCAAACCTGGAAACGTGGTGCTTGCGGGCGCGGTGTTCGGGCGCGTGCGGGCCATGCTCGACGAGAACGGGCGCAGCATCGAAAAAGCCGGGCCCTCGATACCGGTGGAGGTTCTGGGCCTATCCGACGTGCCCGCCGCGGGAGCCGACGTGCTGGTGCTCGGCGATGAGCGCAAGGCGCGCGAGATCGCGCTGTTCCGCCAGGGCAAGTACCGCGACGTCAAGCTCGCCAGGCAGCAGGCCGCCAAGCTCGAGAACATTTTCGAGCAGATGGGCGAGGGGCAGGCGAAGACGCTCTCGCTCATCATCAAGGCCGACGTGCAGGGCTCCTACGAGGGCCTCTCCCACGCGCTCACGAGGCTCTCGACCGACGAGGTGAAGGTCAACATCGTCCACTCGGGCGTGGGCGGCATTACCGAATCGGACGTCAACCTCGCGCTCGCCTCGAAAGCGGTGATCGTGGGCTTCAACACGCGGGCCGACGCGATGGCGCGCAAGCTCGCCGAGAACAGCGGCGTGGACATCCGCTACTACAACGTCATCTACGACGCGGTGGACGAGGTCAAGGCCGCGCTGTCCGGGATGCTCGCGCCCGAGCGCAAGGAGAACACGCTGGGCCTGGTCGAGGTGCGCCAGACGTTCAAGATCTCGAAGGTCGGCACCATTGCCGGGTGCTACGTGTCCGAAGGGCTGGTGCGGCGCAATGCCCGCGTGCGCGTGTTGCGCGACAACGTGGTGATACACGAGGGCGAGCTCGACTCGCTCAAGCGCTTCAAGGACGACGCGAGAGAGGTGAAGGCCGGCTTCGAATGCGGCCTTTCGATCAAGAACTTCAGCGACGTCAAGGTCGGCGACCAGATCGAGGCCTACGAAGTCGTCGAGGTGGCGCGCACCCTCTAGGACCGAGGGTCGGGGGTTGAGGATTGAGTGCGCTCTCGGGGCCCAATCCTCAGTCCTCGATCCTCAATCCTGCATGCCCAGAGATTTTCCCCGCAGCCGGCGCATCGCGGAACAGGTGCAGCGCGAGCTCTCGGACATCATCCGGCTCGAGCTGAAGGATCCCCGCGTGGGCATGATCACGATCACCGATGTCGAGGTGACGCAGGATTACGCCCACGCCAAGGTCTATTTCACGTTGCTTGGCGACGCATCCAGGGTCGAGGAAACGGCCGCGGGCCTGAGCCGCGCCTCCGGATTCCTGCGCACGCAGCTCGCGCACCGGATGAAAATACGCACCGTTCCGCACCTGCAGTTCAAATATGACGCTTCGGTGGAGCGGGGGGCGCGTCTGTCGCAACTGATCGACGTGGCGGTCGCGGATGACGCGAGCCGCGGCAAGAAACGGAAATCGCGGTGAGCGTGCCCCGCGGCACGAATCACGACCGGGGCCGCAGCCTCGATGGCGTGCTGCTTCTCGACAAGCCCGCGGGAATCACCTCGCACACGGCCGTTGCGCGGGCGAAGCGGCTGTTCCATGCCGCCAAGGGCGGCCACACGGGCACGCTGGACCCGCTGGCGACCGGGCTGCTGCCCGTGTGTTTCGGGGAAGCGACCAAGTTTTCCCACCTGCTGCTCGACGCCGACAAGGCCTATCTCGCCACCATCCGGCTGGGCATGACGACCACTACGGGCGACCTCGAAGGGACGGTAATTTCCGAGCGGCCGGCGACTGCGAGCAGAGCCGAAGTCGAGGCAGTGCTCGGGCGCTTCGTCGGAGAGTTGATGCAGACGCCGCCGATGTACAGCGCGATCAAGCAGGGCGGGCAGCCTTTGCACAAGCTTGCACGGCAGGGACGCGAGCTGCCGCGCGCCGCGCGGCGGATCATCATACGCAGCCTCGCGCTGTCCAGCTTCGAGGGCGACCGGCTCGAGCTTTCCATAAGGTGCAGCAAGGGCACGTATATCCGCGTGCTCGCGGAGGACGTGGGCGCCGCGCTCGGCTGCGGGGGATGCCTCGCGAACCTGCGGCGCACGGAGGTCGGGCATTTCCGACTCGCGCAGGCAGCGACTTTCGAGCAGATCGAGTCCTTGAGCCCGGGCCAGCGCGAAGGGCTCCTGCTGCCGCCCGATGCGCTGGTCGCGTCCTTGCCGCGCCATGAGCTGGATGCCGAGCAGGCGCGGCGCCTGTGTCACGGCCAGGCGCTTGGCGCGGCCGGGGCGTATCTGCCGGGACTTACGCGCATTTACGGCCCCGAACGGGAATTCCTGGGGGTGGCCGAAGTTACCGCCGGCGGGCAGATCATCCCGCGGCGGCTCAAGGCGCAGACGGAGCCGGCGGACCCAATTATTGCTTGAGAAAACGAGGGGTTACGGAGTAAAATAGCGCCCTTACTGGCGGAGACGAGAATGGCAGTCAAGACAGATCAGAAAGCGCAACTGGTGCAGCAGTACCAGCGCGAAAAGAGCGATACCGGTTCACCCGAGGTGCAGGTCGCGCTGCTCACGGCGCGCATTACGGATCTCACCGAGCATTTCAAGACGCACGTAAAGGACCATCATTCCCGGCGCGGCCTGTTGCGCATGGTGAGCCGGCGGCGCAAGTTGCTGGATTACCTGAAGCGGAACAACGCCGAGAAATATCGCCAGTTGATCGACCGTCTCGGCCTGCGCAAGTAGGCACGGTGGCGTCGCGCGCGACTGGCGGGGTGGCATTACCGACCCCAGCCTTGGGGCTGGCGCCGCGTTATGCTCTCCATCCATAACCCGAGACCGCGTACGGCGGTCTTTTTTGTTTGAAATCAAGGGGCATTACATTGAAGCACATCAAGAAAACGTTGCAATGGGGCCGCCATCAGCTGACTCTGGAGACCGGAGAGATCGCGCGTCAGGCGACCGGCGCGGTGCTGGTGAGCATGGAAGACACGGTGGTGCTGGTCACCGTCGTGGGCAAGAAGACGGCCGATCCGAACAAGGATTTCCTGCCGCTCACGGTGGACTACCAGGAGCGCACCTACGCCGCGGGCAAGATACCGGGCGGTTTTTTCCGGCGCGAGGGCCGGCCCTCGGAGAAGGAGATTCTGACCTGCCGGCTCATTGACCGGCCGATCCGCCCGCTGTTCCCCGAAGGCTTCTACCACGAAGTGCAAATCGTCGCGACGGTGGTCTCGTCGAACAACGAGGTGGATTCGGACATCCCCGCGATGGTGGGCGCCTCGGCGGCGCTCGCGATCTCGGGAATCCCGTTCAACGGCCCGATCGGCGCCGCGCGCGTCGCCTACGTGAACGGGCAGTACCTGCTCAACCCGACCGCGACGGAACTCAAGTCCTCGCAGCTCGATCTGGTGGTGGCCGGCACGGAACAGGCGGTGCTGATGGTGGAATCGGAAGCGAAGGAGCTTCCCGAGGACGTGATGCTCGGGGCCGTCGTCTACGGCCATGAGCAGATGCAGATCGTGATCGGCGCGATCAACGAGATGGTGGAGGAGGCGGGCGCTCCGCTGTGGGAATGGGCCGCGCCCCAGCAGGACGAGGCACTGGTGCAGCGCCTTGCCGCGTCCGCCGAAGCCGAGCTGCGGCAGGCCTACCAGATCAAGCAGAAGCAGGCGCGCAGTGCGCGCGTGGAGGAGATCCACAAACGCGTGCTCGCGGAGCTTACGGAAGAAGGTGGTGCGCCCGAGCGCGAGAAGCTCATCAACGCGCAGTTCGGCGAGCTCGAGGCGAAGATCGTGCGCCACCAGATTCTCGACGGCGAGCCGCGCATAGACGGGCGCAACACGCGCACGGTGCGCCCGATCACGATCCGCGCAGGGCTGCTGCCGCGGGCGCACGGCTCGGCGCTGTTCACGCGCGGCGAGACCCAGGCGCTGGTGACCGCCACGCTCGGCACCTCGCGCGACGAACAGATCATCGACGCGCTGCAGGGCGGGTACCGCGACCGCTTCATGCTCCACTACAACATGCCGCCCTACGCGACCGGCGAGACCGGGCGCGTCGGCTCGCCCAAGCGCCGCGAGATCGGGCACGGGCGGCTCGCCAAGCGCGCGCTGCTATCGATGCTGCCGGGGCCGGAAGAATTCAGCTACTCGCTGCGGGTCGTATCGGAGATCACCGAGTCGAACGGCTCGAGCTCGATGGCGTCGGTGTGCGGGGGCAGCCTTGCGCTGATGGATGCGGGCGTCCCGCTCAAGGGCCACGTCGCGGGAATCGCGATGGGGCTGATCAAGGAAGGCAATCGCTTCGCGGTGCTCTCCGACATCCTGGGCGACGAGGACCATCTCGGCGACATGGACTTCAAGGTTGCCGGAACCGACCAGGGGATCACGGCGCTGCAGATGGACATCAAGATCACCGGCATCACCAAGGAGATCATGCATGCGGCGCTCACCCAGGCGCGCGAGGGACGCTTGCATATCCTCGAGAAGATGAAGCAGGCGCTCGAGGCGCCGCGCTCGGAAATCTCGGTGTGGGCGCCGCGCATCATGACGATCAAGATCAAGCCCGAGAAGATCCGCGACGTGATCGGCAAGGGCGGCGCGGTCATCCGCTCGATCACCGAGGAGACGGGGACCACGATAGACATTACCGACGACGGCACCATCACCATCGCGTGCGTGTCTCCCGAAGCCGGGGAGGCGGCGCGCAAGCGCATCGAGGACATCACCGCCGACGTGGAAGTCGGCAGGATCTACGAGGGCACGGTGCTCAAGCTGCTGGACTTCGGCGCCATCGTGAGCGTGCTCCCGGGCAAGGACGGCCTGCTGCACATCTCGCAGATCGCCAACGAGCGCGTGAACAGCGTTTCCGACCATCTGAAGGAAGGCCAGGTCGTGCGGGTCAAGGTGCTGGAGGCCGACGACAAGGGGCGGCTGCGCCTTTCCATGAAGGCGGTTCTCGCCGAGGTTCAGGTTTCGACCGTACAGTAACGAGCGGGCGGTCCAGCGAAAAGGGGCGGTTCCACCGCCCCTTTTTTTCGTCCGGCGCCGGATCCCCGGCGCCGTGATGTTCGCGTTGTCTGATCCGGATCCCGTATGCTATTTCGCCACCTGCCGCTCGCGCAGCTCGTCGAGCGTCTTGCAGTCGATGCACAGCGTCGCCGTGGGGCGCGCCTCGAGACGCTTCAGGCCGATCTCCACGCCGCAGCTCTCGCAGTACCCGTATTCGCCCGTGTCGATGAGCGCGATGGTCTCGTCGATCTTCTTGATGAGCTTGCGCTCACGATCGCGGTTCCTCAACTCCAGCGACATGTCCGATTCCTGGCTCGCCCGGTCGTTGGGATCGGCGAACAGCGTCGCCTCGTCCTGCATGGTGTGCACGGTGCGCTCGATGTCCTGCGACAGCTCGCGCTTCGTTTCCTCCAGCATCTTGCGGAAATGAGCAAGCTGGCGCGGGTTCATGTATTCCTCTTTCCCCTTCGGTTTGTAGGGGGGAAAAGGCTTGTGCAATTCGGTAGGCATGAGCCCTATACCATTCAAAAGAAGCGGTTTAATATCAGAAATTGAACGGCCACGCAAGTTGACAACCGGCCGCCGGGAGAGTCGGATTCTTCGTTGCCCTCCGGGCGGGGGAAGAGTATATTACGCGCCTTCCAGGGTGCGGGCCGGCTCGGCTGCGCGCGCGGTGTTTTTCGGCCCTCTTTGCCGGGCGTGGCGTTGCGTCACGTGCTTTGATGATGCGCCCGTAGCTCAAGCGGAGAGAGCACCGGCCTTCTAAGCCGGGGGTTGTGGGTTCGAGTCCCGCCGGGCGTGCCACGCTTATCCTTCCGGGCGAGTGTTGAATGTTGAGTGAGACCTCCCTTGGTGCCCACGGTTACTGAACACTCAAAACTCAACGCTCAGAATTGCTGTTTCAGACGGTGGCTGTAGCTCAAGGGTAGAGTACCGGATTGTGATTCCGGGTGTTGTGGGTTCGAGTCCCATCAGCCACCCCAACATTCGCAGCGTCAGCAGGCCGCGTGACGGCTTCCGGGCATCGGGCAGATTCTTCCCGGAATCTCCGGCACCGTGCTGGCTCCCCGCTCAAGGCTTGAGCTTCGAGCGGATCGCGTCGAGGATCCCGGGCATGGCATCCTCTCCCGCCGTGCGCCCC
Source organism: Betaproteobacteria bacterium (assembly GCA_016868035.1). Lineage (GTDB taxonomy): Bacteria > Pseudomonadota > Gammaproteobacteria > Burkholderiales > SG8-41 > SG8-41. The sequence continues at coordinate 8,414 of VGID01000021.1, read as the reverse complement.
TGCTTGATCACCTGGGTCACGTGCTCGAAATCGAAACGCGCGGTCTCGCCGAGATCGGGCTGGATCAGCACATCGGCGTCGGATACTTCGCTCGCCGCGAGCACCCGGCCCACGATCGCGATGGTCTGGTCGAGTATGCCGATGATGTTGTCGATGACGGACGTATTGTCCGGCTTGCGCGAAACGTCCACCGCGATGACGACCTCGGCGCCGAGGCTGCGCGCCGTTCTGATCGGCACCGGGCTCATCAGCCCGCCGTCCACGTAGTCGCGCCCTCCGATCCGCGCCGGCTGGAACAAGCCGGGGATGCTGCTGGAGGCGCGCACCGCGATGCCCGCATTGCCCCGGTTGAAGACGACGGTGCGGCCTTCCTGCAGATCGGTCGCGACCGCCGCGAACGGCTTCTTCAGTTCCTCGATCGAGCGGTTTCCGAGTTGGCGGTTGACGAAGTCCTGGATGGCGCGGCCGCGCACAAAGCCGCGGTCCGGAAAGATGAAGTCACGCACGTCGCTATCGTCCATCTCGAGCGCGATTTTCTCGAGTGCCCGGCCATCGTATCCGCCCGCATACAGCGCGCCGACCAGGCTTCCGGAGCTCGCGCCGACGATCACGTCGGGAACGATGCCGTTCGCTTCCAGCGCCTGGATGACGCCGATGTGGGCGAACCCGCGCGCGGCGCCGCTGCCGAGCACCAGTCCCACGACCGGGCGTTCCGCGTGCGTGATGCGCGAGGGCGCGTATCCCGGCGGCGGAAGCTTGGGGTCGGCCGGCACGGTCGCGCACGCCGCGAGAAGCGGAAGGAGCAGCGTTGCAATCCAGGTTCCAAGGGTGATCCGGGCGCGAGGCATGTGAGAACGAACGCGGTCGTGGAATGTGTTGACCTGCATCTTAGAGATGCGGTGGGTCGGTTGGTTCCGGCCGGGAAGGAAGCCGCGATTTTCGCGCGGCGGGCGCGCATCACCGCTTGTGGCGGAGCAGCCTTTGCTGTTCCCGCTGCCACTGGCGGTCTTTGATCGTCTCGCGCTTGTCGTGGGCTTTCTTGCCTTTGGCGAGCCCGATCTCCAGCTTGATGCGCCCGGCCTTGTAGTGCATGTCGAGCGCCAGCAGCGTGTAGCCGGCGCGCTGCACGGCTCCGATCAGGCGGTTGATCTCCTCGGCGTGCAGCAGCAGTTTTCGGGTCCGGGTGGGATCCGGCGTGTAGTGCGTCGAGGCGGCGGGCAGGGGACTGACGTGACAGCCCACGAGAAAGAGCTCGCCGTCGTGGACGATCACGTACGATTCCTTCAGTTGCGCGCGTCCGGCGCGTATCGCCTTGACCTCCCAACCCTCGAGCGCGATCCCGGCCTCGAAGCGCTGTTCGACAAAATAGTCGTGGAAGGCCTTCTTGTTCTGGACGATGCTCATGGCGGGGCGCTGCGAGCGTATTCTACCAGCGGCACGCACGGCGCCGGGCGCGCCAATCGGGTAAAGTGCGGGTTGGATGGTTGAAATAAAACGCTCCGTGCTGGTCGGGTATTCCCCCGCGCAGATGTACGCGCTCGTCGACCGGGTCGAAGATTACCCGCGTTTCCTGCCGTGGTGCGGTGGCGCGACCGTGATCCACCGGGATGCGCACACGACGCGCGCCACGATACTGATCGACTACCATGGCATCAAGCACGGGTTCACGACGGAAAATGCCAAGCGCGAGCCCGAGGAGATGAAGATCCGGCTGATCGAGGGCCCGTTTCGCCGCCTCGACGGAGACTGGCGCTTCATCGAGCTCGGCGAGAGCGGCTGCCGGATCGAGTTCAGCCTGCACTACGAATTCGCGAGCAGGCTGCTCGAGAAGCTGGTCGGCCCGGTATTCAGCCACATCGCCAACACGCTGGTGGATGCTTTTGTGCGGCGCGCCGAACAGGTCTATGGCTGACATGACGGTGGCCGGTGACCCGTGACCGGGCCACGCCGAATACGCGTCGAGGTCGTCTACGCGCTTCCCGCGGAGCAGGTCCTGCTCGAGCTGGAAGTGGAAGAGGGATCGACCGTCGAAGAGGCGATTGCGCGATCGGGGATCGTGCGCCGCTACCCGGACATCGACCCCGCGCACGCGCGCGTTGGCATCTTCGGCAAGCCGGTCCGGATGGAAACGCGGTTGTGCGACGGAGACCGGGTCGAGATCTACCGCCCGCTGATCGCAAACCCCAAGGAAGCGCGGCGCGCGCGGACGCGCCGCGCGGGAACGCAAAGGCGCCGCGCCTGAGGCCGGGCGCCTAGCGGCAGTTCTGGTCGGCGACGCGCTGCGCGCGGGCGATCTCGCCGGCGTACTCGGCGTCGTCCAGGTAGACGCGCTCTCCGGTCTTGGGATCGGTGCGCGTGACGCGCATGCCTTCGCGCAGGGTCTTCAGGTACGCCTGGGCGTTGGAGCAGGCCTCGCGCCTGCTATCGGCCTCGGCCATTTTCTTGTCGGCTTTCTGCTGCGCTTCCTGCTGCTCCATCGCCCGTTTTCTGAATGCGGCATCCTGCTCGGCAAGGGACTTGCTCTGCGGCGCGGTGGTCGGGGCGGATGTGGCCCCCTTGCTGAAGATCGTCGTCTTGTGCTCGGTCGTCCCATCCGGGCAGCGCGCGGCGTACTCGACCCGGCCGTCCTTGCTCACGCATTTCAGCAACTGGCCGTAGGCGGCCGCCGAGGCCAGCATCAGGATCGCTGCGATGATCGTTTTCACGACGGCTCCATGTTTTCGCTTCCGGCGCCCGAGTGCGCCCAGCTTGCGGCCAACATAGCCAATTTGTTCCTTTCCGTCAACGTATTAACGCACGATTCGCTTTGCCGTTTACCGGAGCGGTGCGTATAATACGCGTTTTGCGTAGGGGCAAAAACATGCGTGTGGTGCAAAAAGCCCTGACGTTCGACGACGTCTCGCTGATTCCCGCCCTTTCCACCGTCCTCCCACGCGAAGTCAGTCTCAAGAGCAAGCTCACCCGCGGCATCACCATGAACATACCGGTGGTCTCGGCGGCGATGGACACCGTCACCGAGGCGCGGCTCGCGATCGCGATCGCCCAGGAGGGCGGCATCGGCATCGTGCACAAGAACATGTCGCCCAAGGCGCAGGCGGCCGAAGTGACCCGGGTGAAGCGATTCGAGAGCGGGATCGTGAAGGACCCGATCACTGTCACGCCCGACCTGAAGGTGCGGGACGTGCTGCAGCTCACGCGCCAGCACCGCATCTCCGGGCTGCCGGTAATCAACGCCGCGGGACGCGTGGTGGGCATCATCACCAACCGCGACCTGCGCTTCGAGACCAAGCTCGACCAGCCGATCAAGAACATCATGACCCCGCGCGAGCGGCTGGTCACCGTGCGCGAGGGTGCCAGCCGAGAGGAAGCGATGGCGCTGATGCACAAGCACCGCCTCGAGCGGGTGCTCGTCGTGAACAAGAGCTTCGAGCTAAGAGGACTCGTCACGGTGAAGGACATTCTGAAATCCACCGAGCACCCGCACGCGTGCAAGGACCGTCTCGGCCGCCTGCGGGTGGGCGCGGCGATCGGGGTGGGGGAAGGAACCGAAGAGCGCGCGGAAGCGCTGATCGAGGCGGGCGCCGACGTGATCGTCGTGGATACGGCGCACGGGCATTCGCGCAACGTGCTCAACCGGGTGAAATGGGTGAAGCGGAATTTTCCCAGGACGCAGGTGCTCGGCGGCAACATCGCGACGGCCGCCGCGGCCAAGGCGCTCGTGGATCACGGCGCCGATGGCGTCAAGGTCGGCATCGGGCCGGGCTCGATCTGCACCACGCGCGTCGTCGCGGGCGTGGGCGTGCCCCAGATCAGCGCGATCGCGGACGTGGCGAGGGGGCTCGTCAAGAGCGACGTGCCTCTCATCGCCGACGGCGGCATCCGTTATTCGGGAGACATCGCCAAGGCCATCGCCGCGGGAGCGCACGCGGTGATGATCGGCGGCCTGTTCGCGGGCACCGAGGAGTCCCCCGGGGAGATCGAGCTCTTCCAGGGCCGCTCGTACAAGACTTATCGCGGCATGGGCTCGCTCGGGGCCATGCAGCAAGGCGCCGCGGACCGCTACTTCCAGGACGTGGATCTCGACGTCGAGAAGATGGTGCCCGAAGGCGTCGAAGGCCGGGTGCCGTACAAGGGGCAGCTGATGCCGCTCGTCCAGCAGCTGATGGGCGGGCTGCGGGCGAGCATGGGTTACCTCGGCTGCGGCAGCATCGAAGAGGTGCGGCGCAAGGCGGAATTTGTGGAAATCACCCTCGCCGGCGTGCGCGAGTCGCACGTGCACGACGTGCAGATCGTGAAGGAGGCACCGAATTACCGCGTGGAGTGAACGGTTAACGGTGAACGGTAAACGGTAAACAGCGAGGACAATAAGAGCCCAACCTGCGTTGCAGACCCCATTCACCGTTCACTTTTCACTGTTCACCTGCGAATGCACCAGAAAGTTCTCATCCTCGACTTCGGCGCGCAGTACACACAGCTCATCGCGCGCCGCGTGCGCGAAGCCCACGTCTATTGCGAGATCCACCCCTACGACGTGGGCGGGGACTTCGTCCGGACTTTCGGCCCGCGCGGCATCATCCTCTCCGGCGGACCCGCCTCGGCCTGGGAAGGCGGCGCGCCGCGCGCCCCGCAAGCCGTCTTCGAGCTCGGCGTGCCGGTGCTCGGCATCTGCTACGGCATGCAGACCATGGCGGCCCAGCTCGGCGGCAAGGTCGAAATGGGCAAGGTGCGCGAGTTCGGCTATGCGGAAATCCGGGCGCGGGGCCACTCCGCACTGCTGAAGGACATCCAGGACCGCGTCAACGCGGAAGGGCACGGGCTGCTCGACGTATGGATGAGCCACGGCGACAAGGTGAACGAGCTGCCGGCGGGCTTCAAGGTGATCGCAGCCAATGCCGCGTGCCCGATCGCGGCGATGGCCGACGAGGCGCGCAAGCTCTACGGCGTGCAGTTCCACCCCGAGGTCACTCACACGCTGCAGGGGAAAGCGATCCTCGAGCGCTTCGTGCTCGGAATCTGCGGGCTTGCTGGAGACTGGAACATGCCCGCCTACCTCGAGGAGGCGGTCGGGAACATCCGCTCGGAAGTGGGGCCCGGGCAGGTGGTGCTGGGGCTCTCGGGCGGGGTGGACTCTTCGGTGGCGGGCGCGCTCATCCACCGTGCGATCGGCAAGCAGCTCACCTGCGTCTTCGTGGACAACGGGCTGCTGCGGCTGAACGAGGCCGATCAGGTGATGCGCACCTTCGCGGGCAACCTCGGGGCGAAGGTGATCCACGTGGACGCGCGCGAGCAGTTCCTCGGGCATCTCAAGGGCGTCACGGACCCCGAGGAGAAGCGCAGGATCATCGGGCGCGAATTCATCGAGGTCTTCCAGCGCGAGGCGGCGCGGCTGCCGGAGGTGAAGTGGCTCGCGCAGGGCACGATCTATCCGGACGTGATCGAGTCCGCGGGCGCCAAGACGAAGAAGGCGCATACCATCAAGTCGCATCACAACGTGGGCGGTCTTCCGGACACGCTGCATCTCAAGCTGCTGGAGCCGTTGCGCGAGCTGTTCAAGGACGAGGTGCGCGAGCTCGGGCTCGCGCTGGGGCTGCCGCGCGAGATCGTCTTCCGGCATCCGTTCCCCGGGCCGGGGCTCGGCGTGCGCATCCTCGGCGAGGTGAAGGCGGAGTACGCGGATCTGCTGCGTCGTGCGGACGCAATCTTCATCGAGGAGCTGCGCGAGGCCGGCTGGTACGACAAGACGGCCCAGGCGTTCGCCGTGTTCCTGCCGGTGAAATCGGTCGGCGTGATGGGCGACGGGCGCACCTACGAATACGTGGTCGCGCTGCGGGCGGTGCAGACGCTGGATTTCATGACGGCGCACTGGGCGGAGCTGCCGCACAGCCTGCTCTCGAAGACGGCCAACCGGATCATCAACGAAGTGCGCGGCGTGAACCGCGTGGTCTACGATATCTCGAGCAAGCCGCCGGCGACGATTGAGTGGGAGTAGGGGGCACGTTCCTGGCTTGATGAACGCTCGACGGGCTATCGAATGCGTCGATCGCTGCTTGCGTGCCTGAACATCTTTGGTTCAACGCCCTTGCCGCGTCGGTCGTTGACTGGGGTGGGCTTTTTTCAGCACCTGCCAGGTCGGGGTGCCCCGCGAACGTGGTTCGCGCATTTGCCTCCGAATGGGACTGGAGCGCAAAGCCGTGTTGCGTGCCGCGCCGGCGCACACGGTCCACTACGAGCGGCGGCGGCCAGAGGAGACGGTCCTGCATGGTCTGGTGCGGGAACATCTCGAGAGGTTCCTCGCCGAGGTCCAAGCCCGGACCGGCACCGGCCTGCCCGGCTTCGTCAAAGAGGAGTTCGATGCCTTTCTCGAATGCGGGATTCTGGCGCACGGATTTCTTCGTGTTCGCTGTGCCGGCTGCGCACACGAGAAGCGGGTGGCGTTTTCCTGCAAGCGGCGTGGGTTTTGCCCCTCGTGCGGCGCGCGGCGCATGGCCCAGAGCGCTGCGGTCCTTGTCGATGAGGTGATTTTCCAGGTGCCGGTCAGGCAGTGGGTGCTGTCGTTTCCGATCGGGCTTCGCATCCTCTTTGCCGCACGGCCCGAGCTGCTCACGCCGGTGCTGCGCCTCATCCACCGCGTCATCGCGGGGTTTGTGCTCAGGCAGGCAGGCCTCAAACGCGTCACAGCCGACACCGGCGCGGTCACCCTCATCCAGAGATTCGGCTCGGCCGTCAACCTGAACATCCATCTGCACTGCCGCCATCGAGCAGCCGGCGGTGATCGTGAAGATCCTCACCCACCTGGGTCTGCCGGCGAGGGCGCCGCCGCGCGCACCGGCGCGGCGGCCGGAGCTTTGTCAGGCGGCGCGATCCCCGAAGGCAATAACGGCTCTGCAACGGGGCCGACAATCCCGCACGGCCTGCGCTCCTGTGGCGGGGGTCAGCGTGCGTCGAAGTCAGGCAACTCGGGTCGATTCAGGGGTCGAATCGTCATCGAGAGCGGGGAATCTTTGCCAGAGACCGCGTGATTGACCGCCTCTCGGGACGGCGATACCGTCGCGGATCGGGAAAAAGGTAGTTTGAAATTCCTATACGCGCCCACGGCTATCGTCAAGCTGCTTAATGAAAGGATCAGGAACATCTTGCAGGCGGACGACGTTAAGGCCAAGTTTCGCGCACAAGGGTTGCAAGCCGCGGGAAGCACACCCGCTGCATTTAGGTCGTTCGTGGAGGCGCAAGTAGTGCAATGGGGGCGCGTCATTAAGGACGTCAATATACGCATTAATTAAGTGGCGACTTTACTGCCGCAGTTTTTCTACGGATCGAGCTGCCCCAGTTCACCACGGCCCAGAATTGTTGAAAAGCTGCAGGCGTTGAGCGCGACTTGCCACAACTAACGAGTGCGTCACTTGTGAGAATCCGGACTGACGTAAGTGCTCCTTGCGCCTATTGTTTGCTTACTGTACCTACTGTACCTATAAACCTATAAGATGGTTCGTTACCCTAAACATTGCGATCCAACTTTGGTCTTCGCTGACGGTTGTGTTCAGCTGTTCAGCAAAGCCCCTAAAGGGAATCACCGCCATGAACCTGGAGCGTCTCCGGCGCGATGCGTGTACGGGTGCTGCCAGGAATCACATAGTCGGCGTTGGCTTTATCGCGCAGGCGCGCATACAGCCCGCGGCTGCCGGCGGGCAACTGCACAAACTCGGCGATCAGACCGTAGCGGAACAGCGCCAGCGCCTGACGATCTTGCTCGTTCATGGAAACGTCTCCGTTTGAGAGGAAACGCCACGCTACCGCCGCGTGCGCGGTGGGTCTGGCCCCATGCATTGTTGCAAGCGCGCTTTGCGTTCACCGCCGGCGTGCGAGGGGTGCCTGAATCCGAGCGGCGCGGCGAGTGCCTGCAGATGGCGCGCGGCGAGCGCCCGTAGCGCCGCCAGCACCGAGCGGCAGCCCAGACGCTCACGCAATGCCACGATCGTCGGCGTGCAGCCGAGCAGTCGCTCCGGCAGCAATCCGATGACCGTTGTGAATAGCCGCCGCACGCACGCAAGGCGTCGCCGCACCCAGCGCACGGCACTCGGCAGCGTGATCTCAGGCCCGCGCAGCCGATCGGCCGCCGCCTCGACACTGCGCGCCTGCTCCACCGTCGCCACCACCCGCTCGATCTCGTGCAAGCTGCCAGGAAAGCGCGCCGCCAGATGATCGGGGAGCAGACTGAACGTGCCGTGTGCCTGGGGGCAGTACCAGCGCGCGACGCGTGTACCCGGCGGGTCTACGCGCGGGTAAGTGCCGACGTGATCCCCGAAATTAGTAGCACCTGAGATTAGAGTCCGATCTATTATGCAACGGGAGGTCGGACATGAAGAAGCGGTTTACGGAGGAGCAGATCATCGGTTTCCTGAAGGAGGCCGAGGCGG
>VGID01000020.1 GCA_016868035.1 Betaproteobacteria bacterium | reverse complement strand
GGAGCGCTACGAGCCGGACTTGCGCGCGCGCATCGTCGCGCGGCTGGTCCGGCGCCTGGGCGTGCGGCCCCTGCGCGGCGTGCTGGCGGCGATGAAGGTGCGCGGCATGTCGCTCTACGTTGCCGCAGCGCACGGGCACGCGCTGCCGCGCACGGTCGAAGAGATCGGGCGGCGCCACCGGGGCGTGGAGAGCGGAGGCAACCTGCGCGCCGCCGTTTTCGGCGTGAACGACGGGCTGATCTCCAACGCGAGCCTCATCCTGGGGGTCGCGGGCGCGACCGCAGACCACCAGATCATCCTGCTCTCCGGGACGGCGGGCCTCATCGCCGGCGCGTTCTCGATGGCCGCCGGTGAGTACGTGTCGGTGCGCTCGCAGCGCGAGATGTACGAGTACCAGATCGGCCTCGAGCGCGAGGAGCTCCAGCATTATCCGGAAGAGGAGGCGGAGGAGCTCGCGCTGATCTACGCGGCGCGCGGGCATCCGCGCGAGGAGGCGGTGCGCATGGCGAAGAATCTCACTGCCGATCCCGAGAAGGCGCTCGCCACGCTCGCGCGCGAGGAGCTGGGGCTCAATCCGGAGGAGCTCGGCTCGCCGTGGGGCGCGGCGCTATTTTCCTTCTTTTCCTTCGCGGCGGGCGCGGCGATACCGCTCGCGCCGTTCGTGTTCGCCGCAGGGCCCGCGAGCCTCGTCACGGCGATCGCGCTGACGGGGGTCGCGCTGTTCTCGGTAGGGGCGATGCTCTCGCTCTTCACCGGCCGCGGCGCCGTCTACAGCGGCATGCGGATGCTCGGGATCGGCGCCGCGGCGGGAGGGTTCACTTATCTGATCGGGACGCTGCTCGGGGTGACGCTGGCGTAACGGGCCGGACGCGGCGGCCCGAGTTCAAAGTTCAAGGTTCAACGTTTAAAGTTGAACATTCAAGCACGAACGCCGGACGTGGAAGTCGGAACCTTGAACCCGGAACCTTGAACCATGAACGGGACAATGCTAGGCGCGCGGCGCTCAGCATTGTTCCCACGGCAGGCCGTCGAAGCGCCAGCCGTTCGTGACGTTGCGCCGGTGGGTCGCGTCGAGGTCGCCCTCGAAGCCGTGGAGCACGTTGTAGACCTGCGTGAAGCCGGATTCCTCGAGCGCGCGCCCGGCATCGAGCGTGCGGTTGCCGCTGCGGCAGATGAGCACGATCGGGCGGTCCACGCTCGCCGCCTTCTTCACCTGCGCGACGAAGTTCGGGTTGATCTCCCAGTTGGGGCCATCGTTCCACGGCACGAGGATCGCGCCGACCGGATGGCCCACGAACAGAAACTCCATTTCGCTGCGGCAGTCGATGAAGATCGCGTTCGGATTCTTCTTCAGGAACTCGTACGCTTCCGTCGGTTTCAGATGGTTCATTGCCGGTTCCTGCGCTCGGAAACGGGGAGCGGAATTATAGGCGCAACCGGCCGCAGACCGCCAGTTGTCGCGGGTTTGGCGGTAGAATCACCACTTTTTGCATCATGGTTTTTCGCGCGTCGCGCTTGAGCGACCATGGCTGACCGCACGGCACTGCTCGAATCCCTGCTCCGACAGCGCATCGTCATCCTCGACGGCGCCATGGGCACGATGATCCAGGGCTACACGCTCTCGGAGGCGGACTATCGCGGCCGGCGTTTTGCGGATCACCCGCGCGACTTGAAGGGAAACAACGATCTGCTCACGCTCTCGCGGCCGGAGGTCATCCGCGAGATCCACACGCAGTACCTCGAGGCGGGCGCGGACGTGATCGAAACCAATACGTTCAACTCGACCTCGATCGCGCAGGCAGACTACCACTTGCAGGGCCTCGTGCGCGAGCTGAACCTCGAGGCTGCGCGCATGTCGCGCGCGTTGGCCGACGAATTCACCGCCCGGAACCCGGACCGGCCGCGCTTCGTGGCGGGCGCGCTGGGACCCACCAACCGCACTGCCTCGATCTCGCCCGACGTCAATGACGCGGGCTTTCGCAACGTCTCGTTCGACGAGCTTGCCGAAGCCTACGGGGAGGCGACGAAGGCGCTGGTGGACGGCGGGGTCGACCTCCTGCTCGTCGAGACCATTTTCGACACGCTGAACGCGAAGGCGGCAATCTTCGCGATCGAGGACTACTTCGAGCGCAGCGGCATGCGTCTGCCGGTGATCATCTCCGGCACTATCACGGATGCTTCCGGGCGCACGCTCTCGGGACAGACGCCGGAGGCGTTCTGGAATTCGGTGCGCCATGCGCGCCCGCTGGCGGTGGGCCTGAACTGCGCGCTTGGCGCGAAGCTGATGCGCCCGTACATCGAGGAGATCTCCGGCGTCGCGGACGTCTACGTGAGCGCCTACCCGAACGCCGGGCTGCCCAACCCGCTGGCGCCGACCGGCTATGACGAGACGCCCGAGCAGACGGCGGGCTACCTCCTCGATTTCGCGAAGAGCGGCTTCGTCAACATCGCCGGAGGCTGCTGTGGCACGACGCCCGCTCACATCCGGGCGATCGCCGAGGCGCTGGAAGGCATCGCCCCGCGCGCGGTGCCGGAGCTCGAGCGCAAGACGCGCCTTTCCGGGCTGGAGCCGCTCAACATCGCCGACGACTCCCTGTTCGTCAACGTCGGCGAGCGCACCAACGTCACCGGGTCTCGCGCGTTCGCAAGGCTCGTGCTCGCGGGCGACTACCAGGAGGCGCTGTCGATCGCGCGCCAGCAGGTGGAAAACGGCGCGCAGATGATCGACGTCAACATGGACGAGGCAATGCTCGACTCGAAGCAGGCGATGGCGAAGTTCCTGAATCTCATCGCTTCCGAGCCGGACATCTCGCGCGTGCCGGTCATGATCGACTCCTCCAAGTGGGATGTGATCGAGGCGGGGTTGAAGTGCGTGCAGGGCAAGCCCGTGGTGAACTCGATCAGCATGAAGGAAGGCGAGGAGGAGTTCGTCAAGCACGCGAAGCTCGCGCGCCGCTACGGCGCGGCGGTGATCGTGATGGCCTTCGACGAGAAGGGGCAGGCCGACACGCTCGAGCGGCGCGTCGCGATCGCGAAGCGTGCCTACCACATCCTAGTGGACGAGATCGGCTTTCCGCCGGAGGACGTCATCCTCGACCCCAACATTTTTGCCATCGCCACCGGGATCGAGGAGCACGCGAACTACGGAAAGGACTTCATCGAGGCGACGCGCATCATCCGCCGGACGCTGCCGTACGTGAAAGTCTCCGGCGGCCTGTCGAACATCTCGTTCTCGTTCCGGGGAAACGACGCGGTGCGCGAGGCGATCCACACCGCGTTCCTCTACCATGCGATCCGCGCCGGCATGACGATGGGCATCGTCAACGCAGGCCAGCTCGGCGTCTACGAGGAGATCCCGAAGGATCTGCTCGAGCGCGTCGAGGACATCATCTTCAACCGCCGCCCCGACGCGGCCGAGCGCATGGTCGCCTTCGCGGAGACCGTGAAGGGCACCGCGCGGCGCGATACCGAGGACCTCGCGTGGCGCGAAAACCCGGTGGAGGAGCGCCTGAAGCACGCGCTCGTGCAGGGGATCACCAACTGGATCGTCGAGGACACCGAGGAGGCGCGCGTGAAGCACGGGCGCCCGATCCGGGTGATCGAGGGCCCGCTCATGGACGGCATGAACGTGGTCGGGGATCTGTTCGGCGCGGGCAAGATGTTCCTGCCGCAGGTAGTGAAGAGCGCGCGCGTGATGAAGCAGGCGGTCGCGCACCTCGAGCCCTTCCTGCAGGAGGAAAAGGCGCAGCTCGGCGACGCCAGGCCCAAGGGCAAAATGGTCGTGGCCACGGTCAAGGGCGACGTCCACGACATCGGGAAGAATATCGTCGCGGTCGTGCTCCAGTGCAACAACTACGAGGTGATCAATCTCGGGGTGATGGTGCCGGCGCAGAAGATCCTGCAAGTCGCGCGCGACGAGAACTGCGACATCATCGGGCTCTCGGGGCTGATCACGCCCTCGCTCGAGGAGATGGCGCACGTCGCGCGCGAGATGGAGCGCGAGGGCTTCACGCTGCCGCTCCTCATCGGCGGCGCAACCACTTCGCGCACCCACACCGCGGTAAAGATCGCGCCCAACTACCCGGGGCCCGTGATCTGGGTGCCGGACGCCTCGCGCAGCGTCGGCGTGTGCAGCAATCTCCTCTCCGACGAGCTGCGCGCGGGCTATCTCAGGGACGTGACGGCCGAGTACGAGCGCGTGCGCACGCAGCACGAGGCGAAGAAGGGGCTGGAAGTGATTACGCTCGGGCAGGCGCGCGCGAACGCGCTGAAGACGGACTGGACGGAGTACGTGCCTCCCGTGCCCGAGATGACCGGCACGCGCGTGCTCAAGAACTACGATCTCGCGGAGATCGCGAAATACATCGATTGGGGCCCCTTCTTCCAGGCGTGGGAGCTCTCCGGCCCGTTCCCCGCGATCCTCGAGGACCCGGTGGTGGGCGAAGCGGCGCGCAACGTCTACGACGAGGGCAGGGGCATGTTGAAGAGAATCATCGAGGGCCGCTGGCTCACCGCGAACGCGGTGTTCGGGCTGTTCCCGGCGGCCACGGTGGATACCGACGACATCGAGATCTACGCCGACGGGGAGCGCAGCCGGGCGCTCATGACCTGGCGCAACCTGCGCCAGCAGAACGCGAAACCCGCCGGCCGGCCCAATCTGTGCATCGCCGACTTCGTCGCGCCGAAGGGCTCGGGAGTCGCCGATCACGTCGGCGCATTCGCGGTCACCGCGGGCATCGGCATCGAGAAGAAGATCGCGGAGTTCGAAAGCAAGCACGATGACTACAGCGCGATCATGCTGAAGGCGCTCGCCGACCGGCTCGCGGAAGCGTTCACCGAGCTCTTGCACCGTCGGGTGCGCAGGGAATTCTGGGGCTACGCCCGGGACGAGGATCTCGATAACGAGGCGCTCATCGCGGAGAAATACCGCGGCATCCGTCCGGCGCCGGGCTACCCGGCCTGCCCCGAGCACACGGAGAAGGGGCCGCTGTTCAAGATGCTCGGTGCCGAGCGCATCGGGATGCGCTTGACCGAGAGCTACGCGATGTACCCGGCCGCGTCCGTGAGCGGCTTCTACTTTTCGCATCCCGCCTCGCAGTATTTCGCGGTGGGGAAGGTAGGGCGCGACCAGGTGGAGGACTACGCGCGCCGCAAGGGCTGGCCGATCGAGGAGGCGGAGCGCTGGCTCGCGCCGTATCTGGCGTACGAGCCGGATAAGGCGTGAATCGTGAATCGTGATTCGTGAATCGGGCAGCGCGCCTGTTCGACTCACCACTCACCACTCACCACTCACGCCTCTAGACGAATGTCGCCGCGCACCGAACGCTATCTCGACCTCGCGCTGCAGGGGCGGAACCACTGGTGGCGCTACGCGCTCGGCGCGTTCACCATCGCGGGTTCCTGGCTCGTGCTGGGCCTGCTGCCGTTCTTCATTCTCGCTCGCGCCGGCTTCACCGACCCGGTGTTCGACTACATCGGAGTGAATCTCTCGATCTTTATGATGCTCGGGGGCCTGGGTGTGACCGTGAAATGGATACACGGGCGTCCGCTCATGAGCCTGGTCACCCCGTTCGCCCGCTTCGACTGGGGCCGCGCCGCGTACGGCGCTGCCATATGGGCCGCGATCGCGGCGGTGATCGTGGTCTCGGAGCACCTGCTTTTCCCCGGGCGCTATTACCTGAGCTTCAACCCCGAGCGCTTTTTCCTGTTTTTCGTGCTCGTGCTTGCGCTCACTCCGATCCAGTGCGTGACCGAGGAGATGGTGTTCCGCGGCTACCTGATGCAGGGACTCGGGCGGCTGACGCGCCACCCGGCGCTGATCGCGATCGCGGGTAGCCTGGTATTCACCGTGCCGCACCTCATGAACCCCGAGGTGCACGACCATGGTGTGCTGGTGATGGCGGCGAACTACTTCGCGATCGGCCTGCTGCTCGCCACGATCACGCTGCGCGACGGGCGCCTCGAGCTTGCGATCGGCGTGCACACCGCCAACAACGTGCTGCTCGCGCTGGTGGCGAACTACGAGGGCTCGGCGCTCATGACCGAGTCCATCTTCACGGCGCGCTCGCTCGACCCGTGGTACTCGCTCGGCGCGCTCGTCTCCGGCGCGCTCGCCTTCCACTGGTGGGTGTTCCGGCGCAGCGCGGGCTCCCCACCGGCATGAAGGACACCGTGGAAGCCACGCGGTAATGCGAGAACCGCGAAGGCGCAAAGGCGCAAGGATTACGCAAAGGGAAACGAAAGTCTCCCATCTCTCGCGCTGCGAGAGTTACTCCGAAGTCGGTCTTTGCGGTCGCATCGGGATGCAGATCCCGCCGCCGCGCGATACGCGCAATTCGCTTCAGTTGCCGATCTCGCCGCCGTCCGCCCTGGTGATCGCCACGACCGAGGGCCGCGGCGGCACCCCCTCCCTGAAGTCCGGCCAGCGCGTGGAGGGCTTGTCGTAGGTCGAGCCTTTCTCGTCGCCGGGGTGCTGGATCGCGAGGAACAGCGTCTTTCCATCGGGAGTGAATTCCGGACCGCAGATCTCGGCTCCGCGCGGCGCGGCGAAAAAACAGCGCGTCGCTCCGTGGCGCGGTCCGCTCGTTTCGGCGGCGTACACGCTGTCGGCAAAGCCGGCGACGTAATCCTGGCCATCCGTCGCGATCCAGATGCGCCCGCGCGGATCGAACGCGACGTTATCCGGAGCACACAGCCAGCCATTCGCGGTGACGGGGTTCCGGTAGCGGGCGCCGTGCTCGGGATTGGCGGGGTCGCCGCCGAGCAGGAAAAAGCCCCAGTCGCATTCCGTCGCCGTGTGGTCCGGGATGCCGCCCACGAGCGGCGGAACGATCTCGATGATGTGTCCGTAGCGGTTTGGTGCGCGCGGGTTGGCGACGTTCACCTCGCCCGGCTTGCGCCGCGCGTTGCTGGTCATCACCACGTAGACGCGGCCCGTCACCGGATGCGCTTCCACGTCTTCGGGACGGTCCATCGGGGTTGCGCCCAGCAGGTCCGCCGCGCGCCGCGCCTCGATCACCACGTCGGCCTGGCTCGTGAATCCGTTCGCGGCAGTGAGTGGACCTTCGCCGAACACCAGCGGCCGCCAGCGCATCCTGCCCTGCTCGAGGAACTTCGCGACGTAGAGCGTGCCTTCGTCGAGCAGATTTCGGTTGGCGTCGGGGTTCTTCGGATCGTAGCGCCCGCGCGTGACGAACTTGTAGACGTACTCCATGCGCTCGTCGTCGCCGGAATAGACGGCGACGCGCCCGTCGTGGCTCAAGGCGGTCGTCGCGCACTCGTGCTTGAAGCGTCCGAGCGCGGTACGCTTCACCGGCACCGACTTCGGATCGTACGGGTCCACCTCCACGATCCAGCCGAAACGGTTCGGTTCGTTCGGTTCCTTGCCTAGATCGAAACGCTCGAAGTGGCGGGCCCAAGCCTCGTAGAACCCGCGTCCCGCGATGCCGTAGCGCCTTCGTGCCGCCTCCTCCGGCCCCGGCGCCCCCTTGCCCGAGAAGTAGAACTGGATATTCTCCTCGGCACTGAGCACCGTGCCCCAGGGTGTCACCCCGCCGGCGCAGTTGTTGAAGGTGCCGATGATCCGGACGCCCGACGGGTCCGCATTCGTTCGCATGCGTGTATGCCCTGCCGCCGGGCCGGCGACGCCCATCACGGCGCCGCGCGCGCTGATGCGCCGGTTGTACGGGCTGCCGCCCGCGAGCCTCCAGCCCCCGGCAGTGCGGGCGATCTCGAGGACCGAAAGTCCATGCGCGGACATTTCGATCTCGACGCGTTCCCGGGTCATCGTCGCGCCCGAGCCGGAGGCCCGTGGCCACATCAAGCGCGGGATCGTGTATTCGTGGTTTGCGCACAGCAGCCCGCGTGTCGAGGATCCGGAACCCCGCGGCAGCGGCATGTAGGCAATGTAGTCGTTGTTCATGCCGAACTGTTGTTCCTGTTCCTCCGCGGTCTGCGCACCCGGGCGGAACTGCGGCCCCCCACGGCGGATCGGGTCGCCCCAGCGGATGAGCACCTGCACGTTGTAGCCGGGCGCAACGTGGTGAGTGTCGTCGGAGAATCGGCCTATCTCGCTGAAAGCGAGCGCGGCGTAGTCTTTGCCCGCGGTGACGGATCGTGCGCCGGAAACCGTGCCGCCGAACAACCCGAACGCACCGGCGGTTGCCACGCCCTTCAGTATGGCGCGGCGGCTCAAGCGCGCTTCGATGATATCGGCGATGGCGGGTTCGTGCGACGTATTGACGACACCATCATCGTCGAACGGTTCGTGGCTCATTTTCCTTTTTCCGGAGACGGGCGCGCGTGCCGCACACTCTTTTTTTTGCGGCAATTATGGGTCCGCAGACCGCGATCGTAAAGCGTTACAATTCCTGTCGGCGCCTCGAAGGCGAGCGGCGATCGGACGCCGCCCCGCGGCGGCAATTCATATGCACCTGCACATCCTCGGCATCTGCGGCACCTTCATGGGCGGCATCGCGCTGCTCGCGCGCGCGTCCGGGCATCGGGTGACGGGGTGCGACGCGAACGTCTATCCGCCGATGAGCAATCAACTCGCTGACCAAGGCATCGAGTTGGTTGAAGGATGGGATGCGAGTCAGCTTGCGCTCAAACCGGACGTTTTCGTGATCGGCAACGTGGTCACGCGAGGCAATCCGCTCATGGAGGCAATTCTTGATCGCGGACTTCCTTATATTTCCGGTCCGCAATGGTTGAGGGAAAACATCCTTATCGGAAACTGGGTGATTGCGGTCGCTGGTACCCACGGAAAGACGACGGTGGCAGCGATGCTCGCCTGGATCCTCGAGCAGGCGGGACACGCACCCGGGTTCCTCATCGGAGGGATACCGAGCAACTTCGGGGTATCGGCCCGGCTCGCGCCCCTTTCTCGCACGCTTCCGGGAGGAAGGAAAGAGCCAGGCTCAATCCTCAATCCCCAATCCTCAATCCCGGGGCGCGCCGCGGCAGCCGGACGCGACACAGAATTCTTCGTGGTCGAAGCTGACGAGTACGACACCGCGTTCTTCGACAAGCGCTCCAAGTTCCTGCACTACCCGGCGCGCACCGCGATCCTCAACAATCTCGAGTTCGACCACGCCGATATCTTTCCGGATCTTGCGGCGATCGAGACGCAATTCCACCATTTCGTGCGCACGCTGCCTCTCAATGGCCTGATCGTCGCGAACGGCGCCGATGAGGCGCTCGCGCGCGTACTCGCACGCGGCTGCTACACGCCGCTCGAGCGCGTCGGCGTGCCCGACGGGTGGAGCGCCGCGGAGAAAGACTCCGCAGGCGGCTTCGACGTGCTATGGCAGGGAAAGAAAGCAGGGCGCGTCGCCTGGTCGCTCGCCGGCGTGCACAATCGGCTGAACGCGCTCGCCGCGATCGCGGCGGCGCGGCATGCGGGCGTTGCGCCGCAGGCTGCGGTTACGGCGCTCGGATCCTTCGCCGGCGTCAAGCGCCGCATGGAAGTGCGGGGCGTCGCGAACCGGATCACCGTCTACGACGATTTCGCGCACCACCCCACCGCGATTGAAAACACGCTCGCCGGGCTGCGCGCGATGGTCAACCGGTCCGGGCGCCCGCAAACCGATCCCCCGAACGCCAACGCTGCCGCAGCGGGCGCCTCGTCCGCCTCCGGGGTCGCATCCATGCCCGAGGGCACGGAACCTGCTCCGCCCGCCGGCGGACGTATACTCGCCGTGCTCGAGCCGCGCTCGAACACGATGAAGGCAGGGGTGATGAAGGAGCGGCTTGCCGCGAGCCTCGCCGGCGCCGACCGCATCTTTTGTTACAGCGCGGGGCTCAAGTGGGATGCCGCCGGCGTTCTCCGCTCCGTCGGTGAAGGTGTCGTCGTGACCGATGACCTCGACGCACTGGTGGAGGCGGTCGCTGCTGCGGCCCGCCCGGGCGACCACGTGCTCGTCATGAGCAACGGCGGGTTCGGCGGCGTCCACGCCAAGCTGCTCGCGCGCTTGGCGGCGAGCAGCGTGAACAGTGAACAGTGAACAGGGAACGATGTGGGCCGTAAACAAAGTAAACATCGCGGCAGCTCGCTTTTGCCGTTCACCGGTTACCGTTAACCGTTTACTCGAATCGAGATGAACGAAATCGTCGCCAACGACAAGCTCGGCGCGTTCTGCCGGCATACGCACGTCGAAGTGAAGGGAGCGGTCGATGGCCCGCTCGCGGGGCTCCGCTTCGCGGTCAAGGACATCTACGACGTCGCCGGGCAGAAGACCGGTTTCGGCAGCCCCGACTGGCTGCGCACGCACGAGCCCGCAGGGCGCACCGCGCCCGCGGTGCAGGCGCTGCTCGACGCAGGGGCGGAGATCGTGGGCAAGACGCTCACCGACGAGATGGCGTGGAGCCTGACCGGGGAGAACGCGCACTACGGCACGCCGGTCAACGTGAATGCGCCGGGCCGCATCCCCGGGGGCTCTTCCAGCGGCTCGGTTTCGGTCGTGGCGGCGGGGGTGGTGGATTTCGCGATCGGCAGCGACACGGGCGGTTCGGTGCGCCTGCCGGCGAGCTTCTGCGGCGTGCTCGGCATCCGTCCGACGCACGGCCGCATCTCGCTCGAAGGGGTGTGCCCGCTTGCCTCGAGCTTCGACACCTGCGGCTGGTTCGCGCGCGATGCCGCGGTTTTCGAGAGCGTGGGGCGCGTTCTGCTGCGCGAGGACGCGCCGGCGCCGACACCGCGGCGCGTGCTCCTCGCGCAGGACGCTTTCGCTGCGGCGGGCGACGCGGCTACCCGCGCGCTCAGGTCGGCCGTCGAGAAGGTCGCGGCGCTTCTCGGCAAGCCCGAGCCGGTGACTGTCGGCGACGCACCGCTCTCCCAGTGGATGGATTGCTTCCGCTTGCTGCAGGGCGCCGAGGCGTGGGCGCGGCATTCGGAGTGGATCGCGCGCGTGAAACCGGCGTTCGGCCCCGGCGTGAAGGAGCGTTTCGCGTGGGCCTCGACCGTAGATCCCAGGGAGGTGGCGCGCGCCAAGGTGCGGCGCGAGGAAGTCACGCGCCGCATGGGGGAGCTGCTTGCCGGCGAGACGGTGCTGCTGCTTCCAAGCGCGCCGTGCATCGCGCCGCTGCGCAATGTGGGGCTGGAAGCGCTCGAGGATCTGCGCGTGCGGGCGCTGCCCGTCCTGTCCATCGCGGGGCTCGCGCGGTTGCCGCACGTGTCGCTGCCGCTCGCCACGCTCGAGGGCTGCCCGCTCGGGCTCTCGCTCGCCGCCGCGCGCGGCAACGACATGATGCTGCTCGAGCTGGCAAAGGCATTGAAGCCGCCGATGGACGCCGATGTACGCCGATAAAAGGAAGCGGAATACGAGATGCGAGATAGAACGTCCATTGGATCGCGCACCACGAGTTACGGATTCCTGAACCGCCAAGCCGCCAAGAAAACGAGCAAGGAAAAATAAGCCGGCTCGCCGCTTAGGCGGCGGAAAAGCCGGCGACGCGCGGGACTAGAATGAGGCTGTGTCTCGCGTTCGGGGTTGGCAGCTGCTCGGCGCTCAATCCTCAATCCTCAGTCCTCAATCCTCAGTCCCCAGTCCTCAATCCTGGTTTTCAAGTGCTGATCTACCTCCACGGCTTCAACAGCTCCCCGGCTTCGTTCAAGGCGAACCTGCTGAAGGCGAGAATGGAGGCGTTCGGGCGCGGCGCGGAATTTGCCGCGCCCGCCCTGCCGCACCGTCCGGCGCAGGCGGCGGCACAGCTCGACGCGCTCGTGGCCAAGCAGCCGGGCGCCGCGCTGGTCGGAAGCTCTTTGGGCGGCTATTACGCCACCTGGCTCGCAGAGCGGCACGGATCACGCGCGGTGCTCGTCAACACCGCTGTGCGGCCGTACGAGCTATTGCGCACGGAGCTCGGCGTGCAGAAAAATCTGTATACCGGTGCGGAGTACAAGTTCACCCCGCAGCATCTGGACGAATTGCGCGGCCTGGAAGTCGCACAGGTGACCCCGGAGCGCTATCTGCTGCTGGTGGCGACCGGCGACGAAGTACTCGACTACCGGCATGCCGTGGAGATGTACCGCGGCTGCAGGCAGATCGTCGTGGAAGGCGGCGACCACGGCTTCAGCGGCTTCGCCGACTATCTGGATGCCGTGCTCGAGTTCTGCGGCATGGTTCGCTGAGCATGCATGCGGAAGGGCAAGCGCCGCAGCGCGAACCGAGCGCGGTGTTGACAGTAGCGAAAACCCGGGTAGGGTGAGCCGGCCCGGAACGAGTAGCACCAGCCCGGTGGTATGTTGCCCGCCCCAACGATCGACCAGGAAAAAGAGGAGGCCTGATGTTGCTACTGAACGCGTTTCGTACCGTTGTCGCAGCCTTGTGCGCGGGCTTGTTGCTGGTGTCGGCGGCGCACGCGCAGAAGTGGAGCCGGCTCGCCCCGTTTCCCGAGCCCTCGGAAGAGATCTGGGGCGTGGCCGCGGGCGGCAAGCTCTACGTGTTCGGCGCGATCGCCCCGGGCTGGAAGCCGAAGAGCCTGGTCTACGAGTACGACCCGGGCAACGACAGCTGGACCAAGAGAAAGAACATGCCGCTCGGCCAGCATCACGTCGCGGCAGTTGAGCTGAACGGGAAGATCTACATGTTTGGCGGATTCAAATATCCTGACGCGGTCAAGCCCGACGGATCGCCGATGCCCGGCTGGCAGCCCGTTGACAACGCGTGGGAGTACGATCCGGCGACCGATTCCTGGAAGGCACTGGCTCCGATGCCGACCAAGCGCGGATCTCCTGTTGCTGTGGTGCACGGCGGCAAGATCTACGTGATCGGCGGCGCATCCATGCACCCCGGCTCCAAGGAAACATTCATTCATCCCGCGCGCCCGCACCGCGCGGTGGACGCGAACGAGGTGTACGATCCGAAGACCAATACGTGGGAGAAGCGTAGCCCGATGCCCACTGCGCGCAATCACGCGGCCATCGGCATGGTGAACAACAAGATCTACGTCATCGGCGGGCGGATCGGTGCCGCTTTCATCACGCGCGCGAGCAGCGTCGATATCGTCGAGGAGTACGATCCCGTGACCGACCAGTGGGGCGCGTTGAAGGCCGCGATGCCCACCGCGCGCAGCGCCGTGGCGTGGGGAACCTACAAGGGCAAGATCTATGTCGCCGGCGGGGAAGATCAGGATTCGCGCAGGTTGTCTGCGTTCCGCGCGGTGGAGGCGTACGACCCTGCCACGAACACCTGGAAGATCCTGCCCTCGATGCAATTTCCGCGCCATGGGCTGGCCGGCGCGTTTATCGGCAACCGGCTGCATCTCGTGAGCGGCGATGCGCAATCCGCGTCCAGTGGTACGCACACCCACGTGGAATACCACGATGTGCTAGAGCTTCCGTAAGAGCAGCGCTTCGTGGCACGCGGGCTTGCCCGCGCCGTCGCTTATAATTGACCCCGCGTTCGAGCGGACGGGACCGGCCCGCCGCTCAACGCGGTTTTTCTTTTTCAACTGTCTCCTTCTTTCGGCGACAAAACGCCTCGACCCGCCCGTGTCCCAGAACGTCTTTTACGAAGAGGAGGGATCGTTCAAGGTCGGCAGCGTCCTTGCCGACAATGAAACGTCGCTGCAGGTCGAAGCCCCGCACGGCAAGCGCTCGAAAGTGAAAGCGGGGAACGTGCTGTTCCGCTTCGACGGTGGCGGGCTCGCGGAGTTCATGGGTGAGGCGCAGAAGCTCGCCGCGGGCATCGATGTGGACTTCCTGTGGCAGTGCTGCGGCGAGGCCGAGTTCGCCTTCGAGGCGCTCGCGAAGGAGTATTTCGGGCGAGCGCCGGCTTCGCTCGAGTCCGCGGCGCTGCTGATCCGGCTGCACGGGGCGCCGATGTACTTCTACAAGAAGGGCAGGGGGCGCTACAAGGCGGCGCCGGCCGATGCGCTGAAGGCCGCGCTCGCCTCGGTGGAGCGCAAGCGCCGCGAAGCCGAGCAGCGCGCGAGCTACGTCGCGCAGCTCGCCGCGTTCCGCCTGCCGCCCGAGTTCGCGCCGCTGCGCGGTCGCCTCCTCTACGCTCCGGAGAAGGCGAGCCCGGAGTGGAAGGCGCTGGAAGAGGCGTGCGAGAAATTGAAGCTCACGCCGGCGAAGCTCTTCGAGCGCTGCGGCGCGCTGCCCTCGTCGCACGACTACCACCTGGAGCGTTTTCTGTTCGAGCATTTCCCGCACGGCACCGGTTTCCCGGAGCTCGCGCCGCCCGCGGTGCCCGCCGACCTGCCGGTCGCCGCGGTGGAGGCGTTCAGCATCGACGACGTCACCACGACCGAAATCGATGATGCGTTTTCCGTCACGCGGCTTGCCAACGGCAACCTCTCGATCGGCATCCACATCGCGGCCCCCGCTCTCGGCATGCAACCCGGTTCTGCGATCGATGCGTGCGCGCGCGCGCGGCTTTCCACGGTGTATTTTCCCGGACGCAAGATCACCATGCTGCCGGAGAGCGCGATCGCAGCGTTCACACTGGCCGAGGGGCGCCAGCCGCCCGCGCTCTCGCTCTACGTAGAGGTCGCGCCTGATCTCGCCGTCGTTTCCAACGCCACGCGCGTCGAGCGCGTGCCCGTCTCCGGGAATCTCCGGCACTACGCGCTCGAGGAAGTGTTCAACGAGGAAACCCTGGCGGCGGGGAAGATCGAGCACCGCTACGCCGGGGAGCTTGCCAGCCTGTGGCGTTTCGCCAGCCGGCTCGGGCAGATGCGGCGCCAGCAGGAAACCGAGCTCGAGCCGCGCCCCGAGTACAGCTTCTACGTCGAGGACGAGCGCGTGCGCATCGTGCGCCGGCGCCGCGGCACTCCGATCGACCGGATCGTCTCCGAGCTCATGATCTTCGTGAACGGCGCGTGGGGGCGGGAGCTCGCGCAGAGCGGAGCGGCAGCGATCTACCGCGTGCAAAGCGGCGGCAAGGTGCGGATGAGCACGGTGCCGGCGGGCCACGAGGGACTGGGCGTGGAGAGTTACGCATGGGCGAGCTCGCCGCTGCGGCGCTACACGGACCTCGTCAACCAGCGCCAGATCCTCGCGCTTGCACGTGGGGACGCTCCGGCCTACGCGCCGGGCAGCGAAGCACTGCTCGTCGCGATGCGTGATTTCGAGGCGGCATACGAGGCCTACGGCGAGTTCCAGCGCGCGATGGAACGCTACTGGTGCCTGCGCTGGCTGATCCAGGAGGACCGGCAACGCGTCACGGCCGCCGTCATTCGCGACAACCTCGCGCGCCTCGATGCGGCTCCGCTGGTCGTGCGCGTGCCCTCCATGCCCCCGCTTGGTGCGGGAGCGCCGGTCGAACTGGCGGTATCGGAGATCGACCTGCTCGAGCTCACCTTGCGCTGCGAGTTCCGCCGTCCGGAGCCGACGACGGCCGCCGCCGGTTAGGGACTGCCCCGGACCGCTTGATTTCGTGTGTTACTTTAACGGTCATTCATAACCCATCGTCATAAAACGACTTTCTTTTCATAAATACCCGGGTTAGGTAGAATGGCGCCGATGGGTCTGTTGCCGGAAAGGAAAGTCGTTCCCCTCAGGCGGCGGGCGAAGCACGCGCGCCATGCCCCGTGGAGCGGCGCGGTCGCGCAGCTCGACGCCCGGCTCGCCGACCTCGAGCGGCGCATGGCCGCTTTCGACCGACGCATGGAAGCTTTGGGCCGGCACGCGCGCATGCAGGTCGCGCTCGCGCTGTCGATCGCGATTCATGCGGTCGTGATCTACGGGGTCAGCTTCACGATGCCGGACGCCTCCAGGCTCGCCAATGAGCAGCAGCCGCTGGAAGTGACGCTGGTCAACGCAAAGACGCTGACACGCCCGGACAAGCCGACCGCGCTGGCCCAGGCAAATCTCGACGGCGGGGGCAACACGGATGCCGCGCGCCGCGCCCGCAGCCCGCTGCCGGTGCCGCGGGAGAGCCGCCCCTCGACCGAGGTGACGATGGCGCAGAAGCGCGTCGAGCAGATGGAGCGCGAGGCCCGCCAGCTCATGACGCAGGCGAAATCGGCCGCCGTGGTCAATCAGGCGCCCGAGCAGCCGCAGCCGAAAACGGAGCCGCAGGTCGCGCCCAACGCCGCGGAGATCCTCGCCCGCAGCATGGAGATCGCCCGGCTGGAGGCGCAGATCAGCAAGGACTGGGACGCCTACCAGAAGCGGCCGCGGCGTCGCTTCATCGGGGCCCGCACGCAGGAGTTCCGTTTCGCGCGCTACATCGAAGACTGGCGCATCAAGATCGAGCGCGTCGGCGAGCTGAATTACCCGCAGGCCGCGCGCGAACAGAGGATCTACGGAAACCTCGTCGTGACGGTCGCGATCCGCGCGGACGGCTCGCTGGAGAAGGTCGAGATCAACCGTCCCTCCGGGGAGAGAATACTCGACCAGGCCGCGATCCGCATCGTCAATCTCGCCGCGCCGTTCGCGCCGTTCCCCGCCGATATCGCGAAGGACACCGACATCCTGCACATCACGCGGACGTGGCTGTTCACGCGCTCGGACCGGCTCCTCACCGAATGATCCCGGCGCCTCCGCGTCTCGGGTTCGAAGTTCAATGTTCCAGGTTCAAGGTTGCTGCGGTTACGCCGGACGCTGTCGGCATTTTTTCGTGCAGCCGTGCTCCAAACCTTGAACCTTGAACCTTGAACCTTGAACCTTGAACGTTGAACGTTGAACCTTGAACATGACCGATCGTTATGCCGTCATCGGCAACCCGGTCGCGCACAGTCTCTCGCCTGAAATTCACGCCGAGTTCGCGCGCGCGACCGGCGAGGACGTGAGCTATACCCGGATACTCGCGCCGCTGGACGGATTCAAGGAGGCGGTGCTGAAGTTCCGGGACGGCGGCGGCAGGGGCCTCAACGTGACGCTGCCCTTCAAGCGCGAGGCGTGGCGGCTCTCCGGCCGGCACGCGGGTTACGCTCTCGAGGCGGGCGCGGTCAACACGCTCGCGTTCGATGGCCCGCACATCGTCGGCCACAACACCGACGGCCCGGGCATCGTGTACGACATCAGGAACAATCTGGGCCGCGTGGTGAGGGGCAAGCGCGTGCTGCTGATGGGGGCGGGCGGGGCGACCTACGGCGTGATGGAACCGCTGATGCGCGAGCAGCCCGAGAGCCTCGTGGTGGCCAACCGCACCCTCGAGAACGCGATTGCGCTGGTCGGCCACTTCGAGAAGCTGCAGCAATACGCGGCGCGCGGCATCGTCGCGCGCCCGTACAGCGCGCTGGCCGGCATGCAGTTCGACATCGTCATCAACGCTACTTCCGCCGGCCTCTCCGGGGCCATGCCGGATCTGCCTTCGGGCCTGTTTGCCGAGGGGGCGCTTGCCTACGACATGGTCTACGGCGGGGCCGCGCCTTTTCTGGAATTCGCCGCGACGCAGGGCGCACAAGTCTCCGACGGGCTCGGCATGCTCGTCGAACAGGCCGCGGAATCATTCCAGATCTGGCGTGGCGTGCGCCCCGCGACGAAGCCGGTGATCGCGCGGCTACGCGCGCTGCGCAAGCGGTAAGCAGTAAGCGGAAAAGGCGCGGGGATCCCGCCTACTTCTTTCAATGCTCACCGCTAACGGCTAACCGCTCACACGCAATGCGGACTTTTCTGCGCTGGACGTGGTATGCATTCGCACTCGCGCTGAGTGCGCTCGTCCTGCTGCAGTTCTGGTTCCTGGTGCACGTGTGGTACTGGGCGGGCAACAACCCGGAATCCACGGCCTTCATGAGGGCCCGGCTCGAGATTTTGCGCGAAGAGGATCCGCGCGTGCGGCTCGCGCACCAGTGGGTTCCCTATGAGCGGATCTCCGTGCACCTCAAGCGCGCGGTCGTTTCCGCCGAGGACGCCAAGTTCATGAGCCATGGGGGCTTCGACTGGGACGCGATCAAGAAGGCCTACGAGCGAAACATCCGGGAAGGAATGATCGTCTTCGGCGGCTCGACCATCACCCAGCAGCTCGCGAAGAACCTGTTCCTGTCCGGGGAGCGCGCCCTGTGGCGCAAGCTCCAGGAGGCGGCGATCGCCGTTATGCTGGAGACCGTCATGAGCAAGCGCCGCATCTTCGAGATCTACCTCAACGTGATCGAGTGGGGCGAAGGTGTTTTCGGCGCGGAGGCCGCGGCGCGCCATCATTTCGGCATCCCGGCGGCGCAGTTGACGCCCGAGCAGGCCGCGCGGCTTGCCGCGATGGTGCCGAGCCCGCGCCAGTATTCGCCCGGCCGCGACACGGCCTATCTCGCGCATCGCACGGGTGTGATCCTTTCGCGCATGAATGCGGCGCGGATACCGTAGCCCGAAGGCAGAAGGCAGAAGGCAGAAGGCAGAAGGCAGAAGGCAGAAGGCAGAAGGCAGAGCAGACGCTCGTGGACGCTTTTCGCCTCATCCTTGTGCCATCTGCGTTACCGCGCCGCTCGGTCACCAGAAACGGATTGCGGATCGGTTACAATTCCGCCGGCCCGAACTTGAGCCCGACGCGTAGGTTGAGGCGAAAAAGCGGAGGTGAGCGCATGGGTCGGGAGTTCCGGGCACCAGGGTTTTTCGTCTACCCCCGGGTCCTTTGGAGCGGTGGCTTTGATGGCTGAAAAACGCATCGGCATCATCATGCACGGCGTGACCGGGCGCATGGGCACCAACCAGCACCTCGCGCGCTCGATACTCGAGATCCGCAAGCAGGGCGGCGTTGCGCTGCAAGACGGGACGCGGCTGATGCCCGATCCCGTCCTCGTCGGGCGCAATGCCGCCAAGGTGCGGAGTCTCGCCAGGGCGCACGGCATCGAGCGCTGGACCACGGATCTCGCGGGCGCGCTGGCCTCGAAGTCGGACGCGGTGTTCTTCGACGCGGCCTCGACGCGGCTGCGCCCGAAGTTTCTCACGCAGGCGATCGCTGCCGGCAAGCATGTGTACTGCGAGAAGCCGGTTGCCGCCACGCTCGCGGAGGCGCTGGGCCTTTACCGCGCGGCGAAAAAGGCGCGCGTAAAGCACGGCGTGGTGCAGGACAAGCTGTGGCTGCCGGGGCTGCTGAAGCTCAAGCGGCTGCGCGACGCCGGCTTCTTCGGCCGCATCCTGTCGGTGCGCGGAGAATTCGGCTACTGGGTGTTCGAGGGCGACCGGCAGCCGGCGCAGCGCCCGTCGTGGAACTACCGCAAGCGGGACGGCGGCGGCATCATTCTCGACATGCTGTGCCACTGGCGCTACGTTCTCGACCACCTGTTCGGAGCCGTGAAGGCGGTGTCGTGCCGCGGTGCGACGCATATCCCGTTGCGCTGGGACGAGGGCAACCGGAAGTACCGGGCGACCGCCGAGGACGCGGCCTACGCGACCTTCGAGCTTGCCGGCGGCGTCATCGCGCATTTCAACAGCGCATGGACCGTGCGCGTGCGCCGCGACGACCTGTTGACGCTGCAGGTGGACGGCACGCGCGGCTCGGCGGTCGCGGGCCTGCGCCGCTGCTGGACGCAGTCGCTCGATGAGACGCCGAAGCCGGTGTGGAACCCGGATATCCCGCAGCCGATCGATTTTTTCGGGGGCTGGAGAGAGGAGCCGGACGATCCGGCCTGGGGCAATGCGTTCAAGGCGCAGTGGGAGCTCTTCCTCAGGCATGTCGCGGGGGAAGGGCCGTTTCGCTGGGACCTGCTCGAAGGAGCGAGGGGCGTGCAGCTCGCGGAACTGGGCCTCAAGAGCTGGAAGCAGCGCAAGTGGCTTGATGTGCCCGCGCTGCGCGCTTGAGCACGTGAGAAACAGGATCAAAGGCTTGGCCACAGAGTTCACGGAGAACACAGCGGATTGAATACCAACCCCATCCTTGTTTGATTTTTCTCTGTGAACTCCGTGTTCTCTGTGGTTGCATTGCTTTTTGGGTGAATGCATGAAGCGGGACGCGATTGAGACCATCCGTCTGCCGGTGGCGGGCGGTAAGCTCGAGGCCTACCACGTCCGCGAGCCGCGTGTGTTCACGAAGCCGTCCAAACCCTTCACGCGCATCGCCTACGCCGCGGCGCATGTTGTCGCCGACCCCTGGTCCAGCAGGGAGCCGTGGCTCGAGGCCGCGGTGGACTGGGAGGCGACCGTCGCGTACCGCAGGCACCTGTGGTCGTGGGGGCTCGGCGTCGCCGAGGCGATGGACACCGCCCAGCGCGGCATGGGCATGGACTGGGCGGCCTCGCTCGAGCTGATCCGCCGCACGCTGGCGGCGGCGCGGGACGTGCCCGGCGCGGCCGTCGGCTGCGGCGCAGGCACGGATCATCTGGATCCGGACCCCGATCTGAAAATCGAACGGGTGATCGCGGCGTACGAGGAGCAATGCGCGGCGGTCGAGAAGCTCGGCGGGCGCATCGTGCTGATGGCAAGCCGGGCGCTCTCCGTCTGCGCGAAATCGCCCGACGATTACGCGCGGGTATACGATCGCGTGCTGTCGCAGGCGAGGGAGCCGGTCATCATCCACTGGCTCGGCGAGATGTTCGACCCCGCGCTGGCGGGCTATTGGGGGCACCGGGATCACGCGAAGGCGATGGATGTCTGCCTCGACGTGATTCGCCGCAATGCCCGCAAGGTGGATGGCATCAAGGTCTCGCTGCTCGACAAGGACAAGGAGATCGCGATGCGGCGGCGCCTCCCGAAGGGCGTGCGGATGTACACCGGCGACGATTTCAACTTCGCGGAGCTGATCGAGGGCGACGGGGAGGCGCACTCGGACGCTCTGCTCGGCATCTTCGATGCCATCGCGCCTGCCGCGTCCGCCGCGCTCTCCGCGCTCGCCGCAGATGACCGCGCGGCCTACCACGACATCCTCGCGCCGGCGGTGCCGTTGTCGCGCCACATCTTCCGCGCGCCGACGCGCTTCTACAAGACCGGCGTCGTGTTTCTCGCGTGGCTGAATGGCCACCAGCAGCACTTCGTGATGGTCGGCGGCCAGGAAAGCGCGCGCAACCAGCTGCATCTTGCGGAACTGTTCCGTCTCGCCGACGCTGCCGGCCTGCTGCGCGATCCCGCGCTGGCATGCCACCGCATGAAGCAATTCCTCGCAACGCGCGGCATCGCGTGAAAGACCGAACCTCTCATCGCGGGGGACGCAGAGGACGCGGAGGAAGAACAAAATGCGAATTAACCGCCAAGACGGGGATTCGACCTTTCCCGAAAATATCGCATTACCTCCCACTGTGAACGAATCGGGGTTCTAGCCTGCCACCTTGTCCGCCACCAGATGTGGCAGCCGCTCGCGACACATGGCGTCGCTTGAGTGGCGCA
Organism: Betaproteobacteria bacterium; assembly: GCA_016868035.1. Classification (GTDB taxonomy): domain Bacteria; phylum Pseudomonadota; class Gammaproteobacteria; order Burkholderiales; family SG8-41; genus SG8-41. The sequence continues at coordinate 39,587 of VGID01000020.1, read as the reverse complement.
GTGACGCGTCTACTCAATCCTCAATCCTCAATCCCCGGTCCTGCATGAAAATCGCGCCGCCAGATCCGGGTCTGCTCTCGCTCAACACCGCCACGGTGCGCGAGCGATGGAACCTGCGGGAGATGATCGAAGGCTGCGCGCGCCACGGTATCCGCGGCATCTCGCCATGGCGCGACAAGCTCGCCGGGCTGGGCGCGAAGGAAGCAGCGAAACTGATCCGCGACAACGGCCTGACGGTCACGGGGCTCTGCCGCGGCGGGATGTTCCCCGCCGCCGACCGCAAGGGGCGCCAGTCGGCGCTGGATGACAACCTGCGCGCAATCGAGGACGCGGCGATCCTTGGCGCGCGCTGCCTGGTGCTGGTGGTTGGCGGGCTCCCCGCGGGATCGAAAGACCTGGCCGGTGCGCGCGAAATGGTGCGCGACGGCACCGGCGAGACGCTCGAGCGCGCGCGCAGCGCAGGCGTGGCGCTCGCGATCGAGCCTCTGCATCCGATGTACTGCGCCGACCGCGCGTGCGTCAACACGCTCGCGCAGGCGCTCGACCTGTGCGACGAGCTCGACTCGGGCGCGAGCGGGGATCTCGGCGTCGCGGTGGACGTCTATCACGTTTGGTGGGACCCGCAGCTCCAGCAGGGCATCGGGCGGGCGGGCGACAAACGGCTGCTCGCTTTTCACATCTGCGACTGGCTGGTGCCGACGACGGACCTGCTCAACGATCGCGGCATGATGGGCGACGGCGTGATCGACCTGCCGCGTATCCGCTCGTGGATGACCGCGGCGGGCTACCGCGGATTCCATGAGGTCGAGATCTTCTCCGCCCGCAACTGGTGGAAGCGCGATCCGGACGACGTGCTCGGCGTCATCCAGCGCCGCCATCAGGAGTGTTGCTAGGGACTCGGGTCCGGCACATTCCTTATCGGGTAGAATAGCGCGCGCCGCAATGGCGTAACCACGGAGACATGACATGAAGAGAAGGCAATTCCTGGCGGGCTTGACGGCGTTCGGCACAGCCCCCCTACTGGGCGCGGCCGGACAGGGCGACATTGTGCTCGCACAGGCTGGCGCCGAGCTGCGCGGGCCAGATGTCATCTACGTTCCCACCCCCGACGGCGTGGTGGACCGGATGCTCGAGCTCGCGCAGGTGACCGCGAAAGATACCGTCTACGACCTCGGATCCGGCGACGGGCGGATCGTGATCGCGGCCGCGAGGAAATACGGCGCGCGCGGGGTCGGCATCGATATCGACCCGGAACGCATCAAGGAAGCCCGGGCGAACGCCAAGGCCGCCGGTGTCACGGACAAGGTCAACTTCGTCCAGGCCGATCTCTTCAAATCCGACATCAGCCAGGCGACGGTCGTCACGATCTATCTGCTGACCGATCTCAACCTCAAGCTGCGTCCGAAGCTCCTGAAGGAGCTCGCGCCCGGCACTCGCGTCGTGTCGCACGCCTTCGGCATGGGCGACTGGAAGCCCGAGCGCACGGAGTCCATCAACGGCTACACCGTGTACCTGTGGCGCATCCCGCCGCGCAAGGAATAAGCCCCGGTGACGCCTCGCGCGGGGTGCGGGTAGCGCGGCGTCAGGCCGCGCCTTTGAGCCACGTCACGCGCACGTGGTCGTAGTCCTCCCCGCGATCGAGCAGCTCCTCGAGTTTCACGTGCGGGGCTTTCTCCCCGACCATGACCTCGTACATGAGGCCGGGGGTGAAGGTGTCGCGCGGGAGCAGCATCTCCTGGCGCGTTGCCGAGCCCGCGGTCTCGCCCAGTAGCACCGCGTTCACGTAGGTGAATTCGTACGAGCCGGAGGAAGACGCCCAGTTGTCGGCGCGCTGCGAGCCCTCGCCGATTCCGCGCAGGTAGACCGACATCGGCTTCTTGGCGAGCACCGTGATGCCGGCATTCTCGCGGTCCTGCGCGTCCCGGTGGAGCCGCCGGATCACGCCCACCCACCAGTGCTTGAGCCCGGCGGGCTGGAACGTGCACAGCGTCCCGATGCGGGCCCAGGACTCATCCTTGCGCGGCACCTCCATGCCGAGGCCCCAGGCTCCCGCGTCGCGCTCGACCCAATCGTAAACCACGGCGCTCGCCTGCTGCGCTTCGAGCGCGAGCCCGTCCTGCTGCTCCTTCTTCACCTTCATGCGCATCTTCTCCGTCACCTCCGCCATCCCGCTCATCTCGACGCGGGTCACGAGCTCGGATGCCGCCTGAAACCCCGGTGCGAGCTTGATGCTCGTGTTGATCGGGACGCGCGGCCCTTGCCGCCGGGGCGGCGCATCGCCCCAGTAGGCGAGCAGGCGCTTCAGCACGACGAGCTTGTCGTGGACGGAAAAATCGTCCCCGAAGCGCTTCTCCGGCTCTTCCGGGTGCTCGGTATGCCGGTCGATGATCTGCTGGATCTCGGGGCCGTTGCGGCCGATGCCGAAGTAGCGCAGCGTGGGCGCTGCCGCGGCCTGCGGCGAGGCGCGCGCCGGTTCGGCGGGGCGCGCGAGATCGAAACAGAAGTGCTCGTTTTCCTCCGGATTTGCGTGGAGGGTAAACCCCGATCCCAGGCGCCCGATGATGCGCGCCGACAGCTCCACCTCCTCGAGCCGGAGCGACTCGGGCGCGGAGACTTCGAGCATCAGCGAGCGCAGCAGCTCCTGGCGCAGGTTCGTGGGCAGGAGGTCCGTGACATACGCCTTCAGGACCTCGCCGGTGATCTTTTCCTTCTCGGCGAATGCGTAGAGCTCCCCGAGCGCCTGCCAGACTGCGGGTTTCACCGGAAGGTAGCGCAGGTGGACGAGCTTCGCCTGGTTCGAGAGCGCGCGCAACGCACGCGCGACGAGCAGCGTGCGTTCCGGATGCGGCGCAGCGCCCGGTTTCGTGGCCTGGGCCATCTCCTGCAGGCACAGGCGGTAGGCGGCCGAGGGGTTTTCCGCGAATTCGAGCAGCACTTCCCACATCCGGCGCCGTTCGTGCTCCTTGAGCGCCGTGCCGCGCAGGAAGTCTGCGAGCGCATCCTTCTCGTGCTCCTGGCCGGTCTCGTCGAGGAGCTTGACCACGCCGATCCGGTCCGCGAGCGCGAATCCCTCGGTCGCGGTGATTCCGTGCAGCGAGGCCGCGATCTCCTCCAGGGCCTTGCCGGCTTCCACCGGGAGGTCGGCAAGCAGCTTCTGGGCCTCCGCGACGTTGTACATCGGGTGGTCGGGCTTCTTGCCGGTGAGCCAGTTCAACATGGCGCCCTCCTCAGCTCAGTGCGTCCGCGCGGGCGGACCGGGGGATTACCGCTTCGGCATATAAAGGTCGGTTATGCTGCCCTCCGCGATTTCCGCGGCGAAGAAGACGGTTTCGGAAAGCGTCGGATGCGGATGGACGGTGAGCCCGATGTCGGTGGCGTCCGCACCCATCTCGAGCGCGAGCACCGTTTCGGATACGAGCTCTCCGGCATTCACCCCGACCATGGCGGCGCCGATGAGACGGCGCGAGTTCCGGTCGAAGAGGAGCTTGGTCATCCCCTCGTCACGGTCCATGGAAATCGCGCGCCCGCTCGCGGCCCACGGGAATATCGCCTTCTCGTAGGCGACGCCCTGCTCCTGGCACTGGGTTTCGGTGAGCCCCATCCACGCGACTTCGGGATCGGTATACGCAACCGAGGGTATCGTTCGCGCATCGAAGTGCGACTTGTGGCCCGCGATCACCTCCGCGGCGGTCTTGCCCTCGTGGGTGGCCTTGTGCGCGAGCATGGGCTCCCCGCAGATGTCGCCGATGGCATGGATGTGCGCGACGTTGGTCCGCAGCTGCTTGTCCACGGGGATGTAGCCGCGCCCGTCGACCGTGATGCCCGCCGCCTCGGCGCCGATCTCGCGCCCGTTGGGGCGGCGCCCGACCGCCACCAGAACGGAGTCGAACGACTCCGGCTTGGGGGCGCCGCTGCCCTCGTAGCTGACCTTGAGCCCGTCCTTCCGCGCCTCGACGCTGGCGACCTTGGTCTTGAGCAGGATGCGCTCGTAGCTCTTCTCGATGCGCTTGGCGAGCGGGCGCACCACGTCCTTGTCGGCCCCGGGGATGAGCCCATCCATCATCTCGACCACCGTGATCTTCGACCCGAGCGCGTGATACACCGTGGCCATTTCGAGCCCGATGATGCCCCCGCCGATGACGAGCAGGCGCTTGGGCACGCCCGGTAGCTCGAGCCCGCTGGTGGAGTCGATGATGCGCTTGTCCTCGTAGGGGATGCCGGGGATCTTCGCGACGCTGGAACCCGCCGCGATGATGCAGTGGTCGAACGAAACCGTCTTCGCGCCTTTGGGCGTTTCGACTTTCAGCATGTGCGGCGAAGTGAACTGGGCGCGCCCCTGAACCACCTCGACCTTGCGCTGCTTTGCCAGCCCCGCGAGGCCCTTGGTGAGGCGGCCCACCACGCCCGATTTCCACCCGCGCAGCTTCTCCAGGCTCACCTTTGGTTTTCCGAAATCGATCCCGGCGTGCGCGACTTCCTGCGCTTCGGTGAGCACGCGGGCGATGTGCAGCAGCGCTTTCGACGGGATGCAGCCGACATTGAGGCACACGCCGCCGAGCGTCGGATAGCGCTCGACGAGCACGACCTTCTTGCCGAGGTCGGCGGCCCGGAAGGCGGCGGTGTAGCCCCCGGGTCCGGCGCCCAGGACCGCGAGGTCTGCGTGCAGGTCGCCTTTCGGTCCCGAGTACGGCGTGACCGGCGCGGCGGCGGGCGGCGGCGCGGGTTTCGGCTCCGCGGGCGCCTTCGCTTCCGCCGGCGCCTTTCCGGCCGGCTCCGGGGCCTTTTCCGGTGCCGCGGGCGCCTTCGCCTCGGTCGCGCCGGCCGCGTCCCCGGCTTCCAGCGTGAGGATCGACGACCCCTTGGAGACCTTGTCGCCGGTCTTGACCTTCAGCTCCTTGACCACGCCGGAGTGCGGCGAGGGCACGTCCATCGTCGCCTTGTCGGACTCGAGCGTGATGAGCGAGGTTTCCTTCTCGACCGCGTCGCCGGGCTTGACCAGGACCTCGATGACGGGGATGTCCTTGAAATCCCCGATATCGGGCACTTTGATCTCGATGATCTGGCTCATTCGGAATCCGTGATTCGTGACTCGTGACTCGTGACTCGACTCCTTGCTCTTCTCTCCTCTCGTTTATGGGCCCTCATCCCGGTCACTGCCTGATCTGTCCATCGCCGAAGACCACCCATTTGAGCGAGGTCAGCCCCTCGAGCCCGACCGGGCCCCGCGCGTGCAGCTTGTCGGTGGAAATCCCGATCTCTGCGCCCAGTCCGTATTCGTAGCCGTCGGCGAAACGCGTGGATGCATTGACCATCACCGAGCTGGAATCCACCGCCCGCAGGAAGCGCCGCGCGCGCTCCACGTCCTCGGTGACGATCGCGTCCGTGTGCTGCGAGCCGTAGGTCGCGATGTGCTCGATCGCCTCGTCGAGGTCGCGCACGACCCGCACCGACAGAATCGCGTCGAGGTACTCGGTATACCAGTCTTCCTCGGTGGCGGGCTTCATCCCCGCGACGATCTTTCGTGCTTGCTCGTCGCCGCGGAGCTCGATGCCTTTCTCCGCGTACACCTTGCACAGCGGCGGCAGCACCTTCCCCGCCACGCCGCGCGCGACGAGCAATGTCTCCATGGTGTTGCACGTGCCGAGCCGCTGGGTCTTGGCGTTGTCCGCGATGCGGATCGCCTTCTCCAGGTCGGCCCTGTCGTCGATGTAGACGTGGCACACGCCGTGCAGGTGCTTGATCATCGGGATGCGCGATTCGCGCATCAGCCGCTCGATGAGCCCCTTGCCGCCGCGCGGCACGATCACGTCCACGTAATCCTGCATCGTGATCAACTCGCCCACCGCGGCGCGGTCCGTGGTTTCGATCACCTGCACCGTGTCCTCGGGCAGCCCGGCGGCCTTGAGCCCTGCGTGGACACAGCCGGCGATCGCCTGGTTGGAGTGGATCGCTTCCGAGCCGCCGCGCAGTATCGCGGCATTGCCGGACTTCACGCACAGGCCGGCTGCGTCCGCCGTCACGTTCGGCCGCGACTCGTAGATGATGCCCACGACACCGAGCGGCACCCGCATCTGCCCCACCTTGATGCCGGTGGGACGCTCCTTCAGGTGGATGATCTCGCCGACCGGGTCGGGCAGCGCCGCGATCTGCCTCAGGCCGTCCGCCGTCGCCTGGACGATCTTCTCCGTCAGAGTCAGGCGGTCGATCATCGCGGCGTCGAGTCTCTGCTTCCTCGCTTCCGCGAGATCGCGCGCGTTGGCCTCGATGAGGCGCGAAGCGTCGCGTTCGATCGCGCGCGCCATTTCAGCGAGCGCGCGGTTCCTGGTCGCGGCGTCGGCCGTCGCGATCACGCGCGCCGCAGCGCGTGCCCGCCGGCCCACGCCATGCATGTAGCTCTGTGTGTCCATTGGAAATCCCGCCGCCGGGCGGGGCGGGCTAGAACAGCGTATTCTGGGCGCGACCCGCCGCTTGCGCGGCAGCGGTCATTGTACCCCGTTTGGGCGGGAGCTTGGTGGGCGCGCCCCTCGCGAAACGCAGCGCGAGCTGCAGCAGCTCGTCCCACACGTCGCCGCGCGTCAGGCCCTTGATCGTGCGGTCCGCCTTTGCGGCGTGGGCGAGCGCGGCCTCGACGTGAGCGAGCGTGAAACGCTTCACGCTCCGGTGCATTCTCTCCTGGTGCGAACGCCCCCAGACTTTCGCGTCGCGCCAAAGCTGGGGCGGAGATTTGCCCGCGTCGAGCGCATCGAGCACCCTCGCGATGGCGCGGGATTCCTCCGCGATCGCCCACAGCACGAGCGGCGGCGCCACCCCTTCGCCGCGCAGGCCCTCGAGCATGCGCGCGAGGTGCAGGATGTCGCCCTCGAGCAGCGCTTCTCCGAGCCCGAAAACGTCGTAGCGCGCGACATCGAGCACCGCCTCGCGCGCCTGCTCCAGCGTGATTCTCCCCGCGGGCAGGAGCAGGGCGAGCTTCTGCACTTCCTGGTGGGCGGCGAGCAGGTTTCCCTCGACCCGGTCCGCGATGAATTCGAGCGTCTCGCGATCCGCTTCCTGCTGCTGGGCGCGAAGCCGGCCATCGAGCCACTCGGGCAATGCCTTGCGCGCCACGGTCCTGGCTTCGATGACCACGCCGGCGTGGTCGAGCGCCTCGAACCACCCGGATTTCTGGGAACGCCAGTCGATGCCGGGGAGCTGGACGAGCGTGACGGTGTCCTGGGGTAACGCCGCGCAATGACTCTGCAGCGCCCCGGCACCCTCGGTGCCGGGCTTGCCGGTGGGGATGCGCAGCTCGATCAGCCGCTTCGCGGCGAAGAGCGAGCGGGAATTTCCGGCGAAGGCAAGCTCGCCCCACTTGAACCCGGCATCAGCGGTGAGGGTCTGGCGCTCGCCATAGCCTTCGGCGCGCGCCCGCGCGCGGATCCGGTCCGCGGCTTCGAGCACGAGCAGCGTCTCGTCGCCGTACACGGTATAGAGCGGCTTCAGCCCGCGCTCGAGGTGCTGTTGCAGCTGCTCGGTCGAAATCCGCATTCGTGCGGGAATAGTAAATGGGAAATGGGAAATCGTAAACGGCAATCGACGGCGAACCGGTGTTTCCGATTCACCATTCGCCGTTCACGATTCACGTGATACTAGGATTGGAGCCTTGTCAGCTGGAGCCGGCGCACGAGCTGCTGCACGGCGTCGTTGCGCATGTCGCGCAGCAGCAGCGCTTCCTCGGCTTCCTTGGCGAGCACCTGCTCGTCGTTGAAGGTGAAGTCGCGCCGCAGCACGATCTCGGTCTTCGGTATGTGCTCGCGGTTCTTGACGTCCGTCAGGCGGAAAGCGACGCGGTAGCGCAACTGGAACTCGCGCACGCGCCCGCCGCCGCCGAGCGAGAGGACCTGCTTCTCCTGCAGTTCGTTAAGGACCTGAAGGATCACTTCCGCCTGCTCGGGGCGCTCGACGATGCGCGTGCCGCCGCCCGCCTGCACCATGCGCTTCAACTGGATGGCGAAGGGAGAGGTGGGCGCGGCCTGCACGTAGATGCTGTTGAAGGGCATCGGCGTCGCGCCACGCAGCTGGAAGCCGCACGCGGCGACGAGAAACACGGTCGCCGCAAGGATGAAGGCAGAAGGATGAAGGAAGAAGGAAAAAACGCTGCCGGCGGCCCGCGCGCCGTGACCGTCGGTTCCTTCTGCCTCCTGCCTTCTGCTTTGCGCCTTCATACAGGCGTCAGATTACCACGTTCACGAGCCGGCCCGGCACCACCACGAATTTCTTGACCGGCTTGCCGTCCACGAACTTCTGCACCGCCGGGCTGGCGAGGACGATCCGCTCGATCGCCTCCTTGTCCGCGTCGCGCGGCACGCGCACGTCGCCGCGCTTCCTTCCGTTCACCTGCACCACGAGCTCGATCTCGTCCTCGATCAGCGCCGAGGCGTCGGGCTCGGGCCAGCGCGCCGAGAGGATGTCGCCGCCGAACTCGAGCTCGAGCCAGAGATGGTGCGAGACGTGCGGGGTGATCGGGGAGAGCAGGCGCAGCAAGATGCTCATTCCCTCGCGCAGCACGGCATCGCGCATCGGTTCGTCGCGCGGCGCGCGCTCGAGAGCGTTCAGTATTTTCATCCCCGCGGAGGCGACGGTGTTGAACTGGTGGCGCGACATGTCGTAATTCGCCTGCTTGAGCACCGCATGCACCTCGCGCCGTACCGCGGCAAGCTCCGGGGGCAGCGCCGCGCCGCTTTGGGCGCTCGTGGAACGCGCACCGGACTGGACGAGATCCCAGGCGCAATTCCACAGCCGTCGCAGGAAACGCGCCGCGCCCTCCACCCCGCTGTCGGACCACTCCAGAGACTGCTCGGGCGGCGAGGTGAAGATCATGAAAAAGCGCGCGATGTCGGCTCCGTAATGGTCGATGAGCTCCTGGGGGTCCACGCCGTTGTTCTTCGATTTCGACATGGTGCCGATGCCGCCCGGTTCGACCGGCTTGCCGTCCGCGCGGAGCACGGCGGCGCGGGCGCCGGCCTCGCCCACGCTCGCCTCGACGTCCGCCGGGTTGTAGTAGGTGATGCGTCCGCCCTCGTTCGTGCGGAAAAAGATTTCGTTGAGCACCATGCCCTGGGTGAGCAGGTTCACGAAGGGCTCGTCGAAGGTGAGCAGGCCGAGGTCGCGCATGACCCGGGTCCAGAAGCGCGAGTAGAGCAGGTGCAGGATGGCGTGCTCGATGCCGCCGATGTACTGGTCCACCGGCAGCCAGTACTTCACGCGCTCGTCCACCATCGCCTGGCGGTTGTCGGGGCACGCGTAGCGCACGTAGTACCACGACGAATCCACGAAGGTGTCCATGGTGTCGGTCTCGCGGCGCGCGGCCTTTCCGCATTTCGGGCACGCGCACTCGTAGAACGAGGCCGTCTTCGCGAGCGGGTTGCCGGTGCCGTCGGGCACGAGATCCTCGGGGAGGACGACCGGCAGGTCCTTGTCGGGCACGGGCACGTCGCCGCATGCGCCGCAATGGACGATCGGTATCGGGCAGCCCCAGTAGCGCTGGCGCGAGATGCCCCAGTCGCGCAGGCGGTAGAGCACCTGCTTCCGGCCGAAACCCTTTGCTTCGAGGTCGGCCGCGATGGCATCCACGGCTTTCGCGTAATCGAGCCCGTCGTACTTGCCGGAACGGACGCACACGCCGTAATCCAGGTGTGCGGCCTTGAGCGGCAGATCGAGCTCCGCATCCTCCGGCTTGATCACGTCCCGGATCGGTAGCCCGTACTGCGTCGCAAACTCGAAGTCGCGCTGGTCATGCCCGGGCACACCCATCACCGCGCCCTCGCCGTAGCCCATCAGCACGTAGTTGCCCACCCACACGGGGATCTTCTCGCCGGTGAGGGGATGCGTCACCGCGATGCCCGTCGGCATGCCCTTCTTCTCGATCGTGGCGAGATCGGCCTCCATCACGCTGCCGCGTTTGCATTCCTCGACAAAAGCGGCGAGCCGGGGGTTGCCCCGCGCGGCGCGGCCCGCGAGCGCGTGTTCGGCCGCCACCGCGCAGAAAGTGACGCCCATGATCGTGTCGGCGCGCGTCGTGAAGACGTTGAGCAGCTCGCGTTTTCCATCGAGCTCGTAGGGAAACCCGAAGCGCACGCCGAAGCTCTTGCCGACCCAGTTGGCCTGCATCGTCTTCACGCGCTCGGGCCAGCCGGGCAGCTCCTCCAGCCCGGCGAGCAGCTCCTCGGCATGGCGCGTGATCGCGAGGTAGTACATCGGGATCTCGCGCTTCTCCACGACCGCGCCGGTGCGCCAGCCGCGGCCTTCGATCACCTGCTCGTTGGCGAGCACCGTCTGGTCCACCGGGTCCCAGTTCACCACGCCGGTTTTCTTGTAGGCGAGGCCCCGCTCGAGCATGCGCAGGAACAGCCACTGGTTCCATTTGTAGTATTCGGGCCGGCAGGTGGCGATCTCGCGCGACCAGTCGATCGCGAAGCCGAGCGAGGCGAGCTGCTTCTTCATGTAGGCGATGTTGTCGTAGGTCCATTTCGCCGGCGGCACGGCGTTCGCCATCGCCGCGTTCTCGGCCGGCAGGCCAAACGCGTCCCAGCCCATCGGCTGCAGCACGTTGTAGCCCCTCATCCGGTGATAGCGCGTCAGCACATCGCCGATGGTGTAGTTGCGGACGTGCCCCATGTGGAGCTTCCCGGACGGGTACGGGAACATGGACAGGCAGTAATACTTGGGCTCGCCCGGCGACTCCACCGCGCGAAATGCGCCGCTTTCTTCCCAGTGCTTCTGGGCTTCGCGTTCGACGACGCGCGAATTGTATTTCTGCTGCATGAGGCGGACGTGGAAAAAATCGCAATTATACCCGCAAAGAAAACGGCGACCGTTCCGCCGATTTCCTGTCACCGGGTATCGACGAGCAACGACACCAATTTCCATTGCGCCTGCCCGGGCCGCGGGCGTCGTCGTCAAGATGTACTCTATAATCGGCGTGATCTTTCACGCCGATTATGTCCCTCGCTTTTCTCTCCGGACTGAACGAACAGCAGCTCGAGGCGGTCACGCTGCCCCATCAATCGGCCCTGATCCTCGCGGGCGCGGGCAGCGGCAAGACGCGCGTGCTCACCACCCGTGCCGCGTGGCTGATCCAGACCGGGCAAGTGAGCCCGCTCGGGCTGATGGCGGTCACGTTCACCAACAAGGCCGCAAAGGAGATGCTCACCCGCATCTCGGCGATGCTGCCGATCAACACCCGCGGCATGTGGGTCGGCACATTTCACGGATTGTGCAACCGCATGCTGCGCATGCACCATCGCGAGGCGGGCCTGCCGCAGCTCTTCCAGATCCTCGACTCCCAGGACCAGCTCGCGCTGATCAAGCGCTTGCTCAAGAGCCTCAACGTGGACGAGGAGCGCTTCCAGCCCCGCCAGGTGCAGTGGTTCATCGCCGGAAACAAGGAGGAAGGGCTGCGCGCGGACCAGGTGGAGGCGCAGGACGACCTCTCGCGGCGCATGATCGGGATCTACGCGGCGTACGACGAGCAGTGCCGGCGCGAAGGCGTGGTGGACTTCGCAGAGCTGCTGCTGCGCTCCTACGAGCTGCTTGCGCGCGTGGAGGCGCTCCGCGCCCATTATTCGGCGCGCTTCCGCCACATCCTGGTGGACGAATTCCAGGACACGAACCGCCTGCAGTATCGGTGGCTGAAGCTGCTCGCGGGCAGAGGCGAGGCGGAGCCGGGGGCGGGCAACGCGATCTTCGCAGTCGGGGACGACGATCAGAGCATATACGCCTTTAGAGGAGCGTCCACTGCCAACATGCGGGACCTGCAGGGCGACTTCGCGATCGGGCACGTGATCAAGCTCGAGCAGAATTACCGCTCGCACGGCCACATACTCGACGCGGCGAACGCGCTGATCGGGCACAACCGCAGGCGCCTGGGAAAGAATTTATGGACCGCCGAGTCCAAGGGCGAGCCGCTGCGGGTTTTCGAGGCGGGGACCGACATCGAGGAGGCGGGCTTCATCGTCGGGGAAGCGCGCGCGCTGCGCGCGGAAGGCGTCCCGCTCAGCAACATCGCGGTGCTCTACCGATCCAACGCGCAGTCGCGCGTGCTGGAGCACGCCCTGTTTACTGCCGCGATGCCCTACCGCGTCTACGGCGGCCTGCGCTTCTTCGAACGCCAGGAGGTGAAGCACGCGCTCGCCTACCTGCGGCTTGTCGCGAACCCCGATGACGAGGGCGCGCTGCTGCGCGTGGTCAACTTTCCCGCGCGCGGCATTGGCGGGCGCACGCTGGAGCAGCTGCAGGAAGCTGCGCAGGCGGCGGGCATCAGCCTCTGGGCCGCCGCGAAAAACAAGGCGGAAGGCGAAAGGCGGAAGGCGGAAGGAAATAAAGGTGAAGATAGCGATCCCTCATCCCTCAGGGGCGTCCCGGCGTTCGTCGCATCGGTCGAGGAGATGCGCGCGGCGACGAGCGCGCTGTCCCTTCCCGAGACGATCGAGCACGTGATCGAGGCGAGCGGTCTCAAAGCACACTACCAGGCGGCGAAGGAAGGAGCGGACCGGCTGGAGAATCTCTCCGAGCTGATCAATGCGGCGGCGACGTTCGTTGCCGAGCGCGACATCCAGCCGGCGGGCGAGGGCGCCGGCATCGACGAGCCCGACGAGCTGACCGCGTTTCTCGCGCACGCCGCGCTCGAGGCGGGAGAACACCAGGCGCAGGCGGGAGCCGACGCGCTCCAGCTGATGACGGTGCATTCCGCCAAGGGGCTCGAGTTTCATTCCGTTTTCATCAGCGGGCTGGAGGAGGGGCTGTTCCCGCACGAGAACAGCCTGACGGAGGCCGACGGCGTGGAAGAGGAGCGCCGGTTGATGTACGTCGCGCTCACCCGCGCCCGGCGCAGGCTCTACCTCTCGTTCACGCAGAGCCGCATGCTGCACGGCCAGATCCGCTACAACATCGCCTCGCGCTTCTTTCATGAGATACCGGACGCGCTCATGAAGCGCGTTGGTCCGGGGTTCAAGGTTCAAGGTTCAAAGTTCAAGGTTCCGGGTTCACAGCTCTCGTCGGAAAGGGAGGCTGCCTCGAATTTGAACTTTGAACTTGGAACATTGAACGCCCGACCCGCCACGCAGTGGCGGGTCGGGCAGAGCGTGATTCATCCGACGTTCGGCGCCGGCGTAATCGTCAATGCGGAGGGCCGCGGCGCGGACGCCCGCGTCCAGGTCAACTTCAGGAAAGACGGGGTGAAATGGCTGATGCTCGCCTACGCCAAGCTCGCCCCGGCCTGACGGCCGATTCCGAGTTTCGAGCTCCGAGTTCCGGGTTCAAGGTTCAACGTTCAAAGTTCAAGGTTCAACCGAGAACCGAGAACCTGGAACCCGGAACGTCATCTTGGCAGCGGAACGTCCCCGCGCGCCGTCGCGGTGCGGTCGGCAAAGACGTCCTTGTAGCTCGCGTACACGGAGCAGAACAGCACCGGAAGGGAAACGACCAGCAACGCGATCCCGATCGCCATCCCGAAGCGCCCCAGGCCGGCGGGCAAGGAGAGCACGAACCACAGCCCCAGGATTCCCAAGCTGTACACGAGGAACGGCACGACGTTCATCCGGCATGCCTCGAAGGAGAGCTTCATCGCTGCGACCGGGGCAAGGTTTTTGAACACCACCAGGGCGGGTGCGAACCAGATCAGCATGAGCAGCGGAATGTACACGGCCGCGCCGACGGCAAGCGCAAGGGCCAGGCTGCGCACCGCAGCCGCGACGGTCGCGGGATCCACGCCGGGCTTGGAGATGGACGCCAGCACCATCGAACCGCCGGCGACCATGAACACGATGCCGAACACGATGATCGTGCCGATCAGATAGACGCCGCCAACCGTGACCAGCGGCGCGGCGTGCTGCCTGAAGCCGGCGAAAAGATGCGGGACGCCGAGCTCTTCCCCCTGCTCAAGAGCCCTGCAACCGATCAGCACGCCCGCGAAGAACACCGGCGAGAGCAAGTTGAACAGCAGCGGCCCGAGCACCGGGATGATGAACGAGAGCAGCCACATCAGCCCGAGCACGATAGTGAGCGCGACCCAGATTACGGGGTTTTTGCGGAACAAGCCGAACCCGTCCAAGATCCATTGCCAGCCCCGTCTCGCTTCCACCGCCCGCGCTTGCATATGTTGTTTTCCCGTGCCGTCTTCGTGTTGTTGTTGGCGCCGCATCCGGACGCGCCGCCCTGCGGCGTCACCTCGTATGGCGCGGTGATACCACCCCTGTCGCGCGTGGAATTATAGGCTCAGCTCACGAGTTTCGGCAGGTCGTGTGTGGCCCCGATATGGCTCGCCAGGATCTTCCGGAAGTGGTTCGGGTCCTTGGCATGGGTGAGTTCCCCGGGCCGCGGCAGATAGAAGTCGTAGAGCCTGGATACCCAGAAGCGCAGAGCCCCGGCGCGCAGCATGACCGGCCAGGCGGCGCGCTCGACCGCGGTGAACGCACGGCCGCGGTGGTAGGCCTCGAGCAGCGCGCCCGCGCGCGCGGCGTCGAGCGCCCCTTTTTCGCCAACGCACCAATCATTTACGGTGATGGCCACATCGTAGAGCAGGACGTCGGTGCAGGCGAAATAGAAGTCGATCACGCCCGATATGCGGTCGCGCTCGAAAAGCACGTTGTCCCGGAAGAGATCGGCATGGATCGCGCTCCGTGGCAGGCCCTCGAGGCGGTAGAGCGACTGGAAGCGCACCTCCTCCTTCAGCAAGGCCGCGTCCCCGGCGCCCAGAAAAGGAGTGAGCTCCGGCACCATCGATTGCCACCACTTGGGTCCGCGCGGGTTTTCCATCTTCCCGCCGTAGGACTGGCCGGCGAGGTGGATGCGGGCCAGCATGGCACCGACCTCGCTGCAATGCCGCTCGCTCGGGTGCGTGAGATCGCGGCCGGAAAGAAAGCTCACCAGCGCCGCGGGCTTTCCGTTCAGTTTCCCCAGGAAGCCGCCGCGTTGAGCGGAGATCGGCCTGGGGGAGGGGATGCCCGCGCCCGCGAGGTGATCCATCAGGTTGAGGTAGAACGGCAGCTCGTGCGCACTGAGCTTCTCAAACAGGGTCAGGACGAAGCGGCCCCGCGTGGTCGTGACGAAGTAGTTGGTGTTCTCGATGCCGGCCGGTATGCCCTTGAGGCCGACGAGGGTGCCGATCGAGTAGTTCGTAAGCCAGGCGCTGAGCTGTTCCTCGGTGACGGTGGTGTAGACCGACATCGTGAGCAGTAAGCAGTGTGCAGTCAGCGGCGCCGGTATGCCGTCCGGATGTTTCCGATCACTGCTTACCGTTCACCGCCTGCCTCAAAATTCGAATATGACCCACATCGGGGGCCGGATGTCGGTGCGGAAATGGTCCTGGCGGATGAAGCTGCCGTCGCCCTTGTGATCGATCAGGTAGTAGGGCGTGCCGTGCGCCGGCGTGACCTTGATCATGTAGAGCTTGCCGCCGACGCGGAATTCCTCGACCGTGTCGGTGCCGCGTTTGAGGATCGTCACCTGCGGCTCGAGCGCGGGGTCGAGTTCCAGGCCCGGTGGCGGCGGCGGCGGCTCCGGTACCGGCTGCAACGCGGGCGGCTTGCCCTTGGTCTGGGCCGCAACCGGCAGCGCCACGGCGAGCACGAGGGCGGCGGTGAATGAGCGCATCGACATCGGTCAACCCTTATCGGGGCGCGCGGTGAGCGGCGGCGTCGCCGTCCGTTCCAACGCGCGCAGTTAGAGCGGCGCTTCCAGCGTCCGCTTCAACGGTTATTATCGGGCATGCGCCCGCCTTTTGAAAGCAGGAGTTTGCCGCAGCCGGGTCCGCCCAACTTCTAGAGATTGAGCAGGACTTCGCGCTCCGCCGCCGAGGGCTCGAAACCGCGTTTTTCGTAGTAGCCGAAGATCGCCTCGACCACCTGGCCGGGTTCGTCGTGCACCTGCAAAAGGTCCATGTCCTCCGGGTCGATCATGCCTTCGGTGACGAGCGTGTGCCGGAACCAGTCCACCAGGCCGCGCCAGAACGGTTCGTGCACCAGGATGATCGGCATCTTGCGCGTCTTGCCGGTCTGCACGAGTGTCAGAGCTTCCATCAGCTCGTCGAGCGTGCCGAACCCGCCGGGCATGACCACCCACGCGGTGGCAAATTTCACGAACATCACCTTGCGCGCGAAGAAATGGCGGAATGTCTGGCTGATGTCCTGGTAGGGGTTCGCGGCCTGCTCGTGCGGCAGCTGGATGTTCAACCCGACGCTCGGGCTGCGCCCGAAGTAGGCGCCCTTGTTGGCTGCTTCCATGAGGCCGGGCCCGCCGCCGGAGATCACGCTGAAGCCGGCGTCGGAGAGCTGGCGGGCGATCTTCCCGGTGAGCATGTAGTACGGGTGATCCGGCGGCGTGCGGGAGCTGCCGAAGATGCTCACCGCGGGCCGGATCGCGCTCAGGCGCTCCGTCGCCTCGACGAATTCTGACATAATTGCGAACACCCGCCACGATTCGCGGGCGGACCAGGTTTTCTCCGCGAGTTCCGGCGATATGGAGTCTGCAAGCTTGTCTTTCTCGGTCATATTGATCCCCGTGAAAGGTAAACGGTAAACGGTGAGCGGTATCAGCGTAAACACGGAAGACGCGCCAGCCGGCGGGGCAACCGCTCACCGTTCACCGATCACCGTTCACCAGGAAAGATGAAGACGCTGCTGCTGGTTGACGGCTCGTCGTACCTGTACCGCGCATTCCATGCGCTGCAGCGCGCCGACCTGCGCAACCGGAAGGGCGAGCCGACCGGCGCGATCTACGGCGTGATCAACATGCTGCGCCGGCTGCACAAGGAAACTCCAGCCGATTATATCGCCTGCGTGTTCGACGCAAAAGGCAAGACGTTCCGCGACGAGGCCTATCCTGAATACAAAGCCAACCGCCCGCCGATGCCCGACGATCTCGCCTCCCAGATCGCGCCGCTCAAGGAAGCCATCGCGGCCCTGGGCTGGCCGCTGCTCGAAGTCGGAGGGGTCGAAGCCGACGACGTGATCGGCACCCTGGCGAGGCAGGCCGAGCGCGAAGGCGTGCGCGTGGTCATCGCAAGCGGAGACAAGGACCTTGCGCAGCTCGTGAATTCGCTCGTTACGATCGAGAACGCCGATCCCCGGAGCGGCGAGCGCGAGTTACTCGACGAAGCCGGCGTGGCGAACAAATTCGGCGTCAAGCCCGAGCGCATGATCGACTATCTCACCCTGATTGGCGACAGCGTGGACAACGTGCCTGGGGTGGAGAAGGTGGGCCCGAAGACCGCCGTGAAATGGCTCGCGCAGTACGGGACGCTCGATGGCGTGGTGCGGCATGCGCCCGAGATCGGCGGCGTGGTGGGCGAGAATCTGCGAAAGAGCCTCGACTGGCTCCCGCAGGCGCGCGAGCTCCTCACGATCAAGTGCGACGTCGCGCTGCCGGTCGGGGTGGGCGATCTCGCGCCCAGGCCGCAGGACACCGCGAAGCTCGCGGAGCTGTTCGACCGTTTCGATTTCAAGTCCTGGAAGCGCGAGCTGCAGGAATCGGGATCGAGCATCGCGGGTGCGCCGGAAGCAGCTCGCGATGGCGCGCCTCAATCCGCAACCCCCGGTGCTCAATCCTCGGAGAAGCGGGATTACGAGACGATCCTCACCGACGAGCAGCTTGGCGACTGGCTCGAGCGAATCGAGCGGTCGGAGCTGGTCGCGCTGGACACCGAAACCACCAGCCTCGACCCGTTCAGGGCGGACCTCGTCGGCGTGTCTTTCTGCGTCGAGCCGGGGCGCGCGGCCTACGTTCCGCTCGCCCATCGTTACGCGGGCGCGCCGCGGCAACTCGAGCGCGGTTCGGTGCTCGCGCGGCTCAGGCCGTGGCTCGAGGACCCCGGCCGCGCCAAGCTCGGGCAGCACGCGAAATACGACATGCACGTGTTCGCGAACCACGGCGTGCGGCTGGCGGGCGTCACGCACGACACGCTGCTTCAGTCCTACGTGCTGGAGAGCCACCAGCCGCACGACATGGACAGCCTCGCGTTGCGCCACCTCGGCGTGAAGACCATCACCTATGACGAGGTGACCGGAAAGGGCGCCGCCCGCATCGGCTTCGAGCAGGTGGCGGTGGAGCGTGCGGCCGAGTACGCGGCCGAGGACGCCGACATCACGCTGCAGCTGCATCGCGCGCTGTCCCCGCAGATCGAGCCCGACGCGAAGCTCGCGCGCATCTACCGGGAGCTCGAAATGCCGCTCGTCGAGGTGCTGTTCAGCATGGAGCGCCACGGCGTGCTGCTCGACACGCGGCTGCTCGCGGAGCTCTCGCGCGAGTTCGGCGCCGAGATGGCGCGGATCGAAGGCAAGGCCCACGAGCAGGCGGGGCAGCCGTTCAACCTCAACTCGCCGAAGCAGATCCAGGAGCTACTCTTCGAAAAGCAGGGATTGAAGCCGGTGAGAAAAACGCCGTCGGGGCAGCCCTCCACCGACGAGGAATCGCTGGAGGAGCTCGCGCTCGATCATCCGTTGCCGAGACTGATCCTCGATTACCGGACGCTCGCCAAGCTGAAATCCACCTACACCGACAAGCTGCCCGGGATGATCAACGCGGCCACGGCGCGCGTGCACACCAACTACGCGCAGGCGGTGGCGGTGACCGGCAGGCTTGCGAGCAACGAGCCCAACCTGCAGAACATCCCGATCCGCACCGCGGAAGGCCGCCGCATCCGGGAAGCATTTGTCGCGCCGCAGGGCAGCCACATCGTCTCGGCCGATTACTCGCAGATCGAGCTGCGGATCATGGCGCACATCTCGCAGGATGCAAGCCTGCTCGCGGCGTTCGCGGCCGGAGAGGACATTCACCGCGCCACCGCGGCGGAGATCTTCGGCGTGCCGGCGGCCGAGGTCGGCGGCGAGCAGCGGCGCTACGCGAAGGTGATCAACTTCGGGCTGATCTACGGGATGTCCGCGTTCGGGCTCGCGCGGCAGCTCGGGCTCGAGCGCGCCGCGGCGCAGCAGTACATGGACCGCTATTTTGCGCGTTACCCGGGAGTCGCGGAGTACATGCAGCGCACGCGGGAATCCGCGCGGGACCAGGGCTACGTCGAGACCGTGTTTGGTCGCCGCCTCTGGCTGCCGGAGCTCCGCAGTTCCAACGGAGCGCGCCGGCAGGGCGCGGAGCGCGCCGCGATCAACGCGCCCATGCAGGGCACCGCCGCGGATCTCATAAAGATGGCGATGATCGCCGTCGACCGCTGGCTCGCGGAGGGAAAACTGAAATCGAAGCTCATCATGCAGGTGCACGACGAGCTCGTGCTCGAGGTGCCCGATGCGGAACTCGGAGAGGTGAAGCGCACGCTGCCCGGGTTGATGAGCGGTGTGGCGCAGTTGTCAGTACCGCTCATGGTGGATATCGGCGCCGGACCCAACTGGGACCAGGCGCATTAGATCCGTGACTCGTGACTCGTGACGGGCGATAAAAGACGGGGCCAGGTCTCGCATTCACGCAACTTGCGCTATTGCCGGACCCGGCTCCGTCCTTGATCGGCGACTCAATTGTCTTTCTGGTTTTTCTCCGCGTCCTCCGCGGTGAGAGGTCGCTGTCTTATCGGATCGCGCCGAACACCCTTTTCACGATGTCGCTCGTCGCGCCGAGCGGGTTGCTGCGGAACGCTTTCTCCTGCTCGCCGATCATGTAGTAGAGCCCGTCGAGCGCTTTCTGGGTGACGTAGCGCTCGATGGTGGCCTGGTCCTCGCGCACGAGGCCGAGCGCGGCGCCCTGGCCGGCGAGCGAGTTGTACTGCTGTGCGAGACCGACGCGGTCGGTCGCTTTCTTGACGATGGGCAGAAAGCGCTGCGTGAGCTGTGACTGGGTGGCGCGGCGGAAGTACTCGGTCGCCGCGGTGTCGCCCCCGGTGAGTATCTTTCTCGCGTCCTGAACCGTCATCTTCTTCACGGCGTCCGCCAGCAGCGCCTTCGCTTCGGGAACCGCCGCTTCGGCGGCCCGGTTCATCGAGAGCACGAGCTCGTCGGCCTGGCGCTGCATGCCCATGAAGCGCATGGCGCCTTCGATGCGCTGCAGCGACGGAGGCAGCGGAATCTTCACGCTAGGGTTGCCGAAGTAGCCATTCTCGACCCCGAGCTTGGCGACAGCGGCGATCGAGCCGTCGTTGAGCGCCTGCTTCAGCCCGCCGACCTGGTCGGCATTGCTGATTCCTTCGAGCGCTGCCGTGGCTTGAACGCTGATGACGAGGAATGCGAGAAAGCCTGGAATACGCGACATGGTGTGATCCTCCTGTTTCGCGATGAAGAAGACGGTGCGAGGCGCCGGGGGCGCCCGTGTTGCTGTCCGGACCCGCTCAGCCGATCCCGGCTTCGCGGGCCTGCTGGTCGGCGTGGTAACTGGAGCGCACCAGCGGGCCGCACGCCGCGTGCATGAAGCCCATCTCCCGTGCGCGGCGCGCGTATTCCTCGAATACCGCGGGCTCGACGTAACGCGCGACGGACAGGTGGTGCGCGGAGGGCTGCAGGTATTGCCCGATCGTGAGCATGTCCACGTCGTGCGCCCTCAGGTCGCCCATCACCGAGACGATCTCCTCGTCGTCCTCGCCCAGGCCGACCATGAGTCCCGATTTGGTCGGCAGATGCGGGAAGCGCGCCTTGAATCCCTGCAGCAGCTTCAGGGAATTGCGGTAATCGGCGCCGGGCCGCGCCTGGCGGTAGAGCCGCGGCACGGTCTCGAGGTTGTGGTTCATGACGTCCGGAGGCGATCCGGACAGGATGTCGAGCGCGATCTCGAGGCGCCCGCGGAAGTCCGGCACCAGAATCTCGATGCGCGTTTGCGAAGAATGCTCGCGCACCGCGCGGATGCAATCGGCGAAATGCTGCGCGCCGCCGTCCCTCAGGTCGTCGCGGTCCACGCTCGTGATCACGACGTAGCGCAATTTGAGGGCGGCGATCGTGCGCGCGAGATTGACCGGTTCCTCGGGGTCCGGAGGCAGCGGTTTTCCGTGCGCGACGTCGCAGAACGGGCAGCGCCGGGTGCACAGATCGCCGAGAATCATGAACGTCGCGGTCCCCTTGCCGAAGCACTCCCCGATGTTGGGACAGGACGCCTCCTCGCACACGGTGTGCAGGCGGTGCTCGCGCAAGATCTGCTTGATCTCGTGGAAACGCTGGCCCGCGCCGAGCCGCACCCGGATCCAGTCGGGCTTGGCGAGCGGCGCCGCCGGCACCACCTTGATCGGGATGCGCGCCGTCTTCTCCCGGCCTTTCTGTTTTTCCCGAGTCGCGCTCATGCCAGCCCGCGGATCAGGTGCCCGACGAGCTGCTCGCCGAGCCGCTCGGGAGGGTCAGTGACGCCGAGATCGCGCGCCTGTGTCACCGCCAGCCCGGGATAGCCGCAGGGGTTGATCGCGTGGAATGGCGCGAGGTCCATGTCCGCGTTGAAGGCGAGCCCGTGATAACAGCACCCGTTCCTCACCCGGAGGCCGACCGCGGCGACCTTTGCGCCGTCCACGTACACTCCGGGTGCCTCGTTGCGTCCCGCGGCGGCGATGCCGTGGATGGCGAGCAAGTCTATCACTGCCTGTTCCATGATCCGCACCAGGGCGCGCACCGCAAGACCGCGGCGCCGCAGGTCGAGCAGCAGGTAGACGACGCTCTGTCCCGGTCCGTGGTAGGTGATCTGCCCGCCGCGGTCCACGCGGAGAACGGGTATGCCGTTCTCCGCGCGCGGGCGATGCTCGTCGCGACCGGCCACGCCCAGGGTGTAGACGGGCCGGTGCTCGAGCAGCCACAGCTCGTCCGGTGTCGCGCGCGTGCGCGCAGCCGTGTATTCCTGCATCGCGCGCCACGTCGGCTCGTAGTCCACCCGGCCGAGGCGGCGCACGCGCAGGTCCAGCGCGCCTTCGTGCGCGGCTGCGGGCTTCTCGATTGCGATCGTGGCCATGGTCATAACGATCCCGGCGAGCCGCGTGTTGAACGGCGATCGATTCGTCCGTTCCAACACGCGGACTTAAACCGGCGCGACGCGTCCGGTTTAAGGGTTGTTAGATGATAAGAACGGTAGCAAAATGCCGCAACCCAGGCAGCGAAAAACCCCCGGTGCCGACAACATGATATTGACCCGAGTCTCGTCCATTTCGTTCCTGGCATGTGCCGCGCTCGCGTGCGGCGCGTCCTTTGCCGCGGATCCCTCCGGCGACTACGCGACGGACCTGGGGCGGGTGTACGGCACCTATCAGGTCATACTCGCGGTGAAGGAAGCGTGCGAAGGCGCGCATGCGGACCGCGCCAAGCCGAACCAGGCGGCCTACGCCGAGTGGCAGAAACGCCACCAGGCGCTGATCGAGGAGCTCGAGCGCCATTACACGGCATTGGTCCGTGGCGCATCCACGGATGCGAAGGACTACGCACGCAACGTGGGCAAGTACGAAGGCGCGCTGCTTGCCAGCCGGCAGGAGAATCAGAGGCAATTCCTGGCGCAGGACCCGAAGCATGTTGCGCAGGAGTGCCGGGATTTTCCCGCGTATCTCAAGAGCGAGGATGCGGACCTGAGAAAGCGGCACGCCGAGGAGCTCAAGACCATCCGCAAGCGCAAGTGAGTCCGGCGCTGCGGCGCAGGGTACCGGGGTACAATTGCGCGGGTCGGACGTGAACGAGGAGATACGCGATGGGCAAAGGTGACCGGCGCACTCGCCGCGGCAAGCTCTTCCGGGGCAGCTACGGCAAGACGCGCCCGGGGAAGCGAAAAAAGAAGGCTCCGGCGAAGAAGGCCCGGTGAGTAGAACCTATTTCATGTATAGGCACGTGTGCGACGGAGGCGATGCGGGATGCAGTTCAAGGAGGAGGGCCCGAAGGAATATGTCGATATTTCGAGGGTCCCCGACGAAGAAATGCGCCCGGATCGCCCCGTCCCTGCGGGTTGCGGCCAGGACGGCCGGCTGCGTCGTTGCCCTCCTGGACCATATCGACATATGGCCTTCGTCGGGCGCCTTGCATCCGCTCCGTCCTGGCCGCAACGCATCACGCGCCTATATATGAGATAGGTTCTAGTAAGCGGCAAGCGGTGAGCAGCGATCCGAGTCGGATCCACGGCTTGCCGCCCTAGAGCACCATGACCACCATCGGGTGGTCGCACAGTTCCTGGTAGAGGCTGTCGAGCTGCTCGCGTGACGTGGCGCGGATGACGCACGTCAAGCTCAGGTACTTGCCGCGCTTGCTCGTTTTCATCGCCATGGTGGAGCCGTCGAAGTCGGGCGCGTGCCGTCGCACGACCGCGAGCACGGACTGCGCGAAGCCCGCCCGCGTGTGGCCCAGGATCTTGACCGGAAAATCGCAGGGATAATCGAGGGCCAGCGCTTCGAGCATCGTCAGGCTGCGCGGCGCATCACGTCGCGCTTGAACTCCTGGAATGCCTGATGGACGATCTTGAAGACGGCCCCCGGCTTGCCGTTGCCGACCGGCTTGCCGTCGAGCCGGGTGATGGCGAGCACCTCCTTCGCGGACGAGGTGAGCCACAGCTCGTCCGCGCCGCGCGCCTCCGCTTCAGGGATTTCGCGCACTTCGACCGGTACATTCTTCCTTGCCGCGAGCTCTAGCACCACGTCGTAGGTGATTCCGGCAAGCACGAGATGGTCCTTGGGGGGCGCGAGCAGCGTGCCGTTCCTGACCACGAAGATGTTGCACGCCGAGCCTTCCGTGAGGTAGCCGCCGCGGAACAGAACCGCCTCCTCCGCGCCGGCCTCGATCGCGCCCTGCCGCAGCAGGCAGTTGGGAAGCAGCGACACGGATTTCACGTCGCAGCGCAGCCAGCGATTGTCGATGGCGCTGACGGCGGCGACGCCGTTTTCCACCGCTTCTCGGCCGGGTGTCACGAGCGGGCCCGACATCATGAACACCGTCGGTCTTGCGCCCTTGGGAAAGGCGTGATCGCGACTGGCCGCGCCGCGCGTTACCTGCAGGTAGACCGACTGGTCCTCGCCCGGGTTGCGCGCGATGACCTCCTCGATGAGCTGCACCCACTCGGCATCGGTCATGGGATTGGCAAGCCGGATCGCGTCGAGGCTGCGTTGCAGCCGCTTCAGGTGCTCCGCCAGCCGGAACGCGTGCCGCGAGTACACCGGGATCACCTCGTAGACTCCGTCGCCGAAGATGAATCCGCGATCAAGCACGGAAACGCGCGCTTGATCCAGCGGCAGGAATTCTCCGTTGAGATAAACGACATCGCTCATGCGGGGCTCACGGGTGATGAGATGGCGGGGCCAGCGTCATTTCGATTGCGGTTAGTGTACCTCTAATAAAATGCCGCCCGCGAGCGGCATTTTATCGGAACAGCAGCCGCAGCGCGTCCCAGCCCCGCCCGAAGATGCCGGCCGCCGGCACGCTCTCGAGCGCGACCACCGGGAACTCGCGGAAGGGTTTTCCGTCGAGCGTGAGCTTCATCGTTCCGACACGCTGTCCCGCGTTGATCGGCGCGAGCAGCGGCTGCTCGCTCTCCAGGGCCGCCTTCAGCTTCTCGCCCTGGCCCTTGGGCAGGGTCAGGTAGAGGTCGGCGAGGAACCCGGTCTTCACGCTGTTCGCCGAGCCCTTGTATACGCGCAGCGCCGCCACCGGCTGGTTCGCGGCGTAGAGCCGGACCCCGTCATAGAACTGGTATCCGTAATTGAGCAGCTTCTGGCTCTCGGCTGCGCGCACTGCCTCGCCCGCTGCGCCGAGGATCACCGAGAGCAGGCGCCGGTCTCCGCGCCTCGCCGAGGTGATCAGGCAGTAGCCCGCGGCCTCCGTGTATCCGGTCTTCATCCCGTCCACGGTGGGGTCGGACCACAGCAGGCGGTTGCGGTTCGACTGCGTGATGTTGTTGTAGCGGAACTCCTTCTGGGAGTAGAGCGGGTAGTGCTCGGGAAAGTCCCGTATGATCGCCGCCGCGATTTTCGCGAGGTCCTCGGCGGTGGAGTAGTGCTCGGGATGGGGCAGGCCCGTCGCATTCACGAAATGCGTGTTCTTCATCCCCAGGCGGCCCGCCTCGCGGTTCATCATCTGGGCGAACACGTCCTCGCTTCCGGCGATCGTCTCGGCGAGCGCGATCGAGGCGTCGTTGCCGGACTGCACGATCATGCCGCGCATCAGCTCGTCCACCGTGACCGGCTTTCCGGGCTCGATGAACATGCGCGAGCCCTCGGCGCGCCACGCGCGCTGGGACACTTGCACGGCCTGCTCCGGCCGGATGGTCTTCTGCCGGAGCGCGGCGAACGTGAGATAGGCCGTCATCAGCTTGGTAATGGAAGCCGGCTCCACCCGCTGCTGCGGATTTTGCGCCGCGAGCAGCTGGTTGCTGGAGAGATCGAGCAGCAGATACGCCTTGGCGGCAATCAGCGGCGCCGGCGGGGCGGATGATGCGGGCTGCTGGGCCTGGAGCGGAAGGGCGAAGACGAGCAGGAATGCCGCGAGTGTCGAACGCATATTCTCGAACGGAAAGCGGAAATTATAGCAAAGCGCACTTGCCCGCGAGGGCCCGCGCTGCAACAATCTCCGCAATGAATTGAAACGAGGGCGCGGATGCGAAACGTTACGGGAGGGACCTGGATTACGAGGGCGCTGCTCGCCGCGGCGGGCCTCGCCTTCGCGTGGCCGGGCGCCGCGCAGGAACTGGGAATCTCGAACGCGTGGGTGAGGGCACCCGTGGCGGGACAGAAAGTGGTCGCCGGTTACGTCGAGCTCACGAGCGCGACCGCGGCCGCGCTCGTTGGCGCGGGAAGCCCGCTTGCCGCGCGCGTCGAGATGCATGCCACGACGGTCGAAGGCGGCGTGATGAAGATGCGCCCGGTGGAGAGAATCGAGCTTCCCGCGAAAACGACGGTGAAGCTCGCGCCCGGCGGGCTGCATCTGATGCTGGTCGATCTCAGCCGCCCGCTGAAGGAGGGCGAGCGGATTCCGTTAACGCTCGTCGTGGCCGAGGACGGCAAGGGAAAGCGTGAGGTCAGGGTCGAAGCCGAGGTGCGTGGCGCGCTCGGCGGCAAGCCGCATCAGCGGCACTGACCCCGGTACAGCAAGGCACTTCAGCGCCGTGCTTTGTCGCCGTCGATATCGCCCTCGACGTAGCGCCTCATCGCCTCGCGCATGAACTCGAACTGGCGTTGTACCCGGCGGCACCCCGCGCACAGCGCGAGGTGCAGGTAAAGCCCGAATTTCTCCTTGAGCGTCAGGGGACGGTCCTGCGCCTGCGAAAGAAGTTCGCTTACTCGTTTACACGAAGGAATCATCATCGGGCCTTTGAGAACCATTTCGTTTCGAGACATGCGCGCAGGCTGACCCGCGCGCGATGCAGCAGTACCCAACAATTAGTCGCGGAGATGTCGAGTTCCTTACAGATTTCGTCGGTCGTGAGGCCCATCACCTCGCGCATCACGAACGCGCGGGCGGACTTGACCGACATCGCCTGAGTGCAGGCCTCGAACACCCGCCAGAACTCCTGGTTCTCGAACGCGCGGTCCGGGTCGCCCCAGTCCCCCGGCATCGCACGCCAGCGCCCGTCGGCATGGAACAGCGCTTCGAGCCCCTGTTCTTCCGTGGCATCCTCGCCCCTGCCCGCGGCGGCGAGCGGCAACTCGCGGGCTCCGCGGCGGAAGACGTCGATGATCTTGTGCTTGAGGATGCCCGTGAGCCAGGTCCTGACCGACGACTGGCCGGAAAAGCGGTCGCCGTTTTCGATGGCTACGAGCAATGTCTCCTGCACCACATCCTCCGCGGAACTCTGGTCGCGCAGTTGCAGGCGCGCGTAACGCACCAGGTAGGGCCGGTACCGATCGAGCTCGGCAGCGGTGACGCCGGCACCCTGAGTAGGCGACCGTTCAGCCATGCCCCGCCTGCCTAAAAAAATTTACCAGAATCATGAAGTTATCCTATTTGCGCCACGCGCACAAGACCCCCGTGAGCCGCCCAGGCTCTTGAAAAGACCGGCGCAGGGCCCATATTCCAACAGTAGGCGCAATGCGCCGCATATCCATAAGGAGAGACCATGGGAAACATTGCTCGTTTCACACCATTTGAAGATACGCTCGACGATCTCTTCCGCGGCTTCTTCGTGCGCCCGGTCGGCTACGAAGGCCGGGGCGAGGTCGCGCAGTTCCGCGTGGACGTCTCGGAGGACGAAAAGGCGTACACGCTGCGGGCCGAGATTCCCGGAGTGAAGAAGGACGACATCCACATCACGATCGACGGGGACATGGTCGCGATCAGCGCCGAGGTCAAGAACGAGAAAGCGGTGAAGGATGGCGAGCGCGTGCTGCGCTCGGAGCGCCACTACGGCAAGGTCTACCGTGCCTTCACGCTCGGCCAGGCGGTGGAGGAGGCCGGCGCGGACGCGAAGTACAGCGACGGCGTGCTCCAGTTGACGCTGCCGAAGAAGGCGGTCGCGCAGGCAAAGCGCATCGCCGTAAAGTAAAGAAACGGCGGCCGCGCCGCCGTTTCACCAGAAGGGAATCGAACAAAAAGAGCGCGGTTTGATCGGTACTCAAGTGAAAAAAGCGGCGGGCCAGCGGGCCTGCCGCTTTTTTTTGCCGTAGAATAGCCGCCGGCCCGCAAACGATCCGTAGACCACCATGGCCCTGACCGGCACGACCGCCGCAAGCAGAGCGAAGATCCTGGCCGAGGCGCTGCCCTACATCCAGCGCTTCCACGGCAAGACGATCGTGATCAAGTACGGCGGCAGCGCGATGACCGACGAAGCGTTGAGGCACAGCTTCGCGCGCGACGTCGTGCTGCTCAAGCTTGTCGGCATGAACCCGGTCGTCGTGCACGGCGGCGGTCCGCAGATCGACGATCTGCTCAGGCGCGTGGGGAAGAAAGGCGAGTTCATCCAGGGCATGCGCGTGACCGACGCAGAGACCATGGACGTCGTCGAGATGGTACTCGGCGGCCAGGTGAACAAGGACATCGTCAACCTGATCAACCAGCACGGCGGCCGCGCGGTCGGGCTCACGGGCAAGGATGGCGGGCTCATCCGCGCGAAGAAGATGCTGGTGCGCGGAGTGGGGGATGCCGAGCCCCTCGACATCGGGCAGGTGGGCGAGGTGGAAAGTATCGACCCCGAGATCGTGCACCGGCTGCACACCCACAACTTCGTTCCCGTGATCGCGCCGCTCGGCGTGGGGAAGAAGGGCGAGACCTACAATATCAATGCCGATCTCGTGGCCGGCAAGGTGGCCGAGGTGCTCAAGGCCGAGAAACTCGTCGTGCTGACCAACACGCCGGGCGTGCTCGACAAGGACGGGAACCTCCTCACGGGCCTGAGTGCGCGCAAGGTCGACGAGCTCTTCGCGAACGGCACCATTTCCGGCGGCATGCTGCCCAAGATCAGCTCGGCGCTCGACGCGGTGAAGAACGGCGTCAACACCTGTCACATCATCGACGGGCGGGTCGAGCACGCGCTGCTGCTCGAGATCCTTACCGACGAGGGCGTCGGCACGCTGATCCGCCGGCGCTGAACCGCGCCCCGGCGCCGCGCGCCGGGTTCAACGTTCAAGGTTCAACGTTCAAAGTTCAAGGTCGAAAGTCAGAATGGGATCCGGCCGGAAGATTTTGAACGTGCAGCCTTGAACGTGGAACATTGAACCTGGAACACGGAACGGCAACATGTGGCGGCGCGCCTGGATTTTCGACCTGGACAATACGTTGCATGACTCGCGGCCTCACATTTTTCCGCACATCAACCGGGCGATGACCGCGTACCTGCAGGCGCACCTCGGGCTCACCGAGGCCGAGGCCGGCGATCTGCGCCGCCGCTACTGGAAGCGCTATGGCGCGACGCTGCTCGGGCTGATGCGACATCACGGGACCGACCCGCGGCATTTCCTGTGGCATACCCACCAGCTTCCCGATCTCCGGCGCATGCTGGTTCGCGAGCCGCAGCTGCGGGTGACGCTGAGACGCCTGCCGGGAAGGAAGCTCGTGTTTTCCAATGCGCCGGTGCACTACTCGCGCGCCGTGCTGAAGACGCTCGCGATCGGGGATCTCTTCGATGACGTGTTCTCGATCGAGCGCACGCGCTACCGGCCCAAGCCCGACACCCTCGGATTCCTGCGCATGTGCCGCGCCAACCGCCTCAGGCCGCAACGCTGTATCATGGTGGAGGACTCGCTCGAGAATCTCCGTACCGCAGCCAGGCTGGGCATGAGGACGGTCTGGGTGAGCGCGGCGCCGAAAGCGCCGCCCTATGTCGACGTGAAAGTTGCGAATCTCATGCAGTTGCCCCGGATGCTCGCGTATTTACAATAGGCGCTCCGGACACGCGGTGAGGGCCAGGATGGCGGCGAAGACCGGCGAACGCAAGAACCAGATCCTGCAGACTCTGGCGGAAATGCTCGAGGCGCCCGCGGGCGAGAAGATCACGACCGCCGCGCTTGCGGCACGCCTGGACGTTTCGGAGGCGGCGCTCTACCGCCATTTCAGCGGCAAGGCGCAGATGTACGAGGGGTTGATCGAGTTCATCGAGCAGACGCTGTTCGCGCTGGTCAACAAGATCACGAGCGAGGAGAAAAGCGGCGTGCGCCAGCTCGAGGCGATCGTCGCCGTCCTGCTCGGCTTCGCTCAGAAGAACCGCGGCATGACCCGGGTGCTGATCGGAGACGCGCTGGTGAACGAGGACGAGAAGCTGCAGGCGCGAATCAACCAGCTGCACGACCGGGCGGAGGCGGCGCTCAAGCAGGCCCTGCGCTTCGCCGTCAGCCAGCAGGAAATCGTCGCGGAGGTGGACGTTACCGCACAGGCGAATCTCGTCATGAGCTTCGTCACCGGTCGCTGGCACCAGTTTGCGAAGAGCGGTTTCAGGCGCGATCCGGCGGAGCACTGGAGCAAGCAGTGGCGCCAGCTCATGGAAGGCATCGTCGCGTGACCGGCATCGGGATTTCGGATCATTCGGAGAAACGGGGAACCAGCAATGAAAAACGTCACGACGCAACAGCTTGCTGAATTGCTGGTCGGTATCGCGCGTGCGCAGCAGGCGATCATCGATGCGGTGGAAAGCCAGAAGGCCGGCTTCAAGATGACCCATCTCGCGCCCGCGCTGCACACCGCTGCGCGCTCGCGCAGCACCGGTCACGCGCCCACTCTGATGGACCTGCCCTCGCGCGTGTTGCTGCAGCACCAGGGACGCGCCGGACCGGACGTGGCGCAGATCACGAGGGACATCGAAGCGCTCGTTGGCGGGGGCGGGACCGCCGCCGGGACGTCGTAGTACCGCGTCCCAGGTTCAATGTTCAAGGTTCAAAGTTCAAAGGCCCAGATCCTGGAACCTGGAACCCGGAACCTTAAACCCTGCACACGGGGCAGGAGGGATCCTTGGCAAGCTTGACGATGCGCACCTGCATCGCGAGCGCATCGAGCAGCAGCAGCCTGCCCGCGAGCGTGTCGCCCGTGGCGGCGAGCAGCTTCAGTGCTTCCGCCGCCTGGATCGAGCCGACGATGCCGGTCAACGGCGCGAACACACCCATTACGGCACAGCGCACGTCCTCGCTCTCGCCGTGCTCCGGGAACAGGCACGCGTAGCACGGGGCGCCGTCCAACCTCAGGTCGAACACCGCGACCTGCCCGTCGAAGCGGACCGCCGCTCCCGAGACAAGCGGCTTGCGCAGGCGCACGCACACGCGGTTCGCCGCATGGCGCGTGGCGAAGTTGTCGCTGCCGTCCACTACGACGTCGGTCTGCGCGACGAGCGCTTCGAGGCGCTTCTCGTCCACGCGCTCGGCCAGGGCGACGACCTCGACCGCGGGATTGATCGTGGCGAGCGTCGCGCGCGCCGAGTCCGCCTTGTTCTTCCCGACCGAATCGCCGCGATGCACGATCTGCCGCTGCAGGTTCGTGAGGTCGACCGCGTCGCTGTCACAGATGGTGACACTGCCCACCCCCGCCGAGGCGAGGTAGAGTGCGACCGGCGAGCCCAGCCCGCCCGCGCCGATGACCAGCACGCGCGACGCAAGTAGCCGCTCCTGCCCCTCGATGCCGATCTGCGGCAGCAGGATGTGGCGGCTGTAGCGCAGCAGCTGTTCGTCGTTCACGTCAGCGTGAAGGGTAGAGGGTGCGGCAGGGCGCAGGGGAAGCACGTTCCCGCAATGGCCGCTTCGCGCCTCAGCCGGGCAGTGTACAGCAAAGCGCCCGGCCTTCGCCGGGCGCTCCGCCTTCGCTGCTGGTTCCTCGCGTCAGTTCGAGCTGGCGCCGTCGCGGCTCTTGAGGAACGCGATCGCCTGGTTGAGCTCGTAGTCGTGCTTGGACACGACCTCGCCCGGCTCCGGCTTGAGCAGCTTCTCGTCCACGTCCTTCGGACGGGGTGCCGGCGTGAAGTTGAACTTGCGGGCCGGCGCGGCGCTCTTTGCGGCTTCCTCGCGGTCCTTGTCCGCGAGAGCCTTGGTAAGATCGGCCTCGCGCAGCTTGAGCGAAGCGATGCGGTCGCTCGAGCCGTCATCGAGCGCGATGTCCGGCGTGATGCCCCGCGCCTGGATCGAGCGGCCGTTCGGGGTGTAATACCTCGCCGTGGTGAGCTTGATCGCCGTGTTGTTGTTGAGCGGCAGAATCGTCTGCACCGAGCCCTTGCCGAACGTGCGCTGGCCCATGATCACCGCGCGCTGGTGGTCCTGCAGCGCGCCCGCGACGATCTCGGAGGCGGAAGCGGAGCCCGCGTTCACGAGCACCACCATCGGCACCGTCTTCAGTTCCGGCGGAAGCCTGCGAATGTAGTCTTCCTTCATGCGCCCGCGCAGATAGTGCTCGGGGCTTGCGTTGAGCTTCATCCTGGAATCGTCGGTGCGCCCGTCGGTGTAGACGACCAGCGCGCCCGGCTGCAGGAAGGCCGCGGACACCGCCACGGCGCCGTTCAACAGCCCGCCGGGGTCGTTGCGCAGGTCGAGCACGATGCCCTTCATCGCGCCCTGGTTTTCCTTGAAGTGCTTCTCGATCGCGCGCGCGAGCGCCTCGCCCGTGTGCTCCTGGAACTGGGTCACGCGGAAATACGCGTAGCCCGGCTCGAGGAGCCTGGCGCGTACGCTCTGGATCTTGATCACCGCGCGGGTGAGCGTCACCACGATCGGCTTGACCTCGCCCTTGCGCACGATCGTGAGCGTGATCTGGGTGTTGGGCTTTCCGCGCATGCGCTTCACCGCGTCGTTCAGCGTCATGCCCTTCACCGACGTCTCGTCCAGCCGCACGATGAGGTCGCCCGCCTTGATGCCCGCGCGCGCCGCGGGCGAATCGTCGATCGGCGCGACCACGCGGACGAAGCCATCCTCCATGCCGACCTCGATGCCCAGCCCCCCGAACTCGCCCTGGGTGCCGACCTGCAGTTCCTTGAACGCGTCCTGGTCGAGATAAGCGGAATGCGGATCGAGCCCCGCCAGCATCCCGTTGATCGCCTCGGTGATGAGCTTCTTGTCGTCCACCGGCTCGACGTAGTCGCTCTTCACGCGCCCGAAGACCTCGGTGAACGCGCGCAGCTCCTCGATCGGGAGCGGGGCGGTTGCCGCCTGCTTCTGCGCGACCGCCGAAATATTGAGACTCACCGCGACGCCGATGAGTACGCCGACGGCGATCAGTCCGATTTGATGCAGCTTGTTGCTCATTGCCGACTCCTAAAAAAACCGTGAGGTGCAAGGGGTGAGGCGCAGGGAGCGGAAACTCTTGCGAAATCAACGCGCTCCTTGCGCCTCACCCCTTGCGCCTTACGGCGCATAAACCCACCCAAGGGGGTCGAGCGGCTTACCTTGGTGCCGCAGCTCAAAGTATAAACCCGAATCGGGATTGCCGCCGCTGTTGCCGACTGTGGCAATGGTCTCACCGCCCCGGATCGGGTCCCCCACCCGCTTGTAGAGCGCCTCGTTGTTGCCGTAGAGGCTCATGTACGCTTCGCCGTGATCGATGATGAGCAGGTTGCCGAAGCCGCGGAGCCAGTCGGCGTAGACGACACGGCCGGCGGCGACCGCCCGGACCTCGTCCCCTGCCCGGGCGGCGATGAAAAGCCCTTTCCACAGAGCCCCGCCGTCCGCTCGTGGACTGCCGAAGCGGTTGACGAGTTCCCCGCGGACCGGAAGGCTCAACTTGCCCCTCAGCTGATGGAAGGGGCCGCCGTCGACGGAGCCGTCCGGCACGCGCTCCACGCGCGCCCGCGGCGCGGGCTTCTCCCGCGCGATGAGCCGGGCGAGGCTCTCGAGCAGCCGCGCGAGCCGGTTCTCGTCCCGGCGCAGCGTGCCGATTTCACGGCGCTGGCGCTCGATGTCGCGGGAGATTTTGGCGAGTACCTGGCCCCGCGCGCGCTTTTCGCGCTCGAGCAGGCCGCGTTGCGCCTGCTGCTCGGCGGCGATGGCGGCGAGCTCGGACGCCTTGAGCTCCGCTTCCCGCGTGAGCTGCGCGAGGCGCCCGATGCTCGCGCGCAATTCCGCGATCAGCTCGGCGCGCGCGCGCGACACGTAGCCGAAGTAGTGCAGCTGCCGCGCGATCTGGTTGGGATCTTCGCCGTTGAGGAGCAATTTCAGCGGCTCGGCACGCCCCGCGAGATATTGCTGGTGGAGCAGGCGCGCGAGCAGCGCCTGCTGTCCCTTGAGATCGCCCTCGCGCTTGCGCGACTCGGCTTGCAGCGCCTCGAGCTGCGATTTGATCGCGCGCGACTGCTGCGCGAGATCACGCAGCACGCGGTTCGCCTCGGAGATGGCGCGCTCCGACTCCTTGAGCGCGTCCACCGCTTCGGTCTTCGATCCCTCGGTCTCCGCGAGCCGCTTCTGAAGCGCCTCGATGCGGCCGCGCAACTCGCGCAGCTCTTTCTCTTTCGCGCCGGAGCCGGCGGCGGCGTGCGCCGCGCCCGGCCACGCGAGCGATATGACGAGAAGAAAGGCGCCGGGCCGTATGCTCACGTGAACTCGAGGAGGGCCTTTCCGGTCATCTGCGGGGGCTGCGGCAGGCCCATCATGGCCAGCAGGGTGGGTGCGACGTCCTGCAGCGCGCCGCCGGAGGCGGCCCTCGCCTTGCGCCCGATGTAGAGCAGCGGTACCACGTTGAGAGTGTGTGCGGTGTGCGCCTGCCGGGTTGCCGGGTCGAGCATCATCTCGGCATTGCCGTGGTCCGCGGTGATCAGCACCTCTCCGCCGGTTTTCTGCATCGCGGCGACCGCGCGCCCGATGCACTCGTCGAGCACCTCGATTGCGCGCGTGGCGGCTTCGAGGTTGCCGGTGTGGCCGACCATGTCGCCGTTGGCGTAGTTGCAGATGATGGCGCCGTACTTGCGGCTCTGGATGGCTTCGACCAGCTTGTCGGTGACTTCGCGCGCGCTCATTTCCGGCTTGAGGTCGTAGGTCGTCACCCTCGGCGAGGGCACCAGGATGCGGTCCTCGCCGGGGTACGGCGTCTCGACGCCGCCGCTGAAGAAATAGGTGACGTGCGCGTACTTCTCGGTCTCGGCGATGCGCAGCTGCTTGAGCCCCTGCGTGGAAATGTACTCGCCGAAGCCGTTTTCGATGCTCTGCGGCGCGAACGCCGACGGTATCGCGTCGAACTCCTTGCCGTAGCTCGTGAGCGTGCAGTAGTAGCCGAGCGCGGGAACGCGCGCCCGCTCGAAGCCCTCGAACGCGGAGCTCGTCAGCGCGGCCGTCATCTGCCGGGCGCGGTCGGCGCGGAAATTCATGAACACCACCGCGTCGCCGTCGTTCATGCCCGTGGCGGAGGCGCGCTGCGCCGCGATCACGGTGGCTTTCACGAACTCGTCGGTCTCGCCGCGCGCATACGCGGCATGCAGCGCTTCGACGGCGGTCGCGGCGCGATACTCCGATTTGCCCTGCGTGATGAGATCGTACGCGGAGCGCACACGCTCCCAGCGCCGGTCGCGATCCATCGCGTAGTAGCGCCCGCAGATCGAGGCGATGGTCCCGGCTCCGAGCTCCTTGCACATCTTCTGCAGGGCTTCGAGCGAGGCTTCCGCGCTCCTGGGCGGGGTGTCGCGCCCGTCGAGGAAGGCGTGCACGCGAATGTTCTTGACGCCGCCGCGCGTCGCCATCTCCAGCATCGCGTGAATCTGCGACTCGTGGCTGTGCACGCCGCCGGGAGAAAGCAGCCCGAGTATGTGCAATGCCGTGCCCGCGCCACGCGCGGTCTCGACCGCTTTGACGAGCACGGGATTCCTGAAGAAGTCGCCTTCATCGATCGCGCTCTCGATCCGCGTGTATTCCTGGTACACGACGCGGCCGGCGCCGATGTTCATGTGGCCGACCTCGGAGTTGCCCATCTGGTCCTTCGGCAGGCCGACCCATTTCTCGGACGCGTCGATCGTGGTGTGCGGGTACTTCGACCAGAGAACGTTCCAGTGCGGCTTGCGGGCCTGGCAAATGGCGTTGTGCTCGCACTCCTCCCGATGCCCGTACCCGTCGAGTATGATCAGCAAAACTGGTGTTACCTTCATGATTTCGTTGGCGTATTCAAAGCAGTCGGCACGCGGGAAATTTTAGTATATTCTAATTCTTCCGCGTAACCTCGGGATACACGACCATGCTCGACGTCGTAGCGCTGCGCACTGCGTTGCTGGAGAAGGAAGAGCACATCGACCAGGCTTCGCGCGCGCTGAAGGCCATGGCGCACCCGCTGCGCCTGAAGATCCTGTGCGTGCTCGGCGATCAGGAAATGAGCGTGCAGGACATCGTCGAATGCGTCGGCACCTCGCAGAGCAACGTCTCCCAGCACCTCGCGATACTACGTGAAAAGAGTGTGCTGCGCACCCGCAAGGACGCCAACCGCGTGTTCTATCGCGTGAGCGACGGGCGCACGCTCACGCTGATCGGCATGATGCGCGAGGTGTTCTGCGGCATTGCCGAATAGCACGCGCCGTTACAGGTTCAAAGTTCAGGGTTCAAAGTTCAAGGTTCAAGGGTCCGGCTCCAAATACTCCGGACCCCGAACTCCGAACCCGGAACTCCGAACCCGGAGCAGGGAACGCGGAACGCAGAAACCCGGAAGTGGAACCCGTCACCCCGAGCGCCGTGCGCGTGTTTTCCGCGGCGGGCGCAAGCCTCTTCGTCGTCGGGCTTGCCTGGACGCTGCCGTTCCTGCAGCCCTACCACCGTTATCCCATCCCCGCGTTCTACACCGAGTGGGCCGCGTTCGCGCTGGGGCTGCTCGCCGCGCTGCTGCTCTCGAGAAACGAAACGTGGCGCGGGCCCGCGGTGCCCGTCGTTGCGCTCGCTCCGCTCGGACTGATCCTGCTGCTCGCTCTGCAGATCGGCCTTGGGCGCGTCATCTACACGGAACAGGCGTTGACGGCGGCGCTGTATGCGGCGTGGGCGGCCCTGATGACCGTGCTGGGCGCGATCCTGCGCCGCGAGCTCGGCGAGGCGGCGATCGCGGCAACCCTGTCCTGGGCGCTGATTGCCGGCGGCTTGCTCAGCGCGCTCGCCGGCCTTCTCCAGCACTACCACGTGTCCACTCCGATCAACTTCCTGGTATCGGCCAAGACTTCGGATGCCGTGTTCGGCAACCTCGCCCAGCCCAACAATTTCGCCGACTACGTCTCCCTGGCGGTTGCTTCCACCGCGTACCTCCACGCGCGCGGAAGACTGCACGTGATCATGGCCGCGGCGTTCGCGGCGGTATTTCTCTTCGTATTGACGCTTACCGGTTCGCGCAGCCCTTGGCTCTATCTCGGCGCCTTGGCGGCACTGGCGCTGTTCTGGCTCCCGCGTTCGGGCGGCGAACAGAGCAGAAGGCTTTGCCTGTTCACCTTGTGTCTGATTCCGGCATTCGTCGCAATGCAATGGATCGCCACGCTTCCGTTCATGTTGCCCAGGCAGGGTTTGCTGGTTACGTCCGCGGATCGCCTGTTCGATCTGGCGAGCGGCATCGGCCCGCGGCTGCAGCTCGCGCGCGAGGCATGGACGATGTTTCTCGGAGCACCACTGCTGGGCGTCGGTTGGGGGCAGTTCGCGTGGAACCATTTCCTCCTCCAGGCCTCGGATCCCGTCCTCGTCGTTCCGGGTGTATACAGTCACGCGCACAATATCGTGCTGCAGCTGCTGGCCGAAACCGGGATCACCGGGGCGCTCCTCGTGCTGGGCGCGGTGGTGTTGTGGCTCGCCGATCTGAGGAAGGCGGAGCGGGATCCCGAATGGTGGTGGCTGCTGGCGCTGCTCGCCGTGATCGGCATCCACAGCATGGTCGAGTATCCGTTGTGGTACTCGAATTTCCTGGGCATCGCGGCACTGGTCCTGGGCGCGGGCGCGCACAGCTTCATCAACCTGCGTCGCGTGCGCATTGCGCGCGGAGCGGCTGCCGCCGCGCTCGTTCTGGGCTGGCTGAATGTGGTGATGGTGGTGCCTGCGTATCGGGATTTCGAGCGCCTGCTTTTCGGATCCGGCGAGGGCGCCATCGCTGCCGACGATGGAGGCGCGTTCGTGCGGCGGCTCATGCAGGTCCATCGCGACCCGGTCCTGCAGCCGTATCTCGAAGTCGCGGTGTCGCTCGGCATCGTGGTGGACGAGGACGATGTCCGCGAGAAGTTGCAGCTCAACACGCGCGTGATGCGCCTGGCTCCGGGTCATGCTTCCGCGTACCGTCAGGCCATGCTGCTCGCGCTCGCAGGCGAGCGGGAGGCCGCGCTGACCCAGCTCTCGCGGTCGATTCGTGTCCATCCGGACGAGCTCGTCCGCATCGTGCCCGTCTTCGAGAAGCTGGCGCAAATGCATCCCGGCAAGTTCGAGCCTCTGCTAGAATTGGCGGCTCCCAGAAATGCAGAGCTTCGCGCGAGCGGACGGGTGCAATAGGGTGGCCGGCCCGCTCGTCGTCATCCGGAGTCCGATTTGGAGCAGTTTTTCGAATTCCTGCAGAAAAGCCCGTTTCACATGCTGCTGTTCGGCATGGCGGTTGCGTCGGGCGTGATGCTGCTCTGGCCGCTGGTGTCCCGTCCCTTCGTCCAACGCAACGACGTGGGCACCTTCGAGGCGGTACAGCTCATCAACCGCCGCGATGCGCTCGTGCTCGACGTGCGCGACACCGGAGAGTACGAGTCCGGCCACATCGCCAACGCCAAGCACATTCCCGAGGCGCAGCTCGCCGAGCGCATCAAGGAGCTCGAGAAGTTCCGCTCGCGTCCCATTCTCGTCAGCTGCCGTGCCGGCAACCGCGCCCCGGCTGCCAGTGCCGTGCTGCGCAAGCACGGCTTCGGCGAGGTGTTCACACTGAGCGGCGGCATATCGGCATGGCAGCAAGCGGGCATGCCGCTGGAAAAAAGCTGAATGGCGCGGGTCGTGATGTACGCGACCGCCGCCTGCCCCTACTGCCAGATGGCCGAGCGGCTGCTGAGGGCGAAGGGCGTCGCCGCGCTGGACAAGATCCGCGTTGACCTCGACGCGGGCAAGCGCGCCGAGATGACGGAGAAGACGGGCCGCCGCACCGTGCCGCAGATCTACATCGGGGAAACCCACGTCGGCGGTTTCGACGAGCTGGCGGCCCTCGAGCACGCCGGCCGGCTGGACGGTTTGCTGCGCGCCGACTGAGTATGGACAGGATTTTCGTTTTTAGGCATTGATGCCATGAGCGAACAGAGTCAACCCGTCTTCGCGATCGAGAAGATCTACGTCAAGGATCTGTCACTGGAGATCCCGGGCGCGCCGCAGGTATTCTTCGAGCGCGAGTCGCCCAAGATCGACCTCAACCTGCACAACGAGGCGCGGGCGCTCGAAAACGGCGTCTACGAAGTGGTGCTGACCGCGACCGTGACGGCGAAGCTGCAGGACAAGACGGCATTCCTGGTCGAGGCGGCGCAGGGGGGGCTCTTCCAGATCCGGAACTTCGGGGAGAAGGACCTGGACGGGTTGCTCGGCATCACCTGCGGCAACATCCTGTTTCCGTACCTCCGCGAGACCATCACGAGCGTGGTGACGCGGGGCGGATTTCCACCGTTCTTCCTGAACCATCTGAGTTTCGAGGTGCTGTACCAGCAGCACCAGGAGCAGCAGCAGAGACAGCAGCAACAGCAGGCGCAGCAGCAACCGCAGCCGGAAACCGGGAAACCTGCCGCGGAGTAGCCACCATGGGCGGCCCGCGATTTCTCCTTGCCATGGCCGCCGGACTTGCGTTAGTGAGTGCTCCCGCCGGGGCGGCAGGGTTCCGTTCCGTCGCCGAGAACGCCGCGGTGCTCTACGATGCTCCTTCTGCGAAGGCGAAGAAGCTCTACGTGGTGAGCCGCGGCTACCCTCTCGAGGTGATCGTCGTGGTCGAGGGCTGGAGCAAGGTGCGCGATGCCAGCGGGGAGCTCTCGTGGATCGAGAGCAAGCAGCTGAGCGACCGGCGCACCGTGATGATCAAGGCGCCATTGGCGCAGATCCGCGAGGGCGTGGATGACGCCGCCGCGGTCGTGTTCCAGGCCCGGCAGAACGTGGTGCTCGAGCTGCTCGAGGTGGTGAGCGGGAGCTGGCTGCGCGTGCGGCATCCAGACGGCCAGACCGGGTTCATCCGGGTCGCGCAGGTGTGGGGCGCCTGAATCGGTTATGAGTAACTAGTTGTACTGTGTTGAAAATAATGGTACCGTCGCGAGGTCTTCATCGTAACCGTGGAGGTGGGCGATGGGTAGCGGCGTGGAATCGCGATTCGAACGCTATGCCGGGAAGATGGTCGAGGCGCTGGGGC
>VGID01000019.1 GCA_016868035.1 Betaproteobacteria bacterium | reverse complement strand
TGGCGGAGAGAGAGGGATTCGAACCCTCGATGGGATTTTGTCCCATACGCCCTTAGCAGGGGCGCGC
This sequence comes from Betaproteobacteria bacterium, assembly GCA_016868035.1. Lineage (GTDB taxonomy): Bacteria > Pseudomonadota > Gammaproteobacteria > Burkholderiales > SG8-41 > SG8-41. The sequence continues at coordinate 63,258 of VGID01000019.1, read as the reverse complement.
CTTCGACCACTCGGCCATCTCTCCGGTTACCGCCGTGCCAATCTATTAGATATTCGTTCCTTTGACCACCTTACCGCCGAGTGGTCTTGGCGCGCTCGAGGCGCCGGATCACGAACGGCTTGCGCCGTAGCGACCACTCAACCATCTCTCCGTTTGCCACTGTGCCAACTGTTACAACATCGTCCTTATATCAATCTCACTGCCGAGTGATCGAACGCGCGCCAGGCGCCAGAAATTACGAACGGCTCACGCCGTTGCGACCACTCGGCCATCTCTCCGTAACCCATGCTCAGGGTTCAGGGTTCAATGTCAAGCCCTAAAGGCGCAGATTAGCCCAGAACGGCAGCCGCCACCACCTGACTTACGGACGAACGCATCGGTGTTTATCGGCGTTCATCGGCGGTTGCATTCTAACCCGGCTGTTCGAGACCGAAGGACTTGTGCAGCACGCGCACCGCCAGCTCCAGGTACTTCTCGTCGATCACCACCGAGATCTTGATCTCGGAAGTCGAGATCATCTCGATGTTGATCCCCTCCTCCGCGAGGGTGCGGAACATGGCGCTCGCGATCCCGGCATGCGAGCGCATGCCCACGCCAACCACCGAGACCTTGGCGATCTTGTCCCCGCTCTCGACCCCGCGCGCCTTGATGTGCTTCACCACCGGCTCGAGGATCTTCAACGTCTTCTTGAAATCGTTGCGATGCACCGTGAACGAGAAGTCCGTCATCCCATCGTGGCTCACGTTCTGCACGATCATGTCCACGTCGATGTTGGCGTCGCCGATCGGCCCGAGGATCTGGTACGCAATCCCCGGCCGGTCCGGCACGCCCAGTATGGTGATCTTGGCTTCGTCACGGTTGAACGCGATGCCTGAGATGGTCGCCTGTTCCATGTCCTCGTCTTCCTCGAACGTAATCAGCGTGCCTTCGCTCTCCTCCTCGAAACTGGAGAGCACCCGCATCCTCACCCGGTATCTGCCGGCGAACTCGACCGAACGGATCTGGAGCACTTTCGAGCCCAGGCTCGCCAGCTCCAGCATCTCCTCGAACGTGACGGTCTTCAGCCGCCGCGCCTCGGGCACGATGCGCGGATCTGCGGTGTAGACGCCGTCCACGTCGGTGTAGATCTGGCATTCCTCGGCCTTCAGTGCCGCCGCGAGCGCAACACCGGTGGTGTCGGAGCCTCCGCGGCCCAGCGTCGTGATGTTTCCGCGCGCGTCCACGCCCTGAAACCCGGCGATCACCACCACGCAGCCTTCGTCGAGGTCGGCCCGGATGCGCGTCTCGTCTATGCTCACGATGCGCGCCTTGGTGTGCGCGCTGTCGGTGAGTATCTTCACCTGCGCCCCGGTATAGCTGCGCGCCTTGAGCCCCAGCTCCACCAGGGCCATCGAGAGCAGCGCGATGGTCACCTGTTCCCCGGTAGACACCATCACATCGAGTTCCCGGGGATCGGGATGCGCCTGCACCTCTTTTGCAAGTGCAATCAGGCGGTTCGTCTCGCCGGCCATGGCCGAAACCACGACCACCAGCTGGTGTCCGCGCGACTTCCAGTCGGCAACCCGCCGCGCGACGTTCTTGATGCGCTCGGCGCTGCCGACCGAGGTTCCGCCGTATTTCTGGACGATGAGGGCCATGCGTAGCGCTGAAGGTCGAAAAAACTGCGTATTCTAGTTGATTTTGCACGTGAAAACGAGCCTGCGCCCGGCCGCGGCGGAACCGGGGCGCCCGCGAAAACCATGCTGCCGGCATAAACAGCCGCCGGTTTGCATTTGGCGTGAACCTATTGGCGCGCCGCGGGTCAATCGATACAGACAAGCTTACAGGTTGCAGGGACCATGAAACCGTTCGAGCGAATTTCCAATCCGCGTGAAATACGGCGCCGGTTGCGCCTGAACCAGCAGGAATTCTGGTCGCGCATCGGGGTCACCCAGAGCGGCGGCTCGCGCTACGAGAGCGGACGCAGCATGCCGAAGCCCGTGCGTGAACTGCTGCGGCTCGTGCACATCGAGGGCGTCGAGCTTGCCAAGGCCAAGGGCAAGGACCTCGAAGTCGTTTCCTACCTCAAGGAATCCAATCCGCGGCTCTACCACCGCCTGAAAAAAGCGGCCAGAAGGAACGGCGGCAGGAAAAACTAGGCGCCGCCCGCCGCCGCCCGGGCGGGGCGCGGGCCTGTCCTTCTCGAATAAAGGGCTTCAGTGCGCGCGGGTCCGCGGCGCTGCATTCCGTGTATGGCCCGCGTCGAGCGAAGCTCTCTACTTCACTTCTTCGCAGCCCGTTTTTTTCCCCGCTTCGCCGCGCCGCGCCGCTTCTTTGCCGGCGCCGCCTTTTTCTTCCGGCGCGCCGGGCTGGCCCGCTTGACGGTGCCCTTCTTCTTCGCCGCCGCGCCGCCGTGGAAGAGGTTCAGCGCAGAGCCCTTGCGGAACCACTCGAGCTGAGGCCCGCTGAACGTGTGGTTGAGGCGCAGGGTCTCGGTGCTGCCGTCGGCGTGTTTCACGCGGCATTCGACCGGCTTGCCCGGCGCCATGGCCTTCAGCCCGACGAGGCTCACGCGGTCATCCTCCCGTATCCGGTCGTAGTCCGCCGGATTCTGGAACGTCAACGCGAGCAGCCCCTGCTTCTTCAGGTTGGACTCGTGGATGCGCGCGAAGCTGCGCACGATGACCGCCGCGCCGCCGAGCAGCCGCGGCGAGAGCGCCGCGTGCTCGCGGCTGCTGCCCTCGCCGTAGTTGCTGTCGCCGACCACGACCCACTTCACGCCCTTGGACTTGTAGTGCCGCGCGATATTGGCGATCGGCTGGCTCTTCTCGCCCGTGAGCACGTTCGTGCCCTTGCCTGCCTCGCCGCTGTACGCGTTGGTCGCTCCCATGAACATGTTGTCGCTGAACTTGTCGAGGTGCCCGCGGTAGCGCAGCCACGGTCCGGCGGGAGAAATATGGTCGGTCGTGGTCTTGCCCTTGGTCTTCATCAGCACGGGCATGTCGACGAAATCCTTGCCGTCCCACGCGGGCCACGGCTGCATGAGCTGGATGCGCTCGCTCCTGGGATCCACCTTGAGCTCGACGCGGCCGCCGTCCTTGGGCGGCGCGATGTAGGTCGCCTGCCCGGGGTCGAAATTCTTCGCGGGAACTTCGGGCGCCACTTTCGGCGGCTCGAGCCGGAACGGGCTTCCGTCGGCGCCTTCGAGCGTGTCGGTGAGCGGATTGAACGAGAGACGCCCCGCGAGCGCGAACGCCGTGACGATTTCCGGACTGCCGATGAAGTTCATCGTCGTGCGCTGTCCGTCGTTGCGCGCCGGGAAATTGCGGTTATAGGAGGTGACGATGGTGTTGGGCACGGTGGCGACGTCCTTCGACCTGCGCCACTGTCCGATGCACGGCCCGCAGGCGTTCGCCAGCACCGTGCCTTTGATTTCGAGCAGCGACTGCATCTGCCCGTCACGCTCGATCGTCGCGCGCACCTGCTCCGATCCCGGCGTCACCATGAAGGGCACCGCCGCCTTCACCCCGTGCGCCTTCGCCTGCTCGGCGACATCTGCCGCGCGGCTCATGTCTTCGTACGAGGAGTTGGTGCAGCTGCCGATCAGCGCAGCGGAGATCTTGTCGATGAAGCCGTTCTTCTCGTCCTGCAGCTCGGCGGCGAGCTTGGAGATCGGACGCGCGCGATCCGGGGAATGCGGCCCCACCACGTACGGCTCGAGCTTGGACAGGTCGAGCCGCACCACGCGATCGTAGTGTTTCTCGGGTTCCGCCTCGACTTCGGGGTCCGGCTCCAGCATGTGCTTGTACTTTTGCATCAGCGGCACCAGACCGCCACGGTTGGTCGCGCGCAAGTACGAGGCCATCCGGTCGTCCGCGGGGAACATCGAGGTGGTCGCGCCCAGCTCCGCGCCCATGTTGGTGATCGTTGCCTTTCCCGTCGCGCTGATGGTGCGCGCGCCGGGACCGATGTATTCGACGATCGCGTTCGTGCCGCCGGAAACCGTGAGCGCCCCGGCCACGTAGAGAATCACGTCCTTCGGAGCCGTCCAGCCGCTCATCTTGCCGGTCAGGTACACCGCGATGTGCTTCGGATACAGCACCTCCCAGGGCAGCCCCGCGATCGTCTCGACCGCGTCCGCGCCGCCGACCCCGACCGCGCAGGCGCCGAGGCCGCCGGCATTCGGAGTGTGCGAGTCGGTGCCGATGAGCAGCTCGCCCGGAAACGCGTAATGCTCCAGGACGACCTGGTGGATGATCCCTGCTCCCGGCCCCCAGAACCCGGCGCCGTACCTGGCGGCCGCCGAGCGCAGGAAGTCATAGACCTCCTTGTTCTCCGCGAGCGATTCCTGCAGGTCTTTCCTGCCCTCCACGCGCGCCTGGATCAGGTGGTCGCAGTGGATGGTGGTGGGAACGGCGACCTGGTCGCGCCGGGTCTGCATGAACTGGAGCATCCCGGTCTGTCCGAGCACGTCCTGGAAGACGACGCGATCGGGCCGCAGAAACAAATAGCTCTTGCCGGGCTCCATGTCCTGCTTTTCCGGGTCGTCGAGGTGCCCCAGCAGGACCTTGTCCGCGAGGGTAAGGGGTTTGCCCAAGCGACGGCGGACCACCTTGAGATTGCGCGCCATGGTCTCGTAGACCTTGGCTGCCATTTCAGGGGTGGATTCGATCGTAACCATATCTAGGCCTCCTGATCCTTTTTCAGCGCGCGACAATGCGCGCGCACTTTCAAACATACACGGACGGATCGGCTTCGGTGCAACCGGGGGAAACCACGCCGCGCGGGGACTTCACGGAATGCCCAATGTTATTTCATGCGAGGGTTTGCGTCCATGTCGTGTTTGACCAACGCCGATTCGCAAGATGGTCTCGGCGCGCCGCTCGTGTCTCGTTTGTGTCGCGAAAAATAGTTGGCGGAAGGGGTGGGATTCGAACCCACGATGCCCTTTCGGACATTCCGGTTTTCAAGACCGGTGCGTTCAACCACTCCGCCACCCTTCCGCGTACGGGCACGCCGCGCTTGGGCCCCCGGCGCGCCGCAAGCGAGCCCGCCACCCTGGATAGGGCGGACAGCGCTCCACGGAAAATAAGTTTAACACGCTAGATCAAGCGCTTGCGCGACCGCGCTCCCTTTCAGATCGCCCGCGCGGGTCGTTGAAACTTTGCGCCGACTTGGGTAGTCTTACGCGCAGTCGAAGAACTTAACCGGAGGAGAACTGAATGCAACCTCGTCTGCAACCGCAACAGGCAGCGTATCGCGTCGGCGCGGGGGAAATCGCCCTCGAGCAACAACGCGTCCTGCGCAACACCTACATGCTGCTCGCGGTAACCATGATACCGACGGTGATCGGCGCCTTCATCGGGATGGCCACCGGCGGCATCATCATGAAGCACCCTTTCCTTAGCTTTTTCCTCGTGCTCGGCGCGGTAATTGGTCTGCAGTTCGCGATCGCCGCGAACCGCAACAGCGGGCTCGGCGTCGTGCTGCTGCTGGGCATGACCTTCCTGCTCGGCTGGTTTCTGGGGCCCCTGCTCGCGGTGGCGCTCACGCTAAAGAACGGCCCGCAGCTGGTCGGCCTCGCGGCCGCGGGTACCGGCGCGATCTTCTTCATCATGGCCGGCATTGCCACGACCGTGCGCAAGGACTTCAGCTTCATGGGCAAGTTCCTGTTCGTCGGCATGATCGTGCTTCTCCTCGCGCTCGTCGCCAACATGTTCCTGCAGATCCCGGCGCTGGCGCTCACGATCTCCTCGCTCGTGATCGTGGTCTTTTCGCTGTTCCTGCTGCACGATGTCAGCCGCATCGTCAACGGAGGCGAGACCAACTACATCATGGCCGCCACGGGCTGCTACATGAGCCTGTTCAACATCTTCGCCAACCTGCTGCACCTGCTGATGGCGCTGTTCGGCGACCGAGACTAGAACAACGCACCGCAGACCCACTCCAAGACAAGATGGCCGGGGCAGCAGCCCGGTCATTTTTTTGTACGGCACCGACGCCGCCGCGATCGCGGCGGCGCTCCACCCGTCAGTCGTCACTCGAACCTATCCCCTCAACCGCGGTCAAAGACCGCGATGGACTCCACGTGCGAGGTGTGCGGGAACATGTTGACGATGCCCGCCGCGCGCAGCGCGTAGCCCCGCGCGTGTACCAGCACCGCCGCGTCTCTCGCCAGCGTCGCCGGGCCGCATGAGACATAGACGATGCGCCGCGGCGCATCGTCGGCGAGCGCCTTGACGAGCTCGACGGCACCGTCGCGCGGGGGATCGACCAGCATGCGGTCGAAACGGCCCAGTTCCGCGAGCCTCGCGCCATCCATCCGGTAGAGATCCATTTCGAGGAAGCGCGCCACCTCCGAAAGACCGTTCGCCGCGGCGTTGGCCGTGGCCCGGGCGACCAGCTCCGGGCTGCTTTCGAAGCCCACCACCGCGGCGCCGCGCCGCGCGATCGCCAGTGTGAAGTTACCGAGCCCGCAATACATGTCGGCCACCCGCTCCCCCGGCTGCGGGTCGAGCAGCGACAGGGTCCGCCGCACCAGAACCTGGTTGACCGCGTGGTTCACCTGCGTGAAATCGGTCGGAGAGAACCCGATCTTGAGGTTGAATTCGGGCAGCGCGTAGTACAGGTCCGCGGCTCGCGGCGGGTGAAACGGATATGCCGATTCGGGGCCGCGCGGCTGCAGGTAGAGGTGCACGCGATGCGCGTCGGCAAACTCGCGCAGCAATGCGGCGTCGGCCTCGCTCAGAGCCTCGAGCACGCGCAGCACCAGCACGTCGGCTTCCTCGCCGACAGCAACTTCGATCTGCGGCAAGCGCGCACGGATCGAGAGCCGGTTGATCAGCTCGCGCAGGGGCCGGATCAGCCGCGAGATGCGCGGCGGCATGACCTCGCAGCTCGCCATATCGGTGACGTAGCTGCTGCGTCGCTCGTGAAACCCGACCAGCGAGCCGCCCTTCTTGGGAACATACCTCGCCGTCAGCCGTGCGCGATGCCGGTAACCCCAAGGCAGACCGTGGATCGCCGGGAGCATCTGCTCGGGCCGCACCTTGCCGATATGCCGGAGGGCGTCCTCCAGCACGCGCTGCTTGATCGCAACCTGCGCGCGCGCTTCCAGGTGCTGCATGCTGCAGCCTCCGCACCGGCCGAAGCAGGGGCAGCGCGGCGCAACGCGCAACGCGCTCGGCCGCAGGATCGCCTCGAGGGAAGCGAGCTCGTAGGTGGGCTTGCTGCGGTAGGTCGAGCAGGACACGAGCTCGCCCGGCAACGCGCCTTCGACGAAGACAGCCTTGCCGTCGCGGCGCGCGACGCCGCGTCCTTCCTGGTCCAGGGATTCGACTGTCAACGTGTACATGCTCACCGCGGCGGCGGAGCCTAAATTAGCCGCGAGCGCGGGTGCAATAGTTTAGCGCAGAGGCTTCAACTCCAAAAGCTGTACCGCGAAGGACACAAAGAACACCAAGGAAGAACCGGTTCGAACGCGCGGAGTTAAACCGGCGCTTTGCCTCCGGATTTAACTTCGCTTGGCGGTCTTTCAGGTTTAAACGGATTCCGTGACGACGTGACGCAGCGAGGAGGTGACGGCTTCAATCCGAATGACCGGCGCCTTGTTTCTCCTTCGTGTCCTTCGGGGTTGAGCTTTACGACTTTTTCAGCTGGTCCAGCGATTGAGAAATTCTTTCCAGTGAGGTTCCTCGGACTTCTTGAGGGTCGAGCGGATGAGCTCGCATTCGCCGCGGACCTGCTCTGCGCTCAGCGCCGCCCGCATCTGCTGGAAGCGCAGGAAGACGAGATAGGTGTTGACGACGTCCGCCTCGCAGTAACGCCGGATCTCTTCGAGGCCCCCGGCGAGATAGGTTTCCCACACGCGCGCGCCCTCGAGCCCGAGCTTGCCCGGAAAGCCCAGCAGCTGCGCGATCGCGTCGAGCGCCACGCTGTTGCGGGGCTGGAACATGCCGAGGACATCCATCAAGTCGAGGTGACGCGTATGGTAGCGGTTCACGTAATTGTTGTACCGGAAATCGCGGTTCTCGTCGCCCCACTCCCAGTAGCGCGCGGCCCGGACGCCGTGCAGCGCACCGCGGTAGTTGAGCACCGGAAGGTCGAACCCGCTGCCGTTCCAGGAAACGAGCTGCGGGGTGTACTTGTCGATGCCGTCGAAGAAGCGCTGGATCAGCTCGCCCTCGGCGTCATCCGCTCCGCCGAGGGACCATACCTTGAAGCTGTCGCGCTCGCGCAGCGCGCAAGAGATCGCGACGACACGGTGCAGGTGCGGAGCGAGAAAGTCGCTGCCGGTCGCCTGCCGGCGCAGCTGGAACGCCATTTCCGCGACTTCCTTGTCGGGAATCGTCGCGTCGAGCCCGTGCAGCCGGCGCAATCCCTCGACATCGGGGACGGTTTCGATATCAAACGCGAGGACGGGAACCATTTTTCTCGGATTGGACAGGACCTACGTGCTCATAGGCAAACGCGGATTGACCGAGCAACGAAAGCGGTAAGCGGTAAGCGTGGACGTACAAACACAAATTCCCGCTCACCGCTAACCGCTCGCCGCTTGCCGATCCGTTCCTACTTGCGCACCCAGCTCCCGCCCGCGCTCTGGTAGTACCACCCCGGCTGCGCCCGCTCGATCCAGCGCTGCGCGAAAGTGGCGCGGATGTCGTTTTCCCATCCGGGCTGGCCGTTGGCGCGCGCGATCTCGCGATAGAGCGCCGCACGGTCCTGGTTCTCCCCGGCAATCAGCGCGTTCACCTGCTGGCGCTGGGCAAGCGGCACGGCGTTGGCGTCCCGCAGAGCGACGTTGCCATCCCGGGTGAAGCCCACCGCGCCGTTTCCGTAGAGCGGAGCGAGCTGCGCGTGCCGGTTCTGCATGCTCGACTTCAGGCTCGCGATCGCGGGCGTGTTGATCTCGAGGTTGGCCTGCGCGATCGCCGCTCCCGCCCACGTCGTCACCGCAACCATCAGTACGATGCGCCAAAGGGCTGCTTTGCTCATTTGCGTTCTCCCGGCGCGCCCGCGGGCCCATCGGGCTTGGGCGGATTCTCGCCTTTTTTCAGTTGCCACACTTCGTCGATGATCCGGTCCGCCGCGCGCTCGGCCGCCGCCGCCGGAAAATAGATGTTGATGGTCACGCAGCCGCCGAGCGCAAGCGCTCCCGCGAAGAGCATCACCCGATATCCATATCTCTCCATCACGTTCCCGTGCCCCTCAACGCACGGTCGCCCGCACGTTGTCCTGTGTGACGCGCTTCAACCGGTCCACCAGCTCCTGCCAGTCCACCGCGCGATTGTAGCCCACCACCGTGAGCGACGGGATACCCGCGCCCTTGACGATGACGTAGCCCTGCGGCGCGGTCTCCACGCCGCCCATCCGGCACACGCCGCCTTGCAGCCGGCAGCTCAAGCCGAGCTTCTCGTAGCTGAACTGATCGAAAAACCGCAGGAACGTGCGCTGGATCGCGGCCGATGCGCCCGCTCCGCCCAGCGCGGCGATGTTCTCCACCGCCGCCTGGCTGATTCTGCGCGGATACTCGCCCGGGCTGCTCGCGATCCACGCATCGAATCTGACCGGCTGCCAGTTCACGAGTTCAAGCTCCTTTACGGCCGCGTCCACGCGGCCGGTGATGCTGCCGAACGAAAACGCGCGCGTGAGCAGATCGAGGTCGAGCCCCCGCACGTCGAGGTCCGCTCGAAACCGCGGCCCCCTGCCGAGCGGCTCGACGAGCGCGACGTTGCGGGCCGCGATCGTTCCGTCGAACACCTTGAATATCAACGCGCCGTCCACCTCGAGCGTTGACCGCGCGTACCGGACCTCGGGAACCACGGCGGAAACCGTACCGTGCATCGTAGGCCAGCGCAGGTAGTGGGTGAACTGCGTCATCGAGACCGGCGCGATCGCGCCCTTGAACCGCCAGCGCCAGCCGCCGGGCTCCGACGACGCCATGAAATCGCTCATGGTGAGCGTCCCGTCGAGCAGCGGCACTTTCAGGCTGTCGAGGCTGAAGCTCCACCCCTCCATGACGACCGGCGCCGAGAATTTTCCGAAAGGGATCCGCAGCAGCTCTCCGCCGGCGATTGCGAGCTCGGCCCGGGTGCGCCCGGCGCGCTGCCACGGAATGCGCCCGGTCGCCCCGAAGACACCGAAGCGCCGGCCGAGGTCCTCGAACGACACCCGCTCCAGGCTCAGATCGAGCGCCTCGATCCGCGCATCGCGCATCTGTGCCGAGAAACCCACCGTGCCGTCCGCACGCAGGTTGCCAAGCGCCGTGCCGAACAGATAGGGCTTGAGCAACCGTTCATAGAGAGCAGCCGCAACGAGCTTGCTCGAGCGCGCGTTCAGGCTTCTCGCAACACCGGTGCGCCGGTCCCAGGTCCCGTCGAATTCGACCGACCCCACGCCGTCCAGCGACAACGATGCGCGCGCGACCCCGACGTGCGCCGCGTCGAGCACGCCCTGCGCGGAGAGCGAATGGCCGCCGCCGCGCAGGTAAAGGGGCTGCCAGAACACTTCCCCGCCGTGCCACACCACCGCGGCACTCCACTGCCACGCCGCGGCGCGCTGCTCGGCTTTCACATGCAAGCTCGCTTCGACTTTGTCACCGGCGTGCAGTCCGCTGGCATCGCTGAACGCGACCCCGCGCAGCTTCAGTTCGGCGGACAGCGCCGCCGCATCGCCACCCGTGTAGCGCGCGGCGCCCGACACCGTTCCCGCCGAGAGCCGCGGCAGCGCGCGCAACTGCGGCTCGGGCAGCCATTCCACAACGCGGCCGAGCAGCCCGTTCTCCACCGTCACGTCGAGCACCGCACCGCGCGGACCGGGAGCTGCGCGCAAGCGCCAGGCTTCTCCGGCCGTGGGGGCGAGCCTGAGATCGAGCGCCCCCGCTGCGTAGGAAAACGACACCGGCAACCTTACCCCGGCATCCAGTATCCCTTCCGTGCAGTCGAACCCGCCACGAAGCGCACGGAAATTCGAGCACGTGAGTCGCGCGTTTTTCCAGGTGCGCCGGTGCAGGGTGAGCTCCCCGACCGTGAGCGTCAGGCTCGCGGGCGCACCATCCATGACGACCGCCCTCACGGAGCGGGCCGTGAATATCGGCGTCACCAAGTCTTCGAGCGAGAGGCTGTACTCGCGCGCGCCGCCAGCGCTGCCGGCAACGAGCGCGAGCATGGCCAGGCTCGCCGCGCCGCGCCGTGTCGCTCTACCCGGGAAACACACCCGTGGAAAGGTAACGGTCGCCGCGATCGCACACGATCGTGACGATCACCGCGTCTTCGACCTCGCGCGAGACCTGCAGCGCCGCCCACAGTGCGCCGCCGGAGGAGATTCCGGCGAAGATGCCCTCTTCGCGCGCCAGACGCCGCGTCATTTCCTCCGCGTCCGCCTGCGAGACCTCGATCACGCGGTCAACGCGCTTCCAGTCGCAGATCTTCGGCAGGTACTGCGGCGGCCACTTGCGGATGCCCGGAATCTGCGCGCCTTCCGAAGGCTGGCAGCCGACGATCTGGATCTTCGAGTTTTTTTCCTTGAAGAAGCGCGAGCAGCCCATGATGGTGCCGGTCGTGCCCATGCTGGACACGAAATGCGTGATGGCTCCCTTCGTATCCCGCCAGATCTCCGGTCCGGTGCCCTCGTAGTGCGAGAGCGGGTTGTCCGGGTTGGCGAACTGGTCGAGGATCACGCCGCGTCCTTCGTCGCACATCTTCTCGGCCACGTCGCGGGCCGTCTCCATGCCTCCGTCCTTGGGCGTGAGGACGATCTCGGCACCGAACGCCGCCATCGACTGGCGGCGCTCGACCGAGAGGTGCTCGGGCATGACGAGGATCATCCGATAGCCCATCATCGCAGCGCACATCGCGAGCGCGATGCCCGTGTTCCCGCTGGTGGGCTCGATCAGGGTGTCACCGGGCTTGATTCTGCCCCGCTCTTGCGCGCGGCGGATCATCGAAAACGCCGGCCGGTCCTTTACCGACCCGGCGGGATTGTTGCCCTCGAGTTTCGCAAGCACTGTGTTGGTGGTGCTTCCCGGCAGGCGCTTCAGACGCACCAGCGGCGTGTTGCCGACGAAATTCTCGAGCGTCGCGAAAGCCGTCTTCGTACGCGTGTCCATCACCGTATGATAACCGATGCGTGCTTGCGCGCCCGAGCGCGGGCGCCGGGTGCTACGCCGGGCTCTTGCGCAGCAGGGCCTGGCAGTAGCGCGCGACGCCCTCTTCCACCGCGAAGAACGCCGCATCGTAGCCCGCGGCGCGCAGCGCCGAGATGTCCGCTTGCGTGTAGCTCTGGTACCGGTCCTTGAGGTCCGCGGGAAACGGGATGTACTGGATCATGCCGCGCTCGCGCAGGGCGGAGAGCGTGAACGGCTGCTCGCCGCGCGCCTTGCGGCATGCGTTCACCGTCGCTGCCGCCACCTCGTTGAACGTATGCGCCGCGCCGGTGCCTACGTTGAAGATCCCCGATTGCTCGGGGTTCTCGAGAAAAAAGAGATTTACCTTGACGCAGTCCTCCACCGCGACGAAGTCGCGGCGCTGCTCCCCGTCGCCGTAGCCGCCGCTGCCGGCGAACAGCCGCACGTATCCCGCTCCGAGATACTGGTTGAACAGGTGGTATGCGACGGAGGCCATGCGCCCCTTGTGGCTTTCGCGCTCGCCGTAGACGTTGAAGTAGCGCAGGCCGACGATCTGGGCGGTGCGCTCCTCGAAGCGCCGCCGCACCAGCTGGTCGAACAGGAACTTCGAATAGCCGTAAATGTTGAGCGGTGCTTCGCACTCGCGCGCCTCGCGGAACTCGCGGCCCGCGCCGTACACCGCGGCCGAGGACGCGTAGATCAAGTGCACCTCGTCGTCGATGCAGTACTCGAGCAGCCGCTTCGAGTAGTCGTAATTGGTCTGCATCATGTAGCGCCCGTCGGTGAGCGTCGTGTCCGAGCACGCGCCCTGGTGGAATATCGCGGTGAGCGCACCGTCGAACAGGCCTTCCTCGAGCCTCTCCAGGAACGCGTCCTTCTCGAAGTAGTCCGCGATGTCGCAGTCAGCGAGGTTGGCGAACTTGTCGGCGTGCGCGAGCTCGTCCACGGCGACGATGTCGGTGATGCCGCGCTCGTTGAGGCCCCGGATCAGATTCGATCCGATGAATCCTGCGGCGCCGGTGACTACGTAATACACGCTTACTCCGTCATGGGTGACGGGTAATGAGTAATGCGCGCTTTCCCCCGGCACACCGCGCTGATTCGCCCATTACCCATGACCCATTACCCTTTACCCATTTTCCCGAAGAGCTCTTCGGGCGTTACCACTGCCGTGCCGAACTTGCCCACGACGATGCCGGCGGCGCGGTTCGCGAGGCTCACCGCCTCGTCCAGATCCGCCCCGCCCGCGAGCGCCACGCCGAGCGTGGCGATCACGGTGTCGCCCGCGCCGCTCACGTCGAATACCTCGCGCGCCTGGGCCGCCACGTGGACCCTGCGTCCCGCCTGATAAAGCGTCATGCCTTCCTCGCTGCGCGTCACCAGCACGGCGCCCACTTTCAGGCGCCGCCGCAGGCCTTGTGCGCGCGCCGTGAGTTCGCGTTCCGTCGCCCAGCTTCCGGCCACTTGCCTGAATTCCGTCTGGTTCGGAGTGATCAGCGTCGCGTTGCGATAGCGCGAATAATCCTCTCCTTTCGGATCCACCAGCACCGCCTTGTCCGCTCGCCGCGCGAGCTCGATCATGCGTGCGATGTGCGCGAGCCCGCCCTTGCCGTAGTCCGAGAGTATCACCACGTCCGTGCGCGCAAGCATCCGCTCGAAGTTCCGCAGCTTTGACGCCAGCACCTCGTGGCTCGGCGGGGTCTCGAAGTCAACGCGAAGCAGTTGCTGCTTGCGCCCGATGACCCGCAGCTTGATCGTGGTGATGAGGCCGCGGTCGCGGTGCAGTTCGGACACGATGCGCTCGCCGCGCAACAGGCGCTTGAGGCGGGTTCCCGCCTCATCGGTTCCGACCACGGAAAGAAGGCTCACCCGGGCTCCCAGCGCGGCGGCATTTCGCGCCACGTTGGCGGCCCCGCCAGGGCGCTCCTCAACCCTGTCGATCTTGACGATGGGCACCGGCGCCTCGGGAGAGATGCGCCCGACCTCGCCGAACCAGTAGCGGTCGAGCATGACGTCGCCCACGACCAGCACACGCGCGTTCCTGAGGAATGAGGGCGAAGCACCACGCTTCCTCCCGGACGTCCCGCCTGTTACCTTCATTATTCCGCGTTCCTGCCTTTGGGACAGGTTTTCATTTTAGCGCGGCGTGCCCACCCTCACCGCGCTATTTCGTCGTTGATTCTATGGAGCGCGGCAAGCGGGTCGGTGGCACGCACGATCGGCCGGCCGATGACCAGGTAATCCGCGCCGTTCGCCACCGCTTCGCGCGGCGTGGCGATGCGTTGCTGGTCGTCGGCCGTGGACTCCGCCGGGCGGATACCGGGGGTGACGAGCCAGAAGCCCGGACCGAACGTCTGGCGCAGTGCCGCGGCTTCCTGGGCCGAGCACACTACGCCGTCCAATCCGCACTCGCGCGCGAGCCGGGCGAGCCGCAACACTTCGTCGCGCGCGCTGCCGCCGATTCCCACGTCGACGAGATCGGCGTCATGCATGCTGGTGAGCAGCGTTACGGCCACCACCCGTGGCCGGTCCCGACGCCTGGCAACCGCGTCGCGCGCCGCCTCCATCATCGCGCGCCCGCCCAGGGCATGCACGTTCAGCATCCACACCCCGAGGTCCGCCGCCACGCGGCACGCGGCGGCGACCGTGTTCGGTATATCGTGGTACTTGAGGTCGAGGAATACCTGGTAGCCTTGGGCGATCAGGCCTTCGACCAGTGAAGCGCCAGAGGCGGTATAAAGCTCCTTTCCGATCTTCAGCCGGCAGAGCTGCGGGTCGAGCTGCCGCGCGAGGGCAAGCGCGTCCTCCTCGCGCGCGAAATCGAGCGCAACGATGACCCGCGGGTCGCTCACGCGGGGCGCCCTTGCTCGCCGCCCATTTCCGCCATCCCAGCATTGGTTTGCAAGGCACTTCGCGCGATGGGCCGGCCACGGCCGCGAAGTTCAAGGTTCGGCACCCTCCCGACCGGAGCCTTGAACCCGGAACCCGGAACGCGGAACGCGGAACGGCTCATGCCGGCAGCCTCGCTTCCTCCGTGCGGCGCGGCGAATACGTCTCCCATCCCGCGCACGCCGGACAGTGCCAGTAATACTGCCGCGCCTTGAAACCGCAGTGGTCGCATTTGTACATCGCGAGGCTCCGCGTGTGCTGGTGAACCAGCTCCTTGATCAGCTCGAGATCCCGGCGCCGCTCGATCGGCGCCTCCAGCAGCTGCGCCTCGAGCAGCTTGTCCAGACCGAGCAGCGTCGGCGTGCGCCTCAGCTCGTCGCGCACCAGGCGGTACGCGCGCTCGGTGCCCTCCTGCTCGAGCAAGCCCTGGAACACCACGTTGAGCAGATCGAGCGATGGGTACTTCCCGAGGTAGCCGCGCAGCAGGTTGATGCCTTCCTCCGCCCTGCCCCGCTGCTTGTAGGCGTCATAGACCTTGTCCGCGACCAGGGCGATGTATGCCGGATTCTGACTTTCGATTCTCTTCCACGCCTCGATCGCGGCTTCCGGCCGCCCGTTCGCGACCTCGAGGTCGCCCAGCAGCATGTTCGCGCGCACGCACAACCGGTGATGCGCGAGGGCCTCGGCGAGGTGCGGACGTGCGGCCTCCGGCTGCGAGTGCATGATCTCGTTCAACGCGAGCTCGCAGTAGAAGTTGGCGATCTCCTTCTGGTGCGAGCGCCCGGTCTCCGCCTCGAGCTTCCCGGCGATGCCGATGGCGCGGTGCCACTCCTTTTCCTGCTCGTAGATCTCGAGCAGGAACTTGAGCGCGCCTTCCGTGTGCGGCGAGCCCTCGAGCTTCAGGAACAGCTCCTCGGCGCGGTCGAGGAGCCCGGCCCTGAAGTAATCCTGCGCGAGCTCGTAGAGCGCCGCGAGCCTCTGCTCCGGCGCGAGATCGGGACGCTCCGCGAGGTTCTGATGCATGCGGATCGCCCGCTCGACCTCGCCGCGGCGCCGGAACAGGCTCCCGAGGGCGAAATGCAGCTCGATCGTCTGCGGGTCGACCTTGACGATCTCGATGAAAGCCTCGATCGCCTTGTCCGGCTGCTCGTTCAACAGGAAGTTGAGGCCCTTGAAGTACGACAGCGGCAGCGCGCGCGACTCGGTAAGCAGGTGCTTGATGTCAATGCGCGCGGCGAGCCAGCCGAGCACGAAGAACAGCGGCAGCGCGAGCAGCCACCAGAACTCAATCTCCATAGCCCGAGGCCCGAATCATCCGCGCATCACGGCGCATCGGAGCGCGCCGCCTTCTGCAGCTCCCGCTTCAACGCGCTGATCTCGCGCCGTTGCCTGAGCAGCTGCGCCAGGATCGCGACGATGCCGAGCGCCACCCCGGCGCAAAAGAACACGAGCAGCACGACGATGAGCGGCGTGTGCCATTCACCACCCGGATAATAGCGCACGACCACCGTTTCGGTGTTCTTGATGGCAAACGACAGGACCAGCACGAACAGGGAGAGCTTGAGCGCCCACAGCAGATAACGCATGACGTTGTAACCTATCGCCGATAGCCGGCTCCGGCCGCGCCGCCGCCAGTGCCTGGAAAAAAAAACGGCACGATCTTTCGATTATGCCGCCGCAAACAAGCGATGCCTAAGTCAGTTGTTATTGTTTCTTGAAGTCAACGCGTTCGCGCAGCTCCTTTCCTGCCTTGAAATGCGGAACGTATTTTGCGGGGACCTGCACCTTTTCACCCGATTTCGGGTTGCGCCCCGTGCGCGGCGGCCGGTAATTGAGCCCGAAGCTGCCGAAGCCCCTGATCTCAATGCGCTGTCCCTGCGCAAGGCTCTTCGCCATGGCGTCCAGAACCATCTTCACGGCGAGCTCCGCATCCTTCGCCACCAGCTGCGGGTAGCGGGCCGCGAGCTTCGCGATCAACTCGGATTTCGTCATGATGCGTCCTTATTGTTTGGTGTTGGCCGTATCGAGCTTCGCCTTGAGCAACGCACCGAGATTGGTCGTGCCCGTGCTCGCTGCTTGCTTGTCCTCGGCGAGTTTCTTCATGGCCCCGGCCTCCTCTGCCAGGTCCTTGGCCTTGACCGAGAGATTGATCGTGCGGTTCTTGCGGTCGATGTTGATGATCATCGCGGAAACCTGATCTCCCTCTTTCACCCGCGTGCGGATGTCCTCCACGCGGTCCCGGCCCACCTCGGACGCGCGAAGGTAGCCCTCGATGTCCCCCTCCAGCTGAATGACCGCACCCTTGGCATCGATCGTCTTCACGGTGCCGCTCACGATCGAGTTCTTCTCGTGCCCCTGGATGAAGCTGGTGAAGGGATCGCCCTCGATCTGCTTGATGCCCAGCGAGATGCGCTCGCGCTCGACATCGATCGAGAGCACCAACGCGTCCACGTCCTGGCCCTTCTTGTACTCGCGCACGGCCTCCTCTCCGGGCTTGCCCCACGAGAGGTCGGACAGGTGAACGAGACCGTCTATGCCCCCGGGCAGCCCGATGAAGATGCCGAAGTCGGTGATGGACTTGATCTGCCCCCTCACCTTCTCGCCCTTCTTGTGGTTCATGGCGAACTCTTCCCAGGGGTTCGGCATGCACTGCTTCATCCCGAGCGAGATGCGGCGGCGCTCCTCGTCGATCTCGAGCACCATGACTTCCACCTCGTCGCCGAGCTGCACGACCTTCGAGGGATGCACGTTCTTGTTGGTCCAGTCCATCTCCGAGACGTGGACCAGCCCCTCGATTCCGGCCTCGATCTCGACGAACGCTCCGTAGTCGGTCAAATTCGAGACCTTGCCGAAGAGCCGCGTTCCCGTCGGATAGCGCCTGCCGAGCCCGACCCACGGATCCTCCCCGAGCTGCTTGAGCCCGAGCGACACGCGGTTCTTCTCCTGGTCGAACTTGAGGATCTTCGCCTCGACCTCGTCGCCGACGGCAAGGATCTCCGACGGATGCTTCACGCGGCGCCACGCGAGGTCGGTGATGTGCAGCAAACCGTCGATGCCGCCCAGATCCACGAACGCGCCGTAATCGGTGATGTTCTTCACGATGCCCTTCACCACGGCGCCTTCCTGCAGGCTGGCGAGCAGCGCTTCGCGCTCGACCCCCTGGTTCTGCTCGAGCACCGCGCGGCGCGAGACGACGACGTTGTTGCGCTTGCGGTCGAGCTTTATGACCTTGAATTCCATCTGCTTGTTTTCGTACGGCGTGGTGTCCTTCACGGGGCGGATGTCCACCAGGGATCCGGGAAGAAAGGCGCGTATCCCGTTCACCGTCACGGTGAGCCCGCCCTTCACCTTGCCGTTGATGACGC
The DNA here is from genome assembly GCA_016868035.1 of Betaproteobacteria bacterium. Taxonomy (GTDB): domain Bacteria; phylum Pseudomonadota; class Gammaproteobacteria; order Burkholderiales; family SG8-41; genus SG8-41. The sequence goes on along the minus strand of VGID01000019.1, from coordinate 44,901 downwards.
CGCTCACCACCGAGCCCTTCTCGAGCGCCTCCTCCAGATCAAGCCAGGCGGCGAGCCGCTTCGCCTTGTCGCGCGAGAGCCGCGTCTCTCCGTGGCCGTCCTCGAGCGCTTCGATCGCCACCTTCACGAACTCGCCGGTCTTGGCCTCGACCTCGCCGCGGTCATTGCGGAATTCGTCTATCGGAACATAACTTTCGGACTTGAGCCCGGCGTTGACCACCACGTAGTTCTCGTCCACGCGGATGATCTCCGCGGTGATCACTTCGCCGACCCGCATTTCCTTGCGGGAGAGACTCTCCTCGAAGAGCGTGGCGAAGCTTTCAGCAGACGCAGCCGGGGATTGGGTTTTCATCATTCAGATTCAGAGCCTTGGATATGCCCGTCTCAGCGACGGGGTTCGTTAGCAAAACCACGAGTCGGGGCACAACTCATGGCACCTGTGGTGCCTGCTTATATCGCGCCAGCACCTGCGCTACTACTTCCTCGACCGGCATCCCCGTCGTATCGAGTACGATGGCGCCGGCACTTTTCTGCAGGGGCGCCACGGCACGTTCGCTGTCCCGCGCATCGCGGGCCCGGATGTCATGCAGAAGGGCGGCCATGTTAGCACGCAACCCTTTTCCCATCAACTGCTTATATCGCCGCTCGGCCCGCGCCTCGACGCTCGCGGTAAGGAAGATCTTGAGTGCGGCGTCCGGGAAAACCACGGAGCCCATGTCGCGGCCCTCGGCCACCAGACCGGGGGGCCGGCGCAGCGAGCGCTGGCGCCCGAGCAGCGCCGCGCGGACTTTCGGCCACGACGCGATGCGCGAGGCCGCGACGCCCACGCGCTCCTCGCGGATCGCGTCCGTGATGTCCCGGCTCTCCAGCCGCACATGCTCTCCATCAAATATTACATTTATATTCATCGTAATGTGAGCGATATCTGATTCATTTTCTAGGTTTGTGCCCGCCTCCAGTGCGACCAGTGCCGCAGCGCGGTAGAGGGCCCCGCTGTCGAGGTAATGAAAACCAAGCTCGGTCGCGACCCGCTGCGCCACCGTCCCCTTGCCGGAGGCGGAAGGCCCATCGATCGCGATCACCGGGGCCGGCGTGCTGTCAGCCATGCCGAATTCTGAGGCCGGCGGAGCGGGCCAAGTCCACGAACCCGGGGAAGGAGGTTGCGACATTCGCGCAATCGCGCACGGTGATCGGCCCGCTCGCGCGCAGCGCCGCCATCGAAAAAGCCATCGCGACCCGGTGGTCCGCGTGGGATTGTATTTCGCCGCCCCGGCAAGGACCACCGCGGATGCGCATGCCGTCGAGCGTGGGCGAGGCGGCGATGCCCAGCCGCGAGAGGCCGTCCGCCATGACCTCGATGCGGTCCGATTCCTTCACGCGCAGCTCTTGTGCACCCGTCACCACGGTCTCCCCGTCCGCATAGGCGGCAGCGACGAAGAGGACGGGAAACTCGTCGATCGCAAGAGGGACGAGCCGCGCGGGGATTTCGACGCCGCGCAGACGCGCGCTGCGCACCCGGATGTCCGCGACCGGCTCTCCTCCCGCCACGCGTTCATTGAGGACCTGGAGGTCGGCGCCCATCAGGCGCAGGATCTCGATCACGCCGGCACGGGTGGGATTGAGGCCGACATGCTCCAGCGTCACCTCGGACCCCGCCGCGATCGTGGCGCCGACCATGAAGAAAGCGGCGGAAGAAATATCCGCCGGCACCTCGATGTCGGTCGCGGTCAACGTGCCCCCGCCCTGCAGGCACACGGTGCCTCCCTTGCTTTCCACCGGATAACCGAACGCCCGCAGCATGCGCTCGGTGTGATCGCGCGTCGGCGCCGACTCCGCGACGCAGGTCTCGCCCGCGGCGTACAGGCCCGCGAGCAGCAGCGCCGACTTCACCTGGGCGCTCGCGACCGGCATCGCGTAGCGGATGGCGCGTAATTGCCCCGCAGCCCGTATCCTGAGCGGAGGGAGCCCGCCGTCCGAGGTTTCGATGCGCGCGCCCATAGCGGTGAGCGGATCGGCCACACGTTTCATCGGGCGGCGCCTGAGAGTCTCGTCGCCCGTGAGCTCGCTGTCGAAGCCTTGCGCGGCCAGCAATCCGGCGAGCAGGCGCATGGCGGTGCCGGAATTCCCGCAGTCGAGCACGCGCCCGGGCGCGCGCAGGCCGCGCAGACCCGCACCGTGGACGAGCACGCGCCCGTTCTCCGGCCCGTCAATGCGCACGCCCAGCGCCCGGAACACGTTCATCGTCGCGATTGCATCCTCGCCCTCGAGGAACCCTGTGATCCGGGAGACGCCCTGCGCGATCGAGGCGAGCATCACGCTGCGATGCGAGATCGACTTGTCGCCGGGCACACGGATGCGTCCCCTGAGGGCGCCGCCCGGCTCGATTTGGTAGCTGACCGTCATTCCCACCGCTGCCGCAAGGATTCGGGACTGAGGATTGAGGATCGAGAAGTAAAAAACGGGGAGCAAGGAGATGCACGTTTCAGGCGCATTCGCTCAATCCCCAATCCTCAATCCTGTTTCTTCACCAGCCATTTCCTGCGCGCGGCCCGCGCCCGCCCGAATATCGCCCTAAGCGCGTCTCCGTCGCCGCTCTCGATCGCAGCGCGCATCGTCTCCAGCTCGTTCTCGTAGTCCTCGAGCGCGGCGAGCAGCGCGTCGCGGTTGGCGAGGCAGATATCGGCCCACATCGCCGGGGAGCTCCCGGCGATGCGCACCGTATCGCGCAATCCCCCCCCCGAGTGGCCGAACAGTTTTCCGGCGTTGCGGCGGCGGGCGAGCGCGCTGACAAGCGCGAAGGCGACGACATGCGGAAGGTGGCTTACCGCGGCGAAGATCGTATCGTGCTCGGCCGCATCGAGCCGCACGACGCGCGCGCCGCACGCTTCCCAGGCGCGTTGCACCAGCGCAACGGCCCCGGCAGCAGTTTCCCGCTGCGGCGTGAGGACGATGTTTTTCCCGCGGTAGAGCTCGGCAAGCGCCGCGGCGGCCCCGCTGTTCTCCGTTCCCGCGACGGGATGCGCCGGCACGAAGCGCGGAAAATTCGCGCCGAGAAAGCGGCGGGCGCACGCGATCACGTCGCCCTTGGTGCTGCCGGCATCGGTCACGATCGCGCGCCCGGAGAGATGGGGCGCGATCGCCGCCATCACCGCCGGCATCTGCCCCACGGGCGTGGCGAGCAGCACCAGGTCGGCTCCCCGCACGGCGTGCGCCGCGTCCCGCGTCGCCTCGTCAATCGCCTTCATTCGCAGCGCCGCGGCCAGATTGCCCCGGGTACGTCCGACGCCGACGACGCGCCCGACCGCCCTCGCCCGCTTGAGCGCGAGCGCGAACGAGGCCCCGATGAGGCCGACCCCGATCACGACGAGCTTGCCGATTTTGAGCTTGTCAGGCACGCGCGCTCAATGAAAACGACGCAACACAAGATCTCGAACCACCAAGGACACGAAGGACACAAAGGAAGACCGGATCATGGAACTTCTCCGCCTCAAAGACTTCGTGTCCTTCGTGTCCCTTGTGCTTCATGCTTTCAGCGCTCGATCCAGCGCGGCGAGAAAGCGCGCGTTTTCCGCTTCCAGCCCGATGGTGACGCGCAGGTGCTGCGGCAAGCCGTAGCTCGAGATCGGGCGCACGATGACGCCCGATTCGAGCAGCTTGCGGTACACCGTCGCCGCATCGCCGACGCGGAAGCTCACGAAGTTGCCGTGGGACGGTATGAACTCGAGGCCGATCCGCTTCAATCCCGCGGTAACCTCGCGCATCCCGGCGCGGTTCAGCTCGTGCCCCTTGCGCACGAACTCCGCATCGCTCAATGCCGCAGTCGCGGCCGCGAGCGAGACGCTGTTCACGTTGAACGGCTGGCGCACCCGGTTCATCAGGTCGGCCACGGCCGGCGCGGCGAAAGCATAGCCCACCCGCAGCCCCGCGAGCCCGTAGATCTTGGAGAAGGTGCGCGTCACGACCAGGTGGGGAAAGCGCTCGAGCCAGGCGACGCTGTCCGCGCGAAGCTCCGCGGGAAGGTACTCGTAATACGCCTCGTCGAGCACCACCAGTACTTCTCGCGGCACGCTCGCGATGAAGCTCTCGAGCTCCGCCGGCGCCGCGAGCGTGCCGGTCGGGTTGTTGGGATTGGCGATGAACACCACTCGCGTCCTGCCGCTTACCGCGCGCCGCATCGCGGCGAGGTCGTGCGCAAAATTCCTTGCGGGCACCTCGACCCCGCTCGCGCCCATTGCCTGCACGACCAGGGGATATACCGCGAACGCATGTTGCGAATAGACCGCCTCCAGCCCCGGGGCGAGAAACGCGCGCGCCGCCATCTCGAGCACGTCGTTCGACCCGTTTCCGAGCACGATGCGCTCGGGCGCGACGCCGTGGTGGGCGGAGAGCGCGCGCTTGAGCTCGAAGCCGTTGCCGTCCGGATACCGCGCAAGATCGCCCGCCGCGCGGTCGATGGCAACCCTGGCAAGCGGGCTCACGCCCATCGGATTCTCATTGGAGGCGAGCTTGACGATGCCCGCTTCGTCCAGTCCCATCTCGCGCACAAGCTCGGAGATCGGCTTGCCGGGCTGGTACGGCGCGATCGCGCGGATGTACGGCGGCGCCAGGTCGCAAATATCCATCTCGGGTAAGCGGTAAGCGGTTAGCGGTAAGCAGTCGGTCGATCCGCGGCTCTACACGGCTCACTGCTCACCGCTCACTGCTCACGCGGTCAGGTCACGGCGGCGGGATAGGAGCCGAGGTTCTTCAGGAACGACGCCTTGCGTTCCACTTCGGCCAGCGCGCGCGCCACGTTCGCATCCTGCTGATGCCCCTCGACGTCCACGTAGAACACGTATTCCCACAGCCCGGCGCGCGACGGGCGCGACTCGAGCTTGGTCATGCTCACCTGATGCTCGGCTAGCGGCGTGAGCAGCTCGTGTATCGCCCCTGGAACATTGCGCGCAGACATGATGAGCGAGGTCTTGTCCTTGCCCGACGGCGCGGCATCGTGACGGGCCAGCACGAGGAAGCGGGTCGTGTTCTTCGGCTCGTCCTCGACGTTGCGCGCGAGCATTTTGAGCCCGTAGAGCGCCGCCGCGGTTTTCGAGCCGATCGCCGCCGCGTTGCGCCGGCGCGCGGCCACGCGTGCCGCCTCGGCGTTGCTCACCACGGGGACACGCTCGGCGTGTGGAAGATGGCGCGCGAGCCATTGCTGGCACTGCGCGAGGCTCTGGGTGTGGGAATAGACGATGCGCACGTCGCGCAACCCTCGCGCCTTGCCCATCACGCATTGGCGCACCGGCAGCATCACTTCTCCGCAGATCTTGGCCGACGTGGAGAGCAGCAGATCGAGCGTGCGGCCCACCGCGCCTTCGGTGGTATTTTCCACCGGCACCACGCTGTATCCCGTCGCACCGGTTTCGACCTGGCGGAACACCTCGTCAATCGAAGCGCACGGCCGCATCACGGTCAGTCCGCCGAAATGCTTCACCGCGGCCTCCTGGCTGAAGGTGCCTTCCGGGCCGAGATACGCGACCGTCATCGCGTCCTCAAGCGCGCGGCACGCCGACATGATTTCCGTGAACAGCCGCGCGAGCGCGCTGTCGGAGAGCGGGCCGCGGTTCGCCGCCAGCGCACGCCGCAGCACCTGTGCCTCGCGCTCGGGACGGTAGACGTCGCCCGCCTTCAGCTTGCCGATGCGCTGCGCAAGGCGCGCCCGCATCGAGAGCAGCTCGACGAGCCGTGCGTCAAGCACGTCGATGCGGTCGCGGATCTGTTTCAGCTTGTCGCTCATCAAAAACGGTGAACGGTAAGTGGTTGGTAAGCGGTAAGCGGTGAAACAGCCGGCCCGCGCCGAACTTGCTGTATTCGGCTCACTGCTTACGGCTCACCGCTCACTGTTGCTCCACCGGCAGGTAGCGCACGGCCAGCACGCCTTTGATGCCGATGATGTTGTCGATGACCCCGGCCGGCACGGGGCTGTCCACGTCGACCAGCGTGTAGGCCATCTCCCCTTTCGACTTGTTGATCATGTTGTGTATGTTGAGCCCGGCGTTAGCCATCGCGGTCGAGATCTGCCCCAGCATGTTGGGCACATTGGCGTTGGCGATGCCCACGCGGAACGGGGATTCGCGCATCATCGTCACGTCGGGGAAGTTGACGGCGTTCAGAATGTTACCGTTCTCGAGAAAATCCCGCACCTGGTCCGCCACCATCACCGCGCAGTTCTCCTCCGCCTCCCGCGTGGAGGCCCCGAGATGCGGCAGCGCGACCACCTCCGGGTGCCCCATCAGCTCCCGCGCCGGGAAATCGCAGACGTAGTAGCGGATGCGCCGGCTTTCGAGCCCTTCCAGCACCGCACGGTTGTCCACCACTTCCTCGCGCGCAAAATTGAGCAGGATCGCCCCGTTCTTCATGATCTTGACGCGGTGGGAATTGATGAGCTTGCGCGTCACCTCGAGCAGCGGCACGTGCAGCGTGACAAAGTCCGCCGCCTTGAGCAGATCCTCGATGCTCTGCGCCTTTTTTACCCGGGAAGGAAGGCTCCACGCCGCCTCCACCGTGATCTCCGGATCGTATCCGAGGACGTCCATCCCGAGCTTGATCGCGGCGTCCGCGACCAGGCTCCCGATCTTGCCCAGGCCGATCACCCCCAGCGTCTGGCGCGGCAGCTCCACTCCCGCGAACTGCTTCTTGCCGCCCTCGACCGCCCCGTTCAGGTCCGCATTCTCGCCCTTGAGCCCGTGCACGAACTTGAGCGCCGGCAACAGGTTGCGCGCGGCGATCAGCATGCCCGCGATCACCAGCTCCTTCACCGCGTTGGCGTTCGCTCCCGGCGCGTTGAACACCGGCACGCCGCGCGAGCTCATGCTCTGCACCGGAATGTTGTTCACCCCAACGCCGGCGCGCCCGATCGCCTTGACGCTCCGGGGGATCTCCATCGCGCGCATGTCGTGCGAGCGCACCAGGATCGCATCGGGCGCGTCCACGTTGCCGCCGACGACGTAGCTCCCCGCGGCGAAACGCTTGAGCCCGACGCTCGAGATCTGGTTCAGCGTCTGGATGCGGTAGATGGTGTTCATAACGGCGCCGGATCCTGTCTCAAGAACAGCTTGAAGCCGCCGATGGACGCCGACGGACGCCGATCAGATCAACGACAAGAACCCGGACAGCAGGAGACTTCATCTGCTTTCAGCTGCGGCCATATCTTGCATTTGATCGATTCAACATAAGTGTTAGCCATGATTGCGCTCGAATTCGCGCATGAAGTCGACCAGCGCCTTCACGCCCTCCATCGGCATCGCGTTGTAGATCGAGGCGCGCATGCCGCCGACCGAGCGGTGGCCCTTCAACTGGGCAAGCCCGCGGCCCTTCGCCTGCTTGAGAAACGTTTCCTCCAGCGCCGTGTTGCGCAGCGAGAACGGGATGTTCATGCGCGAACGGTCCTCTTTCGCGACCGGGGACGCATAGAACTCGGTCTGGTCGAGGTAATCATAGACGAGCGCGGCCTTGGCGACGTTGATTTCCTCCATCCGCTTGAGGCCTCCGAGCTTCCTCAACCACTGGAACACGAGGCCCGCGACGTACACGGCAAAGGTCGGCGGGGTATTGTGCATGGAACCCGCCTCCGCCTGTACCTTGTAGTCGAAAACCGCCGGCGTCTCGGCGGCGGCCTGCCCGATGAGGTCATCGCGCACGATGACGACGGTGAGTCCGGCGGGCCCGATATTCTTCTGCGCGCCCGCGTAGATCAGCCCGAATCGCCCCACCTCGAGCGGCCGCGACAGGATATGCGAGGACGCGTCGGCGACCAGCGGCACGTCCCCGGTATCCGGTATCCAGTGGAACTCCACCCCGCCGATGGTCTCGTTCGACGTGTAGTGCACGTAGGCCGCGCCGGGGTCGAGCTTCCAGCGCTCCTGCTTCGGAGCATGGTTGAAGCCGGCGTCCTCCGAGCTCGCCGCGACATTCACCTTGCAGTAGCGCTGCGCCTCCGCGATCGCCTTCTTCGACCAGTAGCCGCTCGCCACGTAGTCGGCCGAGCGCTTGCCCCGCAGAAGGTTGAGCGGGACGACCGCGAACTGGGCCGCGGCGCCGCCCTGCAGGAACAGCACTTTGTAGCTGGGCGGCACCCCGAGCAGCTCCCGCAGGTCGGCTTCGGCCTGCGCGTGGATCGCGACGAATTCCTTGCCCCGATGGCTCATCTCCATCACGGACATGCCGCTTGCGTGCCACTCGAGCATCTCCTCGGCGGCCTGCCGGAGCACCGGCTCCGGCAGCGTCGCCGGCCCGGCGCCGAAATTGAATATCCTCGCCATAAAAGCCCAATGGTAAATCGTGAGCGGTGAGCGGTGAGCGGTGAGCGGTGAGTCGTAAAGCACGCGTTGGGATTGTCCCCGCTTACCGCTTACCGCCTATTGCTTATCGCTCACCCTTCTTCCTCGTCCTGCTCGACGATCTTCTCGAGCCCGGCCAGTTTCTCGTTCTCGTCGAGGTTGATCAGGCGCACGCCCTGGGTGGAGCGTCCTTGCTCGCGGACCTCGGCCACGCGCGTGCGGATCAGCACGCCGCCCGTCGTGATCAGCATGATCTCGTCCTCCGCGCTGACCAGCTGTGCGCCGATGACCTTGCCGTTGCGCTCGCTGCACTGGATGGCGATCATTCCCTGCGTGCCGCGCCCGTGGCGCGTGTATTCCCCGATCGGCGTGCGCTTGCCGTATCCGTGCTCGGTGGCCGTGAGCACCGAAAGCGATTCGTCCTGCGCGGTGAGCAGCGAGATCACGTGCTGCCCCTTGCCGAGCTTCATCCCGCGCACGCCGGTCGCGGCCCGCCCCATGGCGCGCACCTCGGCTTCCGCGAAACGCACCGCCTTCCCGGCGTCCGAGAAGAGCATCGCGTCCTGCTTGCCGTCGGTCAGCGCCACTCCGATCAGGTAGTCGCCGTCCTCCAGGTTGACGGCGATGATTCCTTTGGACATCGGGCGCGAGAAGGCGGAGAGCGCGGTCTTCTTCACCGTGCCCCCGGAAGTGGCCATGAAGACGAAGTGCTCCTCGTCGAACTCGCTCACCGGGAGCACCGCGGTGATCTTCTCGTGCTCCATCAGCGGCACGAGATTCACGATCGGCTTGCCGCGCGAGGCGCGGCTGCCCTGCGGCACCTCGTAGACCTTCAACCAGTAGACGCGCCCGCGGTTGGAGAAGCACAGGATATGGTCATGGGTGTTGGCGATGAAGAGCTTCTCCACGAAATCGTCTTCCTTGGTCGTGGTCGCCTGCTTGCCGCGCCCGCCGCGCTTCTGCGCCCGGTAATCGGCGACGGGCTGGCACTTCATGTAGCCGCCGTGGGAGAGCGTCACCACCACGTCCTCGGAGGCGATGAGGTCTTCCATCCCGAGATCCTGGGTCTTGGTGACGATCTCGCTTCTGCGCTCGTCGCCGTACTGCTTCTTCACCTCCGCGAGCTCCTGCCCGATGATGCGGGTGACGCGCGCGGGCTTCGCCAGCACGTCGATCAAGTCGGAGATCTTCTCCATCGTCTCCTTGTATTCCGAGACGATCTTGTCCTGCTCGAGCGCGGTCAGGCGCTGCAACCTCAGCTCGAGGATCTGCTGCGCCTGGACGTCGGACAGGCGGTAACCCTTCTTGTGCAGCCCGTACTCGGGCAAGAGCCCCTCGGGGCGCGAGACCTGGCCTTCGCCGCGCGCGAGCAGCTCCTCCACCAGCTTGGAGCGCCAGAACCGGGCCATCAGCTCGTTCTTGGCGTCGGCCGGGGTGGCCGCCGCCTTGATGAGCGCGATGACGTCGTCCACGTTGGACAACGCCACCGCGAGCCCTTCCAGGATATGACCGCGCTCGCGCGCCTTCCTCAGCTCGAAGGCGGTGCGCCGCGTCACCACCTCGCGGCGGTGCCGCAGGAAGGCGTCCAGCAGCTGCCTGAGATTGAGCAGGCGGGGCTGGCCGTCCACCAGCGCGACCGTGTTCATGCCGAAGGTCTCCTGCATCTGTGTTTCCTTCCACAGATTGTTCAGGATCACCTCCGGCACCTCGCCGCGCTTCAGCTCGATCACCGCGCGCATGCCGGCCTTGTCCGACTCGTCGCGGATGTCGGCGATGCCCTCGATCCTCTTGTCGCGGACGAGCTCGCCGATTCGCATCAGGAGATTGGCCTTGTTGACCTGGTAGGGCAGCTCGTCGATCACGATGGAGACGCGCCCGCCTTTCTTTTCCTCCTCGAAGTGGGTACGCGCGCGCATCACCACCTTGCCGCGCCCGGTGCGGTAGCCTTCCTTCACGCCGTCCAGGCCGTAGATGATGCCGCGCGTGGGGAAATCGGGCGCCGGGACGATCTGGATCAGCTCCTCGATTCCGATTTCCGGGTTCTTGAGCAGCGCCTGGCACGCGTCGGCCACCTCGCCGAGGTTGTGAGGCGGGATGTTGGTCGCCATGCCCACCGCGATGCCGGACGAGCCATTGACGAGGAGATTCGGCAGCCGGGTCGGCAGTGCAATCGGCTCCTGCTCCTTGCCGTCATAGTTCGGGACGAAATCGACCGTGTCCATGTCGATGTCGGCCAGCATTTCGGAAGTGATGCGGTCCAGCCGGCATTCGGTGTACCGGTAGGCTGCCGGAGAGTCGCCGTCCACCGAGCCGAAGTTACCCTGCCCGTCGATCAGCATGTAGCGCATGGAAAAGCCCTGGGCCATGCGCACCAGCGCCTCGTAGGTGGCCGCGTCCCCGTGCGGGTGGTATTTCCCGAGCACGTCGCCGACCACCCGCGCGCACTTCACGTACGGGCGGTTCCAGACGTTGTTCGCCTCGTGCATCGCGTAGAGGATGCGGCGGTGCACGGGCTTCAGCCCGTCGCGCACGTCGGGCAGCGCCCGGCCCACGATCACGCTCATCGCGTAGTCGAGGTACGAACGCCGCATCTCCTCTTCGAGGCTTACCGGCAGGGTTTCTTTGGCGATCTGGTCCATGAAAATGCTGGGAGAAAAACGGTCGCGTCACGCGACGGTGAAAAAACGGGTGATTTTACCACGCGCGGACCCGGTATTTCGCGTGCCCGCACGGTCCGACGAGCGTCCACGATCGAGCATGCCGGGCGATGGCTTGTTGGTCCTTTCGCGGCGTGCGCACGGCCCGCCGGTTCGCATTTTTTTCAATACTGCGGCAGACTATATCCCGGTTCCCCGCAAGGGATCTGGCTACGGGGACGGTCCTGCGCTGTGCACGCTGCGACGCGTTTCAGGAACGCACGGGGCCCGGCGCCGGTCCAGCGAGCCGGCCTTAGCCCCGGGACGCCCCCGGACACGTCGACCCCGCATGATCGGCCGCCGGGCGGGCGCGCCGACCGGGACCAGTCCAATACGTGAACCGAGGGGTGCGGGCGTTTCTTTTAGGCAACAATGGGGTATGCTTTATTCCGGAGAACCGTGTTATGATTTCGGCATAATTTGCTTTGCCTGAAAGGTTGTGATATTAAGTGTTTCGGGGAGACTCTGAGTAGGTTGACCGGCACTCCGGCGGGTCCCTAACCATCGCATAACAGGAGGATTAAAAATCATGATTTTAACTATTCGGATGACGCTCGTTGGCCTCGCCGCGACCGGGTTACTGCTGCCCGTCACGGCATCGGCCCAATGGAAAAATCAGGGGTATCTGACCGACACCGGCGGCAACGTCGTCCGCGCGCTCGGTGCGAACGTGTGCGTGCGCACCAGCGATTGGACCCCGGCCCGGGCCGTGGCCGAATGCGATCCGGATCTCGTTCCGAAGCCGAAGCCCAAGCCCGTCGCGAAGCCTGCGCCGAAGCCGGTCGCGAAGCCGAAGCCCAAGCCGGAAGTGAAGAAGCCGCCCAAGCCCAAGCTCATCAACGTCGAAGAGAAGATCGAGCTGCAGGGCATGCCCTTCGCCAAGGCCGAGATGACACAGGACAACCGCGAAAGCCTGAACAAGTTCCTCGGCGGCCTGAAGAAAGCGACCAAGGCGCGCCAGGCGGTTTCGTTCGGCGCGGTGATCGTGACCGGCCACACCGACCGCATCGGCAGCCTCAAGTACAACATGAAGCTCTCCGAGCGGCGCGCAGTGGTAGTCAAGGACTACCTCGTTGCCCAGGGCGTGGATCCGAAGGTCATCTTCTGGGAAGGCAAGGGCCCGAAGCAGCCGATCCCGGTGACCAAGTTCTGCGACAACAAGATGAAGCGCAAGCAGCTGATCGAGTGCCTGTCGCCGAACCGCCGCGTGACCGTGGAAGTGGTCGGCCGCGCCCAGGCGATCCCGAAGCCGGCGGCGAAACCCGCTGCGAAACCCGCAGCCAAGCCAGCGGCAAAACGATAACTCAGAGGAGCATCAACTTCAAAAGCCCTGCTTCGGCAGGGCTTTTTTATTTCCACCATGCCCCGCAGCCCTGAATCCATGGAGCACGCTGTCGAGGCGCGCTGGGTGATCCCGGCCGACCCGCAGGAAGCGGTGCTCCCCGATCATTGCGTCATTGTCGCGGACGGGCGCATCCGCGAGGTCCTGCCCACAAATGAAGCGCGCAGCCGCTACCGCGGCGCCCGCCGCACGCAACTGCCTCACCACGCGCTCATCCCCGGCCTGATCAACCTGCACACGCACGCGGCGATGACGCTGATGCGCGGGCTCGCCGACGACCGCGCGCTCATGGACTGGCTGCAGAACCATATCTGGCCGGTCGAGACGCGCATGGTCTCCCCGGACTTCGTCTACGACGGGACGCTCATCGCCTGCGCGGAGATGCTGCGCGGCGGGGTCACCTGCTTCAACGACATGTATTTCTTCCCCGAGTCCGCGGCGCAGGCCGCCCTCACCGCCGGTATGCGCGCCGCGATCGGCATGATCGTCGTCGAATTCCGCTCGCCCTATGCGAGCGACGCCGCCGACTATCTCAACAAGGGCATCGCGGTGCGCGACGCGCTGCGGGACGAGCCACTGCTCTCGTTCTGCATCGCGCCGCACGCGCCTTTTACCGTAAGCGACGCGACTTTCCGGCGCGTGGCGACCTACGCCGGCGAGCTCGACCTGCCGGTACACGTGCATCTGCACGAAACCGCCGACGAAATCCGCGACAGCCTTGCAACCCATGGACTGCGTCCGATCCACCGGCTGCGAACGCTCGGGCTGCTCGGCCCCAACCTGATCGCGGTGCACGGCGTGCACCTCGCCGAGGACGAGATCGCCCTGCTCGCGGAGCACGGATGCCATGTCGCGCATTGCCCGTCGTCCAACCTCAAGCTCGCGAGCGGCATCGCGCCGGTGGCGCGGCTCTCCGAGCGCGGAGTGAACGTGGGGCTCGGCACCGATGGCGCGGCAAGCAACAACCGGCTCGACGTGTTTGCCGAGATGCGCCTCGCCGCTCTGCTCGCCAAGGGCGCAAGCGGGGAGCCCACCGCGCTTCCCGCCCACGCGGTGCTCGGCATGGCCACGCTCAACGCGGCCCGCGCGCTCGAGATCGACGACCGCGTGGGCTCGCTCACAGCGGGCAAGTGCGCCGACATGACCGCGGTGAACCTGGGTGCGCCGGAACTGTCACCCGTCTATGACCCCGTCTCGCACCTCGTCTACGTTGCCGGGCGCGAACACGTCACTCACGTCTGGGTCAACGGCGAGCTGCTGGTGAACGAAGGTCGTCTTACGCGGCTCGACGCGGACGCGCTCGTGGCGAAAGCCGCGGTATGGAAGGAAAAGATCAAAAACCGGGATTGAGGACTGAGGATTGAGGATTGAGCGAAAAACGTGACACACTTGAGGGTCTGATGCCCACTCAATCCCCAATCCTCAATCCTCAATCCGCCGCCCGGCTTGCATGATCAACGTCGATCCTCTCGAGCTCGAGAAATTCAGCCAGCTCGCGCACCGCTGGTGGGACCCGCAGGCGGAGTTCAAGCCGCTGCACGATCTCAATCCCCTGCGCCTCGACTACATCGACGGCATCGTGGGGCTGCGCGGGAAAGCGGTGCTCGACGTGGGCTGCGGGGGCGGCATACTTGCGGAGAGCATGGCGGCGCGCGGGGCGCACGTGACCGGCACGGACCTGGCCGACAAGCCGCTCAAGGTAGCGCAGCTGCACCTGCTCGAGTCCGGGCTGGAGGTGGACTACCGGCTGATCTCCGCCGAAGCGCTCGCGCGGGAGATGCCGGGCGCGTTCGACGCCGTGACCTGCATGGAATTGCTGGAGCACGTGCCGGATCCCGCGGCAACCGTGCAGGCGTGCGCGGACCTGGTGCGCCCCGGTGGCCATGTGTTCTTCTCCACCATCAACCGCAACCTCAAGGCCTACCTGCTCGCGGTCATCGGCGCCGAGTATGTGCTGCAGCTGCTGCCACGGGGCACGCACGAATACGCGAGATTCCTCAAGCCTTCGGAGCTCGCGGAAACGTGCCGGCGTGCGGGACTGGATGTCGCGCACATCACGGGGATGACCTACAACGCCCTCGCCAGGACCTATGCGCTCGGCCGCGACGTGGACGTGAACTACATCCTGCACGCCACAAGGGCGTGAACAGTAAATGGTGAACAGTGAACAGACAAGGGGCTGCGTCTCACCGCTGCTCTCAGTCCGTTCACCGTTCACTGATCACCGTTCACTCTAATGATTAGAGCAGTCCTGTTCGACCTCGACGGCACTTTCGCGGATACCGCGCCGGACCTTTGCGATGCGCTGAACCGCGTGCGGGCAGCGCGCGCGCTGCCGCCGCTGCCGGTACAGGCCACCCGGCCCGTGACGTCGATGGGCGCCCGGGGCTTGCTCGGCGTGGGCTTCAACATCGGGCCCGAGCATCCGGACTATGCGCAAATGCGCGAGGAATTTCTGGCCTTCTACGAGCAGAACCTGTGCCGTGAGACGCGGCTCTTCCCCGGCATAAAGGAATTGCTCGACGAAATCGAGCAACGGCGCCTCCCGTGGGGCATCGTCACGAACAAGGCGGAGCGGTTCGCGCTCCCGCTGCTGAACCTGCTCGATTTGCGCGCACGCGCCGCGTGCGTGATCGGCGGCGATACCACCGGCAAGCTCAAGCCGAATCCGGATCCGCTGCTCGCGGCGTGCCGGGCGATCGGAATCGAGCCGGATGCGTGCGTCTACGTCGGCGACGACCGGCGCGATATCGAGGCCGCGCGGGCCGCGGGCATGAAGTCCGCCGCGGCTGCGTGGGGCTACCTCAACGGCGGCGACCCGCGAAGCTGGGGCGCGGACTGGCTGATCGAGCGCCCGGAGGATCTGCTGCAATATCTGTAGGCGACTGGCGTTGAGACAGAATACCGCCTTGATTATCTTGAGCTTGCCCGCATATGGGATAATGAGACGTTCGATCCGCTGCCTCCTGCGGAAAGGTTAAATGGGGGCGAACTGGCTTCGACGTGGGTAACGAAGCAGTACGGGGCATGCCAAGGTCCAGTCACCTTGTAAAACCGCTGGAAACCTATAAACGCCAACGACGAGCGTTACGCTCTAGCCGCCTAACACCGGCTAGACGCTGCACTAGCTTGCTGATGGGCTAGGCCGGGAAACCGGTGCAGCGTCATTTACATCAGCCTCTCCGCGCGGTCTGGTCGCTTGGCCGCATGGATCCGTCGAAGCGACTGGCCGAGCGCCAGCCTGCCGGCCGGCGGGCGCGAAGCGAGACCCAAATGACCAGGCTAAGCATGTAGTCCCGGCTGTGTAGGACTTGCGGACGCGGGTTCGATTCCCGCCGCCTCCACCAAAAAAACCGGCCACCCTGAGGTGGCCGGTTTTTTTAACGCTGTTCTTGTTATGAAAGCGCGCCTGACCGCGCTTTCATAGTGGCTTGATCTGCGCCGCCTTCAGGCCCTTCGGCCCGCGCGTCACTTCGTACGCGACGCGCTGCTGTTCCTTCAGCGACTTGTAGCCGTTGGCTTGTATCTCCGAGAAATGCGCGAACAGATCCTCGCCGCCCTCGTCGGGCGTGATGAACCCGAAACCCTTCGCCTCGTTGAACCACTTCACCGTACCAGTTGCCATGTTGCTCTCCTGAAAAAATATACGAACACGGGCAGATGCCCGCGGCCAGCAAACGAATCGAGAAAAGTGGTTGAGAACTGAAGGCTCGCCCTGTCACAGGCGGAAACTGAGGACCAACGGCACCGTCTGAGTCGACTGCGGGCGCAACGATACCCGGTTTCCGGCCGGACTGCAAGCAGCGGGCTTGCCCCTATCTTTTTCCGTACTTCCGCGCGAAATCGGCCGCGAGCGCACTGTCCGCCTTCCTCAGCTGCGCATGGATCTCCTGGACGCGCTCGTGCAGCCCCTGGCCGTGGTAAGCGGCGCCGAGGTTGTACAAGGCGCGCGGCTCCGCCGCCCTGATGCGCAGCGCCTCCTGGCTCGCCTCGATCGCCCGGTCATACTGGTTGAGCGCAAGATAGGACGTGCCGAGGTGGACCCAGGCGTCGAACGCCTGCGCGTTGTAGCGCACCGCCTGCTGGTACGCGGGCACGGCGCGGCGCGGCCGGTTGACCGTGCGGTAGGCGTCACCCAGCTCCTGCCACGCGCGCGCGCTCCTAGGCATCGTGCGCACCCACTGCTGCGTCACCATGAGCAAGGTGATCCAGTCTTTCTGCGCGCGCGCTTCTGCGACGCGGGCGATCCACCTCGCTTCGGCGGCCTCCGCGGTCAAGACCTTCGGCACGGGCCGGTCCGCGGCGGCCGTCAAGTCACTGATCCAGCTCGCCGGCAGGGCAAAATTGAGGTTCTGCCCTTCCCCGACGATGAACGCGGTGATGCCGATGAGCCGCCCTTCGGCGTCGAACAGGCCGCCGCCGCTCGAGCCCTGCGCGATCACGGCGGAAGTCTGGATGTAGCGCGAGCCCTCGAACTCGCGCAAATTCGAGATGAGGCCTTCGGTGAACGTGAGCTCCAGCCCTTCGGGAGCGCCGATCGCGTAGACGCGCTGCCCGACGCGCAGCCGGCCGGTGTAGAGCGCGGCGCGCGGCGCGCCGAGCTGCGGCACCTTGAGCTGGCACAGGTCGCGGTCGCGGTTCGCCGCGCCCGGCGTCACGCTGAAGGCTTTCGCCTGGAAGACCACCTCGACTCTCGCCGCGTCGTCGGTGACGTGGCAGTTGGTGGTGACCGTTTCCCTGCCCGTCACCACGCCGCTACCCTGGCTCAGCGTGTTTCCCTCGGCGTCGTATCCGTGTACGAGCACCACGCTGCGCGATGCGCTCTCGAACACCTGCTCGGGCGTCCTGGCGGCCACCGCATGGGACGAGACCAGCAGCGCGAGCAACCCGGCTAGACCGTGAATAATACGCATCGTGCGCCTTTCCTGTATCGCGATCCGCCCGTTACTCGGATGCGGCGTCTCTCGCGCGCGCACCGGCTCCGCGGCTGGCGGTACCGCTTGTTGCGCCCCCGGCATGCTCGAGGCCGGGTCGCGCGTCTGTACCGAGGATCAATGCCCGCACCGCCTCGCGCCGCGGCATCGCGGCACGATTCACGCGCACGAGTCGTATGCCGGCCGCGTGGAGGCAATCAGCCTTGAAGGAGTCCGCCCCGGGCGCATCGGCGTCGCCCGCATCCAGCTCCACCGCGGCCACGATCCGCATGTCCTTGTCACAGACGAGGAAGTCTACCCGATGCTGCGCCAGCCGGCGGCGCCGCTGTTCCCGCTCGTAGTCCTGTATGCCCTCCGGCAGGCCCACGACGGAGGCGAGGGTAACCTGCGCGAATATCTCGTGGTCGCTCAATCCCGCCTTGAGCAGGCGGTAGAGCAGCGTTTCAGCGCGACCGAGAAAACGCCCCTGCTCCGGACCGGGCTCGGGGGTCTCTACGGGGCGAACCGGGCCCGTGTTGATTTGCGCGCCGGCGGAATGCCCGCGCTGCTCACCGTCCGGAGCCCCCGCGGCGAGCAACTGCACGAAGCGCTCGCGGCTTGCTGCCTCCTTCTCGATGGTCTTTCTGCGGTACGCCCAGACGAGGTAGACGACGGCGATGACCAGTACCAGGGGCAGCAGGTACCAAGCGACCAACTAGCGCTCCGCGACTTTGCCGGTCTCGAGCAGCTTGAGCTCGGGGCGCCCTGCTTCCGGCGCCGGGAGCTCGAAACCGGGGGCGTCGAGAAACTCCCGTGAGAGCTCGCTCACGCCGCGGCATCCGATCAACGCGAGGACGCGGTCGATTTCCTCGCGAAAGATCGCCAGTGCGCGCGCGGCGCCCGCCGGCCCGCCGGCCCCGATGCCGTACAGGGTCGAACGTCCGAGCAGGACCGCCCTCGCCCCGAGCGCGAGCGCCTTCACGACGTCCGTGCCGCGGCGAAATCCGCTGTCCACCAGCACCGTCACGCGCTTGCCGACGGCCTCCACGATCCCGGGCAGCGCCTCGATCGGCGAGATCGCCCCGTCGAGGTTGCGCCCGCCATGGTTGGACACCACGACACCGTCCGCCCCGCAATCGGCCGCGAGCAGCGCGTCCTGCGGATGGAGGATGCCTTTCACGATCAGGGGCTGCGGCCAGAGCTTGCGCAGCGCGCGCAGGTCGTCCCAGTTGAGCGAATCATTGCGCAGCGTCGCGCGGCCCATCGGCCGCGCGGTGATCTTCGCCCTGAGCTCGGACGGATAGTTCTCGTAGCGCGGCATGCCGCTCGTGAGCACGTAGCGCCCGAGCACCCTCACCAGCCATCCGGGGTGCATGAGCACGTCGGTCACGTTGCGCCGCGTGAAGCTGAACGGAATGGTGAAGCCGTTGCGCAGGTTGTACTCACGGTTGCCCGGCACCACGCCGTCGACCGTCACCACGAGCGCCTCGTAGCCCGCCGCCCTGGCGCGCTCCACGAGCTTGTGGGAGAGGCTGCGGTCGGGCCACATGTAGAGCTGGAACCACAGCGTCCCGCCCGCCTGCTCGGCGACTTTTTCCATCGCCGTCATGGAGCCGGTGGCGAGCGTGAAGGGAACGCCGGCTCCGGCGGCCGCGCGCGCGAGCGCGGTCTCGCCCTCGTACCACCACAGGCCCGCCGTGCCGGTGGGCGCGATGCCGACCGGCATCCTGTGGCGCTTCCCGAACAGCGTCACCTCCTGGCTGCGGGCCGAGACGTCCACCAGCGTGCGCGGCTTGAATCGGATGCGCTCGAAGACCGCGCGGTTGTTGCGCAGGGACACCTCGTCTTCGGTGCCACGGTCCACGAACTCGAAGAGCCCCTTGGGCAAGCGCCGCCGCGCCATCTCGCGCAGGTCGGCGATGTTGCAGGCGTCGAGCGTGCGATCGTTCACAGGATATGCAAGACGAGCTGTCGCGGCATGCGCCGCATATTGTAGCAAGCGGCTTTAGAACCGTGCATTCAGCGCCGTACTGCCGGACCGGCGCCCTTGCGGTTACGCCGCCGGTCCAGCCACCACGCGAGCGCCGGCAGGACCAGCATCCCTCCCGGCATCACCAGCACCACGAGGTAGGGGCTGAGGCGCGAGAGGCGCCGCATGTGCTCGGCGAGCTCGCGCTTGTCCTCGGGCGTCCAGCGCTGCTTGTTGCGCGGCTTCATGAGCAGGGGCATCAGCCCCTTCACCTTCAGGACTTCGTCGAGCAGGAACCGTCTCTCGCGCGCGGTGAGCTCGCGCACGTGGCGCACCAAGTTCAACGTACGCAGATTGAACTCGCGGATACGAGACGACATCGGTGGGCCGGGTATGTCGTTTGTGGTCCGGTCGTCAGGCGAAGAGCCGGATTCCCAAGCGGGACAGCACGCGCCAGGTGCGCCATGCGGTAAAGCCGCGCCCCGCCCAGCGCAGCAGATTGCGCCGCTGCAGCGCAACGATCGCCGCGAGCAGCGCGACGAGCAGCAGCGGGTGCGCGCGCAGATAGCGTCCCGCGGCCAGCGCCTGGTCCACTACTGCGAGGGGCTGTTCCCAGCGGCCCGCCGCGGCCGCAATTGCCGCGCGTTCCCGGGCCGCACGCGCGATCAGGCGTTCCTTGCGCCGCGCGACTTCCATCATCCGCTCGGTGTGGTTCATCGCGGGGTGAGCTCGGTGCGGTCCTTTTCCAGCTCCGCGAGGCTCGTCGAAAAGAGCCTGGCACGCGCGCGCGCGCGGTTGCGCGCCGCGAGCACGGCAACGACACCGACGGCAAGGTAGGAGGCGGCGAACATGGCGGAGATCAGCAAGCGGTGCGTGTCCCAGAACAGCAGGAGCACGAACAGCGTGGCCATCAGCACGCCGAGCGAGAGAAAAAAGACCGCGACGCAGCCCCAGAACAGGAGCTCGATGAGCCGCAATCGCTCTTCCTCGACCTCGGCGGCGAGCAGCTCGAGCCGCGTATGTACGAGGGCGATGACATTGGCGGCGAGGCCGCGCAGCGATTGCAGCAGGCCGCCGGCCTGCTCCGCGTCGCGCTCGCGATCCTGCACGGCAACAGCCTGCGCGGCTTAGCGGCGCCCGATCAGCAGGCCGACGATGAGGCCGATGCCCGCGGCGACCCCGACGGCGCGCCAGGGATGCTCGTGCACGTATTCGTCGGTCGCTCGGGCCGCCTGCTTGCCCTTGTCGACCAGGATGTCTTCGGCTTCGGCGATCTTGACCTTGGCGCGGTGCAGGCTGTCCTGCACGCGCTCGCGCGCCGCGGACACTTTCTCTCCGGCCTGGCTGGCGGTGGCGCGCAGCAGCTCCTCGGCATCGGAAATCACGATCTTGAGATCTTGGACCAGTTTGTCACGGGTCACGGCGGATTCATTCGGCATGGTGCACCTCTGGTGGTTGGCGTTAACAGTTCGGAAAAGGCAGGCAGGGAAGGCGTATTTTAGCGAATTTTCCCTTTAAAATCAAAACGTTTGGTTCTTGCTGCGCCGCTCTTTCCACACCGGCGCACGCGCGCCGCCTCGCAATCAGACGGGTTTGGGGCCGATCCACTTGCTCACCTTGGGCAGCGGTTCGGCCGCGAGCCGATCGAGCAAACGCTTCGCATCGCGTTCGACGATGAGCATCGCGCGGTGTTCCTCCTTGAGGAAGCGCTCGCGCACCGCGTGCACGAGGAAAGCGCCCAGACCGGAGAAATAATCGGCGACGTCGAGTGCGCCGCACGGCTTGCGCTGGAAGCCGAGCTGGTTCCACGTGAGCATCTCGAATAGCTCGTCGAGCGTGCCCAGCCCCCCGGGCAGCGCGATGAACGCGTCGGAGAGCTCCGCCATCAGCGCCTTGCGCTCGTGCATGGTGCCGACCACGTGCAGCTTCGTAAGCCCGGTGTGGACGACCTCGCGCTCGAGCAGCGCTCGCGGCGCAACGCCGATCACCGTCCCGCCCGCCTCGAGGGCGGCCTCGGCAAGCACGCCCATGAGCCCGATGTTGCCCCCGCCGAAGACGATCCGTATCCCGCGCTTCACCATCTCCCGCGCGAGCGCGCGCGTGGCCTCCGCGTAGATCGCCTCGCGCCCGGTATTCGAACCGCAGAACACGCACACGCTACGCATGACCCCTCCCTTTGCCACCGTGAATTCTAAGAGCGTGTAACAAAATCAAGAAATATTAACCGCAGATAAACGCCGATACACGCCGATCGAAAGCGAGTGAACGGTGAGTGGTGAGCGGATAACCCCTGAAACGGAGCTTCTCCTCACGGCTTGCCCCTTACCGCTAACCGCTTACCGTGTTTGTCCGTCTGCGTTCATCGGCGTTCATCGGCGGTTCCAAGCTTCTTCGGGTTTTTGATACCGGCTCTAAGGCATCCGTCCGGGGAACCCCGCCCGCCTCGCAGCCGTTTAACCCCGGAGCCGGCCGCCGCACGTTCATAGCGGCGTGTGTCCGTTAAACCCCATTGACAAGGAGTACGCATGAACTCGATCCGCACCGGCGCATCCGCTCTTGCACTCGTGCTTGGGCTCGCACACGGCAATGCCGCCTTCGGCGCTACCGGCGGCAATGCCCTCACCATCTACAGCACCGCGCGCCCCGGCGCCGTGCCTCCGGCGCTTCATCACGGCGGGATGCGTGGCGCATCCGTCCCCGGCTACGCGGTGGCGCGCCACCAGCGCGATCTCGCGCTCGAGCGCGGGCGCAACACGGTGCGCTTCTCCGACGTCGCCGCGCTGATCGATCCCACCACCGTTCACTTCGAATCGCTTACCGACCCGAAGGGCACCAGCGTGGTCGAGCAGAATTTCCAGTACGACCTCGTGAGCACCCAGAAACTGCTCGAGAAGTACCTCGATCGCGCGATCAGCGTGGACCAGGTGCGCGGCACCGGGGTCGAAACCTTCACGGGCACGCTGCTCTCGACCGCCGGCGGCCTCACGCTGCGACGCGAGGACGGCACGGTGCAGATCCTTCCGCACAACGCGGGCGTGCGGCTGCCCGAGCTGCCGGGCGGGCTCATCACGCGCCCGACGCTCGTCTGGGACGTGGCGGCGAACCGCGGCGGCGCGCACAACGTGCGCGTGTCCTACCAGACCCGCGGCATCACCTGGTGGGCGGACTACAACCTGACCTACTCCGAGGGCCGGGACGCGCATTCGTGCCGGCTCGATATCGGCGCCTGGGTGAGCATCATCAACCAGTCGGGCGCCGGCTACGAGAATGCCAGGCTCAAGCTCGTTGCAGGCGACGTCCACCGCGCCACCGCTCCCGGACAAACGGCGGACGTTCCCGCGGCACGCGCCGCGGCGGAATCGCGTACCGAAGCCTTCGCGCAGAAGGCGTTCTTCGAATACCACCTCTACACGCTTGGCCGGCCGACCACGCTACCCGACAACTCGACCAAGCAGATCGAGCTTTTCCCCGTGGCGCGCGCCGTGCCGTGCGAAAAGACCCTGCTCTACTACGGTGCGGTCCCCGCCTACGGATACGGCCCCAGCCCCAACGTCGACCGCAATTACGGCACCCAGACCAACAAGAAGGTGGACGTCTACCTGCATTTCAGGAACGCGAAGCCGCACAACATGGGCGTGCCGCTGCCTTCCGGGCGCATCCGCGTGAGCAAGCTCGATCCCGCCGACAATACGCTCGAATTCATCGGCGAGGACGTGATCGACCACACGCCCCAGGACGAGGCGGTGCGGGTAAAGCTCGGCTCGGCCTTCGACGTCGTGGGCGAGCGCCGTCAGGTAAACTTCACGGTCGATTCCCATCGCAGGACCATGACCGAGGAGATCGAAGTCAAGCTGCGCAACCACAAGAGGGAAGCGGTCACGGTCATCGTCAAGGAGAACCTCTACCGCTGGGTGAACTGGCAGATCGCCGCCAAAACGCACGAGTTCCAGAAGCAGGACGCGCGCACCGTGCACTTTCCCCTCAGGGTCGCCGCGAGCGGCGAGACGGTGCTGCGCTACACCGTCCACTACTCCTGGTGAAGCGTGGCCGCCTGCCGGCGGCCGCGCTTCGTTCAAGGTTCGAGGTTCAAAGTTCAAGGTTCAAAGTTCCAAGTTCAAAGTTGTTCGCAAGATCCGGGCGCCAGTATTTCCGACATTGAACGTTGAACATTGAACCTGGAACGACGGGCATGGCCGCGGCCATGCCAACGGTATAGAATGGCCGCGTTCTGGGACAGGGAGGGATTGCATGGGGATCGGAACGCTCATCGTGCTCGGCGTGCTGCTGGTGATCGCGGCCTACGCGGTCATGATCTACAACAACCTGGTCCAGCTGAAGCACAACGTCTCCAAGGCCTGGGCGAACATCGACGTGCTGCTCAAGCAGCGACACGACGAGCTTCCGAAGCTCGTCGAAACGTGCAAGCAGTACATGAAGTTCGAGCAGGAAACCCTGCAGAAGGTGATGGAGGCGCGCTCCAAGGTGTTCACCGCGCGGGAAAAACAGGACATCGCGAGCCTCGGGCAGGCCGAAGGCGCGCTGCGCGCGACGCTCGGCCACCTGTTCGCGCTCGCCGAAGCCTACCCGGACCTCAAGACCAACCAGACCTTCCAGCAGCTGCAGAATCGCATTTCCAGCCTCGAGAACGCGATCGCCGACCGGCGCGAGTTCTACAACGAGTCGGTCAACGTCAACAACGTGCGCATCGAGCAGTTTCCGGACACCGTGGTCGCCGGCATGTTCAACTTCCGGCCGGCGCTGCTGCTCGAGTTCCAGGAGGCCGAGAAGGCCGACGTGGACGTGGGCAAGCTGTTCAATCCATAGAACCTATTTCATATATAGGCACGTGTGCGACGGAGGCGATGTGGGATGCAGTTCGAGGAGGAGGGCCCGAAGGAATATGTCGATATTTCGAGGGTCCCCGACGAAGAAATGCGCCCAGATCGCCCCGTCCCTGCGGGTTGCGGCCAGGACGGTCGGCTGCGTCGTTGCCCTCCTAGACCATATCGACATATGGCCTTCGTCGGGCGCCTTGCATCCGCTCCGTCCTGGCCGCAACGCATCACGCGCCTATATATGAAATAGGTTCTTGCCTCGCGCACGGCCACCGCCACGCGGCATGTTCGCGCCAATCCGGTTTCACGCGTCGGAGTGGCTGAGCGGGGGCGTTCACCTCATCATCGCCGCGGTTGCGCTGCATGACGATACGGGTGCACTGTGGCCGTACGCGCTCGCGGCGATGGCGGTCGTGAGTTTCTTCGCCTGGATCGCGACCTACCGGCGCTACCGCCACATTCACGACCTGCCGACTTCCCGGGTCGCCTCCGCAGCGCAGGGTTACGTCGAGCTTTTCGGGCGCTCCGAGCAGCTCCCGGGAGTCCCGGTCCTGAGCGGGGTCACGGGACTGCCGTGCTGCTGGTTCCGGTATTACGTGGAGCGCCGCGGCTCCGACGATAAGTGGGAATACGTGGACAGCGGCGTGAGTAACGCGCAATTCGCGCTGGTGGACGGCAGCGGCCAGTGCGTCATCTCCCCCGAAGGGGCGGAGATCATCGGCGCGCGCAAGCAGGCCTGGCGGGAAGGCGACTACCGCTACACGGAGTGGCTGTTCCTGCCGGACGACCCGCTTTACGCGCTGGGTGAATTCCGAACCGGGGGTGGGGCCAGCCTCGAGCTCGACGAGCGCGCCGACGTGGGGGCGCTGCTCGCCGACTGGAAGCGGGACCGGAAAACCCTGCACGAGCGCTTCGACTTCGACCGCGACGGGAACATCGATCTGAAGGAATGGGAGCTCGCGCGCCTGCAGGCCCAGCGCGAGGTGCGCAGGAGCCACGCCGAGCTCCGCTCGCGCGATGGCGTGCACATCCTCGCAAAGCCGCGCGACGGGCGGCTGTTTCTGCTCTCCAGCGAGCTGCCCGACCAGCTCGGCCGCCGCTTCGCGTGGTGGAGCGTTGCGCACCTGCTGGTGTTCTTCGGTGCCGGCGCCGGCGCGCTGTTCCTGTTGCTGTGAGACTGCGCCGGCGCCCCGGGTCGGAGCAGGCCACCATGCAACCGCAACGACCTAGCCCACGCGACCGAGATCGCGGCGGTGACGCTTGCTCTCCGGGGCGGTAGACTCATGAGGGGCCCCTTCCCTGAACGCCCGCCGGCATGAAAAGCGACCACGCACTGTGCCTCTCGCCCAAGGGCTTCCACCGCATGCGCTACGTCGAGTGGGGTCCGCCCATGGCCGAGAGAATCGTGATTTGCGTGCACGGGCTTACGCGCAACTGCCGCGACTTCGATTTTCTCGCGCAGGCCCTGCTTCCCGAGTGCCGCGTGGTGTGCCCCGACGTCGTGGGCCGTGGAAAGAGCGACTGGCTCGAGGACAAAACCGGCTACGGCTACCCCCAGTACTGCGCGGACATGGCGACACTGATCGCGCGCGTCACCGCGGGAGCGGAGGCGCCGAAGCGCATCTTCTGGGTCGGGACTTCCCTTGGCGGCATCGTCGGCATGCTGCTTGCCTCGTGCGCCGGCAGCCCGATCGAAAAGCTGGTGATGAACGATATCGGGGCCGTCGTGCCGAAATCGGCGCTGGCGCGGATCGCGACCTACATCGGACAGGACCCGCGTTTCGGGACGTTCGAGGAGCTCGAAGCCTACGTGCGCACGGTCTCGGCGCCGTTCGGCCCGCTGACCGACGAGCAGTGGCTGCACCTCGCCGTGCACAGCGCGAGGCAGCACGAAGACGGCTCCTGGGGCCTGCTCTACGATCCCGCTATCGCCTTGCCCTTCCGCAAGGGACCGCTGGCCGACATCGACCTCCTCGCCCAGTGGGAGGCGGTCCGCTGTCCGACGCTGCTGCTGCGGGGAGCCCAATCGGACCTGCTGCTCAAGGACATTGCCGCCGCGATGACGCGGAGCGGGCCCAAACCCCGCCTCGTCGAGTTCGACGGCGTAGGCCACGCGCCGATGCTGCTCGCGCCGGAGCAGATCGAGGTTGTGCGCGAATTTCTCCTTGCCGGCTGATTCTCGCGCCACGGCATCACGGCGTCCCGGTCACTGGCCCGCGCGCGGAGCCGGCGCCCCCGCCGGCTGCAGGCGCAGGAAATTCTGCAGCTCGTCCATGCTGACGCGGCCGTCGCCATTCGCGTCGATATCCGCGAACCGGTCCGCGAGATGCGGCAGGTGCTGCGCCATTTCCTCGCGACTCATGCCCACCCCCGGACCGGCGGGAACCGCGCCGGACGTGGCGGCTCGACCTACGCCGGGTGATGCTCCGGTGTGTGTCAGGGCCTGGTCGGGCGCGATCAGGGGCTTGCGCGGCCACCGCATCGGCCCGCCGCTCTCCCTCAGGTTCAGGAGGTCCGCCGCCTCGAAGACGACGAAAAACAGGACCGCGCCGAGGGCGACCCATACGTACTTCCGTGCGGGATCGGCTCCCGGCGATTTCGGCGCCGGTTGGTGCGCCGCGCGCGACTCGCTGTCGCGCAGCAAGGCACTGCGCCATTCCGCCACGTTCTGCGGGCGCCGCTTCTCCTCCAGCGCGAGCGCCCAGTGGATGGCCGCGAGGAACGGAGCGCTGAAGCGCACGCGCGCGGCATTGAGTTTCTTGCCCACGCGGTCGCTGCGCAGCCGGCTCAGCGCGTCCGGCGGGTTCTCGCCGGTGACGACGCGGTAGAGCACCCCCGCCACCGAGTAGACGTCCGACCACGGACCCTGCAGGCCGCTGCTGATGTACTGCTCGACCGGCGCGTAGCCGGGGGTGAGCACCGAAATGATGTCGTGCATCGCTCCGCGGACCGCCAGCCGCGCCGCGCCGAAATCGAGCAGCAGCGGGGAGCCGTCGGTGCGGACGAGAATGTTGCTCGGCTTGATGTCGCGATGCAAGAAACCCGCGCTGTGCACCGCCTCGAGGCCGTCGAGCAGCGGCGAGAGGATGGCCTTGAGCCGTGCCTCCTCGAACTGCTCTCCGCGCCTCAACATCTGGTTGAGCGATTCTCCTTCCGTGTAGTCCATCACCATGTAGGCGGCGCCCTTCGCCTTGAAATAGCGGCTGACCCGCACGATGTTGGGATGGGTGAACTTGGCCAGGGTGCGTGCTTCGACCAGAAAGCGCTCGAGCCCGCCTTTGTAGTCGAACGCGAAGTCGGTGTTGACGGGCACGACGCTGCCGTCCAGCGCGCGCAGCGCGAGGTCTCCCGGGAGATATTCCTTGATCGCGACCGACTTATCGAGGTTGGTGTCTTGCGCGCGGTAGGTGATGCCGAAGCCGCCCGTGCCGAGCACCGACTCGAGCCGGTACTCGAGCAGCATGGTCCCCGACGCCAATGGCGCCGGGGCATCCTTGCGAGCGGCCATGTGCCGTCAGTCTATACGAAGCGCGTTTTCCTGACGAGCGCCGTCCGGACCACCCGCCGGCATTCGGGGGCACACCCGCACGCGGCCATGGATGACGATCGCACGCGCGGGTAAACTAGCGCGTTCCCCGCCGGAACCGACAGAACATGAACGCGAGCAACCTCCGGGCAATAGCGCGCCTGCTGCCAGTGCTGGTTCTGGTGGCCGGCGCTGCCGGCTGCGACCGGTCGAAGTGGAACGAGCAGTCCATCCGCGACGGGGGATTCCGCGTGCTGATGCTGCCCCAGCCGCACTACGAGAAGCGCCAGCTCGACACCCCCATCGGAACCATCACCGCGCACCTCTATTCGATGGAGCTGCGCGACTCGGTGTTCGGCGTGGGCTACTCGGACTATCCCGAGCAGGTGCTGCGGCTGATGGCGCCGCGGCGCATGTTCACGGACGTGCGCGACGGGTGGATGAAACGGATCAACGGCAGGTTGCAGGGCGAGGGCATCGACATCCGGCTCGACGGCACGTATCCGGGCATGGAGATCGTCGCCTCGGGCACGGTCAACGGGCGCGAGGCTTATCTCAGGGGCCGGTTTTATCTCGTCGGCAACCGCCTCTACCAGGTCGTGGTGTTCGGAAACCGCGACACGATGCCGGTCGCCGACGTGAACCGCTTCCTCTCCTCGTTCAAGCTCATCCCCCCGCGCGAGGTGAGCGACATCACCATCCAGCCCACGCCCGACAAAAAGCCGTGAATCGGAAAATGGGAATCGGAAATCGGTAATGGGTAAAGGGTAAAGGGCCGAGTCTCAGCGATCGTCGTACACTTTTTTGACGTTGACGTGACCGGGGCTCAGCGTTAGTCGAACACCACGATGGCTAACAGCAAAACCTGCAAAGTAAGGCAGAATGCGGTTTTCCGGGAGATTCCACATGTCGCGAACCGCTCGCTTCCTGGCGCGTGTTGTTCGGGGATCGCTGAGACTCGGGTGTACGACGATCGCTGAGACTCGGCCGGTAAAGGGTAAAGGGTAAAGGGTGACCCCGTCACCCGTCGGTCGTCACTCGTCAGTCGTCACTCGTCTCCAGTAACGAGTCACGAGTCACGAATCACGGCTTTCGAGGGCCTGCTCCATCGCGCCGAGCAGGGCCTCCGCCTCCTGCGCCCCGGAGACCGCGACCTTGCGGTTGAAGATGAAGAACGGCACGCCGTGTATGCCGGATTCGCGCGCTTCCAGGTCCGCCTTCAGGATCACGTCCCGGTCCTCGCCGCTCTCGAGATAGGCGGCAACCTCGGCGCGATCCATGCCCGCGCGTGCCGCAAGGTCGGCGAGCGCCGCCTTGTCGGTGAGATTCGCGCCTTCGAGAAAGTATCCGCGGAACAGCTCCTCGGCCAGTGCGTCCTGGTCGCCGGCGCGCTCCGCGTAGTACATCAGCCGGTGCGCGTCGAGCGTGTTGGGCTGGACCCGGATCTTCTCGAACGCGAACGGAATCCCGACGGAATTGCCCACCCCCGCGACGCGCGAGTAGATCTCGTTGCCGCGCCCGGGTCCCCATTTTCGAGCGATGTAATCCTGCCGCGGCATGCCCTCCGGGGGCATGTCGGGGTTCAGTTGAAACGGCAGCCAGCGCACGGCCGGCTCGGCCCGATCGGGATGGCGCTCCCGGTACTCGCGCAATGCGTCCGCGAGGTGGCGCTTCCCGATGAAGCACCAGGGTCAGACGACGTCGGATACGATGAATACGGTCAGCTGTTGTTCGTTCATTCCGGGCTCCGTTATAAATGCGTGAGTGGTGAGTGGAATGACCGGTCCGTTCACCGTTCACCGTTCACCATTCACACTTTCCAGTCCTTGTACTGCTCCCGCAGTGTAGCCTTCATCATCTTGCCCGTCGAGGTGCGCGGGATCTGATCCGCGAACGCCACCGCGTCGGGCACCCAGAACTGCGCGAATTTCGCGGCGAGAAAATCACGCAGCTCCCCGGCGTCCGCTTTCTGGCCGGACTTGAGCACGACGACCGCCAGCGGCCGCTCGCCCCATTTCGGGTGCGGCACCGCGATCACGGCGGCCTCCGCCACTTTCGGGTGCCCGGCGAGCGCGTTCTCGAGATCCACCGAGCTGATCCACTCCCCGCCGGACTTCACCAGGTCCTTGATGCGGTCGGTGATCTTGATGTAGCCGTGGCGGTCGATCGTGACGACGTCCCCGGTTCGAAACCATCCGTCGTCGGTCCACTTGTCCGATTCGTCCGCAAGTTCGTGATAGGCGGCCGCAACCCAGGGCCCGCGCACCTCGAGCTCGCCCATCGCCTGTCCGTCCCAGGGGACCTCCCCCTGCTCCGAGCGGGCCCGCGCCTCGACGAAAGGAAGGGGAACGCCTTGCTTGGCGCGCAGCGCGTAGCGCTCCTCCTCCGGCAGCGCACTCAGCCCCGGCTTCACGTAATTGACGGCCGCGACGGGGGTGGTTTCGGTCATGCCCCAGCCGTGGATCACCCGCAGGCCGAAGGCGTCGAACGCGCGGATCATCGACTCCGGCGCCGCCGCGCCGCCCACGACCATGCGCATGCCCGCGGCAAGTTTCCAGCCTTCCGGCTCCTCCTCCAGCGCCCGCAGGATGCCGGACCAGATCGTGGGCACGCCCGCGGTGACCGTCACCCGCTCCTGCTCGTAGAGATCGAGCAGGTTTACCGGATCGAGATGCGGACCGGGAAAAACGATTTTCGCTCCCACCATCACCGCGGTGAACGGAGTGCCCCACGCATTGACGTGGAACATGGGCACCACGGGGCAAACCACATCGGCATTGGCGAGCCCGAGCACGTCCGGGAGCGCCGAAGCGAGGGAGTGCAGCACCAGCGCCCGGTGCGTGTAGACCACTCCTTTCGGCCGGCCGGTGGTGCCGGATGTGTAGCACATGCCCGCTGCGTCCTCCTCCTTGGGCACCCGCATCTTCCAGGGCCTGCCTCGGGCCACGAGCTTCTCGTAGTCCTCGTACCCGGCCGGCACCGCGCTCCCCGTCAGCGGCACGACGATCACCTTTTCGAACGACGCCTTGCCGCGCAGCTTCTCGTAGAGCGGAAGCAGCACGTCGTCCACGATCAGGAAGCGGTCGCCGGCGTGGCTGGCGATGTAGGCGATGTCGTCGGGGTGCAGCCGGAGATTGAGCGTGTGCAGCACGCCGCCCGCGCACGGAATGGCGAAGTAGGCCTCGAGGTGGACGTGGTGGTTCCACATCAGCGTGGCGACCCGGTCGCCGCGCTTCAATCCCATCCGCCGCAAAGCGCCGCCCAGCGCGCGAACTCTCCGGCAAAAGTCGGCGTACGCGTAGCGGTGGAGCGACCGGTCGGGCAGCCGCGAGACGATCTCGGAGTCGGGGAAGAACTTCTCCGCACGCTCGAAAAGATGCACGAGCGTGAGTGGATACTGCATCATCGTGCCGCGCATGGGGCCTCCGGCCGGGGAATCGTGAATGGTGAATGGTAAACGGAAAAAACGATTTGTGGTCGTCGCGGTGACGACAGCAGAGAAGTTGTTTCGAAAAGACTCGAAAAGCTGGAAACCGCCGATGAACGCCGATGAACGCGGATAAACCCGGAAATCGTCAATCGGGAATCGGGAATCGAAAATACGAATGCTGGCGGGCCCTGCGAATCCGCGTTTCCGCGATCGCGTGAGCCGCGATCCGCGATTCACGTTTCACCGGCGTCAAATGGGGTCACTCATTTATTCCGTTTGCGGCGCGTAAATCCAGAGATCGAGCGTCAACGAACAATCCGGCACTGCCTGCGGCGCAGGCACCCGCACCGCGCTGAACGGAAGCGGGCGGCCGCCCAGACGCTCCTGCCACGCGCGGTGCATGCTGGGGAAGTGGCCCAGATCCGTCAAAAAGTGCTGCGCTCGGACGACGTTCGTGAGCGACGTGCCGGCCGCAGCGCAGAGCTTGTCTGCCTGGTCCAGTATGAAGCCCACCTGTGCGCGCGGGGCTATCCCGAAGTACGGAAGGCTCGACGCCGTACGCAGAGCTGCCACCGGGCCGCCGCCGTCGGCCGCGTGCATGCCCGACAGGAAAAGAAGATCACCGGCACGCACCGCCGGCGCGCCGAAACAGCACTCTTCCGGGACGTCCGCCGGGACGATTTCCTTGCGATTCGCGCCCCTATCGCGGACCGCGATCAAATTGATTTCCAGGTTTGCGCTTACGTGCCCGAACTCGACGGCGGGCACGATCGTCAGAGCGACCTTCCTCTCCCCGAAATAGCTGTCCCATACCTCGAGCAGATGCGGCACGTCGTCAATGTGCCGCAAGTACGCCTGCGCTTTCACCGCATTGGCGAAAGACGAGCCGGCAGCCTCGATCGCCGGCGCCAGGCTCTCGGTGATGATGTGTTCGGCCTGCTTACGGATCTCGTAGCCGCCCCACAGCGAGTGCGGGGAAACGTGCGCACGCGCGTCATATCCGCCGTCCGCCGCGCGCGCCATTTGCCCGGCAACGAATACCAGATCGCCGCAGGTTACCGCGGGCGCGAACCCCGACCAGGCCGGCGCGCCGACCTTCTGCACGCTGACGCGCTGCGGATCGAGTCCGCGTCCCGCGCGCACCGCGATCAACGACGCCGAGATCTCGAACTCCCGGCCGAGCATCTCCTCCACCACGATCGACGTGCTCGGCGGGATATGGCTCCCGAACGCCGCCTTGCGCACGTGGTGGTAAGAGTCGACCGCTTTCCATGTCGTGTAATACTGATCGACACGCGCGGCGTGCGCGAGGCTGCTGCCGGCGGTTTCGAGCATTTGCGCGAAACGGCCCACGATGAATTCGGCTTCGCGCCGGTGCTTGGGCCGGCCGTGGTACGGCAGCCCCGCGCGCGCCCGCACGCCCGATGCGAGGCCGGTCTTGTAGTCCGTTGCCTCGATGCCGGTCAGGAACACCCACGGGCCCGCACGGACGCATGCGGCGTGCTCGATTTCACTGCCCTCTACCCTCTCCGCAACGAGAATCTCTTTTTCCCTCGTGCTCCCAGTCGCCATGGTGCGATCTACTCGTGTTTGATTTAAATTTCACGGCCGGCCGGAAAGCGGCGCACGCCCCGTCTTCGCATTACCCATTTCCCATTTCCCATTCCCCATTACCGATTTCCCATTCCCCATTACCCGCGATCGCACACAAGCAACCGCGACTCCTCCGCATCCACCTGCGCAAGCAGATTGATGCCGTGCACGGCAAGGCGGCGCGCCGCCGCCAGCGGGCGCCGGTCCTGCTCGTGCTCGAGCGAGAACTGCGCCTGGCGCGCAAGCAGCGCGAGCTCCAGAGCGCGCCCGAGCGTCATCGCGAAGCGCCGCGCGCCCGCTTCCAGCTCCGCGGAACCCGTCTTCCCCGCGCTCTTTAGCCAGCCTTCGCACGAATCGAGCGTGCCCTCGACCTGGGCCGAGATTTTCACCAGCTCCGGCGCGCGCACGCCTTGCAACAGAAACCCGGCCTCGCGCCTGAGCACCGCGATCCCGCCCGCCTCCTCGAGTGCCCGTAATGTGTCGAGCGCAAGGACGTTGGTCGTGCCTTCCCAGATGGGGAGCACCTGCGCATCGCGCAACAGCGCGGGCAGCCCGGTATCCTCGACGTAACCCGCGCCGCCGAACGCCTCGATCACCTCTGAGAGCACCGCGACCGCTTGCCGTGCCGTGGTGAGCTTGGCGAGAGGCGTCGCCAGCCGCAGCAGTGCCTCCTGCGCCGGGCTCGCCTGCCCCGCCTCGGCTCGCCCGAGCAGCTCGGCCACGAAGAAAGTGAGCTGCAGCGCTCCGGCGGACTCGGCGTGCAGCCCGGCGAGCGTGTCGACATGCAGCGGCTTCTCCGCGAGCGGCGCGCCGAACGCGACGCGCTTTTTCGCGTAGTCGCCCGCGAGCGCGAGCCCGCGGCGCATGAGAGCGCACGCGCTCACCGCGTTCCACGCGCGCGTGACGTTGAGCATCGGCGCGATATGCTTCACGCCGTCGCTCTCCCCGCACACGAACTCCGCAGCCGCGCCTTCGAGCGTCAACTCCGCTGTCGGCACCTTGCGCGTGCCGAGCTTGTCCTTCAGCCGCTCGACGCGGATGCCATTGAGCCGCCCCGTCTCATCGCGCGTCTCGAGGTAGAAGAGCGCGAGCCCCTTTCCCCCGGGCGGATTGCCTTCCGGCCGCGCGAGCGTGAGCGCCATCTGCGAGCCGATCGCCGAGGTGAACCACTTGCGGCCGTAGAGCTTCCAGCGCCCGTTCTCCCTGCGCGCGACGGTTTCCGTCTGTCCCACGTCCGAGCCGCCCGTGGCCTCCGTCATCCACTGCCCGCTCGTCCAGAACTGCGCCGGGGCCCGGCTCGTGAGGTGCGGCACCGCGCGCGCGACGAGTTTCTCGTTGCCCGAGGCGATGAGCGCGCGCGCCGCGCCGTCGGTCATCGCGAGCGGGCAGCTGTAGATGTCGGTGGAAGGCGTGAAGAGATAGACGAGCGCGAACTGGTGCACGCGCGAGTGCATGCCGTGCCTGCGCTCGTAGGCACATGCCACGAGCCCGCGCTCGGCGGCGATGCGCTCCGCCTCGCGCCACAGCCGCGTCACCTCGATGCGGTCAACGCGGTTTCCCCACGCGTCCCAGCGCGTAAGCACGGGCTCGTTTTTGCGGTCCGCGAGCTGGAGGCGGTAGAGCTCGCCCCCGGCAAGCCCCCCCATGCTCGCGAGCTCCGGCTCGATCTCCGCGAGCACATCGCGCGGGAGCGCGCGGTTGAGGCACGAGCGCAGGGCGCGGTCGTCCTCGTACTGGTTGCCAAGCGCGGGGGGCGCCTGAACGAAGGCCATGCCCTATGGTAGCGCGTCCGTGCCGTGACGGCGTGAATCTTGAAGCGGAAATCGCGATTGTGGATTGAGGATTGAGGATTGAGGATTGAGGATTGAGGATTGGGACCCGTGCGTCGTCCTAGCTGTTCCTTCGTGTCCTTTGTGATCCAGCTTTTCTTGACTACCCGCGCAGCGGCTTGAGGTCGAGCGCGCCGTCGAACATGCCCGGCACGGTTTCGAGGAAGCGGAGCGCGCGCTCCTTCGGCCAGCCGCCGTACTCGCAGTTGCCGAGGAACTTCGCGTGGATCTCCTCCCTCGTGAGCGGATCGTGCGCGCCGCCCCGGATATGCCCCTGGCGCTCCTCGAGCACGCGGCCGTCCCTGAGCGTCGCGCG
Source organism: Betaproteobacteria bacterium (assembly GCA_016868035.1). Taxonomy (GTDB): domain Bacteria; phylum Pseudomonadota; class Gammaproteobacteria; order Burkholderiales; family SG8-41; genus SG8-41. The sequence goes on along the minus strand of VGID01000019.1, from coordinate 10,134 downwards.
GATGTGTCCCGTGTAGGCCTTGGGATAGGGATTGGCCGGGTCCACGACGTAGCGCACCTTCGAGGCGAGCACGAGGACGCGCTCGTCGCGTGCGGTCTCCTCGGTAAAGGCGCTCAGTCCCGCGCCGCCCGTCACCATCGCGACCGCGATGTTGAATGGCGCGCTGAATTTCGCGCCGTAGGCGTTCGCCGGGCGGTGCTTGGAGGCGAGCGGCTCCCAGAGACGATGCACGTAGCCCTCGGCCGTCTCGCACTGGATTTCGCCGATGTCCTCCGGCCGGACGCCCCGGTTCCGCAGCCGCAGCGCGCACTCGATGTAGGGCTGGTTCATCGTTCCGGTCGCGTACGGCTTGAAGGTGATGTTCTCCATGTGCCAGCGCTCGCCGAATCCCTCGGTGACCTGCCCGTAGTCGCCTTCCACCGAGCGCGCGAATCCGTGGAACAGCCCGTGCGTGCCCTCCAGCACGGTGCGGGGGCCGAGGAAACCCTGCGCGCCGAAGCGTGCGGCCGAGAGTCCCGCCTGCGCGGCCCAGCCGGGGTGCATCCGTTTGGTCCAGGCGCCGTCGGTCAGGTACTCGATGATGCCGCTCGCGAGACTGCCCGCGATGCCGAGCGCGTCCACCGTCTGGCGGCGGTCGAGCCCCATTGCCTTGGCCGCGGCGAGCGTGGCACCGAGCGTCCCCAGCACGCTCGTGGGGTGGAAGCCCGCCTTGTGGATCGCCTTCGGGATCACCATGGACAGCCGGCACAAAAATTCCACCCCGGCGACGGTGCCGATGAGCGCAGCGCGTCCGTCGCGCTGGAAGCGCTCGCACGCCGCGAGCACCGCCGGGATCACCACTGCGCTCGAATGCACGGGGCCGCCTTCGAAAGTGTCGTCGAAGTCCTCCCCGTGCGCCGCGGTTCCGTTGAGCAGTGCGGCGTCTGCGGCACCGTAGCCGCCACGCAGGCCGATCGCGGTGCACGGGCCGCCGGTGTCCATCGCGCGCGTCAGCGCCTGGACGTAGTCCGTGCCGCGCGCCGAGACGCACAGCCCGATGACGTCAACGAGCAGGTCCTCCGCGCGCCGCCGGACCGCCGCCGGGATACGCTCCGGCCGCAGCGCCGCGGCTTTCTCGGCGACCGCCTCCGTCACGGAGGACGCCGCTACGGCACTCTTCACGCCCGTTCCCCGGTCAGCGCACGACCTTGATGCCGCCGTCCTTCAGGATGCCGCGCGTGGTGTCGGAGAACACGTCGATGAACTTGTTCAGTTCCGCGCTGCGCATGAAGCCGTCCTCGAACAGGTTGTCCTCGAGGTACTTCTTCCAGGTCGGCGTCTGCGTGAGCTTGGCGAACACATCCTCCCAGTAGGTGACGACTTCGCGCGGGATCCCCGGCGGCGCGACGATGCCCCGCACCTGCGGCACCGTCGGCACGTCGAAACCGGCCTCTTTGAGCGTCGGCACGTCGGGGAACGCGGCCAGCCGCCTGTCCGAGATCTGCGCAATGACGCGCATGTTCCCGGCGCGGATGTGCTCGCCCGCCTCCTGCGGCTCGATCACCATCATGTTGACGTGCCCGCCGAGCAGCGCGGCGATGCGCTCGCCCCCGCCTGGAAACGAGATGTAGGCCCAGTTCGCCCCGGTGTTCTTCATCAGGAGCTGGCGCACGACCCAGTCGCGGGCGCCGATCGAGCCGGCCGACTGCTTCATCTGCCCCGGATTCTGCTTCGCCGCTTCGATGAAGTCCCTCAGCGACTTGTGCGGAGAGTCGTTCTTCACCACGATCACCGCCGGCTCGAGCACGAGCCGCACCACCGGGGTGAGGTCCTTCATCGTGTGCTTCGCCTCGGCGCGCATGATCGGGTTCGTGAACCAGATGCCGGTGTAGGCCGCGATGGTGTGGGTTTCGCCCTGCTTCTCGGCGAGATAGGCCATCGCGGTCGCCCCGCCGCCGCCGGTCTTGTTGTTGACCTGCATGCGCACCGGAAGCACCTTCTCTTTTTCCATCGCGTTGGCGATGAAGCGCGCGAGCACGTCGGCGCCGCCGCCGGGACCCGTGTGCACGACGAACTCGATCGGCTTGGCGGGCTTGAAGCCCTGCGCCCACGCCGCGAGCGGGATGCCCGCCATGACGGCGAGCGCGAGCAGGATCGGAAAATTGCGTATCTTCATGTGTAGTCCTCCTTCGTTCGTTGGCCCCATTCAATCAGCCTGCTCGATGGCCTTCACGCGCAAGGCGTTGGCCTTCTTGAACAGCGGCGTTGCGAGAAGCAGCACCGCCAGAAAGAGCATTGTCGCAGATACCGGCCGGGCGACCAGGATCGAGAGCTCCCCCTGCGACATCATGAGCGACTGGCGCAGCGCCCGCTCCATGGCATCCCCCAGCACCAGCCCGAGGATGAGCGGCGCGGCCGGGTAGTCGAGCCTGCGCATCGCGTAGCCGAGAAGCCCGAACGCCGCGAGCATCCACACGTCGAACAGGCTGCCGGAGACACTGTACACGCCGACGAGGGAAATCCCGAAAATCACGGGGTAGAGCGCGTACGCCGGCAGCCGCAGGATCTGCGCGAACAGCGGGATCAGCGGCAGGTTCAGCACCAGCAGCATCACGTTGCCGATGTACATGCTCGCGACGAGGCCCCAGAACAGGCTCGGGTTGTCCTGGATCATCAGCGGCCCGGGCTTGAGCCCCCACAGGATCAGCGCGGCGAGCAGGATGGCGGTCGTCCCGGAGCCCGGTATGCCCAACGTGAGCATGGGCACCAGCGCGCCGCCGGTCTCGGAATTGTTGGCCCCCTCCGGCGCGGCGACCCCTTCGGGCACGCCGGTGCCGAACTTCTCGGGGCGCTTCGAGACCGCTTTCTCCACGCCGTAGGAGATAAACGAGGCGATGGTCGAGCCCGCGCCCGGCAGCACGCCGATCAGGAACCCGATCACCGAGCCGTTCAGGAAAGCAAAGCGGCAGTCCTTGAGGTCCTGCCACGTGGGCAGCAGATTGCGCAATCCCTTGGGAACGGGCAGCATCCGCGCGCCCCCGCGCATTTCCATGTTCGCGAGAACCTCGCCCAGGGCGAAAACGCCGATCGCCACCACCACGAAGTCGATCCCGTCGAGGAGCTCCGCGTGGCCGAAGGTGAAGCGCGAGGTCGAGGTGAAGAGATCGGTGCCCATGCCCGCGATCCACAGCCCCACCAGCATCGCGAGCAGCGCCTTGAGGAGCGAAGCGCCGGCGAGCAGCACGACCATGGCGAGCCCGAGGCACATCAGGGCGAAATACTCGGGGGAGCTGAACGAGAGGGCGAGCCTGGCGACCGGCGGCGCGACCAGCATCAGCGCAACCACGCCGACGGTGCCCGCGACGAACGATGCGATCGCCGCGATGCCGAGCGCCGGCCCCGCCCGCCCCTGTTTGGCCATCTGGTAGCCGTCGAAACACGTGACCACCGACGCGGATTCGCCCGGCACGTTGAGCAGGATCGAAGTGGTGGAGCCGCCGTACTTCGACCCGTAGTAGATACCCGCGAGCATGATGATCGCGCTCGTGGTATTCATCTGAAACGTGAGCGGAAGCAGCATCGCGATCGTCGCCGCCGGGCCCAGCCCCGGCAGCACGCCGATGATGGTCCCCAGGAACACGCCCACGAAGCACCAGAACAGATTCGCCGGCTCGAGCGCGACCGCGAATCCCTGGTAGAGGTGGCCGATGACGTCCATCAGTCCGCCTCAGCAGCGTGACGACGGACGACTGACAACTGACGACTGACCGGCGTTTATCGTTTTTGCCTTCATCCTTCCTAGAAGCCGAGCCGGCCGGTGGGCAGCGGCACGTTCAACGCTACCGGAAACACGAGATAGAAGCCGAGCGCCATGCCGAGCGCGATCGCAGCCGAGGGCGCGAGCGGGCGCCGGTACATCACGGCCACCAGGAAAAAGCTGAACAGCGCGAACGCGAGCAGAAAACCCAAAACCTTCAACAGGCCCACGCATGCCGCCAAACCCGCCCATGCCGCGAGCGCCCGGCCAACCTCCCGCCAGTTCGTCGCCGCTGCCGGCTCGCTCGCTCGCGCCATCACGTTTCTGCCCACCAGCACCAGCGAGAGAACGATGATCGTTATTCCGTACCACAGCGGGAAGAAGCCCGGCCCCGGGCCGTCGGGCCCGAGATATTCCCAGCCCCGCGCCTCGGTGACGATGTAGATGCCGAGCCCGGCCAGGATGGCGCCGGACACGATGTCGCCGGTTCTGATTTTCCCCTCCTCGCGCGTAGTGATATCTGGGCGCGCCGTTGCCGGCGGGCAAAAGAGTGTAGCAGATGCGGCGGGGCAATCCAGCCCCGCGACGGGCGCCTAGCGCGCGGGACCGGCCTTCTTGTATCGCCCCACCGGAACGAGCTCGGCGACGATGCCGCCGGGGGCGCGGAACTTGACGGGAATCACTCCCGGGTCGCTGATGATCTCGCAGGCGTATTTCCGCAGCCGGGCCGCGTACTTCTCCACATCGTCGACCTCGATCGCGAAATGATGGATGCAGGGACCCTCTCCCGAGGCCTTCGACTCCTTGGAGTCCGCGCCCTCGTCGTATCGGATCAGCGTGAAGTCGATATCCCCGTCCGTGAGATGGCGAGAAAGATGGTCGCGCGTCTTTCGCGTCTCGACTTCGCGAAACCCGAACACCTTCTGGTAGAACTCGGTCGTCTCTTCCAGGTTCTCGACCTTCAGCGCGAGATGCACGATGCGGTTCATATGAATTCCCTGAATCGTGAATGGTAAATCGTGACTCGAAAGAAGCCGCCGCGGATCAGTCCTCGAACTTGTAGCCAGCTTCGGCGAGCATGGGCCGCGCCGCCGGCGCGACGAGTCGGGAGATGAACTCCCGCGCGGCTTCCGGGGCGGGCGCCTGCGCGGCCAGCCCGGCCGTATACACCGTCTTCATCTGCAACTCCGCGGGCAGCGGGCCGACATGGCTCACACCATTATTGGCCAGAATTTCCGTGATCTGAGTAATCCCTATCGCACGCGGCTCTGCGCTCGCGGCAAGCCATTTCATGGCGGCGTAGCCGTTCGGAAAGTACTGCATCCTGGGTTTCACCTGCACCGCGATGTCCAGTCGCTCGAGCATGCGCATCACGACCTTCCCGGCGGTCGCAATGGCAGGATCGGGGCAGACGACCGTGCCCGCCGCCAGCAAGCTCGCGCGCAGTGCTTGTGCGCTCGCGACGTCGGGTAGCGCGCCGCCCTTGCGCACCGCGACCCCCGTGCCGACCGTGCCGAGGTCCGCTCCGGTGCCGGGCGTGACGTACCCGCCCGAGGCCAGCTCCTCGATCAGCGCCCGGGTGAGCACGATCACGTCTACCGCTTCGCCGCCCGTCACGCGCGCCCGCATCGCGCCCACCGCCCCGAAGTCCGCTCGTACCTCGTTTCCGGTCTCGCGCCGGAACGCATCGGCGATTTTCTCCACCACCGCCTGCGCCGCGCCCGCGCTCAGTACCCGTACTACCGCCACCTTTGTTCCTCGTGAGAAAGTGACTCAAACCGCCGATGAACGCAGATGACAAGACGGTAAGTGGTAAGCGGTAAGGGGTAAGCAGAGACGGAAATCTTGTCTTCAGGCCTTTCCCGCTCACTGCTTACCGGTCACGGCTCACCTGGATTTGCTCGGCGTGTATCGGCGTTTATCTGCGGTTAATCTTCCTTCGTTCTTGGGCAGGCTTCCAACCACCAGTCACCAGTCACGCTCCATCCGAAATAGCGGCGGCGATGGCGTCGCCCATCTCCTTCGTGCTCGCCTTCCCGCCCAAGTCCGGCGTAAGCGTCTTTCCGGAACGGATGATGCTTTCCACCGCTGCTTCCATCCGGTCGGCCGCGCGCACCGCGCGCGGCTCGCCGTGCTTGTGCCCGAGCCAGGCGAGCAGCATCTGCCCCGAGACGATCATCGCGTACGGATTGGCGATGTTCTTGCCCGCGATGTCGGGCGCCGACCCGTGCGTGGCCTGCGCCATTGCGCGCTTGGGCCCCGCGGAAAGCGCGGGGGCAAGCCCGAGCCCGCCGACCAGCCCGGCCGCGGCGTCCGAGAGGATGTCGCCGAACGTGTTGGTGGTGACGATGACGTCGAACTGCTGGGGCTTCATCACGAGGCGCATCGCGAACGTATCCACCATCACCTCGTCGAGCGCCACGTCGGGAAACTCCTGCCCGATCCTGCGGCATTCCTCGGCGAACATTCCGCAGCCCAGCTTGAACACCGTGTTCTTGTGCACGGCCGTCACCTTGCGGCGCGGGCGCGTGCGCGCGAGCTCGAACGCCGCGCGCGCGACCTTGGCGGAGCCCTGGCGCGTGATGACGCGCACCGAGATCGTCATGTCCGGCGTGGGCCGGAACTCGCCGCTGCCCGCGTAGACGTTGCGGTCCGGGGGAAAGCCCTCGTTGTTCTCGCGCACGATCACGAGGTCCACATCCTTGTAGAGCGCGGGCAGCCCGGGAAACGATTTCGCCGGCCGGATGTTCGCGAACAGATCGTAGTGCTTGCGCAGGATCGGGTGGGGATTGATGGCGTTCGGGTTGTCCTTCGGATAGGCCTGGTGCCCGATGGGGCCGAGCACCCAACCGTCGAGCGTGTCGAGCTTCTCGAGCGTGCCCGGCGGCAGCGTGTGCCCCAGCGCATCGAGCGCCTTTCTGCCGATGGGCATCGGAAACCACTCGATGGGAAGCCCCGCCTTCTGCGCGGCGGCGCGCATCGCCTTGACCGCCTCGGGCACGACCTCGAGCCCGATATCGTCTCCGTCGAGGATGCCGATCTTCAATGCGCGGCCCATCGCGTCACACCCCTACGATAAATATCCGCCCCGTACGAGGCGCGCTCCCGGCCTGCCGTGCGTGCATCGGCTCAACCGGCGAAGGCTTGCACTGCGCGACGAGGCGCCCCTGTTCCGCAGCATCGAGGTGAACAAGGTCTTCGCAAGCTGGCATCGACGAAAGCACCGCAACGAACGAAAACGGGAGAAACCGCGGTCGCGCCACGAAGAAACCCCGCCTGCGGCCGAGCCCGGCGATTCTAGCACGCGCCGCGTGCGGCGCCGGGACTTCTCGGCCGCCGCAACGACGGTTACCATAGCACTGTCCGTCAAAAGCACTACACAACCTGCGAGGAGGAAAAGCCGTGACTACCCTTTGCCGCTGTCCCGGGAGCACATCACTATGAACGAGAAGGTCACTGCGGAGCTGATCCGCGGCCAGGGCGCGCAGTTGCGCCGCCTGGCGATCGAGGAGTCGCGCGCGCGGGAGCTGGCGGCCGACGTGGAACGCATGAACAACGCGGTCATCGACGCCGCCGACGAGCGGCTCGATTTCAACGACGAGCCGGCCCGCTTTGCCGCGCTGCTGGCCGATACGCGGGAAGCGGGGAAGAAATGAGCCGCGCCCTGCACCAGCTTTCCCTCACCGAAGTCGCCGAGGCGATCCGCCGCAAGAAAGTGTCCTCGGTCGAGGTCACGCAGGCCTGCATCGAGCAGGCGCAGCGCGTGCAGCCGAAGATCAACTGCTTCATCGCGCTCGAGGCCGAGCAGGCGCTCAAGGCGGCACGCAAGGCGGACCAGGCCGTGCGCAAGCGCGGCGCGAAGACGGGCCCGCTGCACGGCGTGCCATTGGCGCACAAGGACATGTACTACCGCGCCGGCAAGGTCTCGACTTGCGGCAGCAAGATCCTGCGCGACTACCGGCCCAAGGTCACCGCGACCGTGGTGGAACGGCTCGAGGCCGCGGGCGCCATCTGGCTCGGCAACCTCAACATGTCGGAGTTTGCCGCCAATCCCACCGGGCACAACGACCACTGGGGGCACTGCCGCAACCCGTGGAACCCCGATCACATAACCGGCGGCTCCTCGAGCGGATCGGGCGCCGTGGTCGCCGCGCGCGCGTGCTACGGCTCGCTCGGTTCCGACACCGGGGGCTCGGTGCGCCTGCCCGCCGCCGCTTGCGGCGTGGTGGGGCTGAAATCCACGCACGGGCTGGTGAGCCGTTACGGATTGCTGCTGCGCTCGTGGTCGCAGGACACGGTCGGACCATTGACGCGCACGGTGCGCGACTGCGCGAGGATCACGCGCGTGATCGCCGGCGCCGACCCGCGGGACCCCTCGTGCGCGACGTTTGCGGTGCCCGACTACGAGCGCGGGCTCACCGGCAAGCTCAAGGGACTGAAGATCGGCCTGCCGGCAAACCATTACTACGAGGGACTCACGCCCGACGTCGCGCAGGCCATGAAGCAGAGCCACGCCGTGTTCAGGTCGCTCGGCGCGCGCGTGATCGAGCTGCCCGTTCCCGACCCGGCGCGCATGTTTCTCCTGTCCAACATCGTCTCGATTTCGGAAGCCTCGGTCATCCACCGCAAGTGGATGCGCGAGCGGCCCCAGGACTATTCGCTCTACGTGCGCTCCCGCATCGAGCCCGGGTACCACGTGCCCGCGACGACCTATCTGGAGGCGCTGAACCTGCGCGCCCACTATCTCGCCGAGTTCATCTCCGGCGTGTACGACAAGGTGGACTTGCTGCACACGCCGGTCATGACGATGCCCGCGCCAACGATCGCCGAGACCGAGCCGAAGGGCTCGGGCGCGGTGGCCGAGATCGTGGGCCGCATCACGCGCAACACGCGCCCGACGAACTACCTCGGCCTGCCGGCGCTGTCGGTTCCCGCCGGGCTCTCCGGCAAGGGGCTGCCGGTCGCGTTCCAGCTGATGGGCAGGCCGTTCTCCGAAGCGCTGCTGTTCCGCGCCGCGGACGCCTACCAGAGGCACACCGACTGGCACACCCGCATACCGCACTTATGAACTTGAACCGCAAAGACGCGAAGGCACAAGGATTCCGCAAGGCGTTCCGGGCTCTTTCGAGTCTTTCTTTGCGATTTCTTGGCGCCTCTGCGCCTTTGCGGTGAGGTTTTTCGATGGCTGGCACCGACAGACCGCTGGTTGCCGTGGAGAACCTGTCGGTCGAGTTCGTGAGCCGCGAAGCGACCGTGCACGCGGTGAGCGGCGTCTCGTTCACCCTCGAGAAGGGAGAAGTGCTCGGCATCCTCGGCGAATCGGGCTCGGGCAAGAGCGTTACGTTGCGCGCGCTCATGCGGCTGCTGCCGCGTGGAAAGGCGCGGATCTCGGGGCGCGTCGAGGTCGCCGGCCGCGACATCATGGCCCTCGACGATCAGGCGCTCTCGAAGGTGCGCGGCGCGACGGCCGCGATGATCTTCCAGGAGCCGATGACGGCGCTCGATCCGGTGTTCACGATCGGAGACCAGATCGTGGAGGCGATACTGCGCCACGAGCCGGTGGGCCGCGCCGAAGCCGTGCGGCGCGCGCTCGAACTGCTCGAGCTGGTGCAGATACCGTCGGCCAAGAGGCGCCTCGACGCGTACCCGCATCAGCTCTCGGGAGGGTTGCGCCAGCGCGCCATGATCGCGATCGCGCTCTCGTGCCGCCCGGCGCTGCTGCTCGCGGACGAGCCGACGACCGCTCTCGATGCGACGGTCCAGATCCAGGTGCTGCTCCTGCTGCGCCGCCTGCAGCAGGAGCTCGGGACCGCGATGATCTTCGTCACCCACGATCTCGGCGTGGCGGTGGAAGTCTCGCACCGGCTCGCGGTGATGTATGCCGGACGCTTCGTCGAGACCGGCGCGGTGGCCGAGGTGGCGAAGCGCCCGAAGCACCCGTATACCGAAGGGCTGTTGGGCTCGACGGTGCACGAGGTCCCGAAGGGCACGCGCCTCACGCCCATCCCCGGCTCTCCGCCCAATCTTGCCGCGCTGCCCCCCGGCTGCAGCTTCGCCCTGCGCTGCCGCTACGCCGATGCGCGATGCACGCGGGAGGTCCCGCCCCCGCTGCGCGTGGGCTCGTCCGGCAGGCACGAACATGTCACGCGCTGCATCCATCCCGAACGGGTCGGCAGCGCCGAGGCCGTGACTACTTAGAGCCGGGATCAAATGGTCGAAAAACGAGAGAAACCGCCGATGAACGCAGATGACAAGACGGTAAGTGGTAAGCGGGCGAATCTCAGCGTTCGCAGAACACTTTTTTGACGTGGACGTGACCGAGTCTCAGCGTTCGCAGAACAGTCATAGCTCGCCTTTAAACGGTTTGTCAGGTCGCTGGTAGGGGATGGTGCTTAGCA
>VGID01000018.1 GCA_016868035.1 Betaproteobacteria bacterium | reverse complement strand
CCTGCGACGCGCTCGCTCAATATGGAGTTTTTAGCCATGACCCACCCTCCACAAAAAACCAAAACCTTACTGCAACTGTTCTGCGAACGCTGATACATGGGTGTTCTGCGAACGCTGATACTTACCCGGTAAGCAGTAAGCGGAAACTCCGGTATGCCCCACTTTTTGCTTTGGTTCTTACTGCTCACTGTTCACCGTTCACTATTCACCGGTTTCATCCGCGACCCAGGTCGCGGATGAGCGGCACGATCTTCTTTTTCACGATGTCGGCCGTCACCGGGCCGATGTGCTTGTAGCGGATCACCCCGCGCTGGTCGATCACGTACGTCTCCGGCACGCCGTAGACGCCGTAGTCGATCGCGATCCGGCCCGCGATGTCGGACGCGGAAAGCTCGTAGGGGTCGCCGTGGCGCCGGAGCCAGTTGATCGCCTCCTCGCGGCGGTCCTTGTAATTCAGGCCGACGACCGGCGCGATGCCCATGCGCGCGAGATTCGTGATGTGCGGGTGCTCCACCAGGCACGGCGGGCACCACGACGCCCAGACGTTGAGCACCCACACTCTTCCGGACAGGTCCGCCGGGGCGAACATCCTGTCGGGCGCGTGCAGCTGCGGCAGCGAGAACTGCGGCGCGGGCTTGCCGATGAGCGGCGAGGGCACCTCGCGCGGGTTGAGCGTGAGCCCCACGCCGAGCAGGATGACGAGCGCGCCGAAGACACCGAGCGGCACGAGGAAGCGGGGCAGGGAGGCGGTACCGTTTGCCATGCGTCAGGGAATCGCGAAACAAGCCAACATATCAGCCGCAGATGAACGCCGATAGACGCCGATGAAAATCAAAATCGGGCCACAGAGAGCACAGAGAGCACAGAGGGTTGGAAGGGGGCAAACGGCTTTCCGTCGTGGTCTGCATTCTCTGTGAACTCTGTGTTCTCTGTGGCTTACGCTGTTCGAGATTGAGATCATTTCTTGATCCGGCCCCGGCGCTCGTCGATAGTCACGGTAGCCGAGTGTGCGCCGCTCACGCCTGCGCCGGGCGGGCCGCGGCGGCGGGCGCGGTTTCGCGGGCCCGGGCGGCGACCCGGTAGCGGCGGTCGAGCGCGGCAAGCAGGCCGCCCAGCGCCATCAGCAGGCAGCCGCCCCAGATCCAGTTCACGAACGGCTTGTGGTACACGCTGACGAGCCAGGTATTGCCCTCGAGCGCGTCGCCGAGCGAGACGTAGAGATCGCGCGTGAACCCCGAATCGATCGCGGCCTCGGTCATCGGATTGTCCTGCACGAGGTAGCGCCGCTTCTCCGGGTAGAGCATCGTGACCGGCTTGCCGTCGCGCGTTACCGCCACGGTCGCGCGCGCCGCCAGGTAGTTCGGTCCGTTGACTTCCCGTACGCCGCCGAAGCGGAACGTGTAGCCGGCGAGCTCCACCGTGTCGCCGGGTTCCATGCGCACGTCTTTTTCGCTCTGGTAGCCCATTACGATGGTGACGCCCGTCACGAACACCGCCACGCCGACGTGGGCGAGCAGCATGCCGTAGTAGGCGCGCGGCGTGCCGGCCAGCCGTGCCCACACGCTCGCGCCGGATTGCGCGTGCTTCACGCGGTCCCACAGGCCCACCACGCTCGTCGCCACGATCCACGCGGCGAGCGCGAGGCCGAAGCTCACGAGCGGGTGCCACTGCCCGAGCGTGAACGGCAACACCAGCGCCGTGACGATGCTCACCGCCGCCGCCCAGCGCAGGCGCACCGCGAGATCGGGCAGGCTCGCCTTCTTCCAGCGCGTGATCGGACCGACGCCCATCAGGAACAGCGCCGGCGACATCAGCGGCGCGAATACCGCCTCGAAGTAGGGCGGGCCGACCGAGATCTTGCCCAGCCCGAGCGCGTCGAGCACGAGGGGGTAGAGCGTGCCCAGCATCACGGTGCCCATCGCCACCACGAGCAGCACGTTGTTGGTGAGCAGCATGGATTCGCGCGACAAGACGTCGAAGCGGCCGCCGAGACCGACGCGCGAGGTGCGCCAGGCGAACAGCGTGAGCGAGCCCCCGATCACCAACGTGAGCAGCAGCAGGATGAAAACGCCGCGCTTCGGGTCCGTGGCGAAAGCGTGCACCGACGAGAGCACGCCGGAGCGCACGAGGAAGGTGCCGAGCAGCGAGAGCGAGAATGCGAGGATCGCGAGCAGCACGGTCCAGCTGCGGAAGCTGCCGCGCTTGTCGGTCACCGCGAGCGAGTGGATCAGCGCGGTGCCCACCAGCCACGGCATGAAGGAAGCGTTCTCCACCGGGTCCCAGAACCACCAGCCGCCCCAGCCGAGCTCGTAGTAGGCCCACCAGCTGCCGAGCGCGATGCCGAGCGTCAGGAACAGCCACGCGACCGTGGTCCAGGGGCGCGACCAGCGCGCCCAGGTGGCGTCGAGCTGTCCGGAGAGCAGCGCCGCGATCGCGAACGCGAATGCGACCGAGAAGCCGACGTAGCCCATGTAGAGCAGCGGCGGGTGGAACACCATGCCGGGGTCCTGCAGCAGGGGGTTCAGATCGCGCCCGTCGGCCGGCACCGGGAACAGCCGGTCGAAGGGATTGGAGGTGAACAGCATGAAGGCGAGGAAGCCGACGCTCACCAGCCCCATCACGCCCAGCACGCGCGCGACCATTTCCTCCGGCAGGCCGCGGCTGAACACGGTCACTGCCACCATCCATGCGGCCATGACCAGCACCCACAGCAGGAGCGAACCCTCGTGGCTGCCCCAGGTGGCGGCAACGCGGTATTCGAGGGGCAGCGCGGTGTTGGAATTGGATGCCACGTTCTGCACCGAAAAATCGTTCGTCACGAACGCGTAGGTGAGACAGCCGAAGGCGATCGCGATGAATACGAACTGCCCCTGCGCCGCCGGCCGCGCGACGCTCATCCATGCGGCGTCCCCGCGCGCGGCGCCCGCGAGCGGCAGCGTTCCCTGGACGAGCGCGATGGCGAACGCCAGCGCGAGCGCAAACTGGCCGAGTTCCGGAACCATCAGCGCTTTTCTCCTGCGGCAGGTGGAACGATGAGCGTTTGCGCCGCTCTCTCCCGCGCGGCCTGCGCCTTCTTCAGCGCGTGATCGGCCTCGGGCGGCATGTAGTTCTCGTCGTGCTTGGCGAGCACCTCGCTTGCCTGGAACACGCCGTCGGGACCGAGGCGTCCCTGCGTGACCACGCCCTTGCCCTCGCGGAAGAGATCCGGCAGCTTGCCGCGGTAGACGACCGGGATGACGACCGCGGTGTCGGTGACCGCGAAGTGCACGGTCATGCCGTCGGGCTGGCGCTTGACGCTGCCCGTCTCGACCAGCCCGCCGATGCGGAAGGCGCGCCCCTGCGGTGCCTCGTGGGCCGCGACCTGCGAAGGCGTGAAGAAGAACACGAGGTTCTTCTGGAACGCCGACAGTACGAGCCCGGTGACGAGCACCACCGCGGCGAGCCCGCCCCCTACCATCGCGATGCGCTTCTGGCGCCGTGTCATGGCATTCCCGCGCCGCGGCCTGCGGCAAGCCGCGCCTTCGCGGCACGTTTCCGGATACCCAGCATGATGACCTCCGCGAGGATAAGACCGGCGGTGACGGCGTACGATCCCCAGACATAGACCGCATAGCCGCCCATCGCGAAGAAATCGGACCAGCTCGCCCAGCTCATCGCCTCACTGTATTGCGGTTTTTCATCTGCGTCTATCGGCGTTTATCTGCGGCTCATCTCTGATTCTTCAAAGGGCTCGAAGCCAGTCGGCGCCCCGCTCGCGCTCCAGGATGACCGAGCGCACGCGGTGGAGCGAGGCGGCGATGCTGTACATCCAGGCCGCGAGCGCCATCAGCAGCATTCCCGTCAACATCGTCGCCGCCATCGTGGGCGCCCTGGTGAGGCTCACCGATGCGCCCTGGTGCAGCGTGTTCCACCATTCCACCGAATAGTAGATGATCGGGATGTTCACCACGCCCACCAGCGCCAGCACGGCCCCCGCACGGTCCGCGCGCCGCGGATCGTCGATCGCCGCCTTCAGCGCCATGAACCCGAAATACAGGAACAGCAGGATGAGCTCCGAAGTGAGCCGCGCATCCCACACCCACCACGTCCCCCAGGTGGGCTTTCCCCACAGCGAGCCGGTCCACAGCGCAAGGAAGGTGAAGAGCGCGCCCGTCGGCGCAAGCGCACTCGCCATCATGTGGGAGAGCCGCGTGTTGAACACGAGCCCGACGCCCGCCCAGAACGCCATCACCAGATAGAGGAACATGGACATCCACGCGGCCGGCACGTGGATGAAGATGATGCGGTAAGACTCGCCCTGCTGGTGGTCGGTCGGCGCGACGAAAAAGCCCACGTACAGGCCGGCCGCGCACAGCGCCGCCGCCGCCCACGCGAACCACGGGATCATTGCCCCGGCAAGGGGGTAGAAACTCTGTGGGGACGCGTACTTGAACCAGTTGACGTTCCCGACGACCAGGCTCGGCTGGCTCACTGCGGCTCGCCTCTCGTATCATTCTGAATAAAAACGCATATCATCGCATCACGCGCCGGTTTGAAGCAACCCGAATTCGGTCCCCCAAGCTTCTCATTCCATCGAAATGCGCAGCGCCGCGGAGATCGCCCACGGCGCGAAAGCCGCCGCCCCCACCAGGAACGCGGCGAGCAGGAGCAGGTGGCCGGCATTGTCCAGGCCCACTGCCGCGGCCTCGACCGCGCCGGCGCCCATGATGAGCACGGGCACGTAGAGCGGCAGCACGAGCAGCGACAGCAGCACCCCGCTTCCGCGCACTCCCAGCGTGAGCGCCGCGCCGATCGCGCCGATCAGGCTCAAAACCGGTGTGCCGAGCAGCAACGATACTGTCAGTACCGGCAGCAGGGGCTGCGCTAGATCAAACTGGAGCGCGAGCACGGGGGCGATCAGCACCAGCGGCAGGCCCGAGACCAGCCAGTGGGCGACCACCTTCGCCGCCACGATGGCGCCGAGCGGAGTGGCGCTGAGGATCATCTGCTCCAGGGTGCCGTCCGCGAAATCGGCCGCGAACAGGCGGGAGAGCGAGAGCATGGAGGCGAGCAGGGCGGCCACCCAGATCACGCCCGGGGCGATCTCGCGCAGCAGGTTCGGCTCCGGACCCACCCCGAGCGGGAACAGGCTCACGACGATCACGAAGAAAAGCAGCGCCGTCGCGACGTCGGAGCGCCGCCGCATCGCGAGCAGCAGGTCGCGGCGGATCACGCAGCGCAGTGCGGTCAGCATCCAGGATCCGTGAACGGTGAACGGTGAACGGTGAACGGGGGAGCAATCATGGTTTCGGGCGGCGCCTTCGTCCGTTTGCCGCTTAACGGTCGCTCGCCGCGCCGGCAAGGTTGATGGTGTGTGTCGCGGGGAGGCGCGCTTCCTGGTGGCTCGTGTACACGACCGCCGCGCCGCGCGCGACGTGCGCCGAGATCAGCGCCTGCACGCGCTCGATCGCCTGCGCGTCGAGCGCGGCGAAAGGCTCGTCGAGCACCCACAGCGGCGCGTGCCCGCAGAGCAGCAGGCGCGCGAGCGCCACCCGCCGCCGCTGGCCCTGCGAGAGCGCCCGCGCGGGCAACCCCTCGCAGCCGGCGAGCCCGATGCCGTGCAGCGCCTCGTGCACCCGGTCCCGGTCCGGTTCCATGCCGGAGAGCGTGCACGATACGGTGACGTTCTCCGCGGCGGTGAGATCGTCCTTCACCGCGTTCGAATGGCCGACGTACACGAGTTCCTTCCCGTATTCCTCGCGCAGGGTGCGCACGTTTTCCCCGCGCCAGCGCACGCTCCCCTGTTCCGGGAACAGCAGCCCGCACACGATGCGCAGCAGGCTCGTCTTGCCGCTGCCGTTCGCGCCCGCGACCCGCATGAGTTCGCCCCCGCGCAGCGCGAAGTTGAGCCCGCTGAACAGCGTGCGCTCGCCGCGCACGCACTCGAGATCGATCGCTTCCAGCATGGTGGGTAGGAAATTCAAGGAATATTAGCCGCCGATGAACGCCGATCGGCCTCGTAAAACGTGAAACGTAAAACGTGAATCGTCACAAAATTCGCTCCACCAAGGGTGTGTTCTTGCTGTTTCCAATCACCATTCACCATTTACGATTCACGGCTTCTCTCGGCGTCCATCTGCGTTCATCGGCGGTTCCATGGCTCTATGTTCTCGCCGGTACCTGCTCCCGAGAGTACGCAGTCGCGCGGGCGCACCGCGCCCGGCGCGTCATGTTAACTCAATGGAGGGGAACGATGGGAAAGCGCGCTACGCGGCGCACCGATCCGCCGGCATTGCTACCACCGCGGTCCGCCGCGGTGCATCCTGTCGCGCTGCTCCTTCGTGAACACGGCGTTCGTCTGCTTGCGCGCCTCGAGCATGGCGTCGAACATCTGCCGCCTCAGCTCTTCCATGCGCTTGAAGGATTTCTCGATCGCCGCATCGTCGCGCTTCGCGGCGCCATAGAGCGCGCGCAACTTGAATTGCTCGTCGTGCATCTTGCCCATCAATTCCCATTGCTTCCGGGCCGCGTCCTCCTGCACGCGGGCGAGACTCTCCTGCTGTTTCTCGTTGAGCTCAACGCCGCCGTACCCTCTCATCGTTCCGGGGCCCATCATCCCCGGGCCCATCATCATTCCAGGACCCATGCCGTAGCCGCCCATCATGCCCGGCCCCATCATCCCGGGGCCCATGCCGTAGCCGGGACCGTAGCCGCCCATCATGCCTGGCCCCATGCCATAGCCAGGTCCGTAACCGCCGCCTTGTCCCTGGCCCATCATGCCCGGTCCCATGCCGTACCCCGGGCCGTAGCCGCCCATCATTCCGGGACCCATGCCCTGCGGCCCGTGCTGCGGGTCGGCAAAGATCGATTGCGCGCCGCCGATTGCGAGCGCGAGCGCGGCCGCCGCCGCGAGAATTTTCCGTTTCGGTGACATCGTGTCGCCTCCTATGTAGAGAAAAAAGCCTAACAGCGTTCGCCTTTTTTCAACTGATCCAGATCAAGCTCCCCGGAATTCCGCGCCACTTTTCCTCAATGCCCGCGTCCCCTGTTGGCGATCTGCAGCCACGTCTTCCCCCCGTCCCGGGTCACGTACACGCTGCGCTCGAAGGTTGCGATCGCGTATTCCTGCGGGGACTTCGGGTTCTGCGCGATGTAGGACACCGCGTCCTTGTTGCCGATCGCGGGCAGGATGACCGGCTGGATCGCGCCGGATGCGAGCTCGACGCGCGTGAGCCGCGGCACGCCTGCGTAGCTCCCGTACCACAGATGCTTGCCGTCGAGATCGAAATGCGCGGAGAGCGCCTGCTCCTTCTGCGCGAGGAGCCTGAAGCTCGCGCCCGCGTCGCGCGACAGATGGATGCCCGCCGAGGTCGCGACGGCGACGGTCTTCGCGTCATCGGGATGCACGGCGAGCGCGATCGGGTCCCCGGCGAGCCCGGCCGCAGCCGCGCGGCTCCACTGGAAGCCGCTGTTGAGCGTGTGGTGCAGGCCCGGCTGTCTCATGCGCGAGTTCGGCTCGGGGTTCCACACATAGACCGCGTTGGTGTTCCAGCTCGCGGAGAGCAGGTGAAAGTCGGACTCGCCCTCGAGCCCGAGCTTGTCCCAGTTCTTGCCCCCGTCCTTGCTCCGGATCAATCCGAACGGATTCACGAGGCCCGAGCCCTTCGCGGGATGGCCGCTGCTGTACAGGTACTGGCTCGTGGCCGCGAAGCCCATGTAGTCGTGCAGCGGTCCGGGCCCCTTGGACCACTTTCCTCCCGAATAAATGGCGAGCCCGTGATGGCTTGGCACCATGAGCTGCTTGCCGTCGGCGCTGTAGGCAAGGCCGTGCACGTGATGCAGGGTCTCGGCGGACTGCGCTCCGGCCACCGGAACGATGAGGCACAGTGATGCGAGCATCATCCCGAGAGTGATCGAGCGTGTTAAGGCAAGCCTCATCGTTTCGTTCTCCTGTAGTTCATCAAGCGTCATGCCCTTCCGCTACGCGCCAACAAATCGCCCGGCCGGGGAACAAACGCGGGCGTCCGCTTCGCGTAGCGCCCGTATTCCTCGCCGAACTCGGCGAGTACTTCCCGTTCCTCGCGCCGCGCGAGCCGGACGTACATGTAGAGGAGGATCGGGAACATGACGAGCGTCACGAGCGTCGGCCACTGGAAGAGGAAGCCGACCATGATGAGGATGAACGCCGTATATTGCGGATGCCGCACGTGCGAGTACGGGCCGGTAGTGGCGAGCCTGCGCTCCTGCTGCGCCGCGTAGAGCACCTTCCATGCGGACGCGAGCAGGATGAAGCCGCCGAATATGAATACGTTGCTGACGATGTGGAACGGGCCGAAATGGGGGTTCGCGCGCCAGCCGAACATCACCTCGAGCAGGTGCCCGGAATCGTGCGCGAGGAAGTCGATCCCCGGAAACCTGCTCGCGAGCCAGCCGGAGAGCAGGTAGATCGTGAGCGGGAAGCCGTACATCTCCGTGAACAGTGCGACGAGAAAGGCGGAAAATGCGCCGAATGACCGCCAGTCGCGGGTCGTCCTCGGCTTGAAGAAGCTGAACGCGAAGATGATGAACACCAGCGAATTGATGACGACCAGCGACCACAGGCCGTAGGCCGGCGCGGACTCGGTCATTTTCCCTCCTCCTTCGACTTGCCGGCGCCGTGCCCGTGCCCGCCATGCCCGCGGTGCATGAAAAAATGCAATAACGGGCACGCGAGCAGGATCAGCACCGGAAGGTATTCCAGCACGTGTGCTTTGTGCTCGAGGATCAGGAAAAATGCGGCGATCGCGAGGAAGCCGCACAGCACCCAGTTGACCTTCGAACGAAAGAAGCCGGCGTCTCCGTTCTGATTGTGCTCGTTCATAACCTTTCCTTTCTGTGATCAGTCCTCGCAAGGACGTCCCGCGCCACACGGGGCATGATGCGGTCCTCCCGTATGACTCGCTGCGTCGCGGCGGTCGCGAAAAGCTTCAATTGGAGTTTCTTGCTCCTTTTTGCAGGTCATCGCGTTTCTGCAAGAATTCGTCACGCCCGATTTCCCGGCGCGCATACGCTTCCTCCAGGATCTCGAGCGCGGCTTTCTCCCGAGGCTGCGACTTTGCGTTTTTCACGACGAACCAGATCGCGACCAGGACGAGGACGAACGGCAGCAGCCACAGCAGCAGCATCGCGATCCACCCGCCCAGCATCCAGGCGCCGTGATCAAACCCGTACATTTCCGGGCCTCCGACAGAAAAACGGATCCGCGCACGCAGCCACCGGGGCAACCGGTGCTCGTTCCCATGCGCCGGTCGTTCCGGAGATCGTGCCGGTTGCGCGCCGCTGGATCTCCTTTGCCACCCCCGTGAGCTTCCGTGCAATATCCCTGACCATGACGGGCGTTGCGAGGAGCGCGGGCACCCAGAAGCCGGGTGTGATCCTGGCTCGATACCACAGCAGGGTCGCGTCTCCGTGTTCCTCGAGTCGCCACTCGCCGGCCTTGTTGTTCAAGTTCCCGCTGATGGCACGGAAGCGGACCGCCTCCAGCGGTATTTCATCAATCCGAACAGTCACTTCTACCGGTACGTTGAATACGAGAAAGCCCGATTGCCCGGTTTGCCTCAGCAACAAGGGTTGACCCGGCCCGCTAACGATCTCGCTGCTTTGCATGCCCGGGACGAATCGAGCGAGATTGTTGTAGTCAGTCAGCACCTCCCACGCGATGTGATGATGGGCGTCGACCCGCAGGCGGGCGTCGATGTAGAAAACATCCTCCTTCCGCTCGATCCGGATCTCCGGCTCAGCGCGCGCCGCGGTGCCGAACCAGAGCAACATCAGGAGCAGGATCGGGCCGGCCGTCATGACGGTACCTCCGCTAGCCGGCGCGGACCGGGCTTGACCGGTGCCAGGTAAAGTGTTCGTAGACCCCGGTCCAGAACAGTCCGAAGCAGAATCCGAACAACAGCTCTTCGAGGGGAAAGACTGCGATAGCCACACCCGAGAGCGCCTTCAGGTTCCAGACCTGCTTGATGTAACCGGGTGCCGTCCACTCGAGGCCGGTCAGGAAGACGGTGTAGAACCCGAGGAACAACAATCCCCCGATCAGCGTGTTTCGCATCAGATCCGGGCGGCACAGAACGTTGGCGACGGCGCCGGCGATCATTGCGGCGATCCCCGCGTAGATCGGGTTCCACGGCAGGAAGTAGAGGATCGGGAACAACGCGAATGGCAGTGCAAGGGCAAAGTAGTGGAAGCGGTGGCGCTCGTGATGCCGTTCGCGCTCCGGCACGGCCACCAGGCTGCGGCGGGTGATGACGTTGTACAGTACCGCGGCGATGCCGCCGATGGCGAAGCTGAAGATGATGCTCTCGATGTCGAACCCGGTCCTCCAGGCGAGATCGAAGAGGCTCGGCGGGTTCCAGTACTCCGGCACGAACAACGGCTCCGTCAGCCCGAACGGCGCCATGAACACGCTCGCCCACAACATCGCCCGGCGGTGGACCGGGAAGGCCCAGTACAGGACGAGCCAGGGGACGAGGAAGCCTGCTGACCAGATCAGCCATACGTAGTGGTACGGACGCACGTCAGGTCCTTTATCCGTGTCCGCATTGCGGCCGCTCAGAGTTTCACGTTGCGCAGCCGCAAGGCGTTGGTCACCACGGACACCGAGCTCATCGCCATCGCCGCGGCGGCGAATATCGGCGAGAGCAGCAGCTCGAAGAACGGATAGAGGACGCCCGCGGCAATCGGAACGCCGCTCGCGTTGTAGACGAACGCGAAGAACAGGTTCTGCTTCACGTTGCGCATCGTGGCGTGCGAGAGACGGATCGCCTTCGAAATGGCGCGCAGGTCGCCCTTGACCAGCGTCACGCCGGCGCTCTCGATCGCGACGTCGGTGCCGGTACCCATCGCGATGCCGACGTTCGCCTGCGCGAGCGCGGGCGCATCATTGATGCCGTCGCCCGCCATCGCCACCTTGCGGCCGCGGCCCTGCAGGTCCTTGATGGTCTCCACCTTCTGCTCGGGAAGCACTTCGGCGATCACTTCCTCGATGCCGAGCTGGCGCCCGACCGCGTCGGCCGTCTTGCGCGAATCGCCCGAGAGCATCACTACGTGCACGCCTTCGGCGGCAAGGGCCTTGATCGCTTCCGGCGTCGTCTCCTTGATCGGATCCGCGACCGCGATCACCGCGATCGCCCGCCCGTCGATTGCGGCGTAGAGCGCGGTCTTGCCCTGCGCGCGCAGCGCCTCGGCCTTCTCCACGAGTGTCTGGGAGATGCCGCCCCGCGACGCCATGAAGCGGCGGTTGCCGACGGCGACCTCGCGGCCTCCGATCTTCCCGTGCACGCCCTGGCCCGTGACCGATTCGAAATGCTCCACCTGCGCGAGCGGCAGCTCCCGGTCCTCGGCGGCCTTCACGATCGCCTGGGCAAGCGGATGCTCGCTCGCGCGCTCGAGGCTTGCGATGAGCATGAGCGCCTCCTTTTCGTCCATCCCGCCCTCGAGCACGAGATCCACGAGCTGCGGCTTGCCGAGCGTGAGCGTGCCGGTCTTGTCCACCACCAGGGTGTTGACCTCGCGCAGCTTCTCGACCGCTTCAGCGTTGCGGAACAGGATGCCGTTGAGCGCCCCCTGTCCCATCGCGACCGTGATCGAGATTGGCGTCGCGAGCCCCACCGCGCACGGGCACGCGATGATCAGCACGGCCACCGCGTTCACCAGGGCGTAGGCGAGTCTCGGCTCGGGGCCGAAGAACCACCACACCAGAGACGTCAGGATGGCGATGACGATTACCGTCTGCACGAAATACGCCGCGACGAGATCGGCGAGCCGCTGCACCGGAGCGCGCGTGCGCTGCGCCTGCGCGACCATGTGCACGATTCTCGCGAGCAGGGTGTCGGCGCCCACGCGTTCGGCGCGCATGACCAGCGCGCCCCTGCCGTTGATCGTCGCGCCGGTGACCTTGTCGCCGGCCTTCTTCGGGACCGGCACCGGCTCGCCGGTGACCATGGACTCGTCCACGTTCGAGGAACCCTCGACGCAGGTCCCGTCCACCGGAACCTTCTCTCCGGGACGCACGCGCAGCTTGTCTCCGATCTGGACCTGGTCGAGCGGCACCTCGACCTCGCGCCCGTCGGCTTCGATGCGCAGCGCCGTGTTCGGCGCGAGCGCGAGCAGCTCGCGGATGGCCTCACTCGTCTTGCCCATCGCGCGCAGCTGCAGCACCTCTCCCAGCATGACCAGCGTCACGATTACCGCCGCGGCCTCGAAATATGTGCCGACCTCGCCGCTCTGCATGCGGAAGCCTTCGGGAAAGATCTCCGGCGCGATCACCGCGGCGACGCTGAAGACGTAGGCCAGCCCGACCCCGAGGCCGATCAGCGTGTACATGTTCGGGCTCACGTTGCGCACGGAGAGCGCGAATTTGTGGAAGAACGGCCACCCGCTCCAGAGCACGACCGGCGTGGCGAGGATGAACTCGACATACATGCGGGGGTGCGGGGCCAGCCCGAGCGGCTGCGCGATGCCGAAGAACGGCGCCATCGCGATGAAGACCAGCGGCACCGAGAGCACGGCGCCGACCCAGAAGCGGCGCGTCATATCCTGCAGCTCGGCGTTGTCCTCGCGCGCGCCGGCGACCGGAACGAGCGCCATGCCGCATTTCGGGCAGTTGCCGGGCCTCGGGCTGCGCACTTCGGGATGCATCGGGCACGTGTACTCGGTTGCTGCCGGCGCCGCGGGCACCATCGGCACGAGCGCCATGCCGCACTTGGGGCAGCTACCGGGCCCGTCCTGCACGACCTCCGGGTCCATCGGGCACGTGTACTGCGTGCCCTTGGGCGCGGCCGGGGCCGGCGCGGCTGCCTTCTTCGAGAGGTACTTCTGCGGGTCGGCCTTGAACTGCGCGAGGCAGTGCGGGCTGCAGAAGTAATAGCGCTTGCCGGCGTGCCCGTGGGTGCCCGCCGCAGCACCCGGGCCCACCTTCATTCCGCACACGGGATCGGTCGCCTGCTTCGCGGTGTCTTCGGCCTGTGCCGCCTTCTTCGCGAGGTATTTCTGCGGGTCCGCCTGGAACTTGGTGCGGCAACCGTTGCAGCAGAAGTAGTAGGTCACGCCCTGGTGCTCAAGGCTCGCCTTAGCGGACTGCGGGTTCACCTTCATCCCGCATACCGGATCGGTGGCCGGTTTCGCCATGACCTGCACGGTGGCAGGTGCCTTCGCGAGGTACTTCGCGGGGTCGGCCTGGAACCGGGTGAGGCAGCCCTTGCAGCAGAAGTAATACTTCACGCCTTCGTGCTCGTGCATGTACGCGGCGGTTCGCGGGTCCACCTTCATCCCGCACACCGGGTCGGATGCCTGCGCCGGGGGCTCGTGGCCGTGTCCCTGGCAGCAGTGGCTTCCGTGCGCGTGATCCTGTTTTTCCGGCGTCATGTGCTTCTCCGTTGTCCTGAACCCGATATGGCGCTAGGATAAGGTCTGTACTTAGGTACCGAGTCAAGGGAGCATCATGCACGAGACAGGCCTTACCATTGCCCGCGTGGCGCGCCAGGCGGGCGTGGGCATACAGACCGTGCGTTACTACGAGCGGCGCGGGCTGGTCGAGCAGCCGGAACGCGACCGCGGCGCGTATCGCCGCTATGGCAGCGCGCACGTGGACCGCATCCGCTTCATCCGCCGCGCGCAGGACCTGGGCTTCTCGCTCGAGGAAATCCAGTCGTTGCTCGAGCTCGAGGACGGGACCGACCGCCGCTCGATCCGGCGCATCGCCGGCGCACACCTCGAGGACACGCGGCGGCGCATCGCCGACCTGCGTCGCATCGAGCGCGTGCTCGCTCACCTGCTCCACGAGTGCGAGACGCACCAGAAGGCCCCGCGCTGCCCGATCATCGCCGCGATCTCCGGAGAGACGGAACTCGCCGCCCCGGCCGCCGGCCGTTGAGCCCTGTATCCGCGGCGGCTCGGTCACAACGGGCCCCGCGCCTTCGGCGCTCCAGCCGCACCATCGGGGTGCTGCGGCGCGTCGGTCGGAAGCGCGCAGAACCCGGAGGAGGGCACGGCCAGCGCCGAATTGAACTTGCTCGACATGTTCTGGAAGGCGATCAGCGCCGTCAACTCGATGATTTCCTGTTCCGAGAAGTGCTGGCGCAGCCGCACGAACATTGCGTCGTCCACGCGGCGCGCCGGATCGGTGACGGCCTCGGCGTAGGCCAGCGCCGCGCGCTCGCGCTCGCTGAAGACGAACGAGTTCTCGTACTGGGACAGTGCGGAGAGCTGCCCGGCCGCGGCATGGCGCTCGAGCGCGGCGGCCGAGTTGAGATCCACGCAGAACGCGCACCAGTTGATCTGCGAGATGCGCACCTGCACGAGCGAGCGCAGCGCCGGCTCGAGCGGAGAGGACTTCCGGTCGAGCGAGCGGTAGAGCAGCGTGAGCATGAGAAATGCTCTCGGGATGCGCCCCCACAGCAGGGCGGGTTCGAGCGCGCGCCCGTACTTGCGCCGCTGCAGCCAGAGGATCAGGCGCACGTACCACGGGTAGCGAGCGGCCGGATGCCCGGCAATACGAGGTTCGGCTACGGCGGTCATCATGCGGGTTTCTCCGGATCCTCGCCGATCTTCACCGCCGTGTCGCCGAGGTAGCGGTGCGGCGGGATCACCAGATTGGTGGGGGCCGGCACGTTGCGCCAGACGCGTCCCGCGAAGTCGAATTTCGAGCCGTGGCAAGGGCAGAAATAGCCGCCGGGCCAGTCGGAGCTCAAGTCCGCCGCGGCAGGCTGGGGCCGGAACGTGGGCACGCAGCCGAGGTGCGTGCAGAGCGGCACGACCACCAGGTATTCCGGCCTGATGGAGCGAAACGCGTTGTGCGCGTAGGCCGGCTGCTGGTATTTCACCGCCGAGTCCGGGTCAGCCAGTCGCGCGCGGTGCTCCTGAGCTTCGAGAGCCTTCAACATCGCTTCGGTGCGGCGCAGGATCCAGACCGGCTTGCCGCGCCACTCCACCGTCAGTTGCGTCCCGGGTTCGAGGTTGGGAAATTGAGCGTCTACCGGGGCGCCCGCGGCGCGGGCCCGCTCGCTGGGCAGCATGGACGCGATGAAGGGCACCGTGCTCGTGGCCACCGCCGCTCCGCCTGCCGCCGTGGTCGCCGCGACGAGGAGCTTGCGCCTCCGGTCATCAATATCGGATGCAGACATGGCCGTTCATTTCGCCATCATTAAATGGTTGAGCCGCTTTTTCACCGAGAGGACGTCGCGCTTCCGCAGAAGCGGCAGCAGTTGCTGCGCGTGACGCTGGTCGTGCGGTGAAGCCATTTCGATGTAGTGCCGCACGTGATGCTCGGTCTCTGGCACGTCGCCGGCCTCGCGTGCGCTCGCCGCGAGGCGCAGGTGCATTTGCCCCACGGTGATCTTGGGCGTGAACGTCGCGCTCATGATCTCGAGGAGCCGCTGGGCGGCCAAGCTGTTTCGCTTTGCCCGCACCAGGCCGAGGATGCTGTCCATGCTCCGCCGGTGCGCTTCGTCTGGCGCAAGCTCCACCGCATGGACCAGGTGATGCTCGGCGCGGCCCGGGTCCTCGTCCTTGAGCGCCCGGTAGGCCATCCAGTGGTGCATCTACATTGCTTCCACGGCATCGGGCGGCCTGGACGCGGTTTCGGGTACCGGAAGCGCCGCGATGTAGGCGGCAGGGGTTTCGAGATCGGCATCGCTCAGCTTGTCGTTCCCGAACCGCGGCATTTTCCCGACCGGGTTGCGCACGTAGCGCTTGACCTGCTCCGCGTTGTGTCCCGGCAGCATGGGCGCGAACGTGGAACCTCTGCCGTCGGCCCCGTGGCAGGCGACGCAACCCGCGGCGATATAGAGGCGAATGCCGGCCGTCTCCGTCATTGGCGAAGCTTGAGCCGCCGCGAGCGGCCAGCCCGCGAGCAGCGTCGCTGCCAGCAGCCGGCGAACGCCGCATGCAGCGCGGGTGCGCGTTTTCCCCGTTATGTGCTTTGCCGGAGCGCTGGATTGACGTTCTCTCATACGCGGCCCCACGCTTTGCCGGAGGTTCCATGATCATCCGGACAGATCCCGCTTCTTCTGTTCGAACTCGTCCTTGCCGATCTCTCCGCGGGCGTAGCGCTCCTTGAGGACCTCGAGCGCGCGGCTCCCGGTTTCGCGCTCCGCCCGGGAACCGCTTCCAGCCAGCCACTTGATCAGCACCACGATGCCGAGAATGATGAGCACCCACCACAGCACCATGTGCAGCGCGCCGAACACGCCCCAACCCCAGCCCCAGCTTCCCATGTCACCCCACACGATATTCCTCCTTCCGGCTCAGTTCTGGAGCGCCGCGCAGACCCGTTGCAGCCGTGCGCGCACTTCCTTCCCGAGGGCGTGCACTTCCGGCTTGTCCACGAGGTTCAGCACCGCCTCCGGGTCCATGAAGCCGACCGTTACCTTGCCGTCGTCGTCCTCGCGCACCACCACGTTGCAGGGCAGCAGCAGACCGATGTCCGGGTTCGCCTCGATGGCGCGGTGCGCGAGCGGCGGATTGCGGGCGCCGAGGATGCGGTACGGCCGCCGCTCGATGTTGAGCTTATCTTTCATGGTGGCCTTGACGTCGATTTCCGTGAGCACGCCGAAGCCTTCGCCCTTCAGCGCCTCGGTGACTCTCGCAACGGCCTCCTCGAACGGCACCTTGAGCCTCGTGCTGAATCCGTACATGGTTTGGTTCCTTTCATCCTGATGTGATGGATCGATCGCCGCGGTTTCACTTGAGCTGCCAGCGGAAAGAACGCGGCTTCGGCTCCCCCGGCCGCGTGATGGTGAGCTCGATCGTCTTCGATTGCGGGTCGGCCGCGTCGAACCTCAACACGCCTTTGCGGTGATGGCCGCCGGGCGGATCGCCCTTCCATGCGGCGGGGGCGAGACTCCTTCCGTCGGAGGCGAGCGAGGCCGATTTCATGAGGTCGTCCTTCAGTTCCTGCGTGTGCGTGTCGAACACGATCTCGAATTCCCACGCGCCGCCGGAGAGCGCGCGCGGCGTGGCTTTGATGGTGACACCGGCCGCGCTGCTCGACTGCGCAGAGAGGCTCTGGGCCATGGAGGCGCCCATGCCGAAGAGCACGGAGGCGAGAAAGAGAACAGGAAGAATCAGGCGTGCGCGCATTGTGCGTGCTCCTTCGTAGCGTTGTAGAGCTTGCTGCCGATGTAGGCAATGCCGGCTGCATTGAACGCGAGCCCGACCCAGAAGAATTCGACTTGGTACTGGGCGGCCAGGGTCGCGAGCCCGGTTGCGCCGAGCACCGGCGCGACATTCACGAGATAGTGGGCGCAGCACGAGATCATCGCGGCGGTCGAGGTAGTGCCGGACGCGGCCATCACCGCGCCCGATTCCCCGGATTGATGCACGACCTGCCGCAGGCGGATGAAAAGCGCGACCTGGAGCCCGAAACCGGCGGCGAGCGGCACGATGTAGTACCAGAACCCAGAGAACTGCTCGAGCGTGAACGTCCAGCCCGAGACCAGCGTCAGCACCCCGAAGTAGAGGGCAAGCAGCAGACCGAACGCCAGCAGCCCGAAACCGGCGGGCCGCACTGCGGATCTGGCGTGGCTATTCATGGGACGCCTCTCCGTGATGTTCGTGCCGCTTGCGCTCGCGGCGGGAGGCTGCCGCGATCGCCGCGGCCAGCGCGAGGAACACGACCGCGCCCAATCCCCACACCGCAGCGTAGCCCGGCATGTGGAACATCGGCACCGTGGCGTAGAGCAGCGCGAGCACCGCCCATACCACGGCGACGATCACGAGCAGCGAGAAATCCTGTTTCATGGCTGGTGTCCCCTCTCAGTGTGCGCCGCTGCCGATTGCGGCCAGCGGCGCGGCCTTGATCATTTCGAACGCGACCACCGTGAAAAGTGCCATCGTGCCCACCAGGATCAGGATCGAGAGCGGGCCGGTCCACGCCAGCTCGCGCGCCGGTACCGCGCCCGCGAGGTTCCATCCCGGCAATCCGAAATCGAGCGCGGCGGCCTGCGGCGCGCGCTTGAGGAAGGTCACCGCAAGCGCGAGGATGTAGAGAATCAGCGCTATCGCCATCAGCATTCCGCCTGTGCCCACGACGCCCATCAGCACCTGCCAGGAGGCCGGCGCGTCGCCCGCGTACGAGAGATCGAGGACGCGGCGCGGCGCGCCGAGATAGCCGGCAATGACCCCGGCTGTTCCGAACAGCGCGAGCCCGGCGGTGGCGAGGTAGGGCAGCCCCGCCAGCAGCCGCGGGTTCCACAGCGGGCGGCCGGTGAGGCCGGGGATCAGGTAGCACAGCGCACCGAGGAACGTGAGCGTGACCGTGCCCACCGTGAGGAAGTGGAAGTATCCCGGCACGAAGAAGGTGTCGCTCAGCAGCGGCGCGAGCTTCTCCTGGATCAGCACG
Organism: Betaproteobacteria bacterium; assembly: GCA_016868035.1. Taxonomy (GTDB): domain Bacteria; phylum Pseudomonadota; class Gammaproteobacteria; order Burkholderiales; family SG8-41; genus SG8-41. The sequence continues at coordinate 45,689 of VGID01000018.1, read as the reverse complement.
AACGAGAGCGCGCCGCCGGCCGCGAGGTTGACGACGGCCATGCCGACCGCGGCCATCACCGGGTTGCGCCACGGCAGCATCCGGATCCAGCCGAAGAGGCCGCTGGCACCGTGCGCGCGGGCATGGGTCTCCAGCGAGGCAACGATGATCAGGAACACCAGGACCGTCGGCACGCTGATGAAGAGCGAGAGGAGCGACCCCACCACGCGCACCGGCTCCGCCAGGCCCGGCTCGAGGAACATGTGGTAGAGCGAGGTCGGGGGCACGAAGATGAGATAGGTCGAGAACACGATCTTCGAGAAGCGCGGCCCGAAGATGGATTCGATGCCGAACAGCGCCTTTACCAGTACGTACCACGTGACGACCGTCGCCATCAACGGCAGGTAATGCATGTTGTGGAATAGAACGTGCCAGCCGGTGGCGTAATCCTCGGGCAGCGGGCCTTTCTCGAACGCCCACAGTGCTGCCGGGAGGAAGGCATTGACCGCCGCGAGCGCGCTCACCATCAGCAGGCCGGCCCATGCGATGGAGGCGAAGCCGATGGGCGACAGGCTTACCGTGCGCCCGGCGAAGCGCGGCAGGACGACCGAGGCGACGGCCGAGACGGCCACGCAGAACAGCCCCAGCGCAAGGGACAGGTAGCCGAGATAGATCGAGCCCACGGCAGCGGAAGCAAAACGCGCAAGCTCCGGCGGCGCGTCGTAGAGCAGCGGCACGCCGCTCGCCGCGCCGACCTGGCTCAGCACGAACCCGGCGACCATGGCGGCGTAGCCCAGCCACGCGAGCCGCCGCCACTCCATGTGCCGGGCATGCGCGGCGTGCGTCGCGGAGAACGCGAGCAGCAGTCCCGCCTGCGCGAAATACAGCCAGTAGAAGAAGATGTTGATCCCGTGCATCGTCATCAGCCGGTAGCCGAAGTACGGTGCCGGATCGATCAAGCCGGCGCGCACGAGCGCGGTGCCGGCGCCGGCGAGCACGCCGAGCGCGAGCGTCACGAGTCCGGCGCCGAAAAACGCGAGCAGCAGGCGCTTGTCGGCTGCGGGGAGCTGTTTCAGGTGGTCGAGCAGTGGATGTGGTGTCATGGGCGGCTCTCGGAATCGGGCATCAGGCGACGATGATCTTGCCCTGCATGCGGTCGTGCAGCATGCCGCAGTAGATCGTGCAATAGACGAGGTACTCGCCGGGGCGGGTGAAGCGCAGCTCGCGCTCGACCAAGGTGCCGGCGCGCAGCCGTATGATGTGGCCGCCGCGCCCGACGCGCAGCGAGGCGCCATGCGTCACGTCCACCGCCATCATGTGAAAACGGTAGGGCACGCCCGCGTCGAGCCGCAGCACGGCGGGCAGGAAGCCCCACTGGTAGGCGGCGAGATAGACATCCGGCGCGTTCGCTGCCCGTTTCCCCGCGTTCTGCGCCGCGGTGGGAAGCGCGAGTTTTTCGCGCTGTTCCGGATCATGCAGCGCGTGGTGCGCTTTCTCCGTAGCCGCGAGCAGGGCGGCGTTGCCGCGTGCGGGCCGGACGCTGCCGTCGGGGAGCTTGTTGGCCTCGATGAACTCCTCGGTTTGCCGCCGGAATGCGTCGACGTCCGGGCCCCTCGCGCGGCCGTGGCCGCCGTGCCCTCCCATGTGGTCGGGCGCTGCGTCCTCGTCGTGCGCCTTCAGCCGCAGCGGCGCGGCGCCGTAAGCGGCCCACAATCCATAGAGACTCACCACGCCGAAGCCGGCTGCGACGATGAAGCCGCGGCGCGTCGTGAAGTGGGACGGCGGCGGGCTGGAATGTTCTTTCATGTCGTTCGCTCCAATCAGGACAGTGGTTGTTGAGTTACATCGGCTTCCGGCCCAGGGGCCGCCGGAAGGCGTAAGCGCGGGATGGACGCGGAACCCGGCTTTTCCGGTCCGCGGGGGGAATCAGATCAGCAGGCGCGCGGTGCGCAGGTAGATCGGAACGGAAGACGGCGGAGCATTGGCCGCGTGGAGCGCGGCGCAAGGTTCGGGACCGTAGCCGGCGAGCCGCAGCGGCGCTGCGAAGCTTACGGTGGGAAGCTCCGGCAGCGCCGCGGGTACCGCGAAGGCGATCTGCGGCACCGCAATTGCCTTGATGCGCGTCGCGCAGACGTTGTCAACGCATTCGTCCGTGTACGATGAAGCATGCAGACCGGCGGACAGCGGGTGTGCCGCATGCGCGTCGCCGATGGAGTGACCACAGCAGGGATGCAGCACGCTGACGAGCCAGAAGGCGGCCCAGCCCGCGATCAGCCACGCGGAAATACGTCGCCTGGACCCACGGCGGGCGAAATCGGGCAGAGTTGTGGCGGACATCGGGGTCACGGTCGCCTTGATCTGACTGCGACAGGCTCGACAAGTTTCATTTTGGCACATCCTATGCTTCGGCCGGTCGGACGGGTTGATCTAGATCAAACAGCAGCCCGCCCGCGGGGGTCGCGAAACGCGAAAAAACGCTGCACACACGCCGACACGCTCGCTGCAGGGTCGGCTCATCGCCCGCGCTGCCTCCTCGACATTTGGAGCTGCGCCGCGCGGATCTCCGGTGGCCAGTACGACTTGATGTAGGCGAGCACCGCCCAGATCTCCTCGTCGGAAAGAACTCCACCGAACGGCGGCATGTCGCTCTGATGCCCCGGCGGCGCGTAGCGCCCCGGCACCAAGCCGTGCTTGGTCATGCCGAAGAGCATCAGATCGGGGTGATGCCACGTGTGGCCGGACGCGTCGTGCGGGGGCGCGGGCATGCGCCCGCTCGCGAGCGGCTTCTGCCACTCGGGCTGTCCCTCGAGCCGAGCGCCGTGGCAGGCCGCGCAGTACTTCTCGTACACCGGCTTGCCGCGGGCGACCTGCGCGGCATCGTCCGGGTCGGCGGGCGGTTTTTCCCCGGTCCAGAGCGCGACGGTGATCGCGCCGGCGAGAAACGCGATCATGGCCGCAAGTACTCCGAGGCCAATACGGTTACGTAGCGACGTAGTGTCCTTCATGCGCGTGCTGCTTCCAAACGCTCATGCGGCTTCTGCGCGCCGTAGAGCGAGATATTGCCGAAGACGGTGAGAAGGCGCTGTGTCTCGCGGGCGGATGCATAGCCCGCCTGTTCCATCAGCCCCGGGAGCCGCCCCGCCACGTTGTCGGCGGTGTTGGGAAAGCCGTCGAGCAGCTGGACCATGACAAACGCGCCGCGCGAGAGAGGTCCGGTCGCGCCGCCCCAATCGGCGACGTGGAGCGCGCCGCCTGGCTTGAGGACGCGCCGGGTTTCGGCGAGCACCGCGAGCTTGGCCGCGCGCTCGAGGTGGTGGAAGAACAGGCTCGAGGCCACGCAATCGAACGAGGCGTCAGCATACGGCAGTGCCTGCGCCATTGCTTCCCTGAGGTCCACGTCCAGTCCGGAACGGCGCACTTTTTCGCGGGCGATGCGCAGGATCTCCGCGTCGCCGTCCACGCCCGCGACGCTCGCCTGCGGAAAGCGGCGCTTCAGCATGAGTGTGAGGGTGGCGGTGCCGCAGCCCAGATCGAGCACTCGCGCCGCGGGCGGCAGCTCGAGCTGCGCGACCAGCGCCGCCTTGAACGCGGCCTCGCGCGTGGTTAGCCGCACGACGAGGTCGTAGGCCGGAGTGAGCCATCGAAACCCCAGCGCGGGGATGAGTTTTTCCTGACGTGGCTCGCGCATCGCGTTTCTTCGAGAGGACGGGCGTCAAGACTGTACCCTGAAATCGATCAACACGCCGCTATCCCCGTGCTCGAGTACCCGGCATCCGGAGCGCGGGAAGTTCTGCGAATTCAGGAAATAGCGGAACTCTGCCGGTCTTGACACTGACTAATTTGTTACCGTCACGAAGGAGCCATAGGTCATGTTCGCCCGAATTCTCATCCTGCCGATCTGGCTGGCCGCGCTCGCCGCCCACCCCGTGTTCGCCCAAGTCCCGCCGCCGGGACTCGCCGTGGCCACCTTCGCCGCCGGCTGCTTCTGGTGCGCCGAGGAGGCGATGGACAAGGTTCCCGGGGTGATCTCGACCACGTCCGGTTACATGGGCGGGACCAGGAAGAACCCGACCTACCAGGAGGTCTCGACCGGCGCGACCGGCCATACCGAGGTGCTGCGCGTCGTGTACGACCCGAAGAAGGTGAGCTACGAGCGGCTGCTCGAGCAGTTCTGGGTGAACCACGATCCGACGGTGAAGGACCGGCAGTTCTGCGATATCGGGTCGCAGTACCGGCCCTCGATCTTCTGGCACGACGAGGAGCAGAGACGCCTTGCCGAAGCCTCGAAGGCGAAGTGGGAGAAAACGAAGCCCTTCAGGGAGCCGATCGTGACGCCCATCGTGAAGGCGGCCGAGTTCTGGCCGGCGGAGGACTACCACCAGGATTACTATCTGAAGAACCCGGTGCGCTACAAGTTCTACGTCAACGGCTGCGGCCGCTACACGCGGCTCGACCAGCTCTGGGGCAAGTACAGGAAGTAGGGCGCGCCGGACTTTTTTCAGGCTGGCACGCGGCGCTGTGTTCCCGCAGGGGTCGGTATGCGCGCGCCGCGCGCGCTTACGATACGTGCTATCGCCCGTAGCGCGCGTAGACCCGGAAGCTTCCGTCCGGAAGAACGAGCAGCACGTCGTACGGTACGCTGCGGCCGCCTTCCATCCCCGGCGAGCCGCCCGGCATGCCGGGCACCGCGAACCCGCGCGCCTTCGGCCGCTCGGCGAGGAGCCGCTTGATTTCCCGCGCCGGCACGTGGCCTTCGATTGCGTAGCCTTCAACCACGGCGGTATGGCAGCTGCCGAGCACGGCCGGAATGCCGGCCCGCGCGCGATAGACGTCCAGGTTGGTCACGTTCTGGGGCTTCACACGGAAGCCGTTTGCCCGCAGATGGTCGATCCACGAGCCGCAGCAGCCTCAGTTCGCGTCCTTGTAGACAGTAATGTCTTCCGCAGCGTGGCCCGGGAAAGCCGGGATCGTCAACGCCGCAGCCAATAGGATCACACGAAGCAGGTGTTTCACGATTTGTCTTCCTCGCAAGTTCCTGGCCAAACGCATCCACAATTACGCGCCAGAACCGATGTGCGGAGGTTGACCTGCGTCAAACTTTCTTCAGACGGAACGTGCGGATCGCGTCGTCCACCTGTCGACCGCGCCGATTCACCCGCGCGGACGCCCGCAGACCCGGCCCGCGCTCTCCGGCTAGGACGCCACCTTCAGATTGAGCATCATTCCGCCGTCCTCGTGCTCGAGGTTGTGGCAGTGGACCATGTAGACCTGGTCGCCCATGAAGGGATGCGTGAAGTCCACCGCGATGCGGATCGTCTCGCCCGGCCATACCAGCACGGTGTCCTTCCAGCCGAGGTCGGCCGGGCTCAATGAGCGCGGGGCATTGGCGATCCGCCGGTACTGCTCCGGACTGCCTGCGCGCGCGACCACCTGGAACTGCACGCCGTGGATGTGCATCGGGTGCGGCATGCTGCGTGCGACGTTGCGGATCTCCCACAACTCGGTCGTTCCGCGCTTCACCACAATCGGCGTGGACTTCTGGTCGTAGGTGAGACCGTTGATGCGCCACACCGCCTTTGCTTCGTCGAGGGTGAGCGTACGGTTCGTAGCGTTCTCCGTCGCGAGCGGCTCGATGCGCGAGAGGGATTGCGGCAGCGCACGGTCGTAGGCGACCGCGCTGCGCACCGGGATACGAAGCAACTCGATCTCGGCGCCGTCGGCCAGCGCGCCGTGCGCCGCGTGGGGGGCGCCTTTCCCGCCCTCGAGATGCATCGCGTCGAAGCCGAGACTCACGAGCGAGAGCGTGTCGCCGGCCGCCGCTGCGCGCAGGTCGAGCAACGCGTCCACCCGCTCGCCGGGCGAGAGGAATACGTCCTGAACGCTGTAGGGCTTGTCCAGCAATCCGCCGTCGGTGCCGGTCACGAAATAGCCGAGCGGCTTCCCGCCGTGACGGAATCCGAGCCGGTACACGCGCGCGTTCGAGCCGTTGAGGATGCGGAAGCGGTAGAGGCGGGTTGCCGCCGCGAAGTGCGGCCGCGCGGTGAGGTTGACGAGCACCTGGTCGCCGAGATGCCCGTGAAACCGGTCGTCCTTGCTGGGCGCGAACACCGGCGCTCCGTTTGCGTCGAGCTTGCGATCCTGCAACACGAGCGGGATATCGGTCGCCCCGAGCCGGAGATCGAGCGCCTTCTGCAGCGCGAGGTCGTCCTCGTCCTCGACGATGAGGAGTCCCGCGAGCCCGAGGTAGACCTGCTTGCCCGTGAGCGGATGGGGATGCGGGTGGTACCAGTACATGGCGGCGCGGTTCGCCACCGTGAACTGGTAGTCGTAGGTCGCGCCGCCGCGCACCGCGTAGTGCGGGTGGCCGTCGTTGTTGCTGTCCACCTTGAGCCCGTGCCAGTGGATGATGCTCGTCTCCTCGAGCGCGTTCCAGAACTTCACGCGCATCGCCGCGCCGGTGCGCACCCTGAGCACCGGGTTGAGAAAGGTCCTGCCGTTCGCCTCCGCCTCGTAGGCGAGCAGCCGCGCGGGTTTGCCGGGAAGGATCTCGTGCGCGGCTGGTTTCGCGATGAGCGTGAGATTGCGCGGATGGTCGACGACGCCGTAGAGTCCGGCGGCCCCGGGCAGGCGCAGCGCGTTCGGAAACGCGTCGTCGGCGGCCGTGGGCGGAGCGACGGGGGGCTTGGGCAACGCGTGCGGGGCGTGCGCGTCGTGCCCCGCCCGGTACCACCGCCAGAGCCCGGCTGCGAGTCCCGCCGTGCCCGCTGTCGCGCCGGCGGCGAACACGAATTTCCTGCGACTCGCTTGCTTCACGTCCCGCCTCGCGGTCTGCGGCTCCGGCGGTTTGACTGCCGTTGCCCGTCCGCGTTCAGATCTCGATGCCGTAGCGCGCCAGCAACGGCACCGCTACCGCATAACATGCCATCAGAACCACGACGGAGATGCCCAGGCTCGCATAGAATCCGATCCCGTTTTTCAACAGCGCCGGCAGCACCAGGAACATCGGCAGCGTCGGCAGCACCAGCCAGAACGTGGCGATCGAGAGCTCGGAAATCCGGCCCGTGTCGTGGGTGTCCGCGTAGAGCCAGATCATCGCCAGTATCGAGATCAGCGGCAGCGACTTGATCAGCGCGCCCAGCCCCGCGCTGTGCTTCGCCACCTCGGAGACGACGACGATGATGAGGGCGGAAAGTACGAGCTTGGTTGCGTAGTAGATCATGCTGTCACCTGAATAGGGTTGCGGTGATCGCCGCAGCACGTATGTTACGCGATCGGAAGGAGAATCAGACGGCACTGCCCTCTGGCGACGGTGCCGGTACGGGGCGCCCGACGCTGAGGATCGCGTCGAAGAAGAGCGACGCCCGTCCCCGCAGCGAATTCACGAAGATGGCGGTGACGCTGGTTGCCATCGCGGCCATGGCCCAGACCGGGTAGAGCAGCCCCGTCGCGGCGAGCGGCACGCCGATGCCGTTGAAGAGAAAGGCGAGCGTCACGTTCTGCAACATCTTGCGGTAGCTCGCACGGCTGATGTCGCGCGCCAGCGCGAGCGCGGTGAGCCGCGAGTTGAGGACGATGATGTCCGCTGCATCGAGCGCGATGTCGGTGCCGTTGCCCATCGCGATGCCGACGTCGGCCTGCATCAGCGCCGGCGCGTCGTTGATGCCGTCGCCGACCATCGCGACACGCGCGTGCGCCTGGAGCCGGCGGACGATTTCGGCCTTCCCTCCGGGAAGCACGGCCGCGTGGATGGTGTCGATCCCCACGCGCGCGGCGATCGCGCGTGCCGCGCGCTCGTTGTCGCCCGTGACGAGGATCGGCGCGAGGCCGGCCTCGCGCAACGCGGCCACCGCCTCCCGGGCATCCGCGCGCAAACGATCGCCGAAAGCAAGCAGTCCCAGGGCACGCCCGTCCCGGGCGACGGCGATGACGGTGTGTGCCTCGCGCTCCAGCGCCTCGATGCGCTCTTGGAGCGCGCCGAGCGCGACTCCGCGCTCGGCGAGAAAGCGCGGGTTCCCGGCGAGCGTCTCCATGCCCGCGATGCGTGCCACGACGCCCCTGCCCGGGACCGCCTCGAAGCTCTCCACCTCGGGCGGCGTGATGCCGCGCTCGAAGGCGGCCTCAACGATGGCGCGGGCCAGCGGATGCTCGGAGGCGGCTTCCGCGGCCGCGGCGATTGCCAGCAATTCGGCTTCGGCGGCGCCCGACGGCACGATCTCGTGCAGCGACGGACGGCCCTCGGTGAGGGTGCCGGTCTTGTCGAGCACGATCTTCGTCACCAGGCGGTAGCCCTGGAACGCCTCGCCGGTGCGCATCAGGATCCCGTGCTCCGCGGCTTCCCCAGCGCCGCGGACGATCGAAAGCGGCGCCGAGATGCCCACGGCGCAGGGATATCCCATCACCAGCACGCTCAGCCCGGCGAATACCGCGCGCTCGAGATCGGGCTCGCCAGCGAGCAGATAGGCACCGAGCGACCAGCCGAGTACGGCGAGCAACGCGACCGAAATCACGAGCGGCGCATATACTCGCAGGACGCGGTCCACCAGATGCAGGATGCCGGGCTTGAGCGCGCGCGCATCCTCGACTTCGCGCGCAACGCGCTGCAGGAAGGAATTCTCGCCTACCGCGGTGACGCGCACGAGCAGCGTCCCCGTCGTGTTCATCGAGCCGCCCACCACCGCGTCGCCCGGCCCGCGCTCGAGCGGCATGGGCTCGCCCGTGACGATCGAGAGGTCCACCGACGAGCGCCCGCCCGTCACCGTGCCGTCCACGGGTATCCACTCGCCGGGACGGATACGCACGAGGTCGCCCGCGGCGATGGATTCCACGGGGGCTTCCGTTTCGCTCCCGTCACGGACCACGCGCGCGGTGTCCGGTCGCAGGTCGAGCAGGCGCTTCACCGCCTGGGAGCTGCGCGTCTTCACGATGAGCGAGAGCCACTCGGAGAAGAGATGGTAGGTGGAGACGAGCACCGCGACCGCGAAGAACGGCGCGGTCGGGTAGCCTTCGCGCCCGATCGCGAGCCCGAGGAGGCCGCCCGCGAACCCCGCGAGCGCCGCGGCCTCCAGCAGTACATGCTGGTTCAGTATGCCGCGTCGCAGCGATTGCGCCGCCATTGCCAGAATGTGCCGCGCAACGCCAAAGACGATTGCGGCGGCGAGCGCGCCTTCTCGCGCTGCAGCTCGTCAACCAGCGCCCGGGTATCGCGGTAGGAAAAATAGAGGCCGGTGAGCCCGCTCGCCAGCAGCGCGACGCTCAGCAGGCCGGCAAAACATCGCGGCCGAACAAGTAGTAATTGCCGGGCTCGAACATGCCCATGTAGGTGGTGCCCTCCGTCAGCACGTTGACGATCGCCAGGCCGCGCTCGGCCACGTGTTCCTGGATTTCCGCGAGCAGAGCGCGCGGTCTGTTGAATCCGTTCTATCGCGGCTGCGCTGGCGTCAACGGCTACCACCTCCAGGCCGCTTCGCGCGTCCGAGCCGGGCCTGCAACGCCGCCCCCGCGTCGGACGGGGTATCGAGCACGGTGACCCCGGCGGCTTCGAGCGCGGAGCGCTTGGAGGCGTAGCTTCCCTTGTCGCCCATGACGATGGCGCCGGCGTGGCCCATCTTCTTGCCCTTGGGCGCGGCGCCTCCTGCGATGAAGGCGGCCACCGGCTTTTTCATGGTCCGGGCGTACTCCGCGGCTTCCTCTTCCATCGAACCGCCGATCTCGCCCACCATGACGACCGCTTCCGTGCCCGGAAAGGTGTCGAGATCGACGAGCGCATCGCGGGTGGTGGTGCCGATGATCGGGTCGCCGCCGATGCCGACAAATGCCGAGATTCCGTAACCGGCCTGCACGACGTTGAGGCAGAAGAGCACGCCGAGGCTGCCGCTGCGCGAGATCACCCCGACGGCGCCCTTGCGGAACACGCGCTCGTTGAAGGCGGGCATGAAGCCGGCGAAGCACTCGCCGGGCGTGACCGCCCCGGCGGTGTTGGGGCCGAGGATACGCACGCCGCGCTCCCGTGCGGCGGCGACGAAATACATGACGTCCTGCACCGGGATGTGCTCGGTGAGCACGACGAGCCCCTTCGCGCCGGCCCCGATCGCGTCCATCGCGGCGTCCTTCGCCATCAGGGGCGGGATGAAGAGGACGGCGACGTCGAAGCCGGCGCCCGCCATCGCGTCCCTGGCGGTGGCGAACACCGGCACGCCGCAGTGCTGGGTGCCCGCCTTGTTCGGGTTGGTGCCGCCGACGACCTTCGTGCCGTAGGCGCGCATGCGCTCGGTCCAGAACGTGCCCTGCTTGCCGGTGATGCCCATCACCAGCACGCGGTCGGTGCCGCGGACGATCATGACGACTCCATTTGCAACCGCAGATAAACGCCTTGTTGTTTCTTGCCGCCGATGGAGGCCGACAAGATCAAGAGCAGATCCGAAAAGGCATCAGCCACAGAGATCACAGAGAACACAGAGGGTCGGGTACCAGAAACCAGATCGACTCGTTTCTCGCTTTCTCTGTGACCTCTGTGTCCTCTGTGGCTGAATGGGGTCTTCATCTGCGTTTATCTGCGGCCGGTCTTCGCTGCTTCGACGGCGGCCTTGCACGCGTCTTCCATGGTCGGCAGCGGCGTGACGCCGAGCCGCTCCTTCAGCAGACGGATCGCTTCCTCGTCGCCGGTGCCGTGCACCGAGAAGAAGATCGGCAGCTCCGGCTTCAGGGCCTCGATTGCCTCGATGACGCCCTGCGTCATCACGTCGGTGCGCGCGAAGGCGCCGCAGAAGTTGATGACGAGGCTCTTGATGCCGGGCTTGGAGAGCAGGAGCTCGAGCGCCGGCCTCGCCTGGGTGTAGGCCTCGCCGCCGATCTCGAGAAAGTTCGCGGGGCGGCCGCCGTAGTGGCGCACGACATCCATCGTCGTCATGGTGAGCCCCGCGCCGTTGGCGAGCACGCCGACGTTGCCTTCGAGGTCGATGTACTTGAGCCTGGCGGTCTTGGCCTTCGCCTCGAGGCCGGTCAGCTGCTCGGGCGTGCCCGCGCGCGCGACGTCGATATGGCGCGCGACGGCGCTGTCGTCCATCACGAACTTGCAATCGAGCGCGACGACGCGCGTGTCCGCGGTGACGATCAGCGGATTGATCTCCAGGAGCTCGGCGTCGAGGCCGGAATAGGCTTCGTACAGACGGACGAGCGCGTCGGCGACCTTGCCTTCGGTCGCGCCGAGATCCAGGCCCTGGATAAGCGTTCCGGCATCCGAACGCGAAAAACCGAGGCGAATATCCACGGGCTTGCGGCGAAGCTTTCCGGGCGCCTTCGCCGCGACCTCCTCGATATCCATGCCGCCCTCGGTGGAAAACAGGACGAGCGGGCTCTTCGCTGCAGGATCGTTCAGCACCGCGGCATAGAGCTCGCGCTCGATCGGCAATTGCTCCTCGATGAGCACCTTCTCCACCCGGTAGCCGGCGATCTCCATGCCGAGGATGGCCTTGGCATGGATTCCGGCTTCCTCCGGTGTCGCGGCGGGCTTCACGCCGCCTGCCTTGCCGCGCTTTCCGGTCGGGACCTGGGCCTTGACGACGACGGGGCCGTGTTTCTCCGCGATCGCGGCGGCTTCGTCGGGCGTTTGCGCGAGCGCGCCCCTGGGCACGGCGATGCCCCGCGCGGCGAGGAGCGGCTTGGCAGCGTGCTCTTCAAAATTCATGGACTATGGAAACGCCGATAAACGCCGATCAAAGTCGAGTAAGACGTGAGCGGTAAGCAGTGAGCGGAAGAAACCTCAAACTGACATTTTCCTCACCGCTTACTCCTTAGCGCTTACCGGCTTTTTTATCTGCGTCCATCTGCGTTCATCGGCGGTTATATGCCGTGCTTTTTCCGGTAGGCGCCGAAGATGTCCTCGAGCGAGGGCTCGCGCGGCGGAATGGTGCGCACGATGCGCGTGATGTTCATGAAGTGCTTGTAGTTGAGGTTGTCCGAGAAGCTGTTGCCGCCCCAGGTGCCGCAGCCCATGGAGAGCGAGAAGGGCAGCCCGTTCTCGAAGCTGCCGCCGGTGGCGAAGGTATGCGACTGCTTCACGATCACGCGCGAGACCGTCATCTCTCTCCCGAGGCGCTGAATGTGCGCCTCGTTCTCGGTGTAGATGCCGCACGAGTGTCCGTTGCCCTGGTGGTCGTAGATCGCGCGCAAGATCGAGAAGGCGTGGTCGAAGTCGCGCGCGCGGTAGACCGTCAGCACGGGGGAGAGCTTCTCGCCGGAGAAGGGGTAGGCCTTTCCGGCGCCGGTCTCCTCCACGAGCAGGCATTTCGCGCCCGCCAGCTCGGAGCGCGCGAGCCCCGCGACCGCGCAGATCTTCTTCACCGGCTGGGCGGTGATGGCCGGGGAGAGCTTGCCTCCGGGATACATCGCCTTCTGTAGCGTGCTTTTCTCATCGGCGGTAAGCAGCGCGCCGCGTTCCTGCGCGAGCGCCGACAGCATCCGGTCATAGACCTTGTCGTGGATGATGACCGCGTTCTCCGAGGAGCAGCTCGTCGCGTTGTCGAAGATCTTGGAGCGCATGATCTTGGCGGCGGCGTCCGCGCAATCGGCGCTCTCGTCCACGATCACCACCACGTTGCCGGTGCCCACGCCGAGCGCCGGCTTCCCGCTCGAGTAGCCCGCGCGCACGTTCGACTGCGAGCCGGTCACCACCACGAGGTCGGCCTGCTTCATGAGCTCGTGGGTGAGCTCTTTCGTCACGGGTCCCGGCAGCTGCTGCACGAGCTCGGCGGGTGCGCCGATCCGCGCGAGCTCCGCGTGCATGTACTTGAGCAGCAGGGTGGACGTGCTGTAGCCCTTCGGCGAGGCGGAGAGGATGATCGCGTTGCCGCATTTCAGCGCGTTGATGATGTTGTTCGCCGGTGTGGCCGCCGGATTCGTGGACGGCACAACCGCGGCGACGACCCCCACCGGGCGCGCAATCTCGGTGATGCCCCTGTCGGGATACTCCGCGATGACGCCCGTGGACACCGCGCCCTTTAGATCCCGCAGCAGCCCCAGCGTCTTGCGGTGGTTCTTCAGGATCTTGTCGGCGACCACGCCGAGCCCCGTGTCCTTCACGGCGAGCTCGGCGAGCGCCTTGTTGTGCTCCGGGTTCATGATGGCCCAGCCCGCCGCGGTCGCGAGCTCGTCGAGCTGCGCTTGGTTGTAGCACTCGACGGCCTTTTGCACGGCGCGTGCGCGCGCGACGAGAGCGGCGACGGTCTCGCTCGCCGTGGCGCGCGCCAGCGTGGTTTCGGTCGTGCTCATTGCTGCTCCCTTGTTGCGGCCCCGCCCGACGCGTTCGTGGCTGCTGCCCGGAACGCGGCGGGGAATCCGACCGCAATGATAGTGTTTTCTGCTCCAGCGGTGAAGCGCAGATGTCCCGTCTGCGGGCGCGGCGGGTCGCGGCTTATTTCACCCCCGAGTGCTTGCGCAACGTGTCGAGCTCCTGCCACAGGAACGAGAGAGCGCCGGCGGCCGGGATGAAGCTCCTTTCGTCGGCGTGCCGGTCCTTGAGCCACGAGCGATAGTCTTCGGCCGCCGCGACCCTCGCGAGCGCGTCGGACAGCGCGGTGACGCGGGCCGGATCGGTGCCGGACCTCATGACGACGGCGCCGAACTGGTGGATGACGATCGTGTGCCCGAATTCCCGGCTGGCTGGGACGTTCCCGTAGGCGGGAAAGCGCGCGCGGGCAAGAATCAACATCGGGCGCATCTGCTTGTTCTCGAGAAAGTCTTTCACGTCGCCGAGCGGCTCGAAGAGGAGGTCGGCTTCCCCGCGAAGAATCGCCTTGTGGCGCTCGGAGGTCCGGGGGATCAGCGCCGGCTGGAGTTTCAGGCCCTTGGCGGTGAGATAGCGGACGATGAGGTCGCCCGCGCTCCCGTGGCCGGCGATTGCCACCTTGAGCGGTTTTACCGTGGCCTGCGCTTCGACGTCTTTCCAGGTCCTGAGCGGGCTGGCCTCGGCGATGAAGAACGCGGAGGCCTGGCGGATCATGATCGCCGCGGGGGAGATGTCCTCCAGCTTCCAGCGGGCGGCCGGATCCAGCTGCACCGCGAGTGTTTCGGAAGCGAAGACCGAGATCGTGTGGCCGTCCGCCGGCCGTGCGAGCATCTGCTCCAGCCCGGTCTGTCCGATTGCCCCCGGCACGTTGAGAACCGGGAGCGGGACCTTGAGCTGCTTCGCGAGCGCGGGCGCGATCTTGCGCGCGAGCGCGTCGGGCCCGCCGCCCGGACCCCAGGGCACGACGAGCTCGATCGGGCGGGCGGGAGATTTCTCCTGCGCGAGGACGGACTGAAACGCGACCGAGGCGAGCGCAAATGCGATCAGCGCGAGTTTCCTCGGAACCGGAGTATCACCATCCATGGTTCATGCACGCCCGCGCGCTCGTGGAAGATGATTGCGCCCGTGGCTCCGCGCCGGAAAAAATTGCATCGCACCCTCCGTCCGGGCACGCAAAAAGTCCTGTGTGGCGTCGAGAGTAATGAGACGCGGCGCCGCGCGCAAGCGTTTTCAGCCGGCCCACGCCGGCGGCCACACCACACGCGTGCGGGAAAGTGTTAGACTTCAACGCACAAGAAAGACAGCCCATCGGCGGAATGGACGAAAAAAAGCACGTCAAATTTCATGGAAGGCTGGTTTTCGTCGGCTTCGGGTCGGTCGGTCAGGGGACGCTTCCCCTCATCCTGCGGCACATCGACATGCCGCGGGACCGGATCACGATCGTCACCGCCGACGAACGCGGCCGAAAAGAAGCCGAGCAGTACGGCATCAAGTTCGTCGTCAACCCGATCAAGCGCGACAACCACCGCGCGATCCTCGACTCGCTGCTCCGCAGGGGCGATTTCCTGCTCAATCTCTCGGTGGACGTCTCGAGCGCCGTGCTGATCGAGTACTGCCTGCAGCACGGCGTGTTCTACGTGGATACCTGCATCGAGCCGTGGCACGGGATGTACACGGACGGCTCGCTCCCGGCGGGCAAGCGCTCCAACTACGCGCTGCGCGAGGAAGTGCTGGAACTCGGACGCAGGCACCCGAAGGCGGCCACGGTGGTGATCACCCATGGCGCGAACCCGGGCTTGATCTCGCACTGGGTGAAGCAGGGGCTGGTCAACATCGCGCGCGAAGTCCTCGGCGACATCAAGATCCCGAAGACCCGCGAAGAGTGGGGCCGCCTCGCCATGAAGCTCGGCATCAAGGTCATCCACTGCGCCGAGCGCGACACGCAGGTCGCCGAGCCCCGCAAGCAGCGCCTCGAGTTCGCCAATACCTGGTCGGTGGACGGATTCGTCAGCGAAGGGCGCCAGCCGTCCGAGCTCGGCTGGGGCACGCACGAGCGGCACTTCCCGGCGGACGGCCAGCGCCACGACTTCGGCTGCGGCGCGGCGATCTATCTCGGCCGGCCAGGGATGTCGGTCAAGGTGCGCTCGTGGACGCCGGGGGAGGGCCCGTTCCACGGGTTCCTCATCACCCACGGCGAGGCGATCTCGATCGCCGACTACTTCACGGTGCGGGAGAACGGGAGCGCGGTCTATCGCCCGACCTGCCATTACGCCTACCACCCGTGCGACGACGCAGTGCTCTCGAACCACGAGATGGGGGGCAAGAACTGGATCGCGCAGCCCAAGTACCGCATCTTCATGGACGAGATCTACGACGGCGTGGACGAGCTGGGCGCGCTGCTCCTGGGGCACGCGAAGAACGCCTACTGGTTCGGCTCCCGGCTCTCGATCGAACAGGCGCGCAAGCTCGCGCCCTTCAACAACGCAACGAGCCTGCAGGTGGTCGCCGGCGTGCTGGGCGCGATGGTGTGGGCGCTCGAGAATCCCGATCGCGGCCTGGTGGACCCGGACGAGCTCGACTACCGGCGCGTGCTCGACATCGCCGACCCATATCTCGGCGACATCGTCGGAGCGTACTCCGACTGGACGCCGCTGACGGACCGCGGCTGGCTGTTTCCGGAGGACGTGGACAAGGACGATCCGTGGCAATTCAAGAATTTCCGCGTGGCATGACGCGGAAATTCAGTGATGAGTGATGAGTGACGAGTGATGGGTGACGGGTAATCGGGCGCGAAGGGAAGGCGGGCTGCGAAGGAAGCGGGCACGGGAGCGTGCCCGTTTTTTTTGTTTGTCTCCCGGGCGCCCGGGGAGGGCGTAATATAGTGGCCCAAGAACGAAGCTCGATTCACGAATCACGGCGTCTTTAGGGGAGGTGCCGTATGGGCGAGCAAGGCGATCCGCGGTCCGAGGAGAGCCTGCGGCACGAGTACACCGAAGTCTTGCTGACCGTCCGCCATTTTGCCGGCGCGCGGCAGGCCGCCTTTCCGATCTTCATCGCCATCATGGCCGGTGTGGGACTCGTTGCGTTCGGCCAGGGACAGTTCGGTCGGCATGCTGCCGAACTGTCGAGGGTTGCGGGCTTTCTCGTGATCGCCATCTTCTGGCTGTACGAAGAGCGCCAGTCGGAAATGCTGGATTACTGCATTCGCAAGGCGATCTCATTGGAGCGCTCGCTCCGTTACACGTTATGGACGGAACGGCCAATAGGTGAACGCCACACTCCCAGGCCGAAGCTGATCTGGCGCGTGTTCTTTTCTCTTGTCACGCTCCTCTGGCTGTACGGCACGTTTGTCGTGCCGCTCGACAATTAAGAAACGGGGCCCCGGATGAGCGAACAACAGCAATCGCGGTCCGAGGAGAGCCTGAGGCACGAGTATTCCGAGGCTGTTCAGACGATCCGCCACTACGCAAACCTGCGTTTTGCCCTGTTCTCGATCTTCTTCGCGGTGATCGGCGGCACCGGGATCGTCGCGTCCGGCAAGGGGCAGTTCGACGCGCAGGCGGCGCTGGCGGCGCGGATCGCGGGTTTCGTGGTGATCACAATTTTCTGGATGTACATCGAGGTTCTCGGCAGGTCCTTCCAGCGTTTCATGGCCATGGCGGTCGAGATCGAGCGCGCGATCGGATATACGCAATGGACGCGCCGGCCGTCGTTCCTGCTTCCGGGCTACGTCATGTTTCGGCTGTTCTTCTTCCTGCTGACCGTGCTCTGGGTGTACGCGGTGTATTCCGTGCCGCTCGATCGCTGACGAAAGGGGAGCTGCCGTATGGGCGAGCCGGTTCAGGAGCGGTCGCGTGAGGACCTGCGCCACGAGTACAGCGAGGTCGTCCAGAACGTCCGGCATTACAGCAACCTGCGATTTGCGATCTTCACCATCTTCTTCGCGGTGATGGGAGGTGTCGGCTTCGTCGCCTTCGGCCAGGGACAGTTCGCCGCGGACGCCGCGCTGGTGGGCAGAATTGCAGGGTTCGCCGTCATCGCCGTGTTCTGGCTCTACGAGGAACGTGCCGGCCAGGTTTTCGAGCATTATCGAAAGCTGGCGGTGAAGCTGGAGCACACGCTCAACTACTCAGAGTGCACAACGTGGCCTTCCCCCACGGTCTTTTCTCCCCCGGCAATTGTGATCAATCGCCTGATCTTCCTGCTGGTTGCGTTACTGTGGGTATACGCGGTGTTCGCCGTGCCGCTTGGTCGTTGACCGGAACAGGGAACAGGATGGCGGAGATGAACAATCAGCTGGACACTTCAGCTGCCGTGGCGTACGAAAAACTCCTCGTGCCGACGCTCAACACGCCGCTGGCAGCGAAGGCGGTCGAGCTGGCCGTGCCTCGTGCGGGCGAGCAGGTGCTGGATCTTGCCTGCGGGACGGGGATTGTCGTGCGGCTGGTTGCACCGCGTATCGCCCCGAAGGGCAGGGTGACCGGGCTCGACATCGATCCCGCGATGATCGCCGTAGCCCGATCGCTTGCGCCGTCGGTGCCCGGCGTCGCGGTGGATTGGCGCTGCGCGAGCGGGATGGAGATGCCGTTCGAGTCCGGCACGTTCGACCTCGTGCTGTGCCTGCAAGGCTTGCAGTACTTGCCGGATCGCGCCGCCGGGCTGGCGGAAGTCCGGCGCGTGCTGAAGGCAGCCGGGCGGCTCGTCGCGGTGGTCTGGACATCTCTCGAGGACTGCAAGGGGCAGCACGCGATCCTGCAGGCGCTCCAGCGCCGCAATGTGGATGTGACCCCCATCCTGAAGGCGTACACGATGGGCGATCCCGGCCGGGTCCGCAAGCTGGCGGGCGATGCGGGATTCCGCACAGTGGATACTCGTACTGCGTCGGCGTCGGCGCGCTTTCCGTCGGTGAAGCATTTCGTTGAAGCGCTCGCCGCGGGAGGCCCCGCAAGCCGGCTCGCGCTCTCGAAGGTGCCCGACGGGGAAAAAGAGGCGTTTCTCGACGAGATCAGGGGAGCGCTGCGGCAGTACGAGGACAAGGACGGCGTCGCGCTCCCGCTGGGTTATCTCGTCCTGCACGCACGGCCTTAGCGGGGCCGACAAGGCCGGAAAATTTTAACCGCCGATGAACGCCGATCGATTCAGTGACGAGTGACGAGTGACGGGTGATGGGCGAAAGCCCGTCATCCGCATTACCCATTACCCATTACCGGTTTTCATCGGCGTTCATCTGCGTTCATCGGCGGTTTCCATGCTTTTCGAATACTCGCAAGACGGCTCTTAGGAACGCGAACGCATGCCCCGCAGGAAGGATCACCGCAAGAACATCGCCTGCCTCGAGTCGCTCTGGAATTCCGACATCGAGAACCGCCTGAGCGTGGTGCCGATCCTCGATCTCGTCTCGAAGGTGGACGGCATCCGCTACACCTGCGTCAACTGGATCGCCAGCGCCGCGCTCGACCTGCTGCTCTTCGACTGGTTGCAGTACTATGGGGATACGCGCCGCCTGTGGAAGGATTTTCGCAGGCGCCACGTGGAGCTGATCCGCAGGACGGGTCTCAAGGCGTTTCACGCGTAGGCGCGGCTTCGGGCGCGGGGCAGGCGAGTCCGGCAAGGAGGGCGACATGGCGAAATCGATCGTGATCTTCGTGATCGGCGGGGTGCTCGGCGCCGCGGCCGGCTTCGCGGCGGGCATCTTCGTCTATCCGTACCTCTTCCTCGCCGACATCGTGGCGACGGAAAAGGTGGAGGATCGCGCGGCGCGCAAAGCGGTCGCGCAAGGGACGTTCATCCACGCCAATCCGCGCGACCCGATCCATTATGGCAAGGGCGGCGTGACGGTCTACCAGGATCTCCTGCACCTGGAGGCCGATTTCGAGGTGGGGCCGGGGCCGAAGTTCCACGTCTACCTGGTGCCGGAGAAGAAGGTGACGACCGACACCAAGGTCGCGCAGTCCATGTACGTGGATCTCGGGCGCCTGAAGGCGTTCAAGGGCAGCCAGAATTTCCCGGTGCCGCCGGGCGTGAACCTCGCCAACTACGGAAGCGTCGTGATCTGGTGCGAGCAGTTCAACGTGCTCATCTCGCCCGCCGAGCTCAAGCCGCTGTGAGCGGCGGGTCAGCTATCGCAAGAACAAGCGCAACGCAACCGCCGATGAACGCCGATGAACGCAGATGGAAACCGGTAATGTGAAACGGGTAACGGGTAATGCGGATGACGGGCTTTCGCCCATTACTCATCCCCCATCACTCATCACCCGAAAAATCGGCGTGTATCGGCGCTTATCGGCGGTTTCGAGCTTTCGCTTTCAACTCCAGGTGTCGGGCAGGAGCTTCGCAATCGGCTCCGCCATCTCGTAGACACTGGACACCGCCAGGTCCGGGCCGTAACTCACGTTTTCTTTCTCCGCGCGCCGGCGTAGTTTCGCCTCGTTGAATTCCAGCACGTCCCTCGGGAAGGGCATGAGGCCGGGATCGAGGATGCGCAGGCAACCGTCCGCGTCGCGCGCGGGAAGGATCCGGCTCTTCACATAGCGGTTGGGCGACCACGGGATGTCGAGCACGCCCGCTTCGAACGCGCGGATCGTGCCGACCGCGACGTCGCCGTCGCCCATCTCCAGCACCTTGTCCACGATGGCGCGCACCTCGCGGCGGATCCACTCCTTCTCCTGCTCGAATTCCGGCAGTCCGTCGAGGCGGATGTTGCGCGCGAGATAGATCGCGGTGCGCGTCATGCGCAGCCCCTCGGCGTTGATCTCCGGGGTCGGGATGCCGAACGCCTCGTGCGTGCTCTTCGTGGTGACACTGTTCGCGCCCGCCACCGCCGCGAGCGTCCCGCCGTAGCTGATGAGGGCCGCCGACTGCGCGTCATCGTGCGGCCAGGCGCCCATCCAGTGCAGCAGCGTGACCGACGTGAAGACGTCCTCGTGCCCGCGCCGCCTGAGGTAGTCCTGGCACAACTCGCGGCAGACCACCGTCGCGGCGGCGTCCTGGACGAGGTGCAGCGTCTGCCCCATCTCCAGGCCGTAGTTCTTCACGCCCTGCGCCGCGGCGAGCAGGCAGTCGAGCACGCAGGTGATAATCGCGATCGAGGGCGGGATGTTGGTGCCGGTGAGGAAGCCGGGTTGCCGCCGGTGCAACTCCACCCCGGCGTCCTGGTACATCGCGACCAGGCGGTCGAGGTACTGGTAGTTGCGGATGCCTTCCTCGATCGACAGCTCCTTGATGTACGAGACGGTGTAGGCGATGCCGGAGCCGAGGTAGCCCGAGTAGCCCCCGGCGT
The DNA here is from genome assembly GCA_016868035.1 of Betaproteobacteria bacterium. GTDB lineage: Bacteria > Pseudomonadota > Gammaproteobacteria > Burkholderiales > SG8-41 > SG8-41. The sequence goes on along the minus strand of VGID01000018.1, from coordinate 25,149 downwards.
AGCCGATCTCCCCGGTGAGCCTGGGCATCGCCGTGCCGGTCAGCATGATCGCGGGCTTGTTGATCGCGTCGACCAGCTCGGCCGCGCGCTCGACGCCGTAGTTGACCATCGGATAGCCGTTCAGCATCGAGCGGCCCATCTTCTCCGTCTCCTCGATGCCTTTCTGCGCGAGGTGCCAGTGCTCGTTGCGGGTGTAGCTGTCGGTGGTCGTCGGCACGACGTCGGCGTGGCCGTCGCGATCGAGCACCTGCATCAGCTGCTTCTGCAGCTCGAAGGTGCCGAAGCCGCCGCGCGGCTGCGTGAGGCAGCGGCGCTCGGCGTCGGCCTTGCGCATCACCCACGCGAGCTGCTTGTGCGGGGGCAGCGAGCGGTGGCGCTCGACTGCCGCATCGAAGTCCACGCCCGCGCCGGTCGGCCAGCGCGCGAGGTTCTCCGCGCGCATCTGCGCGAACACCTCGTCGGGTATCCGTTTCTCCGACAGCGGCAATCGGGTCGCTTCACGCGATCCGGGTGCGTTCATGCGCGTGCTCCTCGCCGAGCGGTTCCAGGTGGGCGAGCGCCAGTTCCAGCGCGGCCTGGGGCTCGATCTGTCCCAATAGTCCGCAAGCATACAGCAGGTACTCGCGGTCGAGCAGCAGCTTCGGCGCGCGGGGCTTGAGCGCGAAGGGCTCGGACGGGTCGGCAAGCGCCATCTGCAGCACCGCGCGCGGGTCGCGGCTCGCGACGAGCCCGCCGCCGGTTCCGATCACCGCGCTCACCTGGGTGAGGTCCTTGCCGTGCTGCACCGTGACCGGGCCGAGCGCGCCGTACACGGTCTGCACCGTGCCGCAATGGCGGCGCACCGCGATCTTCACCGCCGCGCGCGCCAGCGCCTGGTCGAAAGCGGCTTCTTCCGGCGTCTGCGGCAGGTGCTCGAAGTCCCGGGTGATCCCGGCAAGCACCTGCGCGGCGCGCCCCGCTTCCAGTCCGGCATCGGCGGCGATGGCCTCCAGCCCCGCCGTCTCGACGATGGTGGCGGCGTTGTGGCGCATTCCGAGATCGCCTTCGACGGTGCGTTTCACGCGCGGCTCCGGCAGCCCCTGCGCGACCACGCCCGCGGCCGGCTCCCCGCTCGCCACGGAGTGCACGTCGGTGGTGGCGCCGCCCGGGTCCACCACGAGCAGCGGACCCAGGCCGCTCGCTCCGGGGATGCCGTCCGCGAGGAGCCGGGCGCCTTCGAGCACCGCCGCCGGCGTCGGCATCAGCACCGAGTCGAATTCGTCGCGCGCGCGGTCGATGCCCTTGGCGTGCACGATGCGCTCGATGAACACTTTGCGGATTGCCGCGCGCGCGGGCTCGATGTTGAGCACGTTGAGCTCCGCCATCACGTTCTCGGTATACGCGACGTTCTTCCCCGCGAGAAGCGCTCGCGCTTCGTCCACGGCGGCCCGGTTGCCGGCATAGACGAACGGGCAATCGAGCGCGCTCTGCGCCAGCACACGCGCATTGTGAAGGATCACCGTGCTGTTGCCGCCGTCGGTGCCGCCGGCGAGGAGGATGATGTCGGGAGCGAGCGCGGAGATCGCCGCAATATCGCCTTCGGTCAGGCCGTAGGCGAAAGTGCCTACGAGCTTCGCGCCCGCGCCGAGAGCGGCCTGGCGCGCGGCCTCCGCGGTGAGCTCGCGCACGAGCCCCACCGTGACCATGCGCAGGCCGCTGGCGGCGCTGCTCGAGGCGAGCCGGTACTGGAAGCGCGGGAGGCCGCCGACATGCCGCTCCAGATCGGCGAGCGCCGCCTTCATGCCGATGGTGATGTCGGTGGCGACGGTTGAGGGGCCCTGTCCGGAGCCAAGGATGCGGCGGCGCTCGAGGTCCACCGCGCGCAGCTTGGTGTAAGTCGAGCCGAAGTCGATAAGCAGCGCGGCTTCATTCATGCGATAAGGGAACCGCCGATAGACGCCGATCAACGCCGATGGCGCCCGGGAATGGGTAATGGGTAATGGGGAATCGGGTTGGTTCGCGCAGGAATAACAGGCTTTTACCCATCACTCATCACTCGAAAAATCGGCGTGCATCGGCGTTTATCGGCGGTTTCAGGCTGGCTCTTTTTGCGCATTGCGGTCGCGTGCGGCGAAGTCGTGCTCGAGCCATGCGATTACGGTCTCGACGCGCGTTCCCGGCGCGGCGGCCCGGTCGAAGCCCATCTCGAGGAAGCGCTTCTCCACATCGGGCCATGCCTGCTTGCCCACGACGAGGTTGCCGCCGACGTAGAGCAGGATATCATCGAGCCCGGCCTCGACGCAGAGATCACGGAAGCCCCGGCAGTCGAGCTCGCCCTGGCCGTAGAGCGAGGAGACGAGGATCGCGTCGGCGTCGGTCTCGACCGCGGCCTTGATGAAATCGGCGGCGGGCGTGAGCGCACCGAGCGCCACGGCCTTGTAGCCGGCCTTCTCGAGCGCCATGGTGAGGATGCGGTTGCCCACGATGTGGGTATCGGAGCCGATCACGCCGGTGACGATGGTCCTGGGATGCGCGCTCATTGAAACGTCATCCGGAAATTCCGAGCAGGAGCTTGCCCCTGGCATTGCGCGCCTCGAGGTAGCGGTGCGCCGCCGCGACTTCCGCGAGCGGGAATTCGCGGTCGATGTTCACCGCGAGCTTGCCCGCGCGGCACGCGGCGAAAAGATCCGCTGCGCGAGCGTTGAGCTCCTCCGGTGTCGCGATGTAGTCGGCGAGGTGCGGCCGCGTGAAGAACACCGAGCCCGCTTCCGCGAGCTCGAGCGGACTGACCGCCTCCACCAGTCCGGATGCGCCGCCGTAGTTCACGCACAGCCCGCGGCGCTTCAGGCATCGAATGCTGCGCGTGATGGTTTCCTTCCCGACCGCATCGTACACGACGTCCACCCCCTTCCCGCCGGTGATGCGCATCACCGACTCCCGGAAATCCTGCTCGCGGTAGGCGATCACGTGGTCAGCGCCCCGGCTCGTCGCAATACGGACCTTCTCCGGGCTGCCCGCGGTGGCGATCACCGTCGCGCCGCGCAGCTTCGCGAGCTGCGTGAGCAGCTGCCCGACACCGCCCGCGGCGGCGTGGATCAGGCAGGTGTGGCCCGCTCCCAGGGCGAATACGGAGTGGCTGAGGTAGTGGGCGGTGAGGCCCTGGAGCATCAGCGCGATCGCGCTGCGCATCGGCACATCGTCGGGAACTTTCACGAGCCTCCAGGCCGGCACCGCCGCGTACTCGGCGTAGGCGCCGCGCACCGGGCAGTACGCGACGCGCTCGCCAACGCCGAGGTGGCCCACGCCCTCGCCGATAGCCGCGACCGTTCCGCCGGCCTCCATGCCGAGCGTCATCGGCAGCGGCGTCGGGTAGGTGTGCGACCGCGCATAGTGTCCGCTGCGCATATAGATGTCGATGAAGTTGATTCCGGCGTACTCGATCTTGACGAGCGCCTCTCCTGGGGCGGGCAGGGGCTGCGGCACGTTCATCAGCTCGAGCCGCTCCGGCCCGCCGAATGCCGAGATTCCCGCCGCCCTCACGGCGATCCTCCGCTCGCGCCGGCGGCGCCGACCACCGTGCGCGCCGGGCAGGTCACCGAGTCCACGAGGAAAGCCTCCAGGCGCTCCGGATCGAGGCGCGGCGCAAAACCGGGCTTGAGCCACATCGCGCCGTCGTGAAACTCGAGGGGCTCGGTCAGGAGCGCGCGGCGCGCCTTGAGGAACCCGTTCATCTCCCCGGCGTTGTCAATGTGCCGCGCCGCGACGCATCCTTCCATCCAGCAGCCGAGATCGCATGCGACCCCGTTACCGAGCACCGGCCGCATCCCGAGCGAACGGATGCGCTCGATCGCCCCGGCGAGCGCGTGCATCGTCCCGAGCTTCATGAGCTTGACCTTCACGTACGTGGCGGCCTTGCGCTCCGCAGCGCGCTCGATGTCGGCGAGCCCGTATATGGACTCGTCGAGCATCAAGGGCACCGCCGCGGCGCGCGCGACGGTGAGATGAGCGTCCCAGTCGCCGGCGGGGCAGGGCTGCTCGAAGAGCTCGATGCCCGCCGGGTCGAGCGCGCGCACGAACGCGACGCCCTGCCCGGAGCTGTAGCCCTGATTCGCATCGATGCGAATGGCGGCCTTGCCGCGCGCGAGCGCCTGCACGGCGCGCACGTGCTCGAGGTCGCGCTCGACGTCGAAGCCGACCTTGAGCTTGACGGTGCGGTAGCCGGCGGCGAGCAGGCGCTCGAACTCCTCGCGCCGCGCGCGCTCCCCGGTCGCGTTGAGCATGCCTACCAGCGCCACCGGCGTGCGGTCCCGCACCTCGAGGAAAGGGCTCGCCTCCAGCATCTCGAGCGCCGTGCCGAAGGCCGTCGCGGTGAACGGATGGCTCTTCGCCAGCGCGTCGAGCCGGGAGCGCACGGCCCCGCGCCCGAGACGGGCGATTTCCGAGGCGACCTCGCGGGCGACGCGCCAGCTGTCCTCGATCGTCTCTTCGGTGTACCCGGTGAGCACCGTGGCTTCGCCAAGACCGCTGCGCCCGTCGCGCGCCGTGATCTCGGCGATGATGGTGTCGTAGAACTCGACTGGTCCGAACGCGAGCCGGTACGGTACGGTCAGCGGGACCTGGAGGCGATGGACGGTGATGCGCTCGAACTCGGTACTCGGCATGGGCGGCGGGCGTCACGGGCTTTTTCCCAATGCTATGCTATGAACGCGAATCACGCCACGTTCCTCCGGGCGGGCGCGAGCCGCGCGGATGCGGAAGCTCATGTCGGATTCTCCCCGTCATCACCTGGACGTTCCCTCGGCCTGGATCGTGCGCTGGGCGGAGCGCGTGCCGCCGCGTGGGCGAGTGCTCGACGTTGCGTGCGGCAACGGGCGGCATGCGCGCTATTTCGCCGCGCGCGGCCACCCGGTGGAGGCGGTGGACCGTGATCCGGCGCTGCTCTCCCATCTGGCGGAGGTCGCGGGGATCCACACCCGTTGCGCGGACATCGAAGGCGGGCCCTGGCCTTATGAAGGCGAGCAGTTTGCCGGCATCGTGGTCGCGAACTTCCTGCACCGCCCGCTCTTCCCTTCGCTGCTCGCGAACCTCGCTTCGGAGGGGGTGCTGATCTACGAGACTTTCGTCGTCGGCCACGAGCGCTACGGCCGGCCCTCGAACCCGGACTTTCTGCTCAAGCCCGGCGAGCTGCTCGAGGTGGTACGGGGTCGGCTGCGGGTCATCGCGTACGAAGAGCTCGACGTGCAGGAGCCCCGGGCGGCCCTCGTCCAGCGCATCTGCGCCATCCGCCCCTCGGAGGCCGATCGCGCATAAATAAAAGAAAGGGTGACCAGCCTGTTATCGATAAGGAATGCGCCGGGGTGAAACCCGGTGCATTCCTGGATCAACCTTTTTGCGGGTCGGTGCGTTAGAGCCGGCATGGACCCGAACCGCGACACCGAGGCCAACCATCCCGGCGGATACGGCACCGAGGTGCTGTGTGCCGGCTGGAATCCGCATGCCACCACTCTGATCGAGCCAATGGCCGATGCGTGCGGGGAGCTCGTCGCCGACCTGGCCAACGCGGACGCCGAGACCTTCCTGAACCGGTTCTACCGCTGCCAGCAGGGCTGACCCCGTGCCAAACTGAACTCCATGCCCGCGCGCCTCGCTCTTCCCGGCTCCAGGGCAAAACCGGGCGGTTCCGGTCCGTTTGAATGGGGCTGACCGGCAGGGAGCCGACCGGCCACGGCGGTGCTCGACTCGCCGGCCTGTAACGTCCGCGGCAACCAACCCCCAATTTGCCGGTCACAGCCCGAGCCGATTGGAGTAAAATCACCCAAATTAACGGTGACCGTGCCTGATTTGTAAGGAAATTCCGTTAAATGACCCATCCGCAGGGCAGCCTGGTTGCGATCGTGACGCCGATGCAGGAAGACGGCGGTCTCGACCTCGACGCGTTTCGCCGACTGATCGACTGGCACATCAAGGAAGGCACCAACGGGATCGTGGTGGTGGGCACCACCGGCGAGTCGCCCACGGTGGACGTCGACGAGCACCGGCTGCTGATCAAGACCGCCGTGGACCACGCGGCGCGGCGCGTGCCCGTGATCGCCGGTACCGGGGCCAACTCCACGCGGGAAGCGATCGAGCTCGCGGCGTACGCGAAGCAGGCGGGCGCGGACCTGAGCCTTTCCGTGGTCCCGTACTACAACAAGCCCACGCAGGAAGGGCTCTATCGCCACTTCAAGGCAATCGCCGAGGCGGTGGATATCCCGTGCGTCCTCTACAACGTGCCCGGGCGCACCGTCGCCGATCTTCAGAACGAGACCGTGCTGAAGCTTGCGCAGGTTCCCAACATCGTGGGGATCAAGGACGCCACCGCGAATCTCGAGCGGGGCTCGGACCTCATCCGGCGCAAGCCGCGGGAATTCCGGGTGTACAGCGGGGACGACGCGACCGCGCTTGCCCTGATGCTCGTGGGCGGCCACGGGGTCATTTCGGTGACCGCCAACGTGGCGCCCCGGCTGATGCGCGAGATGTGCGCGGCGGCGCTCGCCGGAGACGCGGCCAAGGCGCGCGAATCGAACAACCGGCTGCTTCCGCTGCACCATCATCTCTTCGTTGAGGCCAACCCCATTCCGGTCAAATGGGCCGTGCAGCAGATGGGGTTGATCAAGGGGGGCATACGGCTTCCGCTCACCCCTCTTTCGGCCGCCTGCCACGAGCAGGTGCGCGAGGCGATGCGGCATGCGGGGATCGGCGTGGACGCCAGGGAAGGGCGTTATGCCGCCGCGTAGGCTGCTTCAGTACGGGCTGTGCCTGCTCGCCGGCATCGGGCTCGCGGCGTGCGGCGCCTTGCCCAGGATCGAGATCCAGTCGCAAAAGGTCGACTACAAGTCCGCGGGCAAGCTTCCGCCGCTCGACGTGCCGCCCGACCTCATGCGCCCGAGCGGCAGCGACCGCTTCGTCGTTCCCGACGTGAATCCGGGTGGCACGGCGACCTATTCCGAGTACAGTCGCGAGCGCTCCGGTCCGCAGCGCGCGAGCACGTCCGCCGTGCTGCCGACGCAGGAGGACGCCCGCGTCGAGCGCGCCGGCAATCAGCGCTGGCTGGTGGTGAAAGGCTCGCCACAGCAAATATGGCCGGTGGTGAAGGATTTCTGGCAGGAAAGCGGCTTCATCGTGAATCTCGAGATCCCCGAGGCGGGTGTGATGGAGACCGACTGGGCGGAGAATCGCGCGAGGGTCCCCGACGGGGCAATACGCGGGTTTCTCGGCAGGCTGCTCGACTCGGTGTATTCGACCGCGGAGCGGGACAAGTTCCGCACGCGGCTCGAGCGCGGGTCCGAACCGGGCAGCACCGAAATCTACGTCAGCCACCGCGGCATGGAAGAGGTCTACATCTCTGAGGGCAAGGACCAGACGCGCTGGCAGCCGCGCCCGCCGGACCCGAGCCTCGAGGCCGAGATGCTGCGCCGGATGATGGTGCGCTTCGGCGTGCAGGAGGTCAGGGCCAAGGCGCAGATCGCGACCCCCGCGACGTCGGAAGCGCGGGCCACGCTGTCGCAGGGAAGCGATGGCGGAAGAACGCTCGCGGTGCACGAACAGTTCGACCGCGCGTGGCGCCGCGTCGGGCTGGCGCTGGACCGGGTCGGGTTCACCGTCGAAGATCGCGACCGCTCGAAGGGGCTCTACTTCGTGCGCTATATCGATCCGCAGATCGACGTCCAGGCCGCTCCGGCCAAACCCGGCCTCCTCTCCAGGCTCAAGTTCTGGGGCGGTGGTGACGCGAAGGCGAAGTCCGAGCAGTACCGCATCGAAGTGAAGGACGCGGCCACGGGTTCCCGGGTGACCGTGCTCAACAAGGACGGCGCGCAGGAAAATTCGGCGGTCGCCGGGCGCATACTGTCGCTGCTCTACGAGCAATTGAAGTGAACGGTAATCGGTGAACAGTGAACGGCAAGCTCCGTAACTCTCACCGGCAGTCCCAACCGACCGTTCACCGTTTACTGTTCACTGTTCACGGCCGGTGATGCGCTTCGCATCATTGGGCAGCGGCAGCCAGGGCAACGCCCTTCTGGTCGAAGCACGGAACACCCGCATCCTGATCGATTGCGGCTTCGGCGCGTCGGAAATGAACGCACGGCTCGAGCGGCTCGGGCTCGCCGGCGCCGATCTCGACGCGATCCTCGTCACCCACGAGCATGACGACCATGGCGGCGGCGTGGCGCGCCTGGCGCGCCGCTTCGACGTTCCCGTCTACCTCACTCATGGCACGCTGAGCGCGCTCGCGGCGTCGCAGGATGAACCGCCCGGGGCGGTCCTCATCGATACGCATGCGCCGTTCTCGATCGGCGCGCTCGAGGTGAGGCCCTATCCGGTGCCTCACGATGCGCGCGAGCCGGTGCAGTTCGTGGTCGGCGACGGCGCGGCGAGCCTCGGCGTGCTCACCGACATCGGTGAGGTGACCCCGCACGTTTCGAAGATGCTGTCGGGGCTGGAGGCGCTCGTGCTCGAGTGCAATCACGATCGCGAAATGCTCGAGAACGGGCCTTATCGGGCCAGCTTGAAGAGCCGCATTGCCGGCCGTTTCGGGCATCTCGACAACGCGGCGGCGGCCGGTCTCGTGCGCGGGATCGATTGCAGCCGGCTGCAGCATCTCGTTGCCGCGCACCTGTCGCAGCAGAACAACACGCCCGAGGCCGCGCGTGCCGCGCTGGCGGGAGCCCTCGGCTGCGAGCCGGAATGGATCGGCGTCGCGACGCAGGGCGAGGGCTTCGCCTGGCGGGAGATACTTTGATCAGCCGCCGATGAACGCCGAAGGAGTCAAAAGCAGTTTCTAGGAGCAGAAACAGTTTCTGCCACGTATACGACCTCGGCTGCAGGGGCAGCGGAATACCCGGCTGCGAATGTTTGACTTGGCGGGAATGAGAGGGATGTCATGACATGGCGTAAGTTGACGGGCGGCCTTGCCGCGTTGCTCGTTCTGCTGGCCTTGGCGGCTTGCGCTGTCCTTGTTGCCGGCGAAGCGAAGCGGCCGCCGCCGCCGGGGCTCGCGGACCCCGTGCTCGCGGCCGTAGATGTGCCCTTTGTGCACCGTTGGTCGCGCGCGACCAGTCATCCATTGCTGGCGGCTGCGGCGATAGATATCGACGGCGACGGGCGCGATGAAGTTTTTCTCGGCGGATCGGACGGGCAGCCGGATGCGCTGATCGCGTGGCGGGACGGCAAACTGGTCGACATCGCCGCGCAGGCGGGCATCGGCGATACGGAAGCGACCTACGGCGCGTTGTCGCTCGATCTTGACGGGGACGGACGCGTGGACCTGTTGACGGTCGGCCATGCCGGCCTGATCCTGTGGCTCAACCGGAATGGACGATTCGAGCGCAAGCCGATCGCGGTCAAGCTCCCGGACGATGCGGTGCCGATGGCGGTAGCTGCCGGTGACTACGATCGCGACGGCCATGTGGACCTCTATCTGAGCATGTTCGTCGCGCCGAAGCTGTTCCGCTCGCCAGTATTCAACGATCCGGCGCACGCGAAGCGAAACATCCTGCTGCGCAACGAGGGCGGGTTAGTCTTTCGCGATGTGACCGACGCCGTGACGGGCGGACTGCAGAATACCTTTACCGCATCGTTCGTCGATCTGGACCGCGACGGATGGCTGGATCTCGTGCTCGCGCAGAACACGGGCGAGGCGGAAATCCTGCGCAACCTCGGCAACGGCAAGTTTGCGCGCCTTCCGCTGCGCACGGGTTTCGGTTTCTGGATGGGGCTCGCGTTCGGCGACCTGCACGGTGACGGCAATCTCGACATCTTTCTCAGCAACGCCGGCAATTCGATCCCCGCCTGGCTCACCAAGGGCGACCGGCGCGACGAGCAGAAGGCCGCCCACGAGTGGTTGTTGCTGCGCAACGAAGGCGGCATGCGATTCACCGACATCACCATGGAGGCCGGCGTTTCCGGGTTTGGTTTTGGCTGGGGCGGTTTTTTCGAAGACATCAATCTCGACGGCGTGCTTGACCTGCTGGTCGCCGAGAACTACGTGAAGTGGCCCGTGCACAGGCTGTTTAAGCTGCCCGGCAAGGTCCTGCTCGGCGCGCGGGGCGCGTCGCCACGGTTTTACACGTCGAGCGCCGGTTCGAACGAGAGCTATGGCCATGTGCCGCTGATCGCCGATCTTGACGGAGACGGGCGCAATGACATTCTGTGGGCGAACATGGATGGGCGGGCGCGCGCCTACCTTAACCGCACGGAAGGGCGGTTTCTCGCGGTACGCCTGCCCGATGGGCCGGTGAGTATCGGCGCACGTGTCCGGCTCGAGGGCGTGCGCGCGCCGGTGCGTCACGTGATCGCCGGCGAAGGGCTCACCTCCGACCGCACTGCACAGTTCACGATCGGCGTGCCGCAGAGCGGATCGGCGCTGTCTGGGCTCGTCATCGAGTGGCCGGGCGGCAAAGTGACCCGTATCGCGAATCCGCAGCTCAACAAAACCATTGTGGTCGACGCGCCCTGAAAACGCATGCTGACGATCGGAATCCCTCATTCCTCATCCCTAAAAAAAAGCCGGCCCGAAGGCCGGCTTTTTCGTTGCACTGCTGCGAGATTACTTCTTCTCGTCTTTCTTCATTTCCGGAGCAGGTGCCGGAGCCGGAGCAGGCGCCGGAGCGGGCGCGGGGGCCTCAGCCTTGGGGGCAGGCGCCGGAGCCGGTGCAGGAGCTGGGGCCGGAGCCGCTTTCGGGGGCGGCGGTGGCGCTGGCTTTTCTCCGCAAGCGCTTAGTCCGAGAGCCACGAGTGTGGCGACGAGGAGCGAACGTATCATGGTTGTTTTCCCTCAGAGTATGTAACGGGTTAATCCCAAAAACCAACGGTCGGCACAGGCCGACCGGCTATTAACGGCTGACGGTGCATGGCCGTTGACAGGAGTCTATCATTATTCGAGAGGGCCGGACCCGTCCCAGCCTTGCGTCAAAGCCCGGTCCGGGTGACCGTGAGCGCCGGGGCCGAAGCCTCCCAGATCTCAGCGTAGCGGTCCAGCAGCAGCTGGGCGCCGTTCACGTCGTTGCTGCCGTGCGCGGCCCGCAGGTGATCATAGTGGAAGCGGTGCACGTAATGGCTGGCATCGAACACCACGAACGGATCGTACACGTGCCTGGCCGCCCGCAGGGTCTCATGGATCTTCATGGCGGCGCTGAATTGCGTCATCAGCTCGAGCAGCCGCGGACAGGCGCGCTCGATGGACTGGGCGTCATGCACCACGATCAGCAGCCGGTTCGTCCGGCTATCCAGCAGGAACGTTCGCAACGCGTCGTAGCGCGCAACGGAGTTGTAGGCACGCGAGAGCGTCTTGTCAAAAATTCGGATGAAACGGTGCGTCTGGGGGATCAGCGCGTCGATCAGCGCCTCGTACTCGCGCATGCCTTCGAAGCGGCGGTATTCGGCGTTCGGCAGGTTGCCGGAATGTTCCATCGAGAGCCGTAAGCGGTTAGCGGCAAGCGGAAAAACGGTTCCCGGGCGCTTGGTCCACCACTCGCCGCTTACCGCTCACCGAATTCAATATAGCCAGCGCGGTACCACTCGTAAAGCAGACGCGCGGATTCGCCGCCGGACAAGGCGAGCGGGGGCAGCCGGCGCCGGTCGGCGAGCCGCGCCAGCAGACGCGCGGCGGGCGCACCCACGGTGTGCGCCTCGCCGTTCATGAAGATCGTGTCGCCGCGAAACAGCATCCGCGTCCGCAGCGCCAGGCGCAGCCCGTGGCGCGCCGCGCGTGCGGCAAAGGCGCGCGGGGCGAGCGTCCGCGACGGCCGGGAAAAGAACACGTGGGCCTTGGGCTCGGTGAGATAACCGCCGAGGAATCGGGCTGTATCCGCGCCGGTCCAGCGCACGTCCCGCAGCAGGCGCTCCGCCTTGCGTACCATGCGATGATCGAGTTGCGCGGGGTGGCGCAGCCGTCTCAGGTCGGGATCCTCGTACATCCCGTCCAGTTGCAGGTGATCCTGCAGGTGCTCCAGGAAGCGCGAACCGAGCTCCTGCGCGCTCGGGGCGCGGAACCCGACGGAGTAGGTGACCGACTCGCCGAGCGCCACCCCGTCGTGCGCGCAGCGCGGCGGGAGGTAGAGCATGTCGCCCGGACGCAATACCCATTCGCCCGTGGCGCGGAATCGCCGCAGCAGCCGCAGCGGCGCCCCCGGCACCTGCGCGAGATCGCGCTGACGGCTCGTGCGCCAGCGCCGCGCGCCCTGTCCCTGCAGCAGGAACACGTCGTAGCTGTCGAAATGAGGGCCGACGCCGCCGCCTGCCGGCGCGTAGCTCACCATCAGGTCGTCCAGCCGCGCGTAGGGAATGAACGCGAATTCGAGCAGCAGATCCTGTGCGGCGGGGAGCGCGTGGTTTACCCCCTGCACGAGGAGCGTCCAGCCGCGCCGCGGCAGGCGCGCGAGCTCGCGCGGCGAAAACGGGCCGTGGCGCACCCGCCAGCGCCGGCCGCCGCGCAGCACGACGCGCGATTCCAGGTCGTCGCGCGCGGCCAGCTCGAAAAGGGTGTCCCGATCCACGAGCCCGGCGTACTGCGGCAGGGCGCTGCGCGCCAGCAGAGGCCGCTTCTGCCAGTGACGGCGCAAGAACTCGTCGACCGGCAGTCCCGCGAGTCGCTGTATCGGCATCCGAAACCATGATATCACGCGCCCGACGATCGTCTGCGCAAAAGCGCTTGACCGCGGCGGTGGTTGTTCACACAATTGCCTTGCGCATGTTGCCGGATCCAGTTCATGGCGTTGCCGGGCTTCAGCCGGGTCAGTCCGCGCCGGGCTTTGATCTTCCTGACGCCGACATGAACATGGTGAGCCTGGCGAGCTTCAGGAACCGCCGTAACGTCGTGCTGTATTTCTACCCGAAAGACGATACGCCGGGCTGCACGATGGAGGCGATCGACTTCAGCGAGCTCGACGACGACTTCGGGGCGTTGAAGACGGTGGTGCTGGGCGTGAGCATGGACGACTGCCTGAAGCACGGCGCCTTCCGCGACAAGCACGGGCTGTCCGTGCAGCTGCTCGCAGACGTGGACGGCGAGGTGTGCCGCAGCTACGGCGTGCTGCACGACAAGGAGGTCGATGGCCGGAAAAAAACCTGCATCGTGCGCTCCACGTTCATCATCGACCGCAAGGGACTGGTGCGGCACGTGCTCTACGGCGTCAATCCGCGCGGTCACGCTGCGACCGTGCTCGGCCTGCTGAAGGACGTCTCCGGAAAATGCAAATAGGGAAAAACACCGTCGTGGCGCTCACCTACGAGCTCTACGGCGTGGATGGCAAACTCATCGAGAAATCGGAATCGCCGGTGGAGTATCTCCACGGCGGCTATCACGGCATTTTCCAGCCGGTGGAACAGGCGCTCGCGGGCAAGTCCGCCGGCGAGGGCTGCCGCCTCAAGCTCGAGCCCGAGGACGCGTTCGGAGAATACGAAGCCGAGCTCGTGCACCTCGAGCCGCGCAGCAAGTTTCCCGACGACCTCGCGATGGGCATGCAGTTCGAAGGCGAGAACGCGGATTCCGGGGAGACGGTCGTCTACACCGTCACTGACATCGCCGAGGACAAGGTGGTGGTGGACGGCAACCATCCGCTTGCCGGCCAGACGCTGCATTTCGCCTGCACCGTGACGGGGGTGCGCGCGGCGACTGCAGCGGAAGTCGAGCACGGCCACGTGCACGGTGATGGTGGCCACCATCACTAAATAGCGTGACATGATAATACGTGACAGATGAAGCGTGACTTGGTGAAGCGAGTCTGTTGACTTGGCTCACGAGTCACGCTTGATCACGTCACGCCCCACCTCGTCACGTCGTTTCACGTCACGCCGTACCATGTCACGCTTTCCGAGAGTCAGCTGCCGGGCGTCACCTCGAACCTGACGCGCCCGTCTTCTTCGCTGACGCGCACGCGCACCCAGTTCATCTCCGGGCTGCCGAATACTTCCACGCGGGAGAAATTGGGCGGCGCAGCGCCCGTCGCGGGATCGCGCAGCGGTTGGTCCACGCGGTAGCGGTGCGTGTCGCCGTGCACGAGCAGCACTTCGCCGCCGAACCCGCGCACCTCGGCAGCGAGCCTCTCGAGGAGTTCCGGGAAGCCCCGGCGCGGCTCGCCCGAGCGGCCCCACGGATTGGCGTGCATCACCACGACCACGGCGCGCGCCTGGCGCTCGCGCGCCAGTCGAAACGAGCCGGTCAGCCAGTTGCGGATGGCCGCGCTGCGCTGCGAGTGCTCCGCTTGCGCGCGCACGTTGTTGGTCGGGCCGGGCGCGTTGAGCGTCACGAACACGACGCCCCTGTGCTCCCAGCGCGCATGCTCGGGATAGTCGTGGATGCGCCGCGAAACGGCGGACTGGCGCTCGAGCGCGATCGGGCGCTGCCCGAGGCTCGCTGAGCCGGCGAAGAAGAGCTCGCGCAGCTTGCGCAGCCGCTCGAGCGGATCATAGGCTGCGCCCACCGGCCGCGCGCAGTCGGTCCACTCGTTGTCGCCCGGAACGTACACGAAGGCGTGGTGGGAGAGCCCGAACCAGGCGCGCCGCTCCAGAAAAAGCTCGTCGGTGCAGGCGGAAAGCGCGCTCTTGAAGTCGCCCACGTGCACGACGAAGGCGAGCTCTTCGCGGTTCAACTCCGCGATGAGATCGGGAAAGCGGGCCTCCTCCTCGCGCGTGTAGGGCGTGTCGCCGAGCGCGGCGAACGTGACGAGCGTTTTCCCGCCTTCGCCGGCGCCCTGCGGCATGGCTCCGCATAGCGCAAGGGTGGCGGCGGCCGCGCCGAGCAGCCGCAGGGACGCGCGCGCAAGCCGGCCCATGGCGGGCGCTCTAGACGAGGAACGTCGCGGCGAGCCCGAGAAAGACGAAGAAGCCGAACGCGTCGGTCAACGCCACCAGGATCACCCCGCCGGCAAGCGCCGGGTCGATGCGCAGCCGCTGCAACGCCATCGGGATCAGCGTGCCCGTGGCGACGCCCGCGAGCAGGTTGAGCGTGAGCGCGGCGCCGAAGACCAGCGCGAGATTGAAGTTCTCGAACCACAGGCTTGTAATCAGCCCCACGGCGAGCGCCCAAAGGATGCCGTTGATTGCGCCCACCGAGAGTTCCTTTTTCAACAGCTGCCAGCGGTTCGCGCCCTTCACCTGGTCGAGCGCGATGCCGCGGATGACGAGCGTCAGGCTCTGCATCCCGGCGACACCGCCCATGCTCGCCACCACCGGCATGAGCACGGCGAGCGCCACGAGCCGGTCTATGGTGTGGTCGAACAGGCTGATCACCCACGCGGCGGCCAACGCGTTGACGAGGTTGATCCCGAGCCAGATGGCGCGGCGCCGGGCGCTCGCGATCGCGGGCGCGAACGTGTCGGCTTCCTCGTCGAGTCCCGCAGTGGCCATCACCGAGTGCTCCGCCTCCTCGCGGATGAAGTCCACGACGTCGTCCACCGTGATGCGCCCGATCAGCTTGCCCTGCTCGTCCACGACGGCCGCGGATACGAGGTCGCGGTCCTGGAACAGGCGGGCGACGTGGGCGGCCGTCGCGTCCGCCGTGACGGGCTCGGCCTTGCGATCCATCACGTCCTGGACTTTTTCTTCGGGATCGAGCGACACGAGGTCGGTGAGCGCGAGGCTGCCGAGGTAGCGCCCGCCCAGATCCACGACCATCACCGCGTCGGTGTGCTCCGGCATCTGCCGGTACTCGGCCCGGTAGCGCGCGAGATAGTTGAGCACCATCCGCAGCGTCACGTCCGGCCGCACCGATATGGCGTCCACGTCCATCAGGCCGCCCGCGGTATGCTCGGGATAGGTGCGCACCACCTCGAAGCGCGTGCGGCGCTGCCCGTCCATCGCGCGCTGCACCGCTTCGATCACTTCCGGCGGCAATTCGTCGTAAATGTCGGAGAGCTCGTCGAGGTCGAGCCGCTTCACGGCGTCGGCGAGCTCGTCGAGCGCGCTCTCCTCGATCAGCTGCCGGCGCACTTCCCCGTGCGCCTCGACGAGGATGTCGCCCTTCACGCTCGAGTCGGTCAGCTTCCACAGGCGCGCGCGGTCTTCCGCCGGCAGCGATTCGAGCAGGTCGGCGAGCTGCGCGGGATGCAGGTCTTTCACCGCCCTGGACACCTGTTCCGGCGTGCCATCGACCAGCGCCTCCTGCAGCAGCGCGAGCACCCTGGCCTTGTCTTCTTTGTCCTGCGCTTCCATGCAATTCTCCCTGGGGTTCCGCGCGCAGCGATCAGTTCGCGCGCACGGTCACTTCTCGCACCAATTCTTCAGGCGGTAGAGGAATTCCAGAGCTTCCTTCGGCGTGAGCGCATCGGGATCGAGCTCGCGCACGAGCTGCAGCAGCGGATGCTCCTCCTGAGGTGCGCCGGGCGCGCCCGCTGTTTCCCCGAACAGGTCGCGCTGCGGACCCGCGGCGAGGCCATGCTCCTCGAGCTCTCCGAGCCGGCGGCGCGCCGCGCGGATCACGCCGCCCGGAACGCCGGCAAGGGCGGCCACCTGCAGGCCGTAGCTCCGGCTCGCCGGTCCGTCCTCGACGCTGTGCAGGAACACGATCTTGTCCTTGTGCTCCACCGCATCGAGGTGCACGTTCACGATCTGCGGGAAGTCCTCGGCGAGCCGCGTGAGCTCGAAATAGTGCGTCGCGAACAGCGTGAAGGAGCGGTTCTTCTCCGCGAGGTGGCGCGCGATGGCCCATGCCAGAGCGAGCCCGTCCAAAGTGGACGTGCCGCGCCCGATCTCGTCCATCAGCACGAGGCTCGCCGGCGAGGCGTGATGCAGGATGTAGGCCGCCTCGGTCATCTCCACCATGAAGGTGGAGCGTCCGCCCGCCAGATCGTCGGCCGCGCCGATGCGGGTGTAGATCTGGTCGAGTAGCGCGAGGCGGGCTCGCTTCGCCGGCACGAACGACCCGCAGTGTGCGAGCAATGCGATCAGCGCCGCCTGGCGCATGTAGGTGGACTTGCCGCCCATGTTGGGGCCGGTGACGATCAGCATCTGGCGCGAGCCCGACATGCGCGTGTCATTGGCGATGAAGTTCTCGACTTCGCGTTCGACGACGGGGTGCCGGCCGGCCTCGATCTCGATCACCGGCTCGCCCGTGAACTCGGGCGCGCAGTAGTCGAGCGCGGCCGCGCGCTCGGCAAAGGTGGCGAGCATGTCCAGCTCGGCGAGTGCGACGGCCGCTGCCTGCAGCGGTGCGATGTGAGCCGCGAGCGCATCGAGCAGCCTGTCGTAGAGGAATTTCTCCCGGGCGAGCGCGCGTTCCTGCGCGGAGAGCGCCTTGTCCTCGAAGGCCTTCAATTCCGGCGTGATGTAGCGCTCGGCGTTCTTCAGCGTCTGGCGCCGGCGATAGTCGTCGGGAACATTTTCGGACTGCGCGCGCGTGACCTCGATATAGAAGCCGTGCACCCGGTTGTATTCGACCCGGAGGTTCGCGATGCCGGTGCGGGCGCGCTCGCGCGCCTCGAGCTGCGTCAGGAACTCTCCGCAGTTCTCCTGGATCGCGCGCAGCTCGTCGAGCTCGGCGTCATAGCCGTCCGCGATCACCCCGCCTTCGCGCACCAGCGCGCCCGGTTCGGGCTTGATCGCCGTATCGAGCATGGCGAGAAGATCGTCCTGCGGAGCGAGCGCACGGGCGAGTTCGGCGATGCGCCCGGCCGCGCGCTCGGCAAAGGCGGCGAGCACTGCGCCGATCTCGGGCAGGCGCTTGAGCGTGTCACGCAACCCGGAGAGATCGCGCGGGCGGGCCGACTTCAATGCGATGCGTGCCGTGATGCGCTCGACGTCCACGCATGGGCCGAGCATGGCGTGCAGCGGGCTCGCCGCTCCGGCGCCGCTCCCGCGGATCAATGCTCCGACGGCTTCGAGCCTCGCCGCGATCGCGGCGCGGTCGGTCAGCGGATGATGCAGGCTGTGGCGCAAAAAGCGGCTACCCATGCCCGTTGCGCAGGTGTCGAGCACGGAGTAGAGGGTGGGCGCGGGGTCGCCGCGGATGGTCTCGGTGATCTCGAGGTTGCGGCGCGTCGCGGGATCCATGCGCACATAGCCGCGCTCCTGCTCCACGACGAGCGACTTCACGTGCGCGATCGCCGTGCCCTGCGTCGCGCGCGCGTATTCGAGCAGCGCGCCGGCCGCCGAAACCGCCGCGGTCAGGCCTCCGGCGCCGAAACCCGCGAGATCGAGCGTCTCGAACTGGCGCGTGAGCGTGCGCACGGCAGCCTCGCGGTCGAACTGCCACGGCGGCAGCCGCCTGAGCGCGGCGGCGCGGCCGTTCAGCTCGCCGGCCGGCGCGTCCTCGGGAACCAGAATCTCGGCGGGCGCGAGCCGCTCCAGCTCCAGAGAGAGGTTGCCGGCTGCGGTCTCCATCACCGTGAAACGGCCCGAAGAGAGCGACAGCCAGGCGAGCCCGAGCGTCGAGCGCTGGGGAAAAAGCGCGAGCAGCAGATTGTCGCGCTTTGAATCGAGCAGTGCGGCATCCGTCAGCGTTCCCGGGGTGACGATGCGCGTGACCTTGCGCTCGACCGGCCCGCGCGAGGCGCCCGGATCGCCGATCTGCTCGCAGATCGCGACCGATTCCCCGAGCTTCACGAGCTTCGCCAGGTACTGTTCCACCGCGTGATGCGGCACCCCCGCCATCTTGATCGGCTCTCCGGCGGATTCCCCGCGCCGCGTGAGCGTGATGTCGAGCAGCCGCGCCGCGCGCTCCGCATCCTCGAAGAACAGCTCGTAGAAATCCCCCATGCGGTAGAACACGAGCATCCCGGGATGCTGCGCCTTGATGCGCAGGTACTGCTGCATCATCGGGGTGTGTCGAGAAATTTCCGACGAACCCGACCCCTTGTCCGGCTTCTCGTTTTTCGGTGCAACTCTTTGTCGTTCCAAGGGAAATAGGCCTCGGGCCGCTGCTTTTCTGGTCAAGTCCGGGCAAGTCTTTGCAAGTTCTTGTCCGGAAATTCAGTATAGGTTTTAGTATAGGTCGTCGTGTTGATGGTCCTTTGGGAGGCTCGACGCCGCAAAAAACTCGATCCAAGAAACCACAGCCCCTCACTGCGGCGATTATCGCGTACATGAAACCGGACGAGGAGCGCGCGGACGCGCAGTGCGCGGGTTTGCGCGTGCGTTGTTCGGCCTCTGGCCGGAAGATCTTCTTCTATCGGTATCGTAGCCGGGACGGGGCGTTGCGGCAGATCAAGCTGGGTGAATTCCACGCCCTGACGCTCGCCAAGGCCCGTAAAGCCGTGGAAAGAAAGCGGCTGGAACGGGAGGAGGGGAAGGCCCCCCAGCTCGAAAAGCGCAAGCAGAAGGAAGAGGCGGCGCGCGCGCGCGCCGCCCAGCGACAGACAGCGTATACGCTTGAGGACATGGTGAACGAGTACATCGAGGAGGTGCTGGACAGCCAGAAGCGCGGCGCCGAGAGCGCCCGGATACTGCGCCAGGACCTCCTGCCGGTGCTTGGCCATCGGCCGGCAATCCAGATTACGCGGCGCGAACTGCGGGACGAAGTGCTCCGACCGAAGATGGCGAAGGCGCCGCGGGTGGCGACGCAACTGCTCTCACGGGTCAGGTGCGCCTACGCCCATGCGATCGAGCAGGGGCGGCTGCCCGACGACTTCATGCCGTCGACGCTCGGCATCAAGGGTGCGCCGCAGGTCCGCAGAAAGCGCGTTCTGACGGACGCCGAGCTCGCGACCTTTCTGAAGTGGCTGCCCCACAGCCCGTACAGCCGCACCGTGCGCGAGGCGCTGTCGCTTGTGCTCCTAACCGGTTGCCGTTCGGGAGAAGTCGTTGCCGCGCTCTGGCGCGACATAGACCTCGACCGCGGCGTTTGGACAATTCGCGAGACGAAGAACAGCGAGCCCCATGACGTGATGCTTCCACGGCAGGCCGTCGCGCTACTGACTTCCCGGCAGGGAATGGGCGAGGTGCATGTGTTCCCATCGCCAACCCGGAGCGGGTGATCCAGTCGCTGAGCGATCCCGAGGCGCGCTTGCACTACCGTTTCTACGTTGGAACCCGGGTGGGCGACAAGCACCTTTGCGTCGTCGTCAAGTTGGCGCAGAATGATGCATTCATTCTGACTGCTTACCTCGTTAGCAAACCGACGGGAGGAACGCAAATATGGCCGAAAAGCACGTAAAGATCTGGTACGACAAGGAGGGCGACTACCTCGAAGTCATGTTTGAGCGACGCGCCGGTTTCTTTCGCGAGACCGCCAACCCCCACGTCATGGAGAAAGTGGACGAGAAGGGCAACGTGCTCGGCTTCTCGGTCATGAAGGTCAGCGCGCTCCGCGATCAACCGCTTGAAGTGGCGCTTTAGGCCCGTTCCGTCCATCGTCTGGCGCCAAAGCGGCGTTGGCAAAGAATCGTCACCCATTTAGCCTTACCCGGAGAAGGCTTTGACGATCCGCGGCTCGACACCCTCTTTCTCGCGAACCCGATCTCGTGGCGCGGCACGCTCCAGCAATACGCGGGCCGATTGCACCGGGACCACGCCGACAAGCGGGAGATCCGGATTTATGACTACGTCGATGCCGGCGTGCCGACGCTTACGCGCATGTTCAGCAAACGGCTGCGCGGCTATCGAGCGATGGGCTATCTGGTTGCCGAAGGTACTGGAGACGCAAGCTCGAATCTGCCCTTACAGCAGCTGTAGCGCGGTTCTGCGCTGTCATCAGACGGAATCGAGGAGACCCGCCTTGCGGAGCCGGCTGATGAAGGTCGGTTTTCCCTCGTGCTGCTCCTGGATCCGCCGCAGGCGGGCCGAATGCTCCTGGACTCTCCCGTCGCGCGCCGCAAGCTCTCGGAGGTCGCCGAGCAGCGCCACCGCCTCGTCGTATTTCTTCGGTTGCTTGGTCGCAATCAGCTGATCAACCCTGGCCCAGGCTCCCTCTCCTCGCTTCGCCAGATCGTCGAGATAGCGCACGCGCGCTGCCCGAGCCTCCTGCTCGCGGCGGACGCGTTCGCGCTCGGCTCGTTCCCTTGCCTGGCGCCTTCGCGCTTCGGCACGTTCCAAGGCGCCCTTCCGAAGTTGAGCGACGGTGCGCGCCTGTTCCGGGCGCGGCATTCCAAGGGTCCGGGTGCCCCGGAATTTTTTCAGCAATTCTGACTGCGGATTCGTTCCGTCCAGCGCCGACTCGAGCAGCATCCTGGTCTTCTCTGCGTCCGGAAGGGACTCGATGCATCGCTTCATGTCCTCCTTCGAGATCGGACCCTCGTGGTCCGGACTGCCCTCGACCGCCACCTCGATCAGATCACCGTCAATTCGCAGGAATTCGGCAAATGCGCGAAGGGAACCGGTGAGTGCGCGAAGCCCGGCCGGAACGGGTGGCTCTTCCGCGTCATCGTTGACCTCGCCCGCCTGAACGCATAGCAACCAGGCAAGGTAGAGACACCGATGGTCACCCTGGGTAAGGTCTGCACGGAGGGGGACCAGGGCCGAAAGCTCGGCGTCGTCCTCGACCCAGTCCTCGGCCTCGTCATCTTCCGAGTGAAATTCGAGTATGACGTGCTGCGCCTTGCGCCGGGCCAGCGCCGAGTCTCCGCAGCAGTAGCGCCGGGCAATCTCGTAGTCGAAGAGACGACCGGGCAGGCGCAGCATGAAGTCCCGCGAACCCCAGTTGGCGTAGTAGAAAAACGCGTCGAAGTATTTCTCGATCCAGAGCGCCGGATCGCCCTTGAAGTCGCCCCAGTGGTATTCATTGACGAAGCGCGTCGGGGTGATTTTTGCGCGGGTGGAGAAACCCCGAAGCTCCCGCATCTGGGATTGCGTGAGCGGATGATCGATCGCCTGAAATTCGTAGTACTGGTACTCGCTCATGGCTTGCGTTCACCCGCCTTTTGCCCAGCGACGGTACGCCTCGATCCACTCCGCTCCCTTTGGGGCGGGCCTTGGCAGCGGCAGTTCCAGTATCGGGATTGCCTGGCGCGTTCGGCCTCGCCGGCAAACGGCGACGAGCTCGTTCGCAGCAGTCATGTCGATGCGCTCAACCAAGACCTCTACGTCCAGGACGCGCGTAGTGAAAGGAAGCGCAAGGCTGTCCTCGATCATGGTCAGGAACCCAACGAGCTGCTCGGATTCGTTGTAGGCGTCTACGGTCGCCTCTTCAATTAACCTCTTGATTTTGGCATTGGAGATCTTCATCGGTGAATGACGAGCGTCGCTGATTACGGCGCAAGCCTATCATGTGCAGTCCATCCGACTGCAACTCGATCTCGACCGGAGGGCTCGCGCCCGTCCCGGGCGGTGCCCACAGAAAGAACCTGAGATTCCCGCACTGGTCGGAGAAGCACGGACGGAGACGCGCGCGGAGCCTCCGGAGTGATTTTTTTCTTCGAAAAGCCGCCCGAGAACCAGGCGCGTAACTAGCGGAGGGCCGTCGTAAGGCGTGAAAAATATGGCTTGTTTTTGAAACAAATATAGGGTATTTTTTGTTTCAAATCTGCCATGGGGAAACACGCTAAATCGGTTGATAGTCAGGTAATTGGCAGGATAACTGCCAACGGGCCGGGCTGGGTGTTCACCCCGGCCGACTTTCTGGACCTCGGCAGCCGCGTTGCCATTGGCCTGGCGCTCATGCGCCATGCCCGCGCAGGCACTATCCGCCAGCTCGCGCGCGGGCTCTACGACTATCCGATCCAAAGCCCCCGATTTGGAGCGGTCCCGCCGTCAGACGAAGCCATCGCCAACGCGCTGAAGGGGCGCGACGATGCACGCATTCAGGCATCCGGCGCATACGCGGCCAACGTGCTGGGGTTGTCCACGCAGGTGCCTGTGCGCAGCGTATTCCTGACCGATGGCCGCACGCGCAGGATCAAGCTCGGCAAGCGCGCGATCGTTCTCAAAAACACCTCGTTGCGTCAGATGGCCACCGCCGGCCGAATCAGCGGCACGGTTATCCAGGCCCTGCGCTGGATAGGGCAGCGTCACATTGACGACCGCACGGTTGCAAGCCTGCGGCGCAAGCTCGCCGACAGCGACAAGCAGCAACTGCTCAAAGACCTGCGCTATGCGCCGGCATGGATAGCCGAGGTCATGCGCAAAGTCGCGCAACCGGAAAAACCGGCATAGACAGGGGACATGGACGCCTACCTGACCATGTCGCCCGACGAGCGCCGCCAACTGTGCGAGGTCGCCGGCACGGCTTTGGGAGTTCGGGCCGTCAGCATCGAAAAGGATTTCTGGGTGTGCTGGACGTTGCGCGAACTGTTCGCATTGCCCGAGACCGGGCCGCACCTGACGTTCAAGGGCGGCACCTCGCTTTCAAAATGCTGGAAGCTGATCGAGCGCTTCTCCGAGGACATCGACGTCGTCATCGATCGCGGGTTTCTCGGGTTCGGGAGTGAACGTTCGCCCGAAGCAACCACCGGCAGCAAAGAACGCCAGCGGCGACTTGAAGCGCTGAAAGTGGCAGCACAAAAACATATACACGAATCGCTGGCGCCGGCACTCGAACGCCGGCTGCGTGCAAGCCTGCCGGACGAAAGCTCGTGGACAGTGACAAATGATTCTGATGACCCGGATGGGCAGACACTGATATTTGCCTACCCGTCTGTTTTTCCCGCGTCCGACTATCTACGGCCGGCGGTCAAGATCGAAATGGGTGCGCGGTCCGACATCGAGCCCTCGGCAACACCCAGCGTTCAACCCTATATCGCGGAGGTGCTGCCCGATGCGCTCGGCGTCAGTGCCTTTACCGTGCAGACGCTGGATCCCAAGCGCACTTTCTGGGAAAAATCGAGTTTGCTGCACGAAGAAACCTACCGTGCAGACGCCAGACCGATAGCAGCTCGGCTTGCCCGACATTATTACGATTTGTGGTGTCTGATCCGCGCCGGTGTGGGCGATGCCGCCCTCGCCGATCTGGAACTGTTCAGTCGAGTTGTGGCGCATCGCTCGGTATTTTTCCGTCGCAGCAGGGAAGCGCAGGACGCGCTGCGTCCCGGCTCGCTGTGTCTGCTGCCGTCGACTGAACGACTCGCCGATTGGCGGCGCGATTACGACGCCATGCGCGAGACCATGTTTATCGGCGAACCGCCCGAATTCGATGAAATTCTGAGGGTCGTCGGCGAGTTCGAGCAGCGGTTCAACCGGCCTGTAGCGTCATCATCATGAACGTCGGTGGCATGATGATCATGATCATGGTGGCGATCACCACCACCATGGTGGCGATGATGATGCCGATCATGCTGCCGAACATGGTGGCGATGGGGAAGGGCAGGGCATGGCATTAAAGGCTTGGCTTAGGCCGTACAGCGAGCATTTACAACCTGCTTTCCCAGTGCGAGCGGTTCGGGCTGACTGCTGAAGCAGCGAGGAAGGAGATCGAGAACATCGTAGCGATCGTCCGCACTTGGCGGGAGCATTTCCGCGCCTGCGGCGTGTCCGCGAGGGATGTCGAATACATGGCCCAGGCGTTCCTGCCGGAGTGTTTTTTCTTCGAAAAACCGGTGGAAGGGTAACCGGCTGGTGGGCCTCTGAATAGACAATGAAATTACGGTAACGACCCATTGAACGGCGGCATGCGTAAAATGCTCTTTCAAAGAAGCTGTAAGGAGGCGATGTGACATCAGGGGGAATTGCTCATTCGGTTGCAGAGGCAGCGGTACCGACAAGCGTCGGACGAACAAAGCCTCCTTTCGGCTATTACGGGGCTAAGCAGCGCATTGCGTCCCAAATCATCGAATCGCTGCCTCCACACAACTGCTGGGTCGAGGCCTTTTGCGGGTCTGCGGCCATAACACTTGCCAAGCCTGCTGCCCCAATCGAGGTCATCAACGATTTGGATGGCGAGGTAACAAACGTTTTTGAGCAGCTTCGCACCAATTCCGAAGCACTCTGCAAGGCGGTAGCTCTTACTCCCTATGCTCGCGAGGAATTCGAACTCGCGCGATACGGGGCTCCGGCCACCAACCCCTTGGAGCGGGCGCGCAGATTCCTAGTGGCAACGATGATGACCGTCAACTCAACGACCGCAAGCAAGAGTTCTTGCGGGTTCTCGTATTCACAGTCTTATACCCGTAGTGGTATGGAGGCCCGGGTAAGCAGATGAGGTCTTGTCAATAGGTGTGTAAAAAGATTCAGGCGGCTTTCCTTGTCGGCTCGATCCTCGTGCGCACGGCGATTCCGTCCTTGAACAGTTTTCCGTCGTAGACATCCCTCATCAGATGCGGCGCGTTGAGC
>VGID01000017.1 GCA_016868035.1 Betaproteobacteria bacterium | reverse complement strand
CCATGGCCTGCCTCCGTTCAGTGTGTTTGCGCCACCGTGCCAAACCTGTGGCTCTGCGCGTTCCCCGCGCAACCCACGTTACCGCGGAGGCGGGCCGCCTGCACTCAAACGAAAGCCATTCTGTCTAGCGATACGGATCGAACGTTCCTGGCGTCGTTGGCGGCTCTCTCTGAGGGATGAGGGTGTTTTTGTAAACCTTCTTCTCTCTGTGTTCTCTGTGGCCAATAGTTCTTGATTTTATCGGCGTCTATCGGCGTTCATCGGCGGCTCTATTTTCGGTTTTTGAGATAACTCTAGGCGATACGTCCCAGCAACGTACGTGTCGCCCGCGCCGCCTCGAGCGCCACCTCTTCCGGCGGCCGGGACCACGAGGCGGGATTCGGCGCCTCATAGCTCAAGTAGCCCTGGTAGCCCTTTTCCGCGAGCAGCCCCAATACTTCCCGCCATCGCACGCGGCCCTGTCCCGGCGGGAGCCGGTCGGCCGGCCTCGCCCCGTCCGGAAGCGGCGTATCGGGCACGTCGCTGTACTGAAACGCGAAAATATCCTCCGCCGGAACGTCCTCGAACGCCCGGCCGCCCGCGCCGCTTCGCTCGAGGTGGTACGCGTCGAGCAGCAGGCCGCAGCTCGGATGGTCCGCGCGCGCCACGATCTCGCGCGCAGTCTCGAGCCGGTTGATCGTCTCGTGCGCCGAACTGAACTCGTAGGCGAGACGCACGCCGTGCGCCTTGACGATTCCGGACGCCTCGCGCAGATTTGCCGCCGCCTCGCGCACGGTGCCCGATCCCGGCCCCGTTGCGGTCATGATGGTGTCACAGCCCAGCGCTACCGCGTTGGCGCAGGTCAGCGCAAGCACATCGAGCAGACGGCCCAGATCCTTTTTCCCGGCGAACAGAATGCCGTATTCGGTGCCCATCACGGCCACCTTCACGCCGCTCCGGCGCACCATCCCCACGACTTCATCGTTGCTCATGCCCGCCTCGTGGCACCGGACGAAATCGACGCGCCGCAGCTCGACAGCGTTCCAGCCGGCGGCCGGGGCGATGCGCAGCACCTCGGCGAGCGGCGTCGTGTCGAGCGTCCATGTGTGCAGCGCAAGACGGTTCTTCAAATCGGTCATGGTCCTTGTCCCCTCCCGGTGCGCCCCGTCTGTGCGGGCCGGAGCGCTACTTTTGTTATCTTATTACATGCCGCCAAACCGAAGAATCGGGGGTCAGAGTAACATTTTCGCAAGGCTGACAATTTTCTAGCGCCGTGGCGGTTCGATCCATTCTTGCTTTTATCTTGTATCCCTCCGCGTCTCTTCGGTTCAATTTTCGCTTGTGTCTTTCTCCGTGATCTCTGTGTTCTCTGTGGCAGATCGGTTCCCGGTTTAGACTCTCGGCATGGAAGGTTATCGCGGCCGGTTCGCGCCCTCGCCCACCGGGCCGCTCCATTTCGGATCGCTGGTCGCCGCCGTCGGGAGTTTCCTCGCAGCGCGCACGCGCGCAGGCGTATGGCTGGTGCGGATCGAGGATCTCGATGCCCCGCGCGCGCTCCCCGGAGCGGCGGACGAGATCCTGCGCACGCTGGCGGCGTGCGGCATGCACTGGGACGGGCCGGTGCTCTATCAAAGCACGCGCACCGATGCCTATCGCGGCGCGCTGGAGCGGCTGCGCGGGCAAGGCGCGGTCTACACGTGCGCATGCAGCCGGCGCGAGATCGCGGACTCGGCGGTAGCCGGCGTCGAAGGCCGCGTGTATCCGGGCACCTGCCGCGAGCGCCCGGCTGCGCGCGAGGGCGCGCGGGCGCTGCGCGTGCTCACCCGCGGCGCCGCGATCGCATTCGATGACGCGGTGCAAGGCCGCATCGCGCAGGACGTGGAGAAGGAGATCGGCGATTTCGTGGTCTACCGCGCTGACCGCGTGTACGCCTACCAACTGGCGGTGGTGGTGGACGACGCCGAGCAGGACATCAGCGATGTCGTGCGCGGGGCGGATCTCCTCGCGTCCACGCCGCGCCAGATCCACCTGCAACAGCTGCTCGGACTGCCGCAGCCGCGTTACGCCCACCTTCCGGTGGCGGTGAACGAAAGAGGCGAGAAGCTCTCGAAACAGACGCTCGCCCCGCCGGTGGACGGGAACGATCCGGCCTCCGCATTGGTCGCGGCGCTGGACTTTCTCGGCCAGCGCCCACCGGCGGAGCTTGCGCGAGCCGGCGCGGTCGACGTCTGGCAATGGGCGGTCGCGAACTGGCGGATCGAGCGGGTGCCGCGTCTTCCCGCGGTCGGCGCGGTGCCGGCGAGCGCCCGCCCGGGTTGAATCGGCCGCTGCTCAGCGCACCACGAGGACCGGCCGCTTGCAGCGGCTGAGAACTTCCAGCGTCCCGCTGCCGAGCAGCATCGCCGTCAGGCCCTTGCGCCCGCGCGAGGGCATCACGATCGTATCGCAGTCCCGCGACCGGGCGGTGGAGATGATTTCCTGGTACGGCCGGCTTACGGTCACCAGCCGCGTCGTGCAGGACACGCCCGATTTCTCCGCCAGCTGCTCGGCGCGGCGCAGGTAGGATTTGCCGTGCTCGCGGCTCGAGCGCTCGTAGTCCTCCACCCAGGCCGGCTCCGCGACGTATCCTTCAGCGTAGATCATCGGATCGAAACGCTCGACCCCGTAGAGCACGGTCACACGCCCCTTCGCCAGCTTGGCGAGCCGGATGCCCGCGACGAGCGTCTTGCGGGAAAGCCTCGAACCATCGGTGTAGATCACTATGTGCTTGTACATGTTTCCCTCCCCGCCCGAAGTCTAACCGAAACGCGGCCTTTTTCCAGCGCACCCCGGCGGCGGGCACGCACTACCAGGCGAAGGGTTCCGATTGCTGCATTGGTTGATCGGCGTGGTGCCAGGCGGCGATGCCGCCGCGGTACCACATGATGTTGGTGTAGCCGGCCGCGATCGCGCGCAGCGCCGCATTGTACGAAAGCCAGCACTGAGCGTCGGAACAGAAGAAAACGAGCGGCCTGCCCTTGTCACCGGCCGCGAAGTTGCCCAGCGCCCGGTCGAAGCGCCGCTGCTCCTCCGCGCTCATGTCGCCCGCGCCGGCGCCGGCCAGCCAGAATGCTCCGGCGATCGTGCGGTGCACGCCGCCGCCGAGCACGTCGATCAGGTAGGGCCGCGGCCCCTTCCCGAGCATGGCGACGAGCTCGAGCGTCCTCACGACCCGCCCGCCCGGAATCTCCCGCGGCGTCGGCGCATGGTATTCGGAAGTGCGCAGCACCGTCGTGGGCGCGATGTTCCAGTCGCGAGCCTCCCCCCCCGTACGAACGCTGCTCGGCGGCGAGAGCGGCGGCGCAGCACCACAAGCTCGCCGCCCCGACCGCCGCTACAAAGCTTCGGATACGCCTGCGATCCCGATTCGCCTGTGCCCGTTGTTTTTCGTTCATCGTTCGCCATCCATCGCTTATCGCTGTGCCCTGCGCGCCGCAGCCCGGCCGATGATCTCCCGGATCTCGGGCAGCGCTTCGCGCCCTGCGGCTTCGCCCGCTCCGATGTTCTCGAACTTGCGGTCGAAGTCGAGCATGCGCGCGCGCATCGTGCGCGGCGTCACCACGACGTCCGCGGACGCGAGCTCCCCGGCCCGCAGCGCATTGCGGCCGGTGCGTCCGTACTGGGACATCGCCGCGGCGTTCGCATCGCGCGCCTGGGCGAACCACGACACATCCACCGCGATCACCACGTCCGCTCCCATCGCGCGGGCGAGCCGGACCGGAACGGGGCTCGTGAGCCCGCCGTCCACGTACTCCTCTCCGTGGATCACCGGCGGGACGAACAGATTCGGCACGCTTGCCGAAGCGCGCACGGCGAGCCCCGTGTCACCGCGGTTGAACACGGTCTGGCGCCCGCTTCTCGCTTGCGTCGCAACCACCGCGAACGCGCGCGGCAGCCGCTCGATCGGCCGCTCATCCACCATGCGGTTGACGAACTCCTGCAGCGCCTCTCCTCTCACCCAGCCGCGCCCGAACCACGCGAAGTCGAGCAGGTCTCCTTCTTCCGTGGAAAGCGCGATGGTCTCCAGCGCCGGCGCCGAATGCCCGGCGGCATACAGCGCGGCGACCACTGCGCCGGAACTCGAGCCGGTGATGATGTCGGGCACGATGCCCGCCTCCTCCAGCGCCTTGATCACCCCGACGTGGGCGAAGCCGCGCGCGCCGCCGCCGCCGAGCGCGAGCGCGATGAGCGGGCGCTCCGACCTGAGCGGCACGATCGCTGCTTCGCGCGGGGCTCCCGTCCCGTTGTGGTCGACGGGCAGCAGCCCGCACGCGCCGAGCAGCAGGGCCGCGGAAAGGAGGACGAGTCTGCGCATGAACGCGATTCTAATTCAGATTTCCGTGGCCTACGACGGGGCACGTGGATGTCCCCGAAGCCGGCGCCAGCGCGGCGCCGGGCTTCCAGTTGCGCACTGCGGGCATTGCGTCCAGAATGGTCCGCGTTCGCCGCGTCGATCGGCGCCCAGAACAGAAAACCACGGAGGAGCCATGAAAACGCACCAGCTTCTTTTGAGCGCGCTGGCGCTGCTCGTGTCCGCGGGCCCGGGGCTCGCAGCGGACCCTGCCAAAAACTACCCCGACAAGCCCGTCCGCTTCATCATCCCCAACACGCCGGGCGCGTCGGTCGACGTCACGGGGCGCATCTACGCGACGGCGATGAGCGAGGCGGTCGCGCAACAGCTCGTCGTGGACAATCGCGGCGGCGCGGGTGGCGCGATCGGCATGGAGATCGGCAAGCTCGCCGTTGCGGACGGGTACACGCTGATCTGGGCATCCACGGCAGCCATGACCATCCGGCCCCATATCGTCAAGAAGCTGCCGTACGATCCGATCAAGGACTACGAATTCATCACGCTCGTCGGCATCACGCCGAACGTGCTCGTCGTGAACCCGAAGACGCCAGCCAAGACGGTCCGGGAGTTTGTGGACTGGATCAAGGCGAATCCCGGCAAGATCAACATGGGTTCCGCCGGCACCGGTTCGCAGAGCCATTTTGCGGGAGCAAAGTTCGCGATGCTGGCGGGGCTCGACTCCGTGCACGTGCCGTACAAGGGCGGTGGCCCGCTAGTCGCTGCGGTCATCTCCGGGGAAGCCTCGTGGGCGGTGGGGCCCGCACCCGCGAACATGGCCCAGATCAAGGCCGGGAGGCTGCGCGTGCTGGGGCAAAGCCTGCCGAACAACTCGCCTGTCGTCGAAGGCATCCCGCCGATCGTGAACACCATACCCGGATTCACCTATAGCGGCTGGCTCGGGCTTCTCGCTCCCAAGGGCACGCCGAAGCCGATTCTCGCCAAGCTGCGCGCGGCGACGATCAAGGTCGTCAATGCGCCGGAAACGAAGAAGCGACTGGAGGAACAGGGCGTGCTCATCACGACGAGCACGCCGGAGGAGTTCCGCAAGTACGTGCAGAAGGAACTCATCGATACGGGCAAGGTCGCGAAAGCCGCCGGCCTGCAGCCTGAATAGGCTCCGTGCGACCGGGAGGGCGATCGCGCCTTTCCGTCCGGACCGGAAGACGCAGGCGGGCGCCTAGGCGCCCGCTTTTTTTTGCGCGAGGAACTCGGCGAGCTCGCCCTGCTTCGCGGCGAGCGTTTTCAGCCAGCGCTGCCCGCCGAAGGTGAAGCCGACCCAGTAGCCGAGCTCCACCAGCTCCGGCTCCGTGAACTCGGCGTGCAGATCCGCCCACAACGGGTCGTCGGCTTGCGCGGGATCGTACATGATCGCGTCGGCGTAGCGCAGCGCGACCTTCTCGCGGCGCGTGAAACGCCCGGACTTCTCGTATCCCATGAGCTCCACCATGCGGCTGCCGGCTTCCCGCGCGGACCGCGCGGTTCCCTGGTTGCTTCAGTAGCCGCACTCGACGGTGAAGGCAACGTACGCACGCAGCAGCTCCTTCAAATCCGGCTCGACCACGCCCGCGCCGTTGTCGAAGAGCATCTCGCGCGTAAGCGTGAACGAGCGCATCACGTCCGGCTGGTGCGCGCGGATCGCCTGATTCTCGGGACCGGGCCGGCCGGCCGAGATCGCCTCCTCGAGCCACCTCCGGATCTGGGGATCCCGGATGGTCCCGGGATCCACATAACTGATGCGTGCCATGAAAACCTCCTGTCGTCGTCGCTGCCGCGTTCCATTCTAGATCATCACCAACGAGCGCATACGCCGAGCCGGACGATCGGGCGGGCCCGGTGTAGAATCCCGTTTTTGCAGGACCAGCCAGGAATCGCCCCGTGAGTCAGTCCCCCGTCAGGGTAGGAATCGTCGGCCTCGGTCGGTGGGCGAAAGTGCTCACCCGCGCCGTGCAGAAGTCCGGTGAGGTGAAGATCGTCGCCGCCTACAGCCGCTCCGAGGAAAAACGCGCCGCGTTCGAGAAGGAATTCGGAGTGCCGGCCGCGCCCGACCTCAAGACCCTGCTCGCCGATCCCGAGGTGAAGGGCGTGATCCTGACGGTGCCCAACGAGCAGCACTACCCGCTCGCCGAAGAGGTGGCGAAGGCGAAGAAGCACGTCTATACCGAGAAGCCCATTGCCCAGACGCTCGAGGACGGCCTCAGGATCGCCGCGCTCGAGAAGCAGCACGGCATCACGGTCACCGTCGGCCACAGCGCGCGGCTGATGGCGGGCATCCGCCTCATCAAGCAGAGTATCGACAAGGGGGAGCTCGGCCGCATCGCGTTTCTGGAAGCGAATTTCTCCAACGAGCGCGCGCTCGAGCTCACGCCGCAGACCTGGCGCTGGTACAAGGACCGGGCGCCGGGCGGCCCGCTCTCGCAGCTCGCGATCCACCAGTTCGACGTGCTGCACCTGCTGGGGGGCGAAATCCGGGAAGTCTCCTCGATGGCATCGAAGCTCTCCCCCGTGGGCGCCGAGGTGGACGACCAGTCCATGACGCTCCTCAGGTTCGCCGACGGCAAGGTGGGATATGTCGGCTCGTGCTGGACGTCTCCGGGCGTGTTCTGCGTGCGCGTGTTCGGCCAGAAGGGCCTCATGCACTACGAGATCGACTTCGGCACGTGGGACACCCCCCACCTGCTGCACACGGCCTCCACGCTCTACATCCAGCGCGGCAAGGACGGCTACGGCAAGCGCGAGGAGATCAGGATCCCCGAGAGCGACATGTTCCGCGCGGAGCTGGAGATGTTCGCCGCGAGCTGCCGCACCGGCAAGCCGGGCGAGTTGAACGCGCACAACGGCAACGTCGCTGTCGCGGTGGTCTACGCCGCGCTGAAGTCGGTCGAGCGCAGCGGCCAGTACGTAAAGCTCTCCGAGGTCATGGAGGAGGCCGCGGGCAGGGTCGGCGCGAGCGCGCGCCATGCCGCGTGAGCTCGTCGCCTCGATAATCGTCGAGCATCAATGCAACCGCCGATGAACGCCGATAAACGCCGATGAGCGATAACTAGAAGCACTAATCGGACCGCAAAACGCTGAAAAACAGGACAGGTTCTTCGATTCACGATTCACCATTCACGATTCACCGGATTTATGAGCCGATATTTCGTCGATCTCACGCAGCCGGAGATCGCCGCACAGTTGAAAAAGAACCCGCTGGTGGTTCTGCCCGCGGGCAGCGTCGAGCAGCACGGGCCCCATCTCCCGGCCGGCACCGACATCTTCGCGGCCAACGTGATCGCGCACGCGGTGGCCGAGCGCATGGACGCCCTCGTGCTCCCGGGAGGCCCCCTCGGGGTCACCCCGATGCACATGCCGTTCGAAGGCACGATCACGCTCACGCCCGATACCTACCAGCGCGTCGTGACCGAGACCTGCGTCTCGACCGCCCAGCACGGCGCGCGCTACCTGCTTATCCTCAACTGGCACGAGGGCAACATTCCCTCGCTCGCGATCGCCGCCGAGCGGCTCCACCGCGAGCACGGCATGACGGTGCTCACGGTGCAGGCATGCTATGTCGCCGCGGAGCTTTTCGGACACGAGTGCGGCGGGCTCACGCACGGCGGCGAGATCGAGGCCCTCGCGGTGCTCGCCTGCCGCCCCGACCTCGTGCACCTGGAGCGCATCGAGCACTCCTCGGACCAGGCGCGCGGGCGCAAGTGGGACAAGCTGCGCCGCACGCGCAGCTATCAGCCGGTGCTGCGCGACATCCGGACGATCGCCCCGACCGGATGGTACGGCAGCCCCGATCACGCGACCGTGGAGAAGGGCAGGCGCATGCTCGAGGCGATCGCCGACGCCATCGCGAAGGAAGCAACCGAGATCTTCCGGCTGCTCGACGAGGAGCAGGGCGGCACGGCCGAGATGAAGCACCTGAAAGTGGCGAGCTGATGGCGCGCAGGGTCACGCGGGCGGACGCCCGGAATCTCGGACTGCCCGGCCGCACCTCGCTCGAGTTCGTATCGGGCGAGAGCGGCTCGCGGGCCGTGACATTGCGGCTGGTGGAAATACCCGTGCCCGGGCCGGGCGACACCCCGCGCGGGCCGCACCGGCACAACGATTTCGAGGAATGCATCTACGTGCTCTCGGGCGCGGGCACGACGCACGCCGACAGCGGCGAATACGCGCTCAAGGCGGGCGACGCGATCCTGATCCCGCCGGGCGAAATGCACGTCACGCGCAACACCGGCGCCGAGCCGCTGATGCTGCTGTGCTTCTTTCCGGTGGCCGACGTCGCGCGCGGCAGCACGCAGGAAACGCCGACTCGCGTTGACGCTTTTCTTGACAGGGCCGGGAGCGAAAAATGAAAGAGCGTAAGGGGCTCGGCATCGCGGTGGTCGGCGCCGGACGCATCGGCACGTTGCGCGCGCGCCTCGCTGCCAGGCACCCGGCGGTCGGTTTTCTCGCCGTCTCCGATCTCGATCCCCGGCGCGCGCGCGCGCTGGCCGAAGTGGCGGGCGCCGATCTCCATTCGGGCGACAACCTCGAGGTCATCGAACGCCCGGAAGTGAGCGCGGTGTTCGTCTCCACTCCCGAGGGCCAGCACGCCGAGCCGGTGCGCAGGGCGCTCGAGCTGGGCAAGGCCGTGCTGGTGGAAAAGCCGCTGGCGCTCACGCTCGAGGACGCCGATGACATCCTCGCGACGCTCCGGCGCACCGACGGAATCCTGCGGATCGGATACAGCCGCCGCTTCAAGGAATGCTTTCTCCGTGCCAAGGAGCAGATGCTGCACGGGCAGCTCGGCAAGGTAGTGGGCGGGCTCGCGCGCGTCTACAACACCCGCGCGCAGGCGTTCGCGATACTCAAGCGCGATCCCCACGCGACCCCGGTGATGGACGTGCTCACCTACTACGTGGATCTCATGTGCTGGTTCCTCGAAGGCAACCGCCCGGTCGAGGTGGTCGCGCGCGGCCAGTCGGGGCTGTTCAAGAGCAGGGGCTACAGCGCTCCGGACGTCACCTGGGCGCTCGTCACCTTCGCCGACGGCGCCGTCATCAACCTGGGTGTGAGCTACGCGCTGCCCGAGAAATACCCGACCCTCGGCCAGTCCGACCGGGTCGAGCTGCTCGGGGCCGAGGGCACGATGATCATCGACGACGATCACATGGACCACCTGCTCTACAGCGAAAAAGGCATTCCCCATCCCTACGTTCCGGACCACCAGGTCAACCTGGCGTTCCTGGGAAGCAATACCGCGGGAGACTGGGCGGTGGGCGAGTTCTGGGGCCCGATCGGCAACGAGACCCGCGCGTGGCTCGACCACCTCGTGACCGGACAGCCCACCGCGCACACCACGCCCGAGCAGGCGCGCATCAACCTGGAAACGACGCTCGCGATCGAGCGCTCCGCGCGCACTGGGCAGGCGGTGCGGCTGCCGCTCGAGACGGGATGAAACCGGCCGGACGAACTGCGCGGGAGGCCTCGCGTCCTCCGGCTGGATGCCCGGAGCGCACGCACGCTGGAGCGCCCACTGAAGCGGGCGCGCCCGCCTACAGCAGCAGCTTTTCGAGCTGCGTGACGGTCGCGACCGTATCGCCGACGAGAATGTAACCGCCGGCGCGCTGCGCTCTCGCGAGCGCCGCCCGGTCGCGGTGCCACACCAGCACGCGCGGGCCGAACGGCAGGTCCGGAACAAGGATGAGCGAGACCTGGCCGAACGGCGTCGTGAGCACGACGTGCTCTCCGCTGCCTCCGGGCACCGGGCACTTGCCCAGATAGCGCACCGCCACGTTTTCTGCCGGAAGATTCAGGCCGAGATCCGCCAGTGCCTGGCGCATCGCTGCCGGATCGAAAAATCGGTTCTCCGCGAGCAGGCGCGGCTCCTCGTCAATCACGTACGATATCGCCGCCACGGCGGGATGCGCTTCGCCCAGCGCAGCCGCGCTCCGCACGCCATCCGGCGGCGCCGTCTCGTCGCGCACCAGCACGAGCCCGAGACCCAGCGCGAGCATCACGGTGGCCGCGAACGCCCACACGCGCAGCCTGCTGCGTTGCCGCTCGACTTGCCCTCGCAGCAGCACCCGCTCCGCGAGCGCTTCGGGCATCGGCACGAGCGCGGCCTCATGGATGCGCGACTCGAAATTGTCCATCTCGCGCGCGAGCGCGGCGCACGCGGCACACGCCGCCTTGTGCTGCTCCTGGGCGGCGCTGCGCTCGCGCGGACTCGCGAGTATCAGCCTTCGAAATTCGAAACAAGTCATCGCTTCCCAACCTTGCGTGTGCGTTCCCATCCCGGCAGCCTGCGCAATGCAAGCCGCGCGCGGGTGAGGCGCGTCATGACCGCGCCCATGCTCAAATCCATGATCCCTGCGATCTCAGCGCAACTGAAACCGCCGAGCACCTGCAATATCAACGGCTCGCGGTAGCTGCCGGGCAGGGATTCGAGGGCCTCGCGCATCTCCAGCCGCTGATCGGCAAGTCCCGCGGTGCGATCCGCGATGGCATCCAGATCGAAGCCGGCGGCGATATCGAGGCGCTTGCGCTCGTAGAGCCGCGCATGCTCGTTGCGCAGTATCGTGTAGAGCCAGCTTCGCGCGGCCTTGTCATCCCTCAACCCTGCCCAGGCGTGCCACGCGCGCATGAACGTCTCCTGCACCAGATCCTCTGCAAGGAAACGGTCGCGGCACAGCCAGTGAGCGTAGCGAAACAGCTCCGCCGAGAATGCCTTCACCAGGCTTTCGAATCGCGAGCGTTTGTTCTCCAGCAGCATCGAAATAGTAAGACCGGCGTTGCGGGCCAAAACTTACCGGCGCTAGCGTCGCGCCACCCCCGTGCTGCCGTAAATTTCGGACCCGGGATGGAACGCGAGCCATGCGAACGCGAAATGCACGCCGCTGTCCGCCGGTTTGAGCCTCGCGCCCTGCAATGGGCCCGCGGTCGCGCGGCCGAAGATGTCCCATTGCGAGCCGGTCTCGCGATCCACGATACGGTGGTCGCGGCGCTCGAAGGAGAGCACCTTGCCGCGCACCGCGCGGCTGTAGGCGGCCGCCGCGGGGATGCGCCGTGAGTCCCGTATCACCTCCGCGTCGAGCACGGAGAGCATCCCTTCCTGGCTGAACACGGCGATCGGCTCGCCGCCCACCTCGTCGTTCACCACCGGTTGCCCGGAGAGCACCGCGAACGGATAGATGCGCGTCTTGCCCCCGCTCGTGACGCCCAGCACCCGCTCCATCGCGGGCAGGCGCGGGTCCACCGGATCGAAGAACAGGAAGGGATGATCGCCCACGCGGTCGTAGCCGCGGTAGGGATTCCTGCCGTACGGACGGCTGAAGCCGGTCTGCCGCGAGAGCACTTGCGCCTTCGGATAGGCCTTGCGAAATTCATCGAACGCGACGATGGTCGAAGGCACCTGAGTGAGCACCGTGCCGGCATGCCGGCCGACGATGCCCTGGCCGGTGAACTGCTGCCACCAGCTCTCGGTCTGCCGATCGTACATCACGAGGTCGCTCTTGCGCAGCTTGCCCGTCGTTCCGAAATCGAGCACGGCTCCCTGCATCCGCCGGTCGAAGACGATGGAGGCGTTGCAGAGCGGGCAGAACGTGACCGCCACCGGAATTCCGCCGACCGTGTCGTTCACGATCTCGTGGAACGTCAGGATCTGCAGCGGATACGCGCGCACGTCGCCTGCGTGCTCGAAGACGATCACGGGCTCGCGCGGGTCGAGCCAGCGCGCCGCCTCGGCCTGCGTCACGAAACGTGGCTGGTCCACCGCGGGTATGCCGTCCTTGGGCGGGCCGCCCGACTGGATCTCCTCGAGCGCAACGGTACGTTTGGAGAAGTCCGTCCGCGGCCACTCCCCGCGCCACTGCGGGTTCGCAGCCGCATCCGCCGCAAACGCGAGCAAAGCCGCCGCCATCGCGACGCGTGCCCTGCCGATCAATTTTTCAGTCCGAACCATGGCCTCATCCTTATTCCGAACCAGGTGCCCGCGAGCGCCGCGAAGATCCACATCCACCCGTGCAGGCTGGTGGATGCCACACCCGAGAAAAACGCGCCGATGTTGCATCCGAAGGCGACGCGCGCCCCATAACCCATCAGCAGCCCGCCAACGACCGCGGCGAGCAGCGATCGCATCGGCACCGTGAATTGCGGGCGGAAACGCGCCGCGAGACCCGCCGCCGCCAGCGCGCCGATCATGATGCCGATGTCCATCACCGAGGTGACGTCCTGCAGCACGCCGCCTTCGAGCGCCGTGCGCTGGAAGTCGCCGCTCCAGAACGGCGCCGACTCCGGATCCCATCCCAGCCCGCGCGCCGATTTGGCGCCCCAGAGAGTGAACGCCCAGGTGATGGTCCACGGGTGGCCCGCGGCAAGCAGCACGGAAAAGTTCAGCAGCGCGAGTGCGATCGCGCCCGCCAGCCAGAAATGGCGCTGCGCCAGGAACGAGGGCACGTCCTGGGTCGAACGCGCCCCGCGACGCGCCACCCGGCCGAGCGCAAGCCACAACACCGCCAGCACGCCGAGCTGCAGCGCGACCGCGCCCGGCCAGCCGAGCAGGTCGGACAGCGCGACATCGGGCGCTGCGGGCAGGCGGTCCCACCACTGCATGTGCAGGCTCGCCCAGAAGCCGCCCGCGCAGAACGCGGCGAGCACCACCAGCATGCGCGGACTGCCCCCGCCCGCGGTGTAGAGCGTTCCCGAGCCGCAGCCGCCGCCGAGTTGCATGCCCAGCCCGAAGAGAAAGGCACCGATCGCCACCGGCACGCCCGCGGGGGCCAGCGCTCCTGCCACCGGTTGCCCGAAGACCGAGCCGCCCGCGAGCACCGGCGCAAACAGCACGGTAGCGAGCGCCACCATCACCAGCTGCGCCTTCACCGCAGCGACGTTGCGATGCACAAGCAATTCGCGGTACGACGAGGTAAAACCGAACCCGGTGAGATAGAGCGTGAGTCCGAGCGCGATGCCCAATGCGAACAACACGGGCATGCGCCAGCCCGCGCCCGTGATCAGCACGAGGATCACGACCGCGAGCGCGAGCGCCGCCGCCAGCACGCCGCGCTGCGCGCGCGCCGGCGCCATACCACCGGCGCGCTCAGCCGCCGGCCGCGTCGCGGACGATGTTGCGGAATACGACATCCAGCTCCTTTGCCACGGCATCGAGCGCCGGGCTTGCGTAGGGCGCGAACACCGCGCTCGGCTCCCGATAGGTCAGCGTGGCGCGGCCGCCGGGAGTTTCGGTCACGTGGATTCGCAGCGGCGCCTCGATGCCCGCCGGCACGCTCGCCTGCAGCATGCGCACGGCGTAGTCGTTGCGGAACACCATGATCACCGCATTGCCGGGGATCTTGATGCCGCGTGATGCGGCCCCGGAGCTCGCGCTCGCGTGGGCAACCACCGCCATGCCGTGCTTATCGACCGCCTGCTCCACGCGTGCGACCAAAGCCTCGAAGGAGTGCTTGGTTGCGATCGTCCGCGTCCCCGGCAGCGGCGCCTGCGCGAGCGCCGGGAGCAGCGCGCACAGCGCGAACGCTGCTCCGAGCCATGCCCATCGTGTCCGCGGGCGCGAGGCGATCATCCGCGTCCATCCTTGCCCAGAAGCGCGCGCAACTCCGCGACCGTCTCTTCGACCGAGACCGGCAGATAGCCGGTGATCTCAAGCTCGCGGTCCTCGAGCACGTCGCTCCCGGGCAGGGCCGCCGCGCGCGCGGCAATCACGCCATCGCGGTGGCGGAGCAGCATCTCCATGTGCGGCCGGAACAAGCCGAACATGGCGCTCAGGCAGCGGTTGACCGGCCATGACGGATCCGCGTGGTCGACGCAGAACTCGGGCAGCAGCCCGATGGTCTCCTCGGCGGCAAGCCAACCGCCTCCCGTCACCCAGCGGTTGGTCGCGAACAGTCCGATCGGCCAGCCGTACGCGTCCATCGAGATCGCCACCAGGTGAACCGCTTCGTCCT
Source organism: Betaproteobacteria bacterium (assembly GCA_016868035.1). Classification (GTDB taxonomy): domain Bacteria; phylum Pseudomonadota; class Gammaproteobacteria; order Burkholderiales; family SG8-41; genus SG8-41. The sequence continues at coordinate 51,716 of VGID01000017.1, read as the reverse complement.
CGTCCGCGGCGTCCGGGTCGTCCGCCGCATCATGCGCTGCGGAGGCCGGACGCGGCTCGCGCGGCAACCGGATGAAGGTGTGGAAATGGCCGTTTTCTCCAGCCATCCCGCGATGGGCATGATAGTAATACTGCGAGCGGGTGTCCCGGTCGTAGACGTCGTCCTGCGGGTAATGCGTGTACTCGTAAAACGTGCCCTGCCCCCGCAGCACTTCGCCCACGATGTTGAGACCGCCCTTCTTGAGCACGCGGAAGCACTCGAGGATGTCGAGGCCTTCGGCGAGCATCGCACGCAACCGCCGCTTGCCCAGCGCGGCGAGCGCGGGAGGGGCGAGCTGCGGTGAGGCCGCAAGCAATGCTTCCGGCCCTTCCACCTGCTGCGCCGGGATGGCGGGCGCGGATTTCATCGCTGCATTCGCGAGCTTCGCTGCGCGCCGGGTTTCGCGCGCCTGGCTTCCGGCGCCGGGGGCTCTCGATGCGGCCCCGGACCGGGTCTGGCGCGCCGTGCTGCCGGCGCCACTCCCTGCGCGCGGCGGCACGGCGCTCATGCGGCTACTTCTTCGCCGCGCAGGGATTTTTCGCCGCGCACGGATTGGGCTTCTTTGCCGCGCACGGATTCTTCTTCGGCGCGCACGGGCTCGCTTTCTTCTGGGCTGCGCACGGGCTTGCCTTCTTCGCCGCGCACGGACCGCACGGGGCTTTCTTCTTGGCCGCGCACGGGCTTGCCTTCTTCGCCGCACACGGGTTCTTCTTCGGCGCGCACGGGCTTTTCGCCGCGCACGGATTGGCCCCCGATTTCGCCCGCGCCGCACATGGGCGACAGGGCGCCTGTGCCAGCGCGTGGGGCACGCCCAGAGCGAGCGTGACGATGCCGGTCGATATCAGTGAACGAACCATGGGTCTCAGTTGGAACTGCATGTTGATCCTCCGTTTTGTAGACGATGGGTGCGATGCAGCCCCGGTTACGGAACCACACTGCCCGTATAGCCACTTTCCGTTTGCTCCCAGATCGAGGCTGCCAAAAACGCGCTGCGGCGCGGAAAGTCTCGCACGAAGCAGGCGCTTCCGAAAATCCGGTTGCTCCCCACCATACGCGACCCCGCTGCCGGTCGCAAGCGGCCCGGCTCGGCGCACCGGCTGGCTCGCCGGGTGGCCGCGAGCCGGACCTTGGTTTCATGCCCGACGGGAACAAGGCGGCCCACGCCGCCGCAATCTATCTTCCTCCCCGCGCGGAATCGCGCGAATCTCCGTTTCCCGCGCGGCCCAGTATCACGAATCGCGCTACTTCCTCGGGGCGCAAGGATTCCGGGGCGCGCACGGATTGCGCTTGGCCGCGCACGGGTTCTTCGCCGCGCACGGGTTCTTCGCCGCGCACGGATTCTTCGCCGCGCACGGATTGCGTTTCGGAGCGCACGGGCCGCACGGGCCGCCCTTCTTCGCCGCACATGGATTCGGCTTGAACTTCTTCTGGACGTCCGCGGTGTACGCGGTCAGCGCGGCGAGCTGGCGCGAGTCCCACGCCAGAGGCTTGGCCGCCATCGGAACGATCATGCAGAACTGCACCATCTCGTCGAGGTGCACCTGCTTCACCCCGGCTTGCTGCTGCGCCATCGCCACGTAATGCGGGTACGGTTTCGCGAACGTGGCGGCAAACCCCGCATTGTTCACGTGGCAGCTGTTGCAGGACAGGCCGTTGGTGCTGAGCTTGGTGTCCTTCCACATCACCTCGCCTTCCTTGACCAGGACCGCGCGATCGGCCTTGTAGGGCTTGTAATCCTTCGGCCGCGTCGCGAGCTTCCGATCGACCTTGCCGGCCCCGCAAGCACCCTTTGCGGCACAGGGGTTCCTGGGCGCACAGGGATTCTTCGCCGCGCACGGATTGCGCTTCGCGGCACACGGGTTCCGCGGCGCGCACGGGTTCTTCGCAGCGCATGGATTGGCGCTCGATTTCGGTGCTGGCCGCGGGGCACAGGGCCGACATGCGCCGGCCGCCGCGAAGGGCATCCCCAGTGCCAACGTCAGCAGACCGGCCGAAGCGAGCGATCGGGCTACGGGCTTGAGTTCAAGTTGCATTCGGAACCTCCTTGTTGAAGAAAAAAACCAGGCGGACTCCTCTCCGGACTTCGCCCGACAGGCAGAACTATGCACCGGCGCCCGGTATCCGAAGCGTACGCGCAAAACTCCGCCGGAAACGTCGTTCTGCGCGCGGCCTCCTCGGCCGATCCGGTCGCCACATTGATAAGACCGGCAAATCGCCCATAATCTTACAAGCTCTTCACACGACCATCGCAGGTGCGGCCCGCGCGATCCCGAATCGTCAGAACCGTCTTGCGCGCGATCGGCGCAAACACATTTCGTATAGTGGCATACGGCATACCTGCAACCGGTGACAAAGCGTATACTTTTTTGGACACGGCAGAACGTGGACCACGAGAGTTCATTTGAGTGAGAGCACGCAATCGATGATCGGGCCGGAAGAGCCGTCGCGGGCCGGGCACGGCACGCTGGGGCAGCGCCTGCTCGCATGCCGCCTCTGCCGGTCCGTTACCTACTCGGTATTTCTGCTGATTCTCATCATCGAAAGCATCATCCTGGTCCCGTCGGCGCTCAACTTCGAGCATACCGAGCTGCAGCGGCTTGAAGACAAGGCAACGGCGGCCGTGCGCGCAGCGCTTGCCCTCGACGATGCGCAACGCCCGGACCTGCTGGCGCACCAGGTGCGGAAGCTGGTCGAGCAGCCCCTGTTCGTGGGACTCGCGGTGCGGCACCCCGATGGCTCGGAACTGGTGAGTGCCGGCGAGCTGGCATCGCTCGATGTCGGGCTCGACCGGATGTTGCAGGATCCCGGCAATAGGCTCAGACACCGCAGCGGCGACGGGAACCGCTACGACATTGCATGGCGTGCGGACATGTCCGGCGAGCCGCGGCTCCTCCTCGCACGCCTGGACAGCTCCCACGTCGGCGCCGAGTTGCGGGCGTTCGTGCTGCGCATCGCCGGGCTCGTGCTGTTGATCGTCGCCGTGGTCACCACCGGAACCATGATCGTGGTCTACCGCGGGGTGCTCGCCCCGATCCTCCGGCTGCGGGGCAGCATGGTCGCGGCGGCCGCCGACCCCGACGTGGCTGATCGCCACCGGATCGGGTCGCGCCCGGGTAACGAGCTCGGGGAGCTGTTCTCCGCCCACGACGAAATGCTCACGCGGGTCGCCGAAAGCAAGCGCACCGACCGCCTGCGCGCCGAGGAGCACGCGCGGTTCCTCGCCCACCACGACGCGCTGACCGGACTGCCCAACCGCAAGTTCTTCCTCGAGCACCTGCAGCAGGTCCTGTCGGGCACTTGCGAGCGCGGCGAGAGCATCGAAGTCACCGTGCTCAATCTTTCCGGGTTCCGTGCCGTGAATGACGGACTCGGGCAGGCCGCCGGAGACAAGGTCCTCACGGAGATTGCCCGGCGTCTCGGCGAGGCGATGGGCCGCGAGGAATTCGTCGCGCGCCTCGAAGGCGACGAATTCGGGGTAGCGCGGGCCAAGGTGCGCAGCGCGGTCGATTCGGCACGCCAGGCCGAGCGCCTGCTCGCGCGCATTGCGGAGCCGATAACTGTGGAAGACAAGGAAGTCCGGTTGAAAGGCCGGATCGGGATCACGACCACCGCCACCGGATGCTCGACGCCGCAGCAGATGCTCCACGAAGCCGAGCTTGCCCTGAGCCGGATCCGGCGGGACACTCGAGTGCGCTACCAGTTCTTCTCGCCCGCGATGGCCGAAGAGGCGCGGGAGCGCCAGGAGATCGAACAGGAGCTGCGCACGGCGGTCGAGCAGCGCGCGTTCCATCTCGTCTACCAGCCGAAGGTGGCGATCGCCGGAAGCAGCGAGACCCTCGCTGGCTGCGAAGCGCTGATCCGCTGGCCGCACCCGCACTGGGGACAGGTCTCACCCGTGCGCTTCATCCCGGTGGCCGAAACGACGGGCTTGATCAGCCCGATCGGGGAATGGGCGCTGCGCGAAGCGTGCCGCCAGGTCCGGCTGTGGTCCGACGAGGGCTACGCGCCGCCGCGCGTGGCGGTGAACCTCTCCGCCCAGCAGTTCCGGGATCCGCGGCTGCTGGATTACGTGCGCGGAGCGCTCGCGCGCAGCGATATCGGGCCCGGGCTGCTCGAGCTCGAGATCACCGAATCGGTGGCGATGGACGATGTCGAGCTCAGCATCTCGATACTCACCGCGCTGCGCGGGCTCGGCTTGCAAATCTCGATCGACGACTTCGGCACGGGCTATTCCTCCCTGAGCTACCTGCGCAAGCTGGACGTGGATTCGATCAAGATCGACAAGTCGTTCGTCGACCACATCGGGCGCGATTCCAACGCCGATGCGATCTGCGAAGCCATCATCGGCCTGGGGCATACCCTGGGCAAGAGAGTGGTCGCCGAGGGCGTGGAGACGCCCGCACAGCTCGCCTTTCTCCGGGCGAAAGGCTGCCACGAAGCGCAGGGCTACCTGTTCGGGAAGCCGCAGCCCCCGCGCGAACTGACGCGCCGGCTCGAGCCAGGCCCCAGGAAATCGGACAGGGCCTAGCCCGGCGGCCAGCGGAAGGGGCGGCCCGCGAGCAGGTGCAGGTGCAGGTGGAACACGCTCTGTCCCGCCTCCGCGCCGTTGTTGATGACCAGCCGGAACGCTTTTTCCACCCCGAGCTGGCACGCGATTTTCGCGGCCGCGAGCACGAGGTGTCCGAGAAGATCGCGGTCCCCGACACCGGCGTCTCCGAGCGTGGAGATCTCCTTCCTGGGGATGATCAGCACGTGCGTGGGCGCCTGCGGATTGATGTCTCGAAACGCGAGGCACTGCTCGTCCTCGTAGACGATGTCGGCGGGGATTTCGCGTCGGATGATCTTGCCAAAAATAGTGCTCACGCTCGTCTCCTATCTGCCCGCCCCGGGCTTGCGGCGCGCGCCGGAAATCTGTTCGCCGGTCCAGGCGAGCAGGCCCCGCGCAAGTTCGTCGCTCGCTTCCCCGAACGCGGCGACCGCGCCGCGCGCATCGGCGCTGGGAGCCGCGCGCTCGACGCCAAAACCGCGTTGCGCGACCAGCGTGCGGGTGGCCAGGTCCACCAGAGTCGCCCGCGCCCTCACCACGACGCGGCTCGCGCCGGGCGTATCGAACGTCTGGCTGAAGTCCTCCAGCTCGACATGCAGGGCATAATCGGCGCGGGCGCCGCCGTGACCGGTCACGACCCCGCTCGCGGAAGCCGCCGCGAAGCGGCCGCGCAACTGCTGCGTGAGCAGAGCCGCGGGCGGCGCCGCCCAACGGGCCGCGGAGTAGAACTGGGTGCGCGCCGGGTCCTGAAACGCAAGGCGATACACGATGCCGTTCGTTTCCAGCCAGGCGGGCGCGGCCACGACCGGGATCAACAAAGGCGCCGCAAGCGGCGGATTGACCGCCGGATAACCGCGTGGCGGGCCGAGGTCATAGACGACCGGCGCTTCGCGCGCCTGCGGCCCCAGCGCGCAGCCCGCGAGCGCGAGCAGCCCCGCGAGCAGCCCCGCGCCCGCCATATGGATCGTTCGTGTCGCGTTCACTTGCCACCCCCCCGTTTCGGATCGAAGCCGGCCTCACCCGGACCGGGCGGCGCCTGGGGCCTGCCGAATACGAGACTCGCCGGGTGCTCGTTCAACTCGGTGAGCAGGCGGTCCAGGTTGCGCGCGCTGCGCGCGAGCTCATCGACCACCGCATTGATGCGGGGCAGCGTGTCGGCCGTCATCGCGCCCGTAACGGAACGCGCCGCGCTCCCGAACTCTTCCGCGCTCTTCGCGATGCGCTCGAGCGCGTCCAGGCGCTGCGCGAGCTCGTGGGTGAGCCGGTTCATGTTCGCGAACAGCGTTTCGGCCGCGGCCAGCGCCTTGCGCGCGTCGTCCGTGAGCGGCGCCACGCCCTGCAGGGCGGGCTGCACCTTGACCGCGATCTCGCCGATGCGCGTGCTCGCCGCGTCCACCGTGGCGAGCGTGCGCAGCAGCTGGGCCTGGTTCTTCTCCCCGAGCAGCGCGTTCAGGCGCCGCACCGCCTCGTTCACATCGGACATGAGGCTCGTGCCCGCGCCGGACAGCTCGTCGAAAAAGGACTGTCGTACCGGTATGCGTGCATCACGTGCGGGAAGGAGGCGCTCGGGGCTCGACCCGTCATCGTCCAGCAGCACGAAAGCCAATCCAGTCACGCCCTGCGAGGCGAGCTGCGCGTAGGTGCCCTTCGTGACCGGCGTTTCGGTGCGCACCGCCACGCGGATCAGAATGGTACGCGGATCCCTTTCGTTGAAGTCGATTCCCTCGACCTTGCCCACGTCGACCCCGCGGTAGCGTACAGGCGCCTGCAGGGTGAGCCCCGTGACCGGGTGGCGTGTTTCGAGCACGTAGCGGTAGCGCGCCTCGGTCTCGCCGGTGAGCCACATCGCCGCGAACACCACGCCGGCGACGAGCAGCAGCGTGAATACCCCTGCCGCGAAGGCGTAGGCCTTGTTTTCCATACGCTCAGGCGCCCCCCTGCGTTGCGGGCCGCATGCCGGCTTCCCCCATGCCCAGAGTATCCCACACCGCTTCGAGCGCGCGGCGGCCGCGCTCGCCCAGGAAGAAGTTCACGATGAAAGGGTGCTGGCTGTGCACGACTTCGCGCAGGGTTCCGACCACCACCAGTCTTCCGTCGAACAGCACCGCGATGCGGTTCGACAGCGCGACCAGCGTGTCGAGGTCGTGCGTGACCATCACCACGGTGAGGTTCAGCTCGTGCCGCAGCTGCTCGATCAGCCGCACGAAGCTCTCGCTGCGGTCGGGGTCGAGCCCCGCCGTCGGCTCGTCTAGAAACAGGAGCTCCGGCTCGAGCGCGAGCGAGCGCGCGAGCGCCACGCGCTTTACCATCCCGCCCGAAAGCTCGGCCGGGACCTTGCGGGCGTGGCGCGCCTCGATCCCCACCATGTCGAGCTTCATCATCACGAGCTCGCGGATCAGCTCCTCGTCGAGCGCGTGCAGCTCCTCCAGCGGAAGCGCCACATTCTCGAATACGGTGAGCGCGGAGAACAGCGCCCCTTCCTGGAACAGCACGCCCCACCGGTTCCTGAGCTGGCGCAGGACGAGCGGGTCGCAGTCGTGGAGATCCACCCCGAGCACGCGCACCGATCCCCGCGAGGGCCGCTCGAGCCCCATCATCTGCCGCAACAGCGTCGTCTTGCCGCTGCCCGAACCGCCGACCAGCGACAGCACGTCGCCGCGCGCCACCGACACATCGATGCCACGATGCACGGCATGCCTGCCGAACCGCGTCCACAGCCCGTTCACTTCAACGACCTGTTCGGTCACCGGAAAATTCCTATGTGTGAAAACATCACTGCGAATATCGCGTCCACGATGATCACCATCGTAATCGCGCTGACCACGGACTCCGTGGTGCCCGCGCCGAGGCTCTCCGTGTTGGGCTCGATGCGCAGGCCGAAATGGCAGGCGATGAGCGCGATCAGGATACCGAATACCACGCTCTTGCCCAACCCCAGCCAGAGGTTGGAGATCGGCACCACGTCGGGCAGGCGTGACAGGAAAAAGTGGTAGCTGATGTCGAGCTCGATGTTCGCCGCGATCATGCCACCGAGCAGCGCAAGCGCGCCCGTCCACAGCACGATCAGCGGCAGCGTGACGGCAAGCGCCACCATCTTGGGCAGGATGAGCCGCACCGTGTGGGGAATGCCCATCACCGTCATCGCATCGATTTCCTCGGTCACCCGCATCACTCCGAGCTGCGCGGTGATCGCCGATCCCGAGCGTCCCGCGATCAGCACGGCCGCGAGCACCGGCCCGAGCTCGCGGACGATGGAGACGCCGAGCAGGTTCACGATGTAGACGTCGGCGCCGAAAATCTTGAGCTGCTGCGCGGAAAGGTACGAAAGCACGATCCCCACCAGAAACCCCACCAGCGCAGTGATACCGAGCGCCTGCGCGCCGGTGCGGTAGATGTTCGCGGAAATCTCGCGCCACGGGATGCGGCCCGGATGGCGCACCAAGATCATCGCGTCGATGACCACGTGGCCGAGCAGCACCGTGGCCGCGAACAAATGTTCGAGCAGCGCCAGGATCTTCCGGCCCACGGCGGCCGTCGACGCACGCCAGTCGCGCGGGAGCCCCGGCAGCGGCTCGTGCCGCGCCGCGGCAAGCGTAACGAACAGCGTCTCGTGCTCGGGCTTCAACGTGAGCCGCGGCGCACGTTTCCTGCCCCACGCGCGCCACAGCAGCAGCGCCCCGGCGTGATCGAGCGTGCTCACCCCGCTGAGATCCCAGTGCCGGTTCGCGCCCGCCTGTTTGGCGAGCAGCGGCGCGATATCGGACAGATGCTTTTCGAGCCCCGCCAGGTTCCAGGGACCCGATAGCTTTACCTGCGCCGAGCCGTCCGCGCCGGCGCCGACAACGACACGAGGAACCCCGGCCGACGTGACAACGGATTGCGGCATGGGTGCGTGGGTCTCCGGACGGGTATTTGGGTTATAGCTGTTTGATTGAGAAACGTTTTTTGCATCCTAAGGGGACGACTGCGACAAGTCAAAGATGCACGTGAAAGCACACTATTCTATTGCAGTGCAAAAACTTTCATCATGGTATACCTTGACATCACGGTTTATAAGCATATAATCGTAATTGTGCATCGCAGCATAACGATAGCGGTAGCGTAACTGGTTGATATTTAGTAACTCTTTGAAAAGGAGCTCTTTCATGTATACCGTACCCGAGCAACTGTTGGCCCTGAACAAGGCCCATCTCGACATCGCAGTGAAGTTCGCCGGCGTGGCATTCAACGGCGCCGAGCGCCTCCTGGACCTCCAGGTGAAAGCCACCAAGGCCGCCTTCGCCGACACCGTCGAAGGCGCCAAAGTGCTTGCCGCCGCGAAGGATTTGCAGCAACTGACCGCGCTCAAGGACACTGTCGCCCAGCCCGCGATCGAGAAGGCGACCGCCTATGCGCGCGGCGTCTACGACGTCGCGGCTTCGACCCAGGCCGAAGCCAGCAAGATCATGGAGCAACAGATCGCCGACTACAACAAGCAGATCGTGTCCACCCTCGACAAGATGGTGAAGACCGCGCCGGCGGGCTCCGAGATGGGCATCGCCGCGACCAAGTCCGCGATCGCCGCCGTCAATTCCGCCTACGACAACCTGTCCAAGGTTGCGAAGCAGTTCGCGGAAGCGACCCAGTCGAACTTCGAGGCCGTTGCCAACCAGGCGGCGAACGGCGCGAAGAAGGCCAGAAAAGCCTAAGCCTCTCCCGCAACAGGCAATAGCCCCCGGCCCACGCCGGGGGCTTTTTCTTGTACCACGCTTGCAGGCGCGGGCCTCGGATTCGCCTTTTCCGGGGGCGCTGCGCCGGACGGGAGCAAACGGCGCGTATCGGTCTTCACGGCTTCGCGCGCTCCGGCGTCTCGGCCCAGAGAAACCCGAGCGCGGTCACGCCCTCTTTCAATACCATGATCGCAACCGCGACTTCTCCGGGATCTCCGCGCACGCCCAACTCGATGTAACGATCCGGTTCCATGCGCGGCAGGCTGAACAGCCTCAGCCGCGGATGCCGTGCGAGGCACTCGTTCATGAGGTCGATCAGCTGGCTCTCGCCCGCTCCCCGCACGACGATCGAGTTCTCGGCGATCGAACCCGGCGCAAAAAGATGGGTATACCGCGTATCGAGTACCGCGGCCATCATCGGCCACGCCATCTCCGGGAAGCCGGGCAAAAAATGGTGGCTTCCGATGCTGAAGCCCGGGATCCGGTTGTAGGGATTGGGTATGATCGTCGCGCCTTCGGGAAACTCTCCCATGGCGAGCCGTTTCGGTGTCGCCTGGTCTCCGAAACGCGCCCGGATCTCCGCCTCCGCATCCGAATGCAGCCTCAAGCCCCCGCCCAGCGCGCGTGCCGCGCACGCGCGGGTGTGATCGTCCGGCGTGGCCCCGAGGCCGCCGAAACAGAACACGACGTCTCCGGTGGCGAGCGTGCGCCCGAGCGTTGCGGTGATGAGCTCGGCCTCGTCGCCGAGATATTCGCACCAGGCGAGCTGCAGCCCCCGCGCCCCGAGGGTCTCGATGAGCTTCGCCATGTGCTTGTCCTGCCGCTTCCCGGACAGGATTTCATCGCCGATGATGAGCGCCCCGAATTTCATTCGGAAAGTTCCAAGTTCAAGGGTTCGGGTTCAAAGTTTAGCGGGCGCGTTAACCCACAATCTGGAACGGAACTTTGAACCTTGAACGCTGAAATTCGCGCGGAAGCGCGAAGTTCAGCGGTGGATGTAGGACTCGAGCTGCCGAATGGTCTGTTCCTGGTCGGCGATCACTTCCTTCACCATATCCCCGATGGAGAGCACGCCGATCGTCCGCCCTCCGTCGACCACCGGAAGATGCCGGACGCGCTGGTTGGTCATCAGCGCCATGCACTCCTCGACCGTCCGGCCGGGGTCGACCGTCAACACTTTCCCGGTCATGATCTCGCGCACCGGAATATCGTGCGACGACTTCTTCTGCAGGATCACCTTGCGCGCGTAGTCGCGCTCGGAGATGATGCCCAGGAGCTTGCCGTTCTCCGTGACGATGAGCGCACCCACGTTCTTCTCGGCCATCATCCGGAGCGCATCGATCACCCGCTCATCCGGACCGATGGAATAGATCTCGCTACCTTTGGCCTGCAGCAGTTGTTTTATCGTCTTCATCTTTTCCTCCTTCGGCGTCGCCCGCGTGCTGCGGCATGGTGGTGTCCGCGCCCGCCTGGCGAGCCGCGCCCATGTTCTCTTTGCAGTGTAGCCAAATTCGCGGCGGGGATAAAGCGCGCCGTGGTGAGGACGCGCGTGACACGAGCAGCCGATGCGCCAGAGCTTCAGTCGGGTTTCGGGTCTTGGGCTACGGCTTTCCGGCGGGGAACACGAAGCGCGTGCGCGGCCCGGGTGCGATCAGGACTCAAATTCCTGCCCGCGCTCGCCGTCACGCAACGGGCGCAACGCCAGGATGCTGGCGCGCTTGCCTGCGGTACCCGGCTCGCGCAGGATGCTCGATACCATGCCGGCAGGAACCGGCGTGCTGAAGTAATTGCCCTGCATCTCCTCGCAGCCTAGCTGCTGGAGGAATTCCCACTGTGCCCGCGTCTCCACGCCTTCGGCGACGACCGAAATGTCCAGACTGTGGGCCATCGCGATCACCGCGCGCGTGAGCGCGACCGCGCCCGCATCGTGCAGGAGATGATGAATAAGCGAGCGGTCGATCTTCACCCCGTCCACGGGCAGCCGCTTGAGGTAGTTGAGCGATGAGAAGCCGGTGCCGAAGTCGTCTATCACCAGCCGCACACCCAGTTCCTCCAGCTGCACCAGCAGTTTTTCTGCCCGGTCGGGGTTGCGCATCACCATGGCTTCGGTGAATTCCAGCTCCAGCCGGTCCGGATCGACCGCGTACTGATGCAACGCTCCGCGCACCACCTGGATCAGGTTCTCATGCGCGAGCTGGCGCAGGGAAAGGTTGACCGCCATACGCACCAGCGGCAGACCCTGCTCGCGCCAGGCCTGCACCTGCCGGCACGCCGTATGCAGCACCCATTCGCCGATCACCGCCATCAGCCCGGCGTCCTCCGCCACGGGCACGAACTCGGACGGGCCGATCATGCCCTGCGCCGGGTGCTGCCAGCGCACCAACGCCTCCACGCCGCTCACCTGCCCGTCGCGAACACCGACCTTGGGCTGATAGAGAAGGACGAACTCGCCGCGCTCGACCGCCCGCCGCAGGTCGTTTTCCAGCGACAGGCGCTCGATCAGGTGGACGTTCATCTCCGGCGCAAAAAAACGGAAGTTATTCTTTCCATCGTCCTTCGCGCGATACATCGCGATGTCGGCGTTCTTGAGCAGCGTCTGCGCGTCCGAGCCGTCTTCGGGAAAGGTGCTGATACCAAGGCTCGCCGTCAGCGTATAGTCGTGATTGTGCAATGCGAACGGCCGGGCGACGGTCTCCAGGATCTTCTTGGCGACCTCGGCAACCTGCGGTGCGCCTTCGAACTCCTCGATCAGCACGACGAATTCGTCGCCGCCCATCCGGGCAATGATGTCGCCTTCGCGCAGGGTCGCGCGCAGCCGTGCGGCCACTTCCGTCAGCACGATATCCCCCGCGCTGTGTCCGAGCGTGTCGTTCACGAACTTGAAGCCGTCGAGATCGATGAAGAGCACGGCCAGGGAGCGCGCGAAACGCTGCGCCTGTGCCAGCGCCTGCTGGAGGCGCTGGTTGAAAATGCCGCGATTGAATAGCCCCGTAAGAGGATCGTAGCTGGCGAAGAACTGCAGATTGGTTTCCGCCTGCTTGCGCCCGACGAACTGGCCGATCTGCATGCCCACCGTGTTGGCGATCTCCAGCACGTGCTCGTCGCGCGGGCGCGTCCCGCGCCCGAAAAACTCCATCACGCCGTAGAACTCGCCGCCCGCGAGGATCGGCAGGGCGAACGCGTTCTGCAGGCCTGCCTCCAGCGCACGCCGCAGCGTCAGCTCCTGCCCGAGGTCGGCAATCCAGTACGGCGCGCTGGTCGCCCACACCCGGCGATTGAGCCCTCCGGGCATCCCCGGCACTTCGACCCGCCCGGCGCTCACGCGACGGAAATCCTCCACCGCCGTGTCCGGCACGCACCAGCTCTCCGCGCAGCGCAGCACGCGCTCCTTGTTATCGAGGATCCAGCGCGCGCCGTAAACGTAGCCCAGGCCTTCGCACAGGGTCTGGATCACCCTCGGCATCACCTCTTCCATGCTTTGCGCCTCGGCCAGCAGCAATGTCACCGCATTCTCGAGGTTCTGGCGCTGTTCCGTGTGCTTGCGCTCGGTGACGTCGGTGAGCATGGTGATATAGCTCACCGGCTTTCCCGCAGAGTCGTAAACCGGCGCGGCGGACATGCGCACGCTCACAGCGGTGCCGTCCTTGCGCATGCGCACCGTCTCGACGTCGGAGAAGGCCTCGCCGCGCAGGATGCGCTCGCGGTTGCACGGCGCCTCCTGCTCCCGGCCGGGCGGCAGCAGCGGCGCGAGCCTGCCGAGCACCTCCTGCTCGGTCCAGCCGAGCATGCGCTGTGCGGCGGCATTCCATTTTTCGACGCGCCCTTCGGTGTCGCGCACGACGATGGCAAGCGGCGACGCCTCGATCAGCGCTTCCAACCTCTTTGAAGTCTGCCCTAGAACTTCTTCGGCGTGCTGCTGCGCGACGATGCGTTCGGAAAGCTCGCGGTTCGCCGCGGAGAGCTGTTCCACCAGTCCGGCGTTCTCGAATTTCGCGTGCAGCGACTCCCGCATCGCGCGTTCGGAAAGCTCGCGGTTCGCCTCGGAGAGCTGTTTCACCAGCTCGGCGTTCTCGAATTTCGCGCGCAGCGACTCCCGCATCGCGCGTTCGGAAAGCTCGCGGTTCGACGCGGAGAGCTGTTCCACCAGCCCGGCGTTCTCGAATTGCGCGCGCAGCGACTCCCGCATCATCTCCGAAATGATGGGACTCGTGGCAAGCAGCACCCCGAGCATCACGACGAGCAATACGCCCATGAACAGGTGCAGGTTGGTCCCTTGCGTGAATACCGTGGCGGTGACGAGAGCGAGGGACGGCAGCGCGTAGGCGAGAAACGCCTGCCGGACCGGGGCCAGCACCACCATGCCGGAAAGCGCCATGCCGCCGATCAGGAATATCACCAGGAACTGATGCGGTATGGAGGCCGCCGGATAGAGGGCGGAGCCGACGAATCCCCACAGGAGCCCCATCGCACCGGTCCCATAGACGAAGCGATCCCCCCATACGGGCGCCTGTTCCTCGCGCGGTGCGGCTCTCGAATAGGCGCGGTAGAGGAAATAGCGCGCGCCCGTGACTCCCAGCATTACGGCGAACCAAGCCGCAAGCAGGACGTTCGAAACCAGGTCCCACAATGCGAATGTGATGATCCCGGCATTGATCAGGGCGGCCACGTACGCCGGGCGCGACAACCGGTACAGTTGCCGCACTTGCTCAGCGTAGATCTGCTCCCCTGTAGCGCGCTCCACCATGGCCGCTCCTGGGCTGGATCAGCCCAGTTGTAGTTTTGGACGGCCCCGGTACCGTCGTGGAAGGCGGATTGTGACACGGGCCGGAGCGGGCGCAATAGCGTCGCGTGCGTCGCGTGCAGATCGCCCGCAGCGGAAAAAAGTCACACTGCCTCCCTAACCCACTAATGCGCTTGCAAATTCGGTGCCGCGGCTCCCGCGTCGGGTACATCGCGACCACCCGCCACGGGCATCCAGGAGGTTAGCGGGGGCGTTTTGCATCTGCCGCCTCCGGGGCAGCAGCGCCCTCTGAGCGAGTGGAGCGCATCCGCCCGGACGTGTGCTCCTGCTCAACGTGTTTCCGCGCCCTGCTTCGCGCGCCGCAGCAGGTTCTGCGCCATGCGGATGTTGGCGATGTCCACCATGCGTCCGTCGAGCTGCACCGCCGCCCGTCCTTCGCGCGCGGCCTGCTCCATCGCCGCGACGATGCGCCGCGCGCGCTCGAGATCCTGTGCCGAGGGGCTGTACACCGCGTTGGCAAGCTCGACCTGGGACGGATGGATCGCGAACTTTCCCTCGTAGCCGAGGCTCGCCGCGCGCCGCGCCGCCGCAAGATAGCCCTCGGGGTCCTTGAAATCGGCGTACGCCCCGTCGATCGGGCGCAGTCCGTACGCGCGGCAGGCAACCGCCATCCGCATCTGCGCTCCATGCCATTGGTCGCCGGGAAAGAACCGGCGCTCTGCGCCGGCGTTCGCGGCCGCGAGCACGCCGTAATCGGGACTGAGCCCCCCGATCACCATCGCCGGCGCGCGCATCGTGGCCGCGAAATCCCCCGCGCCGAAGCACATCGCTTCGGTCCGGCGGCTCGCCTGCGCGATCGCCTCGACGTTGGCCAGGCCCAGCGCGGTCTCGATCAGAAGCTCGAAACCGACGCGCGGGTGGCGCCCCTGCGCGGCGCGTGCGGCCTCGCGCCGCTTCGCGCGCTCGATCTGCGTCACCAGCATGTCGAGCGCATAGACGTCTGCGGCGACACCCACCTTCGGGATCATCAGCAGGTCGAGCCGCGGGCAATTCTCGACCAGCTCGATCACGTCGCGATACATGTAGTGCGTGTCGGGGCCGTTGATGCGCACGCTCACGGTCTTCCCGCCCCAGTCGATGTCATTCAACGCGGCCACCACATTGCGCCGCGCGCGCTCCTTCTCGTCCGGAGCGACGGCGTCCTCGAGGTCGAGGCAGACCACGTCCGCGGCGCCGCGCAGCGTCTTTTCGAACAATGCGGGCGTCGCCCCCGGCGCGAACAGCTCGGAGCGGTGCAGGCGCGGAAATGCTTCTTCGTGAGCCGTGAAACTCATGGGCGTTCAGGGAAAAAGGCGAGCAGGAAACGGGAACGCCTCGGTGGGCGCCGAGACGCGGGTGTTCAGCGCTCGCTCAGACATCACCCCTCACCCCTCGGATTACAGGTCTCGCGCGACCCGAAAGCCGAGCGAGCTGATGCGGATCTCGGTTGGATGTCCCGAGCGCAGTGCGGAGCGCACGCCAGTTGGGCCCGTGCTCCACGCACCCCCGCGCACCACGCGCAGCCGGCAGTTCCCGGAAACGCGGGCGCTGCCGTCCGCGGGCGCGCCCGCGTGGGTGTCGTTCCAGCAGTCCTCGACCCATTCGCCGGCGTTGCCCAGCAGGTCGTGCAGGCCGAAGCGGTTGGCCTCGAAACGGCCGACAGGAGCGGTGAAGCCGAAACCGTCGTCGCAGTTGTGCGTCGTCGCCCATTTCTGCCCCGCCCCCAGCCATACGACGCGATCGCGCGTGAGGTCGCCGACGTTCGCGTGCCGGCAAGCCTCGTCGGGGTCGTCGCCCCACGGCCGGGACGACGAGCTACCCGCGCGCGCGACGTACTCCCACTCGACCTCGCTCAGCAGGCGGTACTGCCTTTCGGTCTTGCGCGACAGCCATCCGGCGTAGGCCTTCACGTCATCCCAGCTCACGCAGACGACCGGATGCTCGCCCGACTGCTCGTGGTCCGGTTCGCGCCGGCTCCTTGCGCCATCGTCATTCGTCCAAGCGCCCGCCTCCTGGTCCAGGTAGAAGCAGTTGCCCGGCGCCGGATTGTATCCGCTGTCCCTCATGAACGCCGCATACTCGTCGCGCGTGATTTCGAAGCGCCCCACGGCGACCGGCCGCGGGATCGTGGCCGGGAACTGCGGCCCCTCGCTGCGTCCTCGCGGGCCCGCGCCGGGCGGTGAGCCCATCAGGAACTCGCCAGGCGGCACGATGACCATGAGCGGGCATTCGTCGCAGTCCTTGAACGCCGCGCCGGGCAACGCGCCCGGGATTTCCGCGACCGGCTGCTGCATGGCCGCGCAACCGGCCGCGAGCATGGCGACCATGACCTGCGCGCCAACGATCTTCAGCCGGAACACGATGCCACCTCGGGCGACCGTCGGTCTCCGGTCACGCCGCAGGATTATGCGACTTGCGGCCACGCCCGTGTCAAGTTGAAGCGGGCCGGGTGCTGCTTTCGGCGTCGAGTCGATGGCCGCCGGAGCGGATTCCTGCATCCTGCAGGCCCTGGCGCGACGGCGCCCGCTTGATGGTGGCAACGGCGGCACGCCCGAAATCGTCTTGCGGCAGATCCATATGGTTCACTCCTTACACATTTTTTCCAAGACCTTGATCAGGGCCGACAGGTCGTTACTCCCGTCGCCCGCGCCCATCATCGCATTGACATGCTGCATCACCAGCGCGGCCGCCGGCGCGCCCTGTCCGGATTCGTGCGCGAGATCGAGCACGATGTGCAGGTCCTTGTGATAGAGCCGGGTCTCGATCCCGCCCGCGAAGTCGCGCGCAACCATGCGCTTGCCGAACAGCTCCAGCACCCGGCTCGCGGCCACCCCGCCCAGCATCACCTCGCGCACCCGCGCCGGGTCCAACCCGCAGCGCGCCGCGAGCGCCAGCGCCTCCGCCGCGCCTTGCGCCGTTACCAGCAGCGCGAGCTGGTTGCACGCCTTGGTGACCTGTCCGGCTCCGTGCTCGCCCATGTGCACGATCGTCTTCCCGAGGCACTCGAGCAGCGGCTTCACGCGCTCGAAAACCGCGCGCTCACCGCCGACCATGATCGAGAGCGAGGCCTGCTCGGCGCCCATCGGCCCGCCCGACACCGGGGCATCGAGCATGTCGATGCCCTTGTTCTCCAACGCCCGGGCAACGGCGCGCGCCACCGCCGGCGCGATCGTCTCCATGTCCACCAGCACGCTGCCCGCGCGCGCGCCGTGGATGATTCCCTCCTTCCCTAACGCGATTTCCTCGACATCGCTCGAGTTCGTCACCATGGTGAAGAGCACCTCGGCCTCGCGCGCGAGCGCCGCCGGGCTCGGATGGAGACGCGCGCCCGCGGCGGTGAGCGGCGCGGCCGACTCGGCGCGCCTCGCGTAGACGCCCATCGAATGGCCGTGCTTCATCAGGTTGAGCACCATCGGCCTTCCCATCGCGCCCAGGCCGATAAATCCAAGTTTCACGTGGTGCGCCTCCCTTCGTATCCTAGGCGTGTCTCGGCCCGCTCGTTCCCGGACCGAGAATCAGCGTATCAGTCCCAGCGCCATGATCAAGGGCAGGGTGAGCCAGAAAAGTATGGTCGTCCAGCCGATCAGCAGCGCAGCGGCCCCGGAATCGAGACGGAAGCGGTCCGCGAGCAGCAGGGTCGTCATCATCGCCGGCGTCGTACCCTCCACGACCGAAGCGTACTGCGCCTCGCCCATCGAACCATACAGCATTTTCGCAGCGGCCCAAACGATCAGGGGCGTCGCCAGCAATTTCACCATCCCCGCCGACAGGATCTCGACGCGCGGCGTGAGCTCGCGCCACGGTATCGTCATCCCAAGCACGAACAGCGTGACCGGTATCGTGGCCTGCCCGATGAACCATGTTGCGGCCGTGAGCGGCGCGAAGGCCAACCCCGTCTGCTGCAAGGTCGTACCCAGCACGAAGGCCCAGATCGGTGGCATCGAAAGCGTCACGCGCCATACCGACGGCTCACCTGCCTTGCCGTGTGTACCAAGCCTCGTGCAGATCCACACGCCGATGCTCCAGACGAGGGGCATCGTCATCAGCATGTCGTTGAACACCGCGTAGCGCGTGGCCTCCAGGCCGTAAAAGAACACCAGTACCGGCACGCCGATGTTGAAGGTGTTGCCGAACATGCCGCCGACCACGAGGATCGCGCGCGTCGCGTCCGGTAGCCCGCGCCCGATCGGCGTGCGGTAGACCATCACATAGATCAGCCCGCCCGAGGCGAGCGAGCCGATGCCCACCAGCAGCGGCACCGACAGCAGCTCGGCGGATATCGCAGTGGTGGAAGCCACGGAGAACATGATGCAGGGCAGGAAGAGGTACATCACCATCCGGTTGAGCAGCGAGCGAGCGCCCTCCACCGGGGTGTCGCGAAAGAAGCGCGGCCAGAGCCCGCCTACCGCCACCAGCAGGCTCACGGGCAGCATGACCTCGATCATGAGGTTGGCGAGCTGGGAGGAATAACTCATCGTCGGAAGGAGTCGCCCGTGCCATCGGCGCCGCGCAACCGGCGTGCCGGAGCATGACCAGAAGCCATGTCAAGAACAGCTCAATACCGCCGATGAACGCCGATACACGCCGATGGTTCAAACCCCTGGGGCACCTCGGAAGATTTCATCCGCGTCTATCTGCGTTTATCTGCGGATGAACTTGTTTCCGGTTTTCGAGACGGGTTCTAGCTCTGGCGCGCCTCGGGATTGAGCAGGTTCGGCGGCACGCCCCCGGTGAGCGCGGCGACGAGGTTCTTCGCGGCGGTCATCGCCATCGCAAGGCGCGTCGCCTCGGTCGAGCTCCCGATGTGCGGAGCCAGCACGACGTTCTTCAGCTCGAGGAACCCCGGGTTGAGCCTGGGCTCGTTCTCGAACACGTCGAGCCCCGCGCCCCGGATCGCTCCGCTCTTCAGCGCCGCCACCAGCGCCCCGTCATCCACCACGCCGCCGCGCGTGGAATTGACGAGGATCGCCGTCGGCTTCATGAGCTTCAACTCCGCGGCCCCGATCAGGTGGTGCGTCTCCTTCGAGTACGGGACCTGCAGCACCACGAAGTCGGACTGCCCGAGCAGCGCATCCTTGGTCGCGAAGGTCGCGTTGAGGCGCCGCTCGATCTCGGGCGCCACCCGCTTGCGGTTGTGGTAGAGCACTTTCATATCGAAACCGGCCGCGCGCCGGGCGATGACCTGCCCGATGCGACCCATGCCGAAGATGCCCAGCGTCGCGTGATGCACGTCCACCCCGAGCCACTGCTTGAGCCGCCAGCCGGTCCACTCGCCGGTCCGGATGTAGCCTTCCACCTCCGTCAACCGCCGCGCGGTCGCGAGCACGAGCGCGAACGCAAGATCGGCCGTCGAGTCATCGAGCACCCCCGGCGTGTTGGTCGCCATGACGCCGCGTGCCGTGCACGCCGGGAGATCGATGTTGTTGTAGCCGACCGCGATGTTCGCCACCGCCTTGAGCTTCGTGCAGCGCGCGAGAAGATCGGCGTCGATGCGGTCGGTAAGACAGCACATCACGCCGTCCTTGTCGGCGAGCTTCCGGGCCAGCGCGTCCGGCGCGAGCGCACCGTCGTCCTGGTTCGACTCGACCTCGCAGTGCTGCGAGACGTATTCGATGGCCTCCCTGAACACCTCGCGCGTGATGAGGATCCTGGGCTTCATGCCGCGGGATCAACCGCCCTTGTCGCTGTCCCCGTCCTCGCGCAGGGACCCCCAGAGGTCCCACAACATCAGGCACAGCCCGGCCACGACGACGATGCTGAGCGCGATGTCCTTCATCTTGAGCACATACGGAACCGCGAAACCGAGCAGCAAGAGCACCGCTATGATTCCGGTGACAATCTTGAGGACCATATCGTCTCCCTTCGCACTTCCGTTATTTCAGTCCGCCTCGATCTGCGCGGCGAGCCAGCGGGCGGTGCGCAACAATCGCGCGTCGTCATGGCGCGCGCCAACGAGCTGCGCGCCGAGCGGCAGGCCGTTCGATCCCTGCATCAGCGGCAGGTTGAGCGCCGGCATCCCGCACAGCGTCCACAGCGTGCAGAACGCCGGGCTGCCGGTGGACTGCAAGCCGTGCGGCGCCGTTCCCGCCGCAGCCGGCGTAAGTATCGCGTCAAATCCGTCGAACAACCGTGACATGCCCGCGATCAGCTGTGGAATGCGCGCCAGCGCGATCTGGTATTCCAGGGCCGTGATCCGGCGGCCGCGCTCGAGCTGGCCGCGCAGCGATTCGCTCAACTTGTCGGCCCCCTTCTCGTACTCGGCCACGAGACCAGCGGCCATTTCGGCCTCCATGATGGTACGGTGCCAGTCGAGCGCCTCGCGCGCATTCTCCGGCAGGGTGAATTCCTGGACGCGATCGCCCAGCTGCCCGGTGAGCTCCTCGAATGCTTCGCGCGTTTCGGGCTCGGTCTCATCCCAGATCGGTGTTTTCACGAACGCAATGCGCGGCGGAAGCGGCGGTTCCTGGGATGCGATCTCGGAAAACGGGGTCCGTGCCCGTGGCGGGAACGTATCCGTGTCGTGCTCGTCGTAGCCGACAGCCTGCTCGCACACGAGAGCGAGGTCCTCGATCGAGCGCGCAAACACGCCCAGCTGATCGAGCGTGCGCGACAGCCGCAGCACTCCGTGCCGCGATATCAGGCCGTGCGTCGGCTTGAAGCCGTACACGCCGCAGTAGGCGGCGGGGCGGATCACCGAGCCGTTGGTCTGCGATCCCAGCGCGGCCGGAATCATGCCGGCGGCGACCGCCGCCGCGGAGCCGCTCGAAGAGCCGCCCGGCGTGTGCCCGGCATCATGCGGATTGCGCGTCTTGCCCGGGGCGTAGGTCGCGAGCTCGGTCGTGACCGTCTTTCCCATGATCACCGCACCGGCTGCGCGCAGCCGGGACACCACCGTCGCATCGTCCGCCGGCATGCGGCCCGCGTGCAGCACCGTGCCGTCCTCGGTCGGCATGTCGTGCGTGTCGATGATGTCCTTCACCCCGACCGGCACCCCGTGCAGCGCGCCCTGGGGTGCGCCCTCCTTGCGCCGCTCGTCGAGTGCGCGCGCCTGCGCGAGCGCGTGCTCGGGATCGAGAAAGGCCCAGGCCTGCACGTTGGCATCCACCTGGCGCACGCGCGCGAGGCACGCCTCGACGAGTTGCTCCGAGCTGATCGCCCCGTCGCGCAGGGCGCGGGCCGCGTCCGATGCTGAAAGCCAGTTCAGTTGCGTAACTTGCATCCCGTCAGTTGCCGTAGATCGCGCGCGGCAGCCACAGCGCAATATCCGGATACACGTAGACCACCACCATCGAGACGACCACGATGCACAGGAACGGTATGCAGCCCCAGAAGATCTGGGTGATCAGTATATTCTTCGACGTGACGCCCTTCAGGTAGTAGGCCGCCATCGCCATCGGCGGCGACAGGAACGCGGTCTGCAGGTTCAACGCGACCAGGATGCCGAAGAGCAAGGGGTCGATGTTGAAGTGGGACAGCAGCGGCAGGAAGATCGGCACGAAGATGATGATGATCTCGGTCCATTCCAGCGGCCAGCCGAGCAGAAAGATGATGAACTGCGAGACAATGAGGAACGTGATCGGATTGAGATCGAGGCTCAGCACGAACGTCTTGATGATGCCCTCGCCGCCGAGGTAGCTGAAAACGCCCGCGAACGTCGCCGAGCCGACGAAGAGAAAGCACACCATCGCGGAAGTGCGCGCGGTGAGGAACACCGATTCCTTCAGCCTTCCCCAGCGAAACGCCCCGTAGGCCGCCGAGAGCAAGATGGCGCCGAAAGCGCCGACCGCGGCCGCCTCGGTTGGCGTCGCCAGCCCGAACATGATCGCGCCCAGCACGCACAGGATCATCACCGCCAGCGGAACGAACGAAGTTACCAGAAGCAGCAATACCCTTGCGACGGGAATCGTGGCGTCCTCCTTCGGCAAGGACGGTGCGAGCTTCGGCCTGAATAACGCCAGGATTATGACGAAGACAATATACATCACGGCGAGCAGGAAGCCTGGCAATAACGCCGCGGCGTAGAGCTGGACCACCGATAGCCCGGCCATCGCGCCATACACGATCAGCAGGATCGAAGGCGGAATCATGATTCCGAGGCAGCCGCCGGCGCACACCACCCCCGAGGCGAGCCGCACATCGTAGCCGGCCTTGAGCATCTGGGGAAAGGCGAGGAGCCCCATCAGCGTTACCACCGCGCCGACGATGCCGGTCGCGGTCGCGAACATCGCGCAGGTGACGAGCGTCGCGATGGCGAGCGAGCCGGGAATGCGCCGGAGCGCAAGCTGCACGCTGTAGAACAACTTGTCGAGGATGTTCGAGCGCTCGACCATGTAGCCCATGAAGAGAAACAGCGGCACCGCCACCAGCACGTCGCTGTTGAGCACGGTGAAGGTGTTCTGCGTGAGCAGGTAGAACACGCGGCTGTCGAAGAAAGCCTGATCCGGAACGTAGTACGCGTAGTAGCCGAATCCCACTCCCAGCGCCATCAGCGTGAAGGCGACGGGGAACCCGATCATGATCGTGAAGACCAGGATCCCGAGCATGATGAGGGCGATCACAGGGTCGCTCATCGCGCACCCCCTTCCTGCGCTTGCCGCGCCTCGGCCGCCGCGTGCTCCGCGATCAACTGTTTTTCCAGCTCCTCGACGTCATGCAGGCGCGGCGGCCAGGAATCGTCGCGCAGGCACTGGAGACAGCGCAGCACTTCGGCCACGCCCTGCAGCGCAAGCAGCCCCGCGCCGAACGGAATCAGCATCTTGAGCGGCCAGATCGGCACGCCCGCCGGGCTGTTCACGCTCACCTCGAGGATCTTCATCGAGGCGATGCCGTAGCCCCAGCCCGCGTACGCCAGCGCCAGGATGCCGGGAAAGAAAAAGAGGATGTAGAGCACGAGCTCAACGGCCGCCTGGTTGCGCGGCCGCCACAGCCGGTAGAACATGTCGCAGCGCACGTGGCCGTTGCGCGAGAGAGCGTATGCCCCCGCCATGAAGAACATGGCGCCATACCACGTGTAGCTCATGTCGAACGCCCAGGAGGTCGGCGCGTTCAGCACGTAGCGCATGAACACCTCGTAGCAGGTGCCCATGGTGAGGATCATGATGCACCACGCGAAGGCGTGGCCGATCGACTTGCTCAGCTGGTCGACGCCGTAGATGAATCGGTTGATCATGTCGCCCCTCTGGCGCCCCAGCGCACTGCACGAAAAAACGGGGCGGCGCTCACCGCGCCACCCCGGTCAGTACGATCAATACTGACGGCCCACTCAGCTCGGGATCTTGACCTTGAACACGTGCTCGTAGCCGAGCTTGTAGTCCGCCTCGTTCAGCCACACGTAATAGGCAACGCGCTTGGCAAACGCGCGCTGCGATTCGACCACCTTCTTGAAGAAGGGGTCCTCGTCCGAGAGCTTCTTGGTGAGGCCGTCCCACGCCTTCAACTGCTCGACCATGATGCTCTGCGGCGTGCGGCTCACGTTCACCTTGTGCTTGTTGATCAGATCCTGCAGGTCGCGAGAATAATTGTCCATCGCGGTCCAGTAGTTCGACGAGTTCGCGGCCTCGGCGGCGTACTGCAGGACTGCCTGCAGGTCCTTGGACAGCGCCTGGAATTTCTTCTTGTTGATGACGATCTCGAAGAACTCCATCGCCTGATGGTAGCTGCCCATCATGTAGTTCTTGATCACGTCCTGCGCGCCGAAGCGCATGTCGGAGGTCGGGTTGTTGAACTCGAAAGCGTCGATCACGCCGCGCTCGAGCGCCGGGATGATTTCGCCCCCGGGCAGCTGCGTGACCTTTGCGCCCATCTCCTGGAAGAGGTCGGCGGCAAGGCCCACGGTGCGGTACTTGAGGCCCTTCAGATCGGCCGCGGTCTTGATCGGCTTCTTGAACCAGCCGAGCGGCTGCGTCGGCATCGGCATCGCGAAGAAGCCTACGACGTTGTCCAGACCCAGCTTGGGGAGCAACTCGTTGTAGAGCTGAATTCCGCCGCCGCGCCAGATCCAGGCGAGCGTCTGGTGCGCGTCCATGCCGTTGATCGGTCCCGAGCCGAAAAGCGATGCCACCTTGCTCTTGCCGTACCAGTACACCGGTACGCTGTGGGCAGCGTCGATCACGCCCTTGTTGGTCGCGTCCATCACCTCGAACGGCTTCACCACTGCGCCCGCGACGAGGTAGTCGATGCGCAACCGCCCGTCGGCCATGTCGTTGACGCGCTTGACGTACTCCTCGGCCATCTCGTTGAAGATGTCCTTGGCGCCCCAGGCACCCTGCATCTTCAGCACGACCGCCGTAGGCTTCACGGCGACCGCGGGCGCTGCTGCCGGCTTGGCGGGCTCGGGTGCCTTCGCCACCGGCTTGGGCGGCTCTTCCTTGGCGCAACCCGCGATTGCCGCCACCGTGGTAGCGGCCGCCGCCCCGATCAGAAACTTGCGGCGCGTAGATGTCGGTTTCACGTCGGCGGGCTCCGCCGTGATTGGTTTCTTGATCATTGTTCCTCCATTGGCGTTGTGGGGGGATGCATCTGAAGCGAACTGACAATGATACTGAAAGTTGCGCAGCAACATCCACCGCGATTCGCGCATATCCGTCGGATTTTACGATTCGAGATGACCTGCTACGTATTGACAATGGTATACCCTAGTCCTTGCCGAATCAACAATTAATCCCCCCTTACGGATCGCGAATCGGGCGGTGCCAGGGGTGCCATGCGTGCGCACCAAAGTGGCTCGCAATGCGGCCGGCCCCGCGCCCGGTTACAGGTAGTAAAAGAGCAAATAAGCGAGCAGCAACAGCATCATCCACAGCGCCATGCTTCCCGTCGGCCAGGTGCGCGCCAGGATGCCTTCGGGACCGTGATGCCGCTGCAGACCTTTCCACGCCGCATCCATTGCCTGCCGCAGCCTCTGCTCCCCACGACCGCCGAGCAGCGCCAAGCCGTGCAATACGCTGGCTGCCAGCCAGGGCCCGAACACCCGGTAGAGCCAGTCCACATCGAGCGTGATGGTGCGCGCCGGCTTGAGCCAGCCCAGGAGCAGAAAGAACACCAGTACTGCGAACAGCAGCAGTTGCAGCTTGGCAACGACGTGCGCACCGGTGTAGGGCTGGTAGTGCACGGGGTACGGCAGCGCCGCATACAGCGGATCGGGATAGATCCCGACCCCGATGCACGACGCGGCAAAAAGGATCATCGCGAGCTGCATGCTGCGCGGCGCATCCGGCGGCCGCAGCCCCGAATCGCGGTGGAAAAACACGAACCAGCAGAACTTCATGCCTGCGGTGAGCACCGCGCCGACCGAGGCAGCGGCGAGCAGCAGCCACACCCACAGCAGGTGCCCGTCGGCCGCGGCCTGCGAGATCATGGTCTTGCTGACGAAGCCGGACGTGTAGGGAAACGCGGAGATCGAGAGCGCGCCAACGATCCCGCACAGCGCGGTGACCGGCATGCTCCGGGCGAGCCCGCCGAGGCTGCCGCATTCACGCTTGCCGGTCCGGTACAGCACGGCGCCCGCCGCCATCAGCAGCAGCGCCGTGTAGGGGACGCTGGCGAAGGCGTGCGCCGCCACGCCATTCAGCGCGGTCTCGGTACCGAGCCCGATGCCCGCCACCATGACCCCCGCCTGGTTGACGATCGAGTAGGCGAGGAGGCGCCGCATGTCGTTTTCGAGCAGCGCATAGACGATACCGTAGAACGCCATGAACAACCCGACGTAGACCAGGACCTCGGTGCCGGGGAAGCCGCGGAGCAGCACATAGACGGCGGTCTTCGTGGTGAACGCCGAAAGGAACACCATCCCGCTCCACGAGGCGCGGGGATAAGCGTCGGGCAGCCAAGCCGACAGCGGCGGCGCCCCCGCGTTGAGCAGGAATCCGGCCAGGATCAGCCAGTGCGAGGGCGCGTTGGTGCTCAAGCCTTCGAACGCGATCGAGCCCGTTTGAGCGACGTGGCCCGCGATGCCCGCCATCAGCAACGCGCCTCCCAGAAGGTGGATCATCAGATAGCGCAGGCTGGCGCGGTAGGCGGCGGGCGTGCCCGCGCTCCAGATCACGAGCGTCGAGCCGATCGCCATCAGCTCCCAGAACACGAAGACGGTGATCAGGTCCCCGGCGAATACGACGCCGATCGCCGCGCCCGCGTAGAACAGCGCGGCAGCGAGTTCGAGCCGATGCTCCTGCTTCAGCGAATACAGCGCTCCGCCGCCCGCCATGATCGCGAAAACGACGGCGAACAGGCGCGAGAGCCTGCCGCCGGCAAGGGGCGCCAGCTCGAAGTCGAGGAACCGCACGGTCGCCGCCGTCCCGTCGGGAACCTGCCACACGAGGTAGAGCGTGGCGAGCGGCGCCAGAAGGGCGAGCGCGTTCCGGATTGCGCCCCGCGTCAGCGCGATCACGATTGCGCCGGCCATCAGAAACACGCCGGGATGGAGGGCGAGGCTAGAACCTATTTCATACATAGGCACGTGTGCGACGGCGGCGATGTGGGATGCAGTTCAGGGGGGAGGGCCCGAAGGAATATGTCGATATTTCGAGGGTCCCCGACGAAGAAATGCGCCCGGATCGCCCCGTCCCTGCGGGTTGCGGCCAGGACGGCCGGCTGCGTCGTTGCCCTCCTGGACCATATCGACATATGGCCTTCGTCGGGCGCCTTGCATCCGCTCCGTCCTGGCCGCAACGCATCACGCGCCTATATATGAAATAGGTTCTAGTCATCCCGGTCCTCGTAGTAGGTGTCCGGGCGCGCAAGCAGCCCGCCGAGCAGCCTGGCGATTCCGATCACGCCGGCGGCGGCAAGCAAGGCGAACCAGGCATTGAAACCGAACACGCTCTCGACATCGAAATGCGCTTCGTGCACGACCCATGCTTCGGCCGCAACGGCGGCCGCCAGAACGGCGGCGAAAGCGATCCACCATCGCCGGCCCGTTCCACCGCCTGCAAGCCCTCGCCGGCGCATCACCCGGTCCCCGCCAACTGGCGCGAAAGGGCGAGCAGCGTGTCCGGAAACAGGAACAGCGCGACCGTCGCGAGCGCCGAAACCGAAAGCGCCACGACGATTGACAGCGGCGCCTCCCCGTGCGCTTCATGAGCGGCTCCTGCGGCCGCAGCCCGCACGAAGAACGCGCGATAGACGATGGGAAGCAGATAGCCGGCGCTGAGCAGCGTGCCCGCCACAAGGACGGCAACCGCCCCCCACTGCTCGCTCGCCATCGCGCCGGACAGTATGTACCACTTGCTCACGAATCCCACTGCAGGCGGCAGCCCGATCATGGAGAGCGAGCCGACCGCGAACGCGCCCATGGTCCACGGCATGCGCCGCCCGATGCCGTCGAGCTCGCTCACCTGGGTCTTGTGCGCGGCGGTGTAGATCGAGCCGGCCGCGAAGAACAGCGTGATCTTGCCGAATGCGTGGGCCGCGATGTGCAGCGCGGCACCCATCACGGACAGCGGAGTGAGCAGCGCCGCGGCGAATACGACGTAGGAGAGCTGGCTTATGGTGGAGTACGCGAGCCGGCGCTTCAGGTTGTCCGAGCGCAGGGCCACGATCGAGGCGGCGATGATCGTGAAGCCCGCGATGAAGGGCAGCCAGTCCACGCTCTTCAGCCCCGCGATCGCGTCCACCCCGAACACGTAGACCACGACCTTCACAACCGTGAACACGCCCGCCTTCACCACCGCCACGGCGTGCAGCAGGGCGGAGACCGGCGTGGGCGCCACCATTGCCGCCGGCAGCCAGCGGTGGATCGGCATCACCGCCGCCTTGCCGATCCCGAAAATGTAGAGTGCGAGCAGGCCCCCGATCGTGGTGTTCGAGGTCTTGCCGCGCAGAATGCCGCCCGCCTCGAATTCGATCGTGCCCGCGACCGTCCACGTCCAGATGATCGCGACCAGCAGGAACACGATCGAGGTGCCGACCAGCATGCCGATGTAGAGGCGTCCGGCCCGGCGCGCCTCGTCCGTGCCGTGGTGCGTGACCAGCGGATAGGTGATGAGCGTCAGCGCCTCGTAGAACAGGAACAGCGTGAAAAGGTTGCCCGCGAAGGCGATGCCCACCGCGCTCGCGAGCGAGAGCGCGAAACAGGCGTAGTAGCGCGTCTGGTGCGACTCGTGGTTCCCCCGCATGTAGCCGATGGAATAGAGCGAAGTGACGATCCAGAGGCTCGTGGCAACCAGCGCGAAGAGCATGCCGAGCGGCTCGACCGTGAACGCGATCTCCAGCCCCGGCATCACCTCGAGTAGCCGTGCCTGCGGGCGCGCGCCGGCGAGCACTTCCGGGGCGATCGAGGCCACCACCGCAAACAGAATCGTGGCGGTCACGAGCGTGACGGTCTCGCGCAGGTTGGGCGCGCGGTGCGCGCACGCAATCAGCGCCGCGCCCACCGAGGGCACCGCGAGCGCGAGGATGATGGCGGTGGCGCCCGTCACCATTTCCCCTTGAGCAGGACCTGCGCCGCTTCACCCGCGCCGCCGAGCGTGAGCCCCGTGTCGAGCCCGAAATACACGCAGGCGGCGATCATCAGCCAGGCGGGCACCAGCATCGAGAGCGGCGCCTCGCCCGGGCCCGCTGCCATCTTCGGGTCCGGGGCGTGGAAATAGGCGGCCTCGACGAACCGCCACACGTACGCCAGCGCAAGCAGCGAGCCCGCGACCACGAGGAACGCGATCCACCACGCGCCCTGCTCCAGTGCCGCGACCACCAGGTACCACTTGCTCACGAAGCCGACCGTACCCGGCACGCCGATCAACGAGAGCCCTCCCAGCACGATGCCGAACGAGGTGAGCGGCATCAACCGCCCCATGCCGCGCAGGTCATCGAACCGCATTGCCGCCGCGCGCAGCGCAATGCCTCCGAGCAGCAGGAACAGCGCGCCCTTGGTGAGCGCGTGGTTGAAAAGATGCACGATGCCGGCGGTGAGGCCGGTCGCGGAATCGAAGCTCACGCCGAGCGTGATGTAGCCGATCTGGGCGACGCTCGAATACGCGAACATGCGCTTCACGTTTCCCTGGAAAATCGCGACCACGGACGCCACGAACACCGCGGCGAGCGAGAGCGCGAGGAGAATGCTCCCCGTCGGCAGCGCGCGGAACACGGCGGTCTCTCCGAACACGGAAAAATAGAAGCGCAGCAGCACGTACACCGACACCTTGGTCGCGGTGGCCGCCAGGAACGCCGTCACCGCCGAGGGCGCGTAGGCGTACGCGTTGGGCAGCCACAGGTGCAGCGGGAAGAGAGCGAGCTTCAGCGAGACGCCCACCGTGATGAAGGCGAGCGCCGCGAGCACCGGGCGCGGGTCGGTGACGTCGGGGAGGCGGGCGGCCATGTCGGCGAGATTGAGCGTGCCGGTCATCAGGTAGAGGAGCCCGACGCCGATCACGAAGAAGGTCGCACCGATGGTGCCCATGATCAGGTACTGATAGGCGGCCATCAGGGCGCGCCGGTCCCTCCCCAGCGCGATCAGCACGTAGGTCGCCAGCGAGGAGATTTCGAAGAAGACGAACATGTTGAAGCCGTCGCCGGTGAGCGCGATGCCGAGCAGGCCCGCGAGACACAGCGCGTACATCGAGTAGAACAGGTAGTGATGCTCCTGCGGTACCTCCTCCGCCACGCTGCGACGCATGTAAACCACGACCACGGCCGCGACCATCGACACGATCACGGCGAGATACGCGTTCACGCTGTCCACGCGGTACTCGATGCCCCAGGGCGGGGGCCAGCTCCCCAGCGCGTACGACACCAGCCCCCCGCCCGCGACTTCCGAGAGCAGCCCGAGCGCGATGGCGAGGCTCGCCCACGAAACGCCGACCGCGAGCAGCCAGGCTGCCGTGCCATGGCGCAGCAACACCATGAGCGGCGCCGCGATCAGCGGAATCACGACCTGCAGGATGGGCAGTTGGGTGATCACGCGGGGTATCGCTGCCGGGTCAACGTTCGCCGTCCCGGTCCCGGGTGAGGATCTCGTCTTCCTCGATGCTGCCGTAGGCTTCCCGGATGCGCACGACGAGCGCGAGCCCGAGCGCGAGCGTCGCGATTCCGACGACGATCGCGGTCAGGATCAGCACGTGCGGCAACGGGTTGGAATAGACCTGGAACTGCTCGGTGATGATGGGCGCCGTGCCGCCGATCAGCTTTCCCGGCGCGATGTAGAGCAGATAGACCGAGGTCTGGAAGATCGCGACCCCGATCAGCTTCTTCACCAGGTTGCCGCGGGCGATCACGATGTACAGGCCCCCGATCACGAGGAACATGGTGACCCAGTAGCTGTAGTGGCTCGCGATGTTCACTGCCCGTCCTCGTCCTCGCTGGGTCGGCCGGCGAAGAGATAGAACACCTTCAGCATCACGCCGGCCACGGTGATCAGCACGCCGGCCTCGATCCAGAAGATGCCGCGGTGCTGGCCTTCCACGGGGTCGGCGTGCAGCACGAAGTAGTCGAGGTAGTTTCCGCCGAGCAGCATTCCCGCCACGCCCACCGAGGCGTAGAGCAGGACGCCGGCCGCGACCATCGCTTCGACCAGCCGGTCGGGCACGACTTTCCGCGCCGCGGGCAATCCGAAGATGATCGCGTAGAAGATGATCGCGGCCGCGGCGATGACGCCCGCCTGGAACCCGCCGCCCGGTCCGAAATCGCCGTGGAACTGTACATAGAGAGCGAACAGCAGCATGAAGGCCATCATGATCTTCGCCACCACGCGCAGCACGAGGAAGTCCCTCACCGGTCCTTCTCCTTCTGTTTCCCGTTCCAACGCCGCCGCAGCAGCGCGATGATGCCCGCGCCCGCGGTGAACACCACCATCACCTCGCCGAGCGTGTCGTAGCCGCGGTAGCTCGCGAGCACGGCGGTCACGATGTTGGGCACGCCGGTCTCGCGCGGGCCGTCCTGGATGTAGCGCGGCGCCACATGGACGTGGATCGGAGCGCCCGGGTCGGAGAACGCGGGCAGCCCCAGCGTCCCGTAGGCGAGCACGACGACGGTGGCCACCGCGACGGCAAGCGGCAGCAGTGGCCGGTGCAGCGGCTTCATCTCCTCCTTCCTGGCGAGGTACAGCGTCCCGAGCAGGAGCACGGTCGAGATGCCGGCGCCCACGGCCGCCTCGGTCATTCCGACGTCCACCGCATCGAGCGCGACCAGCACGGTGGCCATCAGAAAGCTGTAGACCCCGAACAGGATCACCACGGAGAACAGATTGCGCTGTACGGCGATGGCCACGGTCGCCGCCGCCATCATGGTAAGCAGAACGCTGACGGTTACGGTTTCGACGGCGCACCTCGTTCATCGCCGAGCAGGGGCTTCACGCCGCGCAGCATCGCGGCGCGCGTCAGCGCGTGGGTGGCCGTCGGGCTCGCGAAGAAGATGAGCAGCCCGATCATCAGCACCTTCACGGCCGCAAGGGTCGGGCCCGCCTGCAGCAGCAGCCCGATGAGGATGAGCCCCGCGCCGAGCGTCTCGATCAAGCTCGCCGCGTGCGCCCGCGTGTAGAAATCGGGCATCCGGATCAGCCCCGCCCCGCCGATCACGCAGAACGCGCCGCCGGAGGCGAGCAGCGCCCAGCTTGCGATATCAATGGCGAGGGCGAGGCTCACCGGGGTTCGCCCTCTTCCCCGGGCTCGCCCAGGCTGCCGTAGCGGAAGTATTTGAGCACCGCGACGGTCCCGATCAGGTTCAAGAAGCCGTAGACGATCGCGAGATCGAGGAACTCGGGCCGCCCGCCCATGAAGCTGATGACCGCGAGCAGCAGCATCGAGATGGTGCCGACCGCGTTGACGGCGAGCGCGCGGTCGAACACGGTCGGTCCCAGAAACCCCCGGACCAGGGCGAGCGCAATGGTCAGCAGCAGCGCCGCAACCGCCACCTCGTACATCAGGACGCCCCTTCGAAGCGCGTCACGCGCCGGTCCATCTCTCCCTCGAGCAGCGCCTCGGCGCCCTCGGGGGTGAGCGCGTGCACCAGGATCTCGTCGCGCTTCACGTCCACCGAGAGCGTTCCCGGGGTGAGGGTGATCGAATTGGCGTAGGTCACGACCCCGACAACGGTCTTCTGCGAAGTCCTGACGCGGACCATGGTCGGCCGGATGGGAAGAGCGGGATCCACGATGATGCGCGATACGTCCCACGCGCTCTTTGCGATCTCCTTGAAGAGCCACGGCCAGTAACCGAAAACGCGCCAGGAGAGGTGCACCGGATGGCCCTCCTGATCGATCACGTCCATGCGACGACCGAGCGCCACGATCGCGATCGCCGCGAGCGCGCCGACGCTCACCAGGAACCCCGTGAAAAAACCGGACAGGAGCAGCCAGAAGACGAACAGGATGAGCGCAAAGCTTAGCGCGTGCAGCACCGGGTATTTCCTCCTATGATCCGCGCACGAGCGGCCGCGTGGCCTTGCGCCGGGTCTCCGCCGAATGGGCGGATTTTACGGATACGTTACGCAGGAAACAAGGCGAGCAGATTCCTCGGCCGGCCCGCAAACAACGCTCCGTATGGCGCGGCGCCTGCGCGCTCATGCCGCGCGCGGGACCCTCCCCTGCGCGCCGCGCATGATGCCCTTTTCGAGCTCGACCAGAATGAAGACGCCCACCCCGCAGGCGAGGATCGCGAGCCAGGCGGTGCGATCGATGCCGGCGGTGCCGAACCAGCCGTTGAGCACCGGCGTATAGGTGAAGACGAGCTGCACCGCCGCAAGCAACCCGACCGCCAGCAGCACGTAGGGGTTGCCCAGCAGGCCCTCGCGCGAGAGCACCGAAGCGTGGATGTGGCGGCTGTTGAAGAGGTAGAACATCTCGCCCGCCACCAGCATGTTGACGGCCACCGTGCGCGCCGCCTCGAGCGAGCCGCTGCGCGCGAGCTCCCACACGAACAGCCCGAAGCACGCGGCCACCAGCAGCGCGGACACGAGCACGATGCGCCACACCAGGAAGCCGGAGAGCAAGGGCTCGGACGGATCGCGCGGCGGGCGGCGCATCGCGTCGGGCTCCGCCGGCTCGAACGCGATCGCGAGCGAGAGCGTCACCGCGGTGATCATGTTCACCCACAGGATCTGCACGGCGGTAATCGGCAGCGCGATCCCGAGCAGGATCGCGACGATGATGACCCCCGACTCGCCCCCGTTCGTCGGCAGGATGAAGAGGATCGCCTTCTTCAGGTTGTCGTACACCGTGCGGCCTTCCTCGACCGCGTGCGCGATGGAGGCGAAGTTGTCGTCCGCGAGCACCATCTCCGCGGCCTCCTTTGACGCCTCGGTGCCCTTGATGCCCATCGCCACCCCGATGTCCGCGCGCTTGAGCGCGGGGGCGTCGTTCACCCCGTCGCCGGTCATGGCGACGATCTCGCCCGCGGCCTGCAGCGCCTTCACCAGCCGCAGCTTGTGTTCGGGGCTCGCGCGCGCGAAGACATCCACCTCCCCCGCCGCGCGGCGCAGCGCCGCCTCGTCCATCTCCTCGAGCTCCGCGCCTCCGAGCGCCCGGACGCCGTCGCCGATGCCGAGCGCGCGTCCCACCGCGCGGCCGGTCGCGACGTGGTCGCCGGTGATCATCTTCACCCGGATGCCGGCGGCGCGGCAGCCGGCGACCGCGGCGACCGCCTCCTCGCGCGGCGGGTCGATGATGCCGACGAGCCCCAGCAGCACCAGCCCTTCCTCGACGTCGCCGAATGCGAGCTCGCGCACCCCGCGCCCGAGCGGGCGCATGGCGATCGCGAGCACGCGCTCGCCCCCGTTCGCCAGCTCCTCGGCGCGCCGGTGCCAGCGGCGCGGATCGAGCGGGCGCGTCTGCGCCGCCCTGAGCTCCAGGGTGCACATCTCCAGCACGCGCTCGGGGGCGCCCTTGACGTAGGCATAGGCGTGCCCGGCGTGGTCGTGGTGCAGCGTCGCCATGAAGCGGTGCTCGGACTCGAACGGGATCTCGTCGGTGCGCGGCGCCGAGCGATTCTCGTCCCCCGCGTCGAGGCCCGCCTTGAGCGCGAGCGTCACCAGCGCGCCTTCGGTGGGATCGCCCTGCAGCCGCCAGACCCCCTCTTCCTCGCGCAGCGCCGCGTCGTTGCACCGCAGCCCCGCGCGTGCGAGCTCGATCAAGTCGGGGCGCTCCGCAGCCGCCACCGTCTTGCCCTCCACCGCGAATCCGCCCTGCGGCGCGTAACCGACCCCGCTCACCGCGTACGCCGCGTCGGAGGTGACGACGCTCCTCACCGTCATCTCGTTGCGGGTGAGGGTGCCCGTCTTGTCCGAGCAGATGACGGTCACCGATCCCAGCGTCTCCACCGCCGGCAGGCGGCGGATGATCGCGTTGCGCCGCGCCATGCGCTGCACGCCCACCGCGAGCGTGATGGTCATGATCGCCGGCAGCCCTTCCGGGATCGCGGCGACCGCGAGCGCGACCACCGCGAGGAACATCTCGGTCGCGGTGTAGTCGCGCGCGAGCATCCCGAAGACGAACGTCACCGCCGAGCCGGCGAGGATCGCCACGGTCAGCCAGCGCGCGAAGACCGCCATCTTGCGCGTGAGCGGCGTGGCGAGCTCCTCCACCTCGCGCAGCATGCCGCTGATGCGCCCGACCTCCGTGCGCACCCCGGTCGCGACTACCACCCCCTTCGCCTGGCCATAGGTGACGAGCGTGCCCGAGTAGGCCATCGAGGTGCGGTCGCCCAGCACGACTTCCGGCGCCACCGGATCCCGCGCCTTCTCCACCGGGACCGATTCGCCGGTCAACGCCGCCTCGTCGGCGCGCAGGTTCCTCACCTCGATCAGGCGCAGGTCCGCGGGCACCTTGTCGCCCGAGGCGAGGAGCACGATGTCTCCGGGCACGAGCTCCTCGGCGGAGAGCTCGCGCCGCTGCCCGCCGCGCAGCACGAGCGCGTGCAGCGAGAGCATCCTGCGGATCGCGTCGATGGCGCGTTCGGCCTTGCCCTCCTGCACGAATCCGATGATGGCGTTGATGATCACGACGCCCAGGATAACGCCGGTGTCCACCCAGTGCGCGAGCGCGGCGGTGACCGCGGCCGAGCCGAGCAGCACGTAGATCAGCACGTTGTGGAACTGGAGCGCGAAGCGCGCGAGCGGCCCGCGCCGCGGGGGATCCGGGAGCCGGTTCGGCCCGTGGCGCGCGCGGCGCGATTGCGCTTCCTCCTCGGTCAACCCGGACGCGGAGGCGCCGAGCTCCGAGAGCACGGCATCCACGCCGAGGGCGTGCCAGGCCGGGCCGTGCGCGGGGCGCGATCCGTTGCTGTTTCTCGGCGTCATGGCCGCTTCCCCGCGATCAGCGCAAGGCGAAGGCCGCGATCCCGGCCGCGATCGCAGCCACCACCGCGGCACAGACACCCAGCACGAGCCGGCCGCGCCGGGTGAGCGCGGCGAGCTCGTAGCCGAAGCGCTCGGAGACGATCTGGCCGAGCGGAACGCCGCGATCGTCCAGCACGCGCTCGACGCTGTCGATCACGGGGGGAGGGCCGCACACGACGTAGAGCCACGCGTCCCGCTCCTCTCGCGGCAGCAGCGGCTGCAGCGTTTGCGCGTCGAGCTGCCCCCGGGGACCCTGCCATCCCGGCGGCGGCTCGCCGAGCACGAACGAGAGCTCGAGGCGAAGCTCCTCGCGCATGGCCTGCAGCTCGTCGCGGTACGCGATCTGCGCCTCCACCCGGTTGCCGTAGACAAGGATGAGCGGACGGGGATCGCGCGCGCGACGAAGCTCGCGCAGCATGCTCATGACCGGGGCGATGCCGACGCCACCCGCGATGAACGCGATGCCCTTGCCGCGCCGGCCCTCGAGCGTGAAGTTCCCGTGCGGGCCGTGCAGGTAGGCGGGCGTTCCGAGGGGAAGCGACCCGACCGTGCGCGTGAAGTCGCCCGATTCCTTGACCATGAACTCCACGGCCGGCAGCGCGCCCGGTGCCGAGCTGATGGAAAACGGGTGCTCGGTGATGCGCCCGAGGGCGCGGTGGAATTTCAGCCACACGAACTGCCCCGCCCGGAAACGGAAGGTGGGGGCCCCCGCGGGCTCGACTCTCAGCAGCCAGGTGCGCTCGGCGATCCGCTCGCTCCGCGAGAGCCGCCACGCGTGGCGCGCCTGGTAGAGCGGGCGCACGACGTGGATCCAGGCGAGCGCCCCGAACGCGACCGCGACCGCCATCGCCCAGAACGCGGCGAGATGCGGGGCGTCCGCGTAGCGGCCGGCGTCCAGCGTGTGGTGCAGGCCGAAGAGCGCGATCAGCCCCGCGCCCGCTCCGTGCAGCCCGCGCCAGGTTTCGTAGCGCATCCCGGAGCCTTCGCGGAACCACGCGAGCCCGAACAATGCGGCGAGCAGTCCCCACGCCGCGAAGCCGGAGGCGAGAGACCACGGCGTCATCCCGAGCGCGAGCGCCCCGTCCGTGTCCCACGGCACGCGCGCCGCCGTCATCGGCAGGGTGTAGAGAAAGGGATGCAGCAGCAGGAACACCGTCAGCACCCGCGCCACCAGCTGGTGGAAGCTCATCATGAGATCGATGCCCACCGGGGCCGAGACCGCGCGGAAGCGGCCGGAGGTGATGAATTCCATGAGCAGCATGGAGAACCCCGCCATCGCCATGCCCGAGGAGAGTTCGTCCAGGAAGGGCCTCGACTTCACCGGCAGCGCATACGCGATCGCGACCGGCGCGATGGCGATCGCGACGTATACGGTCAGCAGCGCGCCGACGGCGATACGCGGATCCAGCGCACGGGCAGCGGCCGTGCCAGGGTGGGTGCGTGACAGCATCCTCTCCTTTGCTTGTAGGGTTTACGTGGCGGCGCGCGCGGAGACCGGGGACGGCCGCCGCAGCCGGTACGCGCAGCATGCGCGGACAGCCGCCGCCTGCCTGGAAAAGTATGAAGAAAAACGCGCCGCAGCGGTTGACCTACATCAACCCTTCGGCCTGCCCGCCCCGCGCGTGCCGCGGAAGCACGGCGCGCTCTTAGGAGCCGCCCTGGCCGCCCTTCTGTCCGAGCAGCGGCGCGAGCACGTCCATCGGGACCGGGAATACGATGGTGTTGCTCTTGTCGGTGGCGATGCTGCCCAGCGTCTGCAGATAACGTAGCTGCATTGCCTGCGGCTGCTGCGCGAGGAGCTGCGCGGCAGCGAGCAGCTTCTCCGCCGCCTGCAGCTCTCCTTCGGCGTGGATTACCTTCGCGCGCCGCGCGCGCTCGGCTTCCGCCTGCTGCGCGATCGCCCGCACCATGGACTCGTCGATGTCCACGTGCTTGATCTCGACGTTGGAGACCTTGATGCCCCACGCGTCGGTCTCGCGATCCAGGTTCTGCTGGATGTCCTTGTTGAGCTTTTCGCGCTCGGCGAGCATCTCGTCGAGCTCGTGCTGGCCGAGCACCGCGCGCAGCGTGGTCTGCGCGAGCTGGCTGGTCGCCTCGAGGTAGTTTTCGACCTGGATGATCGCGTTCTGGGCGTCGATCACGCGAAAGTAGATCACGGCGTTCACCTTCACCGACACGTTGTCGCGCGAGATCACGTCCTGGGTCGGCACGTCCATCACGATCGTGCGCAGGTCCACGCGAACCATTTGCTGGATCCCCGGAATCACGATGATCAGACCGGGGCCTTTCACCTTCCAGAACCGCCCCAGCTGGAAGATCACGCCGCGCTCGTACTCGCGCAGGATCCTCAGCGCTGAAACGACGATGAGTATGACGATTAGCGTGATGAATCCGCCCGCTCCAATATCCCAGATCATGTTTGCTTCTCCTTGTTGTCCCCCGTTTCCGGCTCGACCCGCAACCGCAGCCCTTCCACCCCGACGACCTTCACCTTCTCGCCGCGCCGCATCGGGCGCGCCCCGATGATGCGCCAGCGTTCGCTGCGCACCCGCGCCCAGCCTTCGCGCTCGCAGTCCTCCAGCACCTCGCCCTCCATTCCGACGAATTGCTCGCGCCCGCTCACCACCGGCCGCCCGCGCGCTTTCAGCGCCAGCGTGACGGTGAGAAACACGATCGCCCCGCTCATGAGCGCAAGCGTCACCACGAACGACGTCGGGAGCTCGTATCCCGCCGCTTCCGCCGGGTCGAACAGGATCACCGAGCCGACCACCAGCGCCACCACGCCGCCGATGCCGAGCGCGCCGAAACTCGGCATGAACGCCTCGGCCACGATGAACGCGATGCCGAGCAGGATCAGCCCGAGCCCCGTGTAGTTGATCGGCAGCAGCTGGAACGCGAAGAGAGCGAGGATCAGGCAGATGGCGCCGACGACGCCGGGCAGCACGAAGCCCGGGTTGGCGAACTCGAACAACAGCCCGTAGAGGCCGATCATCATCAGTATCAGCGCGATGCTCGGATCGGCGATCACCGCGAGCAGGCGGCTGCGCCAGTCGGGCTCGATCGCCACCACCGCCGCGCCGGTGGTCTCGAGCGCGCGCTCCACGCCGAGCACCGTCACCTTGCGCCCGTTCAGCTGCTTCAGCAGGTCCGGCACGTCGCGCGCCACGAGGTCGATCACCTTGATCTTTCTCGCCTCCTCCGCCGACAGGCTCACCGCCTCGCGCACCGCCCTCTCGCCCCACTCGGCGTTGCGCCCGCGCAATTGCGCGAGGCTGCGGATGTAGGCCGCGGCGTCATGGACCTGCTTCTTGGTCAGGCTGTCCTTGGGTGCGGGCTCTTCGGCGGCCTTCTTGTCCTTGTCCTTGCCCTTGGCCTTGCCATCCTTGTCGGCTCCCGAAGGCTGCGACGGCGGCCCGCCGGGCGCGACCCCGATCGGCACGGGCGTGGCGGCGCCAAGGTTGGTCGCAGGCGCCATCGCCGCGACGTGGCTCGCGTACACGATGAAGGTGCCGGCACTCGCCGCACGCGCCCCGCCCGGGGCCACGAACGTGACCACCGGCACCGGCGAGGAGAGAATTTCCTTGATCACCATGCGCATCGAAGTGTCGAGCCCGCCCGGCGTGTCGATCTGCAGGATCACCAGGGACGCGCGCCGCTCGGCCGCCTGCCGGATGCCGCGCACCATATAGTCCGCGGTCGCCGGGCTGACGGCCCCTTCGAGCTTCAGCAGCACGACGGGTGCCTCGGCCTCGGCCGCCTGCGCGCTCACCGGCAGGGCGAGCGCGGCAGCAAGCGCGAAACCGCGCGCCCACGCCGCCGGCCAGCCAGAAATCCGGACGTTCGTGCTCAAGCGTCGCCCCTCGTCGCCAGCATCTTCACCAATGATAGCAAGCCCGCAGGTTCCCCGCGCCGCAATCCCGTTCGGGCACCGGCTTCCGGCGCGCTCAAAATCCCTTCCTTTCGGCGCTGGGCCCACGAGACGCCGCCGCCTCGGCCCGGCCCGCCGCCCGCAAGGCCCGGACCTCCGCCCGCTGGCCGCCAGCGTGGGCCCGCTCGCCCTCCTCGACCACTACCCGCTGCCGCACCGCGTTCTTCCCGGAGCGCTTCACCTCGAACATCAGGTGGTCGGCCTGGTCCACCAGCCACGCGGCGGACTCCGGGGCCGCGCGGGCCACCGCGACCCCGATACTGAAACCGATCGTTCCAGCACTGACCTCCGGCAGCTGCCCGAGCCTGCGATGGAGCTTCTCGATGACCAGCGTAGCCTCGTGCTCGGCGGTCTCCGGCAGCAGCACCGCGAATTCGTCGCCACCGACCCGGGCCACGAGGTCCGTTTTGCGCACGCTACCGGCGAGTGTCTGCGCGACGCTACGCAGCAGCCGGTCCCCGGCCGCGTGGCCGTGGCGGTCGTTGATGCGCTTGAAGTCGTCGCAATCGGTGTACGCAAGCGCCATCGGCCCGCCGTTGCGCTTCTGGCGCTCGATCTCGATTTCGATGCGCTCGTACAGGGCGGCGCGGTTCGCGAGCCCCGTCAGGCTGTCGGAGCGCGCGCGCTTCTGCTCCCTCCCGTACGCCGCCCGCGCCGCGCCCGCCACGAGCAGCACGAGGACGTAGACGAAAAACCGGCTCGCCATGTCGTAGTAGAACCATTCCTGCGAGAGGAACGGATGCCCGAACACGAGCCCGTTTGCGGTCGAGACCGCGAGCGCGGCGACGAGGAATACGCCCCCCCACGCCAGTCCCAGGTTCCAGACGGCGAACAGGACCACGACGAGATAGAGCGGCGTGAGGCTCAGGTAATGGGGCAAGGCTGCCCCCACGGCCGCCACGAGCGCGAAGAAGACGAAGGCCGCGAGCACGCGCGCCCCCGTCCCCCAGCGCTCGACGAACAAAATCCCGCTCATCGCGCCCCTCCGCGGGGCGCCGGCCCCGGGGCGAAGCGCGCT
Source organism: Betaproteobacteria bacterium (assembly GCA_016868035.1). Classification (GTDB taxonomy): domain Bacteria; phylum Pseudomonadota; class Gammaproteobacteria; order Burkholderiales; family SG8-41; genus SG8-41. Next base: position 11,438 of record VGID01000017.1, on the reverse strand, counting down.
GCGGCTTCCTCGCGCCTCATCGGAACACCACCACCGGGACCGCCGAGTGCGTGAGCACCTTGCTCGCCTCGCTGCCGAGCAGCAGCGCCGAGATTCCCCTGCGCCCGTGCGAGGCCATCACGATGCAGTCGCATTTTCTCGCCTTGGCCGTGCGGATGATCCCGCGATAGGGCTGTGAGGCCTCCACCGTCACCCCTTCGCAGCGCACGCCCGCCTTGCGCGCCGCGGCCGCGACCTGCTGCAGATAGCGCGCGGCCCGGCGCTTCGTCTCGCGCCGGAACCGCGCTTCCGAGACCGGCAGCATGAAGTAGGTGTCCTCGACGTATACCGCCTGGAATTTCGGCACGACATGGACGGCGGTGATGCGCGCTCCCAGCGCCTTCGCGAGCCGCACCGCCTTGGCGGCGGCCTTCGCCGAGAGGCGCGACCCGTCCGTGGGCAACAGCAGATGCTTGAACATTCATTCCTCCCTTCCGCCGGCGCGCAAGCGCCACTCCCGCCCGCGTCTGCGCCGCGGTGGCGCCGGGCGCGGCTACCGGCACCGGCGCGCGGCCTTACTTCGTGATCCAGCGCGAAACGGGCAGGTCCGTCTTGGAATTGGCCGGCCAGCGCAGATACTCCGTGCGCAGCCGCTTCTCGGCGACCGACACCTTGCGCGTCACGGTCCTGCCCTCGTAGGCAGCCGACACAGTGTACTCACCGGCGGGCAGGCGCGCCATGAAGAACGGTCCCTGGGCAACGTGCTCGATGATTCTCTTTCCCTTCGCGCTCACCACCACGCTGACGTCGGTGACGTAGTTGCCCTCGACGAGCGTGAACACGAGCTTCAGGTTGAACTCGCCCTCGCGCGCCTTGAGCTCCTGCTGCTCGGCCTCGCCGATTCCGCCGGAGACGTACGACAAGCCGCCGGGCGCGGCGGCCGGCTTGAGGGTCGGCGCGACCGGCGCCGCGGGCGCTGGCGGAGCGGCCGCCATCCCGTCCCCGGGCGGCAGCACGACGTCCACCTTCGGGTTCGCCGGCCAGCGCAGGTACTCGGTGCGCAGCCGCTTGTCGCGGACGGGCACCTTGCGCGTCACGGTCGCGCCGTTGTAGGTGGCCGCGACGGTGTACTGGCCCGCGGGCAGGCGCGCCATGAAGAAGGGCCCCTCGGCGCGGTGCTCGACCAGCCTGTGCCCCTTGGCGTCGGTGAGCACCACGTTCACGTCGGCCACGTAGTTGCCTTCGACCAGCGTGAACACGAGCTTCAAATTGAACTCACTCTCGCGCGCCTTCAGCGCCTCCTGCGCCTTCTCTCCGATCCCGCCGGATACGTAGGGTATGGTCTCGTGCCTGGCATATGCGGCCCCGGCCGCACCGGCAATGAGCGCCGCCAGGCACACAGCCGACCACCCGATCCGCGACAGAGATCGCATCATCGGTTGCTCCTTTCTCGAGGGAAGTGCGTCTAGCTTTTTTGACCGCGCGCCGGCGCGCCGGTTCACGCGCCGGCACCCGCAGGCACCGTCGCCTTCGACTTCCCGTCGCGCACCGTCTCGGCCCGGTCGAGGAACTCGCGCAGCAGCGGCGTGCCGTCGAGAAGATCGGGACGCTCCGGGTCGTGAAACTCCGGATGCCACTGCACGCCGACCACGTAGCCCTCGCCCTTCCAGCGGATCGCCTCGATCACCTTGTCGGGCAGCGACAACGCCTCCACCGCGAGGTCCATGCCGAGGTCCTTGATGCCCTGGTGGTGGATGCTGCTCACGTGGGCACGCGCGAGCCCCGGGTAGAGGCGCGCGAGCCCCGAGCCGGGCACCAGCGCGATCTCGTGGAAATTCTGGTCGTACGCCTCCCTGTCGTGGTGCCCGCCCGCTTGCGCGTGACGCAGGGAAAGGTCCTGGTAGAGCGTCCCGCCGAACGCGACGTTGATGAGCTGCAGCCCGCGGCAGATGCCGAGCACGGGCTTGCCGGCGGCGATGAACTCCTGCACGAGATCCATCTCGTACATGTCGCGCACGCGGTCCCCCTCCCACTCCGGCTTGAGCGCCTGGTCGCCGTAGGTGAGCGGGCTCACGTCCGCGCCGCCCTGCAGCACCAGCGCGTCGAGCTCGGCGACGTAATCGGCCACGCGCACGTTGCCCCGCCGCAGCAGGCCGCCGCCCGCGATCGACGGGACCATGAACACCAGGGCGGAGGCCGTCATGAGCCAGTGGGCGATCGTCTGCTCCAGGTACTGCAGCTTCTTGCCCCGGAAGCCCATCTCGCGCGGAACGCGGTGCAGGAAGCGGGCCGAGAGCCCGATCTTGAGCGGTTTTCTCATTGTTGACTGACAGACCGTGCGAGGAGCATAGCGTTCAAATCCCGAGCCCGCTCTTTCCCATCCAGACCTCGCTCTGCATGCGCGCAACGTCGCTCAGCGATCCGCGCGCGCGGTGTACCTTGCGCAGCCACGCGGCGTCGCTCCAGCCTTCCCGGACCCCCGCCGCGAGCTCCTCCACCGCGGCGGCGCCCCCGAGCTCCGCCGCGTGCGGCGCGACCGCCGCCAGCGCATCCGCGATGTCCTCGCGCAACGGCACCCGCGCTTCGCGGTAGGGATCGATGAGGACGCCTTCCAGTCCGTAGCGGCACGCCTGGTAGCGGTTGTAATTGTAGAACGTGTAGACCTCGGCCGTGGGCGCCAGCGGCCTTTCGGCAAGCGCGTAGCTCGCGAGCGCCTGGACGTAGGCGGCGAGCCGCGCGGCGCGCTCCACGGTGAGCGGCGTGTCGAACACGCGCACCTCGACGGTGCCGTACTCGGGCTTGGGCCGCACGTCCCAGTAGAAGTCCTTCATGCTCTCGACGATCCGGTGGCCGCGCATGCGGTTGAAGTAGCCGAGGAACTCCTCCCAGGACTGCACGAAGGGCGCGTGGCCGGAGAGCGGGAAGGCCGCGACTGCGTTCAGGCGCGAGGACTGGTAGAGGGTGTCGGCGCCCTCCTGGAACGGCGAGGACGCGGAGAGCGCGATGAAGTGCGGAACGAAGCGCGCGAGCACGTGCGTAAGATAGATCGCCTCGTCCCCGTCCGCGCAGCCCACGTGCACGTGCTGGCCGAACACGGTGAACTGCTTGGCGAGGTATCCGTAGCGCTCCATGAGGCTCCTGAAGCGCTCCGAGGGATAGATGCGCCGGTCGCTCCAGCTGTGAAAGGGGTGCGAGCCGCCGCCCGCGATGCGCACGTTGAGGCGCTCCCCCGCCGCGGATACGCGGTCGCGCAGCTCGAGGAGCTCGCGCGCGAGCGGCTCGTAGCCCGGGTGCACCGAGGTATTGAGCTCGAGCATGCTCTCCGTGATCTCCGGCTTCGCCTCCCCGGGGCGGCCCGATCTCTCCACCAGCGCGATCACGTCGGCCGCGTCGCGCGCGAGGTTGAAGTCGCGTGCATTGAGGATCTGCAGTTCCAGCTCCACGCCGACCGTGTGGCCCGGCGAGGCCGTGAAATCGGTGTCGCTCACCGCGCGGTCTCCTCCGGAGCGGCCTCGCCGGCCCGCTTGAGGGCGAATTGCACCGCCACCGGACCGACGAGATCGAGGATGATCACCGCCGAGAGCACGATCGCGGCGAGCCTGGCGCCGAACTCGGGGTACATCTCACCCGCGCCGCGCACCATCGCGACCGCGAGCACCGACATGGGCGTCAGCGCGAGGCACAGCAGGCCCGCCGCCCCGCGGCGCACCCCGCTCAGATACGTCAGCGCGAGCACCCCGAGCGACTTGCCCGCAAAGCGCGCGAGCACGAACGCGAGCGCGAGCGCGGCGCCGGAGACGAGTTCGCCCACCTTGAGCGTCGCGCTCGTCACCACGAACAGCACCACCACGAACAGCTGCCCGAGCCTTCCGACGTCGAACGGCATGAGATCGTGGCGCGCATCGAGGTTCCTCGACAGGACCCCGAACGCGAGCACGCCGAGCACCGCGGAGACCTCGAGCATGCGGGCGGATCCGACCACGACCACGACGAGCGCGAGCGCGAGCACGTACTGGCCGCGCTCGCTCTTGCCGAGCCAGCGTCCGAGCGCGAGCGCGGCAATCGCGGCGCCATAGCCGAGCAGCAGCGAGCCGGCGAGCAGGTACAGCGGATGCAGCAGCGCCATCACCACGCCCGCCTGGTACTCGTGATGGATCCAGGAGAGCAGCATCGTGGCGGTGACGAATGCGATCACGCTGTTCATGGCGACCAGATTCAGCGCGCGCTCGGTGACCTGCCCTTCCGCGCGCAGCTCCTGCGCCACCACGATCACGACCGCCGGCGAGGTCGCCATGCCGATCGCGGCCGCCATCGCGGCCACGAGCGGCTCAACCCCGAAAATGACGAGCGCGCCGTAGACGAAGACGAAGGCGAGCGCGCTCTCCAGCACGCCGGTCGCCGCGAGCCACCGGTCGCGCCTGAGCCACGCGAGATCGAGCCGGCAGCCGAGCTCGAAGAGGATCAGCCCCAGCGCGATGTCCACGAAGATCCAGGCCTCGCCCACGAGCCGGGCATCGAGCACACCGAGCCCGCTCGCGCCGAGGGCGAGACCGACGAGCGCATAGCCCACGATGCGCGGCACGCCGAGCAGGCGCTGCACGAGCTCGCCGCCGGCGTAGCCGGCGAGCAGCAGCAACCCGAAAAGCAGGAGCGGGTTGGCGGCGAAAGGATATTGGGGCAGGAAAGTCGCCATCGCTGCGGGTCGCCGGTCTTCCGGTGCAACCGGGCGTGCCCGTGCGCTCGCCGACGGGCACGCCGCGCCGCACGCCCCCGGTCAAGGGGGCGCGCCGGAACCGGGCCCCATCATTGCAGAACCCGCCTCACGCCACAAGTTTTCGCGGCGCGCTACAGCGACACGAGCTCGCCGGTTCCTTTCTCCAGCGCGCGGTCCTCGGGCTGGGGAAACGCGCTCAGATCCTTGGTGATCGCCGCGCGCAGGAAGGCGTCCACCCACCAGAATACGTCGTACTCGCGGATGTGCCTGCGCATCCGGCGCATGCGCGCCTGGCGCTCCGCCTTCTCCATGCGGAACGCGCGCCGCACCGCATCGGCCACCCCTTCGATGTCGTAGGGATTGACGAGCAGCGCGTCCCTCCCGAGCTCCGCTGCGGCGCCCGCGAACGAGGACAGGATCAGCACGCCTTCCTCCTCGATGTTGCAGGCGCAGTATTCCTTCGCCACCAGGTTCATCCCGTCCTTGAGCGGCGTGATGAGCGCGATGTCCGCGGCGCGGTAATAGGAGAGCAGCTCGGTGCGGGTGAGGCTGCGGTAGACGTACCATACCGGCACCCAGCCGCCCGGGCGCACGAAGCTGCCGTTGATCTTGCCCGCGAGCTGCTCGATCTCGAGCTTCAGGCCCCTGTATTCCGCGATGTCCTCGCGGCTCGGCACCACCACCTGGATCAGCGAGACGCGCTCGCGCATGTCGGGGTAGCGCGCGAACAGGCTGTGGAAGGCCTTCAGCCGCTGGGGAATGCCCTTGGTGTAGTCGAGCCGGTCGAGCCCGAGGATGAGCTTGCGCTTGGGCAGCAGCGCGTGCAGCTCCTCGCACTTCCCGGCGACCTCGGCGGTGGACGCCTGGCGCATGAAGGCGTTGTAGTCGATGCTGATCGGAACGCTCCCGATGCGCAGCTTGCGGCTGCCCGCCCGCGCGACCACCACCTGCCCGCGGCCCTCGACCTCGAAATCCTTCACGAGCGCGCGCGCGCACTGCACGAAGTTTCTCCGGTCGCGCGGCGTCTGCAGGCCGATGAGGTCGAACTGCAGCAGCGCTTCCAGCAGCTCGAGGCGCCACGGCAGCTTGAGGAAGATGTCGATCGGCGGGAACGGGATGTGCAGGAAGAAGCCGGTGCGCGCCTTCGAGCCCAGCGTGCGCAGGTCCGCTGCGACGTTCATGAGGTGGTAGTCGTGCACCCAGATGAAGTCCCCCGCCTCGCTCGCCTCCCGCACCACCTTGGCGAACTTGCGGTTGACGGCGCAGTAGATGCGCCAGTAGGGCGGGTCGAAGTTGCACAGCGAGGTGAGATCGTGGAACAGCGGCCAGATGATCTGGTTGGAGAAGCCCTCGTAGAAGTCGCGCACCTCCTCCGCCGTCAACTGCACCCCGCGCAGCCGGTATCCCGAGCCCTCGCCGACGGCCTCGAGCTTCGCCGCGAGCTCGCGCGAGACCTCGGCAAGCCCCGGCCAGCCGATCCAGGTGCCGCCCCTGTGCCGCAGCACCGGCAGCAGCGCGGTCACCAGCCCCCCCGTTCCGGGCTCGACCTCCCACTCCCCCCTGGCGCCGCGCCGGAACACGAACGGCAGCCGGTTCGATACGACGATCAGGCGTTCCCGGGCTCTGGCCATAACGCGTTCCCCCCTCGTCAAGCGGTCGCGCCGGCCGCCTGCACCATCGAGCTGATGTGCAGCGTGCGGGTCGGGTAGGCGAACTCCACTCCCTCGCGGGCGAAGCGGTCGAGGATCGCGAGGTTGATCGCCTGCTGCGTATCCATGTAGACGTTGTAGTCCGGACTCCGCACGTAATAGACGATCTCGAAGACGAGCGCGGAATCTCCGTATTCGAGGAAGTGCGCGCGGTCGAATCGCGCGTTCTGCTGCGCTTCGACCGCCTCGCGCAGCCACTGCGGAATCGACTTCACCTTCTCCGCCGGCGTCTGGTAGATGACTCCGATGCGGAACAGCACGCGCCGCTCCAGCATGCGCTTGAAATTGCGGATGCGGCTCTTCAGGAGATCGGCGTTCGAGAACACCAGCATCTCCCCGTCGAGGCTGCGCACGTGGGTCGTCTTGATGCCCACGCGCTCGACCGTGCCCCGCAGGCTGTCCACCACGATGAAGTCGCCCACGACGAACGGCTTGTCGAGCACGATCGAGAGCGAGGCGAAGAGGTCGCCCAGGATGTTCTGCACCGCGAGCGCGACCGCGATGCCGCCGATGCCGAGCCCCGCCACGAGCCCCGTGATGTTGAAGCCGAGGTGGTCGAGCGCCACGAGCAGGATGAGCGACCACACGAAGATCCGGGCGCCCACGCCGAGCAGGTTGTAGGCGGTGGCTCCTTCCGGATCGACCGCGCGCCGGCGCGGTATCTGCACCGCGAACCACGAGACGATGAAGCGGTTTGCCCACAGCGCGACCTGCAGCAGCAGCGCCAGCACCGCGACGATCGAGAGCAGCTCGCCGAGCCTTGCCGGGACCGTGAGCGCGGTCGCGCCCGCGTAGAGCGCGAACACCACGCCGAGAAAAACGCTCGTCGCGCGCAGCGCCTCCGCCGCGGCGTTGTCCCAGCCGGCCTCGGTGCGGCGCGCGATCGCGCCCAGCACGCGCGCGCCGGCGTACTTGACGAGCGCCAGCACCGCGAGCACGCCCCCGCCGATCGTGGCGGCGAGCAGCCAGGCGGCGAAATCATTCGCCAGCAAGAGGTCCTGCCATACCCTCATGAGCCGTTCCTACTCCCTCGCGCCCGGTTGCGCGTGCGCCGCTCCACGCTGCGCGCTGCCGCGGCGCTGCTGCGGAAACGAGAAACAGAGAAAAGAGACGCCGCACCGAACCCCGCTGTTCGTTCGTCTGATTGCGCCGCGCCACCGGGCGCGACCGCAGTTCGATGAAGCCCCGGGCCTGGCGTTGCTGCCCGCCGTGTGCCCGAACGCGTTGTTTCTGCTTACGTAATCTTCGACCGCGGGCGGTCGAAAAGTTCCCTCGGCGCGGGCCCCGGGGCCCGTGCGCTCCTCACCGCTCCGCTGCGTCCATGTTACACAACAACAACGCCACAGGATACGCGCGCAGCACCTCCGCCGCACGCAACGTGCCCGCGCCGTCCGGCGCGAGCTCCTCGGCGGTGTACGGGTTGCGAAGGCCGCCGGCGACCCGCGCCGGCAGCACGATGCGGGTGTCCGCCCACGCGGCGCGCCCGAGCGGCGCGCCGTGCGCCTCGACGAGACCGCCGACGAGGCGCGGCGCAACCGCGATCGCCGCGCGATCGCTGGCGACGCGCGCGAACACGCACAGGCGCTCCGCGTGCTCGCCCGCCGTCTCGAGGGGCACGTACTCGCCCTTCGCGAACAGCGTGGAATGCTCCCGCCGCGCCGCGAGGCCCTTCCAGGTCGTGAAACGTTTTGCCCGGCCGTCCTCCATGCGCTCGTTCGGGACCATGTCGAGCACCTGCCCCATGCCCCGCCGCGCGAGTTCCGCGGCGAAGCGCTCGAGCGCGGGCTCGTCCCCGATCTCGGGGTTGAAGGCGCCGTGGTCCACGATGTCGTAGCCGTGGGTGCTGCCGGGGCGCGCGTGGAAGTACGGCGATGCGTAGCAGTGCGACACCCCCAGCTCGTGGAGGTAGGGCACGAGCTCGGCCGCGTGCGCGAAAGTGAAGGCGCTGTTGAACTGCAATAGGAGTTTGTCGGGCTAAAGTCCGACAAACTCCTAGGTCGCGTCCGGTGCGCGCACGGGAGCGGGCGCGGGCGCCGCGAGCGGCCCGCGCTCGGCGTTGAGCGCCGAGCAAAACGAGCGCCAGCGCTCATCCATCTCCCACTGCTCGAGCTCGAGCGGCAGCCGGTGCCGCCAGTTCGGGTGCTCAACCGCCGTGGTCGCGGGAAGGTTCACCTGGTCGAGCTGGCCGAAGAGGTCCTCGGGCTGGACCATGAGCAGCCGGCACGGGGTGCGGGCGAGGAACCGGTGCACCGCGACCATGAAATCGTGCGTCACCTCCGGCCCCGGGATCGCGTGCACGCTCGCGCCGGGCGGCAGCAGCTTCTCCGCCTCCAGCGCGACGAGCAGCCGCGCGCGGTCCTGCGCGCGCTCCACGATCTGGCGCTGGCGCAGCTCCTCGCTCGGGAAGAGCTTCAGCGCGCTGCGCAGGTCGAGGTCGCGCCCCTGCCAGAAGCCGCGCAGCGTGGGCAGGTCGTGCGTGCTCACCGCTGCCAGCGCCTGCGCCGGGTAGCGCTGCGGCGCGCGGAACGCCCCGTCGGGCTCGCGCTCGAAATAGAGCAGGCGGTAGGAGAGCACGCCCGCCGCGCGCAGCCGCTCCGCGAGCCCGTCCGGGAGCGTGCCGAGATCCTCGCCGATCACGATGCAGAGGTTGCGCTGGCTCTCCAGCGCGACGATCCCCAGCAGGTCCTCGAACGGGTACGACACATAGGCGCCCCGCGCGGGCAGCTCGCCCGCCGGCACCCAGAAGAGCCGCATGAGGCCCATCACGTGGTCGATGCGCAGCGCGCCCGCATCGCGCATGTTCTCGCGCAGCAGCGCGACGATCGGGGCGTAGGCGGCCGCAGTGAGCTGATCGGGCAGCAGCGGCGGCAGGCCCCAGCTCTGCCCCTTCAGGTTGAAATCGTCGGGCGGGCAGCCGATGGAAACCGCGCCTGCGTACAGCGACTGCGCTCCCCACGCCTCGGCTCCGCCGGGGTCCACCCCCACCGCGAGGTCCTGGTAGAGGCCCACGCGCAGCCCGAGCTCGAGCGAGCGCTTGCCGACGGCGTCGAGCTGCAGCTCGGCGTTCCACTGCAGATAATCGTGATATTCGGTGCGCTCCACGTGCTCGCGCGCGTATTGCGCGACCTCGGGCGTGCGCGGGTCGCGGTAGGGCTCGGGCCACGAGCGCCAGCCCCACACGCGGGCGTCGCTCGCACCGAGATGCTCCTGCAGCGCGTAGAAGAGCGAGGCAAGGCGCAGCGACTCGCCGCCGGCCTGCTGGAACGCGCGGAACGCAGCGGCGCGCTCCGTGCCCCGCGCGAGGTGCCGGTCGCGAAAGTGCGTGTAGATGCGCTCCAGGATCTCGAACTTCAACTCGGCGACGGCGCGGTATTCCAGCCGTTCCGCGCCGCGCACCGCGCGCAGCCGCGCCTGGAACTCCGCGCTCGCGAGGCGCTCGCGCGCCGGCTCGCACTCGGCGAAGTCGGGCACGCCCTCCGGATCGAGGTAGAGCACGTTCAACAGCTGCCGGCTCGCCGGGCTGTACGGGCTTGCATGCTCCGGATCGTGGGGAAAGAGCGCGTGCAGCGGGTTCACGCCCACGACCGCCGCCCCGCAGCGCGCGGCAAGCTCCATGACTCCGCGCAAGTCCGTGTAGTCGCCGATGCCCCAGTTGCGTTCCGAGCGCAACGCGTAGAGATTGACCATCGGGCCCCACACCCGCCCGTTGGCCATCCCCGGCGGGAGGTAGCAGCGCGCGGGAACGACGATCAGCGGCGCGGCGGCGCGGGCCTCCCCCGGAGCGTCGAGTGCCCCGATCTCCAGGCGGTGGTATCCGGGAGGCGGAACCGCGGGCAGGCGCAGCGCAAAGCGGACGAAGCCCGCGCCGGAGATGCGGCGCTCGCCGATGGCGGGCAATCCCGCCGGCTCGAACTCCCCGCCGTGGCGCGCGCCCTGCTCCTCGACGAGCGACCAGGAATGCCGCCGTCCGAGAGCGGGAGCGGGCAACGTCACCGGCACGGCGAGCTCCGGCGCGTCCGCGCGCACGACGAGCACCGGCGCCAACACCCGGCGCCAATCGCGCGCTTCACGGGCGGCCAGCGCCTGCTCGAGCTCGGCGTCGGAGCCTGCGGCCACCCCCATCGCGGCGAGCAGCGCGCGGCACGTGTCCGCGGGCACGCGGTGCGTCTTGCCCCATACGTCCCGGTACTCGGTCGAGATGCCGCAGGCCGCGCACGCGCGCTCGAGCAGGGTGAGGTTCACGCGCGCGCCTCCGCGTGGAGCGACCACACCGCGGACCACGGCAGCCAGTTGCCGCTCTTCCATTCGGCCGCGGCGGCGGCGGGCAGCGCATGGATGATCTCGCCCGGGGCGGACGCCCCGGTGCCGAACGCCTCGGGCCCGAGGTTCGCGGCGAGCGCAAGCCGGGTTCCGTCGGCGCGGGGCCACTCCACGCGCAGCGCGCGCTCGGCGAGGACCTCGTGGCGTGCAGCGCCCGGCACGAGAGCCGCCAGGAGCGGCACGATGCGGCCTGCACGCACCGAGAGCAGTTCGCGGTAGAGCGCGAGCCACGCCGCGTGCGCCGGGGACCGGATGCGGTCCCAGTCGAGGCGCGCGGCTTCGAATGTGGCGGCGGCGTTGGGGTCGGGAATCTTCTCGCGCATCGCAGGCGAGCGGAAACGCTCGAAACGGGCGAACTCGTTGCGCCGCCCCTCGGTCACGGCCCGCGCAAGCTCGGGGCCGAAATCGCAGAAGAAGGCAAACGGCTGCTCGCAGCCGTATTCCTCCCCCATGAAGACGAGCGGCGGCGATGGGGCGAGCAGAAGGACCGCCGCCGCGGCACGCAGTGCATCGGGCGCGGCAAGCGCGGTGAGCCGTTCGCCGAACGCGCGGTTGCCGACCTGGTCGTGGTTCTGGAGGAAGTTCACGAATCGGGATAGGGAGAAGCCTCACGGCTCCCCCCTCCCACACCACCGTACGAACGGGTCACGTATACGGCGGTTCGGCAGATTGAGTCAATACGCATGCCTCCATTGTGCCGAAGCGGCGCAGTGGCC
>VGID01000016.1 GCA_016868035.1 Betaproteobacteria bacterium | reverse complement strand
CCTGCGACGCGCTCGCTCAATATGGAGTTTTTAGCCATGACCCACCCTCCACAAAAAACCAAAACCTTACTGCAACTGTTCTGCGAACGCTGATACATGGGTGTTCTGCGAACGCTGATACTTACCCCGTCAGCCGTCAGTCGTCACGCCGGGGAGCGGGGCGACGCGATGAGCGCGACGCTTCCCGAAAAGTACCGCTACATCGTCGTCGAGGGGCCAATCGGCGCGGGCAAGACCAGCCTCGCGCGCGTGATGGGCGAGCGTCTCGGCAGCGCCGTGGTGCTCGAGGACCCGGACGCCAATCCGTTCCTTCCCGGGTTCTACCAGGAACGCGCGCGCTTCGCGCTGCCCGCGCAGCTCTATTTTCTCTTCCATCGGGCGAAGCAGATGCGCGCGCTCTCCCAGCCCGATCTTTTTTCCGGGCGGGTCGTCGCGGATTTCATGATCGACAAGGACCCCTTGTTCGCGCAGCTCACTTTGAGCGACGACGAGCTCGCGCTCTACCGGCAGGTCTACGCCAATCTCAGGCCGCAGGGCCCGACGCCCGATCTGGTGATCTACCTGCAGGCTTCCACCGAGACCCTGATCGAGCGGGTGCGCCGCCGGGGGCTCGCCTACGAGCGCGGCATATCCGACGAATATCTCGCCCAGCTTGCCGAGACCTACGCGCGTTTTTTCTACCAGTACGACGCGGCCCCGGTGCTGATCGTCAACTCGGAGAATCTGAACTTTGTTGATCAGCCGGGGGATTTTGATTTATTGTTGGGACACATCGCCGAGATGCGGGGGCCGCGCGAGTTCTTCAACCTAGGAAGCTGACCGGACATGCGAGTCACGCTGCACACGCTGCACAGGATGGCGCAGGAAGGCGACAAGATCACGATGCTGACCTGCTACGACGCGAGCTTCGCCGCGCTGCTCGAGGCCGCGGGCGTCGAATGCCTGCTCATCGGCGATTCGCTCGGCAACGTGCTGCAGGGGCACGAGACCACGCTTCCGGTCACCATGCGCGACATGGCTTATCACGTTCAGTGCGTCGCGCGCGGATCGAAGCGCGCGTTCGTCATCGCCGACATGCCCTTCGGCAGCTTCCAGCTGAACCCGCAGGAAGCGTTCCGCAACGCGGCCGAGCTGATGGCTTCGGGCGCCCACATGGTCAAGATCGAGGGCGGAGAGCCCATGCTGGAGACCGTGGCGTTTCTCGTCCAGCGCGGCATCCCGGTGTGCGGGCACCTCGGCCTCACGCCGCAGTCGGTCCACCAGTTTGGCGGCTACCGGGTGCAGGGCAGGGGACAGAGCGAGGGCGAGCGCCTGCTCGAGGAGGCGCGGCTGCTGGAGCAGTCCGGCGCGGGCATGATCGTGCTCGAGGCGGTCCCCGCGACGCTTGCGCGCGACATCACCGCCGCCATCAGCACGCCGACCATCGGGATCGGGGCCGGCGTGGACTGCTCCGGCCAGGTTCTGGTGCTGCACGACATGCTCGACGTGTTCCCGGGCAAGAAGGCGAAATTCGTCAAGAACTACATGCGTGCCGCGGGCTCCATCCAGGGCGCGGTCGAGCTCTACGTGAAGGAAGTGAAGGCGAAGAGCTTCCCCGGGCCCGAACATTCTTTCTAGGATTGAGGATTGAGCACCGAGGATTGAGAGAGTATCGTTCGCCCGGGGCGATGACTTTCAGCAGGACGTCGCTCAATCCTCAATCCTGGTACCTCAATCCCGCATCTCGCATGGACATCATCCACTCCGCCGCCGCCTTGCGCGAGCGGCTGCAGCGCGAGCCCGACAACGTGTTCGTGCCCACCATGGGCAACCTGCACGAGGGTCACATCGAGCTCATGCGCGTGGCGAAGCCGCGCGCGGCGTGCACCGTGGTGAGCATCTTCGTGAACCGGCTGCAGTTCGGCCCCAAGGAGGACTTCGAGCGCTATCCGCGGACGCTGGAAGCGGACGCCGCGAGTCTCGAGAAGGTGGGCGTGAACGTGGTATTCGCGCCGGACGAGCGCGAGATCTACCCCGAGGCGCAGACGTTCGTGGTCGAGCCCTCCGACCTGCAGCACATCCTGGAGGGCGCGCACCGCCCGGGGCACTTCCGGGGTGTTGCGACCGTGGTGCTCAAGCTCTTCAACCTCGTGATGCCGCACTCGGCGATCTTCGGCAAGAAGGACTACCAGCAGTACATCGTCCTGCGCGACATGGTGCGTCAGTTCGCGCTGCCGATCGAGATCATTCCGGCCGAGACGGTGCGCGCGGAAGACGGCCTTGCGCTGTCGTCGCGCAACGCGTATCTCTCGGAGCCGGCGCGGCGCGAGGCGCCGCGGCTCTACCAGGTGCTGCGCAAGGCCCGCGCGGCGCTCGATGGAGGCGCGCGCGACTTTCAGCGCATCGAGCTGGAAGCCATGTCCGCACTCGCGGGACACGGATGGAAGCCGGACTACGTTGCGGTGCGGCGGCAGGCCGACCTGCAGCCGCCGGGCGCCGACGACCGCGCACTCGTCGTGCTTGCGGCCGCGCGGATCGACTCGACCCGGCTAATCGACAACGTCGAGGTGAATCTCGGGCGATAGGCGGAGATTCACCGTTCCACGTTCAAAGTTCAACGTTCAAGGCTTCAGGTCAGGAACACGGCGTCGGATTCGCGTCCAACCTTGAACCTTGAACCTTGAACCTTGAACCTTGAACCTTGAACCTTGAACCTTGAGCAGTCTTGGTGGTGCCGGGAGAGAGAATCGAACTCTCATGGTGTTGCCACCGCGGGATTTTGAGTCCCGTGCGTCTACCAATTCCGCCATCCCGGCACTGGGTATTAATGGTACTTTATTCGCGCGGGATTTTGGCTCCGGCCGCGCCTGCGGCGCTTAACATGCTGCGCAGTCAGCCTACGCCGCAACAAGCCGACGGACATGGATTCGTTAAGCTTCGCTTAACGACGGCACATAGTGTCGGCGTGTTGTGAGTCCCGTGCGTCTACCAATTCCGCCATCCCGGCAGGAATGCGGGAAATTATCCCGCAATCCTGTATCGGGAACAATGAACTGAAGCGGCAAGTCACGCTAGAGTGCGACTCACAACTCACGAATCACGATTCACGCTTTTCATATAATGCGGTGATGCACCGCGATGACTTCGACTATGAGTTGCCGCAGGAGCTCATCGCGCAAGTTCCGGCGCGCGAGCGCGCGGCGAGCCGGCTGCTGCACCTTGAGGGGAAGACCGGCGCGCTCACCGACCGGGAGTTCCGCGATCTCGTCGAGCTCGTCGCCCCCGGCGACGTGATGGTGTTCAACGACACGCGGGTGATCAAGGCCCGGCTCACGGGCCGCAAGAAGAGCGGCGGGCACGTCGAGGTGATGGTCGAACGAGTGCTCGGTCCGGGCGAAGTCCTCGCGCAGGTGGGGGCGAACCGCCCGCCGCGCGCGGGCAGCACCCTGGTGCTCGCCGAGGCGATCGAAGCGACGGTGCTCGGGCGCGAGGAGGAGTTCTACCGGCTGCGCTTCGAAGGATGCGAGGACGTATACGCAACGCTCGAGCGCCACGGCAGCGTCCCGTTGCCCATGTACATCACGCGGGAGGCGGAAGCGCAGGATACCGAGCGCTATCAAACGGTATACGCGCGCGAGCCGGGCGCCGTCGCCGCGCCGACGGCCGGGCTGCACTTCGACGAGACGCTGCTGGATCGCCTGCGCGGGCGCGGCGTCGCAATCGCGTATCTCACGCTGCACGTCGGCGCGGGCACGTTCCAGCCGGTACGCGTCCGGGATGTCACGCAGCACCGGATGCACAGCGAGTGGTACGACGTGCCGAGGGAAACGGCGGCGGTTGTAACGAGCGCGCGGAGCCGAGGCGGCCGCGTGCTCGCAGTGGGCACGACCAGCCTGCGCGCATTGGAGAGCGCGGCCGCCGGCGGGGAACTGCGGGCGGGATACGGCGAGACGCGGCTTTTCATCATTCCGGGCTACCGCTTCCGCGTGGTGGACCGGCTGCTCACTAACTTTCACCTGCCGCGTTCGACGCTGATGATGCTGGTGTGCGCGCTCGGCGGCATGGATAATATTCGGCGCGCGTACCGCCACGCCGTCGAGCAACGGTATCGCTTCTACAGCTACGGCGACGCGATGCTCATTGAGCGACAACAGCGTGAATCGTGAATGGTGAATTGTGAAACGTGGTGATGCCCGTTTTCGCACTGGTTGCCATTACGATTTACGATTCACGAATTACTATTCACGGCTTCTGAATGCGGTTTGAAGTGCTCGCGACGGACGGGGCGGCGCGCCGTGGGCGGTTGAGCGTGGCGCACGGGACGGTGGACACCCCGGCTTTCATACCGGTGGGCACGTACGGCACCGTGAAGGCCGTAAGCCCGCAGGAGCTGCGCGAGATCGGCGCGCAGATCGTGCTCGGCAACACCTTCCACCTGTGGCTGCGGCCCGGGATCGAGGTGATCGCGGCGCACGAAGGGCTGCACCGCTTCATGGGCTGGGACGGCCCGATCCTCACCGATTCCGGCGGCTACCAGGTCTACAGCCTGGGCGCGCTGCGCAAGATCACGGAGGAGGGGGTGAGGTTCCAGTCGCCGGTGAACGGCGACCCGTGCTTCCTCACGCCCGAGGAGTCGGCGCGCATCCAGCGCGTGCTGAACAGCGACGTTGCGATGGTATTCGACGAGTGCACGCCGCATCCGGCATCGGTGGAGCAGGCGCGCGCCTCGATGCAGCTGTCGCTGCGGTGGGCGGAGCGCTCGAAGCGCGCCCACGAGGGAAACGGCAACGCGCTGTTCGGGATCGTGCAGGGTGGCATGTACGAAGAGCTCCGCGACGAGTCGGCGCGGGAGCTCGAGCGCATCGGCTTCGACGGCTACGCGATAGGCGGATTGTCGGTGGGCGAGTCCAAGCGCGACATGATGCGCATCCTTGCGCATACCGCCCCGCGCCTGCCCGCGGACCGCCCGCGCTACCTGATGGGGGTGGGCACGCCGCAGGACATCGTGGTGGCGGTGGCCGCCGGCATTGATCTCTTCGATTGCGTGCTGCCGACGCGCAATGCGCGCAACGGCTGGGCCTACACGCGCGCCGGTGTGATCAAGCTGCGCAACGCCCGCTACCGGGACGAGGTGGTGCCGCTCGACGTGGACTGCGAGTGCTACACCTGCCGCAACTTCACCCGATCCTACCTGCACCACCTGCAGCGGGTGAACGAAATCCTCGGCGCGCGCTTGAACACGCTGCACAATCTCCATTTTTACCACCGACTCATGCGCGACCTGCGCGCGGCGATCGAGGCCGAAGGGCTGGCCGATTTTGTGTCGGGATTCAAGCAGGAGCACGCGAAATGGTGTTAAAATTTGCCGGTTTTCGGGCGCGGCCGCGCCCTGATCGAGAATCGGAGACGCTATGTTGATCAATCCGGCCTGGGCCCAGGCTACCGGCGCACCCGCGGCAGGCGGCGGCATGGAAAGCCTGCTGCTCATCGTGCTGATGTTCGTCGTGCTCTATTTCCTGATGATCCGGCCGCAGATGAAGCGGGCCAAGGAACACAAGACGATGACCGAAGCGCTGCAGAAAGGCGACGAGGTGATCACCGCCGGCGGCGTGCTCGGGCGCATCAGCAAGATCAGCGAAAGCTACGTGTCGCTCGAGGTCTCCCCCAACGTCGAGATCCAGATTCAGCGCCAGGCGGTGCAGGTGCTGCTGCCCAAGGGCACGCTCAAGACCCTCGGGTGAAACGAAAGGCGAAAGGCGAAAGGCGAAAGGTGAGAGGCGTCAGGAACCGCAAGCCAGGTAGTCGCCGACAAACCCCTCTCTCCTCTCTCCTTACCCCTCTCTGCGAAGCATGAACCGCTTTCCGCTCTGGAAAAATACCATCGTCGTTCTCTCGGTGGTGCTCGGGCTCTTCTACACGCTGCCCAACTTTTTCGGGGAGGTCCCGGCCGTGCAGGTCTCCCCGCTGCGGGCCACGCTGAGGGCCGATACGGCGCTGATGGAGCGCGTCGAGGCTGGCCTCAAGAAAGCCAACATCACTGCGAATGGCGTCTTCCTCGACCCGACCAGCGTCAAGGCGCGTTTCTCGGACACCGATATCCAGATCAAGGCCAAGGACCTGCTGCAGGCGGAGCTCGGAGACGACTACATCGTGGCACTCAACCTGCTGCCCGCGAGCCCGCGCTGGCTGGCCGCGATCGGGGCGCTGCCGATGTACCTCGGCCTCGATCTGCGCGGCGGCGTGCATTTCCTGCTGCAGGTGGACATGAAAGCGGCGCTCGCGAAGAAGGCGGAGACCTTCTCGAGCGACATCCGCAATTCGCTGCGCGACAGGCGCATCCAGTACGCGGGGGTCGCGCGCGAGGGCCAGGCGATCACCGTGCGCTTCCGAGACCGGGCGATGCGCGAGAAGGCGTTCGACGAGCTCACGCGCGCGATGCCGGATCTCGAGCTGCGGGCCACGGACGAAGCGAACGAGTACCGCATCCTTGCCACGCTCAGGCCCGACGCGCAGAGGCGCACCCAGGACTTCGCGCTGCAGCAGAACATCACCACGCTGCGCAACCGGGTCAACGAGCTCGGCGTGGCCGAGCCGATCATCCAGCAGCAGGGCAGCGACCGTGTCGTGGTGCAGCTGCCCGGCGTGCAGGACACGGCCAAGGCGAAGGACATCCTGGGGCGCACCGCGACGCTCGAAGTGCGGATGGTGGACGACGAGAACTCGAACAACCCGACCGTGATGCAGGCGGCGCTCGCGGGCCAGCTGCCGTTCAACACCGAGGTCTACGTCGAGCGCGGCGGCTCGCCGATCCTGGTGCGTAAACAGGTGGTGCTCACGGGCGACCGCATCAACGACGCGCAGCCGGGATTCGACTCCCAGACCGGCGAGCCGGCGGTGCACATCAGCCTCGACGGCGCCGGCGCGCGCATCTTCCAGCAGGTCACGCGCGAGAACGTGGGCAAGCGCATGGCGATCCTGCTCTTCGAGAAAGGCAAGGGCGAGGTGGTGACGGCGCCGGTGATCCGCCAGGAAATCGGCGGCGGCCGCGTTCAGATCAGCGGGCGCATGAACACGCAGGAAGCGCATGACGTGGCGCTGCTGCTGCGCGCGGGCGCGCTCGCCGCGCCGATGGAAATCATAGAGGAGCGCACCGTCGGGCCGTCGCTCGGAGCGGAGAACATCCGGATCGGCTTCCAGTCCACTTGGTACGGCTTCGGCGCGATCGCGGTCTTCATGGTCGCTTACTACGTGCTGTTCGGGCTGATCTCGATCATCGCTCTCGCCGCCAACGTGCTGTTCCTGGTCGCGCTGCTCTCGCTGCTGCAGGCGACGCTGACGCTGCCCGGGATGGCCGGCATCGCGCTCACCATCGGCATGGCGATCGACGCCAACGTGCTGATCAACGAGCGCATACGCGAGGAGCTGCGCGCCGGCAACACCCCGCAGGCCGCGATCACCGCGGGCTACGAGCGCGCGTGGGGCACGATTCTCGATTCGAACATCACCACGCTGATCGCGGGAGTGGCGCTGTTCGCGTTCGGCTCCGGCCCGGTGAAGGGCTTCGCGGTGGTGCTGTGCCTGGGCATCCTCACCTCCATCTTCAGCGCGGTGGTGGTCTCCCGCGCGATGGTCAACTACTACTATGGCAGCCGCCGGCGCCTCGATCGCGTCTCGATCGGGCAGGTCTGGAAGCCGGCGCAGGCCAAACGATGAAGTCGAAATTCGAAAGTCGAAAGTCGAAAGTCGAAAGGACTTCCCGCGCAGCGGGCGCCTGCTACTTCCGCCTTTCGCCTTCCGACTTTCGACTTCGCGAAGCGGGAGCGTAGCGATGGAATGGTTCCGCATCCAGCGCGACATCCCGTTCATGCGGCACGCGCTGCTGTTCAACGTGATCTCGCTCCTCACCTTCGTGATCGCAGTGGGCTCGCTCGCAACGCGCGGGCTCAACTGGGGGGTGGATTTTACCGGCGGCACGGTGATGGAGGTGGCCTACCCGCACCCCGCCGAGCTCGGCAAGATCCGGGAGGCGATGGCACGCATCGGATTCAGCGATGCCGCCGTGCAGAACTTCGGAACGTCCCGCGACGTGCTGATCCGCCTGCCCGTGAAGCAGGGGGTCACCAGCGCGAAGCTCTCCGAGCTCGTGGTGCAGGAGCTCAGGAAGGACGATGCGAAGGTCGAGATGCGGCGCGTCGAGTTCGTGGGGCCGCAGGTCGGCCGCGAGCTCTTCGAAGCGGGCGCGCTCGCGCTGCTGTTCGTGTGCCTCGGCATCGTGTTCTACCTCTGGGTGCGCTTCGAGTGGAAGTTCGGGGTGTCGGCGATCGTCGCCAACTTGCACGACGTGGTGATCATCGTCGGCTTCTTCTCGATCTTCCAGTGGGAGTTCTCGCTGCCGGTGCTCGCCGCGGTGCTCGCGGTGCTCGGCTACTCGGTGAACGAGTCGGTAGTGGTGTTCGACCGGGTGCGCGAGACTTTCCGCAACCGCAGGATGCGCAGCCTCACGGTGGCGCAGGTGATGGATCACGCGATCACGGCGACGATGTCGCGCACCATCATCACCCACCTCTCGACCCAGCTCATGGTGTGCGCGATGCTGATCTTCGGCGGCGAGACGCTGTTTTACTTCGCGCTCGCGCTCACCATCGGGATCCTGTTCGGCATCTACTCGTCGGTCCTGGTGGCGTGCCCGCTGGCCATGTACCTGGGCGCGTCGCGCGAGGACCTTGCCAAGCCGGAGAAGAAGGAAGCCGAGTCCGGCGCGGTCTGAGGCGGGGGCCGCGTGGAGCTGGTATCCACCTTCTTCGACATCCTGGTCCATCTCGATCAGCATCTCGCCTCGCTCGTGGCGAAATACGGGCTCTGGATCTACCTCATTCTCTTCACGATCGTCTTCTGCGAGACCGGACTTGTGGTGACGCCGTTTCTGCCGGGCGACTCGCTGCTCTTCGCGGCGGGCGCGGTCGCGGCCGCGGGGGGCATGGACGTGCATCTGCTGGTGGTGCTTCTGATCATCGCGGCGATCCTCGGTGATACCGTCAATTACGCGTTCGGCCATTACGTTGGTCCCAAGGTGTTCCACTACGAAGACTCGTTGTGGCTGAACAAGGAGTACCTCGCGCGCGCGCACAACTTCTATGAGCGCCACGGCGGCAAGACCATCGTTATCGCGCGCTTCGTGCCGATCATCCGCACCTACGCGCCTTTCGTCGCCGGCATCGGGGCCATGACCTACAGCCGTTTCCTCGCCTACAACGTGGGCGGCGCGGTGCTGTGGGTGGTCTCGCTCGCCTACGCCGGGTATTTCTTCGGCAACCTGCCGGTGGTCAAGCAGAACCTGACGCTGGTCCTGGTCGGCATCGTGATTCTCTCGATCATGCCGGCGGTGTTCGAGTACGTGCGCCACCGCGCGCGATCCGGAGCCGCCGATGGACGCGGGTAAACAAGACGGTAAGCGGTAAGGGGTAAGCGGTAGGGAGATGTCAATTACAGTTTTTTTTACCGCTCACTGCTTACTGCTCACGCCGTGCCCGATCTTGATTGGGGTGTATCGGATTTGATCTGCCGCCAGGATTTCTTGATCTCGTTATCGGCTCTTAATACATCGCGCCGGCAAGGCGCCGGCGGTATTCGCCCACCAGCTCGTTCTCGCCGCCGAGCACGCTGAAGATCTGGAGCATGGTCTTGCGCGCGATGTCGTCCCGGAACGTGCGGTCGCGCTTCACGATCTCCAGCAACTGCTCGAGCCCTGCACGATAGTCCTTGCCCGCGACGTGCAGGTTCGCAAGCTGCAGACGCGCATCGAGATCGTTTGCGTCGCGCGCGATGCGGACCTTGAGCGAGTCCCGATCGCCGGCGCCCGCCGCGCCCGCGGCGAGATCGAGCCGCGCAGTGAGCGTCTTGGCGCGCTCGCCGAGTTGCGAGAGCCCGCCCAGTGACACCAGCACTTCGCGCGCCTCCTCGATCCGGGCAAGGTCGAGCAGGATCTCGGCGCGGTCCATGCGCGCGGAATCGTTCCTGGAATCGAGCTCCAGCACCCGGGCAAGCTGCGCAAGCGCTTCCTCGGGCTTGCCGCCCGCGCGGTAGGCTTCCATCGCCGCCAGGCGCAGTTCGTCGGCGGGCGAGGGCACCACGCGCTCGATGAATTCGCGCACGCGCGCTTCGGGCAGGGCGCCGGAGAACTCGTCCACCAGCTCGCCGTTCACGAAGGCCTTCACGTTGGGGATGCCGCGCACGCCGAACTGCGCGGCGAGCGCCTGGTTCTCGTCGGAGTTGATCTTCACCAGCGTGAAGCGGCCCGCATACTCGGCCGCGAGCTTCTCCAGCACCGGCGTCAACGTGCGGCAGGGCGCGCACCACGGCGCCCAGAAGTCCACCAGCACCGGGGTCTTATTCGAGCCCCCGATGACGACCTGCTCGAAATTCGTGGTGTTGGCGTTGATTACGTGTTCAGACATCGCGACAGACTCGAACGAACCCCCAGGGCGCCAAGAACGCCGAGGCAACGGGAACATATCGACCAGATGGGGGATGAAACAACTTTTTCAACCCGAGGCGCGTCGTCGAGTCTGCCATCGCCCCGCATCCCGCTTCGTTAACTCCTGCTTGGCGGTCTTGGCGCCCTGGCGGTTCAAATCTTCTTTGCGAGGTCGGCGGCCTTGCCGATGTAGGTCGTTGGAGTGAGTGCGAGCAGACGCTTCTTCTCGGCGTCCGGGATCGCGCCAAGCCCCTTGATGAAGGCGTGCAGGGCATCGCGCGTGACGCCCTCGCGCCCGCGCGTGAGGTCCATCAACTGCTCGTAGCCGCCGGTCATCCCGTAGCGGCGCATGACGGTCTGGATCGGCTCGGCGAGCACTTCCCACGCCTGCTCGAGATCCCCGGCCATCCGTGCGCGATCGGCATCGAGTTTTTGCAGCCCCTTGAGGCACGAATCGTAGCCGAGCAGGACATGCCCGAGGGCCACCCCGACGTTGCGCAGCACCGTGGAATCCGTGAGATCGCGCTGCCAGCGTGATACCGGCAGCTTCTCGCTCATGTGCCTGAGCAGCGCGTTCGCGACCCCGAGGTTGCCCTCGGAATTCTCGAAGTCGATCGGATTCACCTTGTGCGGCATCGTGGACGATCCGACCTCACCGGCCGTCACCTTCTGGCGGAAGTAGCCGAGCGCGATGTAGCCCCATGCGTCGCGGTCGAGGTCGATCAGCACGGCATTGGCGCGTGCGTACGCGTCGAGCAGCTCCGCGAGCGCGTCGTGCGGCTCGATCTGTATGGTGTAGGGATTGAATTCCAGGCCGAAGCCCTCGACGAAAGCGCGCGCCAGCTTTTCCCAGTCCACCCCGGGATAGGCGGCGACGTGCGCATTGTAGTTGCCCACCGCGCCGTTCATCTTGCCGAGCAGCCTCACTGCGGCGATGCCGTCGCGCGCGCGCGCGAGCCGGTGCGCGATGTTGGCGAACTCCTTGCCCATGGTCGTGGGGCTTGCCGGCTGGCCGTGCGTGCGCGCGAGCATCGTCGCCTCCGCGAGCTCGTGGGCGAGCCCCGCCAGCTTCTCGATGATCTGGTCGAGCGCGGGCAGCAGCACCTTGTCGCGCGCGCGGGAAAGCATGCGCGCGTAGGCGAGGTTGTTGATGTCCTCGGAAGTGCATGCGAAATGGATGAATTCGGCGACCTTCATCACTTCGCGGTTGCCGGCGAGCTTCTCGCGCAGAAAGTACTCGACCGCCTTAACGTCGTGGTTCGTCTTCGCCTCGATCGCCTTCACCTGCGCGCCGTCGGCTTCCGAGAACTTCGCGGCAAGCTCGTCGAGCTGGGCGACGGTGGGCTGGGAAAACGGCGGCACTTCCGCGATACCGGGCTCGGCCGCGAGCGCCTGCAGCCACGCGAGCTCGACCCCGACGCGCTCGCGGACGAGCGCGTATTCGCTGAAGATGTCGCGCAGCGCAGCGAGTCGGTTGTGATAGCGGCCGTCGAGAGGAGATAATGCGGTGAGAGGAGTCAGCGCCATAGTGGCCCAGTCGGGAAACGCAGCGCTATTGTACCAAACGCGGGCTGCAGCGGCCGTGCCGTGCCGGATGATCGCGCCGTGAAACTCTCCCGCCGCTCCGTCCTCAAGCTGCTCGCGGCTGCCGCGATGATGCCGGTCGCGGGGGCCGGCCGCGCCGAGCGCGGGAGGGTGCTGCGCATGGAGGTCGGCCGCCAGCGGCTGATCTCGGACGCGTACCCGGAGACCGAAGTATGGGGATTCGACGGTGTCGTGCCCGGGCCGGAACTGCGCTACCGGCAGGGCGAGCGGTTGCGGGTGACGGCGCGAAACGCGCTTCCGGGCACGACGACGATTCACTGGCACGGGCTGCGCGTGCCGAACGCGATGGACGGCGTGCCGCATCTCACGCAGGCCCCGATCCCGCCGGGAGGGGAGTTTGCCTACGAATTCCCGCTGCACGACGCGGGCACCTTCTGGTACCACCCCCACGACCACAGCAGCGAGCAGGTTGCGCGCGGGCTCTACGGCGCGCTGATCGTCGAGGAACGGGATCCGATCGCGGTGGACCGCGACGTCACCTGGGTTCTGTCGGACTGGCGGCTCAACCCGGATGCGTCGCAGCGCGAGGATTTCGGAGCGTTGTTCGACCGCGCCCATGAGGGGCGCATGGGCAACACGATCACGATCAACGGCAAGTTCACGCTCAAGGACGGGGTATTCGAGGTGCGCGGCGGCGAGCGCATCCGCCTGCGGCTCATCAACGCCGCCTCGGCGCGCATCTTCACGCTGCGTTTCGCGGGGCACGCCCCGCAAGTGATCGCGCTCGACGGCCAGCCGGTCGCGCCGCACCATCCGGGCTCCGGCGAAATCGAGCTCGGGCCGGGGATGCGCGCCGATGTCGTGCTCGATTGCATGCAGCGGCCGGGCTCGCGCCACGACGTGAGCGACGAATTCGATCCTCGCGTCAGCCGGCGCCTGATCGCGCTCGCCTACCGCGATGAAGCGCCGCTGCGCGCGTCTCCCCCCGATACGCCGGTCGCGCTTGCGCCCAATCCCCTTTCCGAGCCGGACGTCGCGCGCGCCGAACGCCACGCCTTCCTGTTCCAGGGCGGGGCGATGGGCACGATCCGCGAGGCGATGTTCCAGGGGCGTCGCGTGCCGCTGGCGAAGCTCGCGCGCGAGCACGGTCTCGCGTGGACCATCAACGGCGGCGCAATCAAGGAGCGCGCGCACCAGCCGGTGCTCACGCTCAAGCGCGGCGCGCACTGCGTGCTCGAGATGCGCAACGAAACGGCATGGTTTCACCCCATGCACCTGCACGGGGTTGTGTTCCGCGTGATCGCCCGCGACGGCGAGCCGACGCGCCACCGCGAATGGCGGGACACCGTGCTGATGGCTCCGCGCGAGCGCGTGGACATCGCGTTTGTCGCCGACAATCCCGGCGACTGGATGTTCCACTGCCACGTGCTCGACCACCAGGCGGCCGGAATGTCGGCGGTCATACGGATCGCATAGCGGCCAGAGCGCCGGCTCTTGCGCGCCGGGGCCGTGCTCTCCCGCGATAACGTCAACCGCCCGACCTGCTGCGGTCCACCGCCCGCTGAAATCCCGCGTGCCGCCGTGCACGCCGGGCGTGCCAATGTGGAACGACATGACGAATCGTCCCCGGACTCCGGCTCACCCTTGACAAGCGGTGAAATCGTGATCACGATATGTGATCGGACATGGCACGAGATGAGGCGCCACAGCTCATGCAGCGTCCGTGAAATATCACGGGCGGGCATCGTCGTCCACAAGTCTTTTTCCGGGTCTCTTACCGATTTTCCTTTGAATGGAGCGTAGCCATGATCACCAAGAAGCTTGCATGGTTTTCTGCGGTCGTGTCTGGCGTCATCTCGTATGGCCTTGTAAGTGCGTCGGCATTTGCGCAGGAGCAGGTCAACGTTCGTTTCAGCTGGCGCCTGAAGGGCGAATACGCTCATATGTACGTGGCCCAGGAAAAGGGATATTTTTCCCGCGAAGGCATCAGCGTCAGATTGGGCGAGGGTGCGGGCTCGCAGGCCGCGCTCGGAGCCCTGCTGCAGGGACAGGAAGACGCCGTGCTCCTTCCCGGCATCTTCGCCATAACGGCAATCAGCAAGGGCATGCCGGTCAAACTGATCGCGCTGTACCATCCGGTCACGCCGATGGCGCTGATTTCCAAGCCGGAAAAGCCGGTCCGGGTGCCGAAGGATCTCGAAGGAAAGTCCATCGCAACGGCGATTGGCGAAACCGGCACGTCTTATCTTGACGCCTTCTGCAGAAAAAACGGGGTTGATTGTGGCAAGGTGAACAGGGTCCAGATGCACGCCCAGGCGCGTGTTCCCTCCTTCATGCAGGGGAAGGTCGATGTCGTGAGCGTCTATCAAACCAACGACTTGCCGATCCTGAGGGAGAAAGAGGGCATCAAGTTCGCCGTGCTCGAGATGGACAAGTTCGGACTGGCGGTTCCGGGCATGGCGCTCGTCTCGAGCGACGCGATCATCGCCAAAAAGCCCGAAGCGTTGAGAAAACTCCTCAAGGCGGTGGGCGATGCGGTAGTCGATTCGAGGAAAGATCCGGCTGCAGCCGCAAACATGATGATCAAGCACTGGTCGGGCAGCCCGAGTGCGTCGGTCGTAACCGCCCAGGTCAAGGCAACCGTGGAGGCCATCCCGGTGGTGCCCGGCAAACCGATCGGCTGGATCGAAGAGAAGCTCATCGCGGACACTCTGGAATTGCTCAAGTCCGTGGGCGAAATCGAAGCCCCGAAATCAGTTCCGGTTTATTTCACCAATTCGTTGCTGGGAATGTAGCGATCGCCCCCGCCGCGCCGGCTGTGGCCCGGCGCGGAGGGCGGCAGCCTGTTCACAAGCCACACCGAGACGATCCCGACGAGCGTGGCAGCGCCCAAGCGCAGGTTCAATTTCTCACGCTCGGTGCTCGAACCGGGCGCGGCGCCGATGCTGGCGCTTTTGATACTTGCGGTCTGGCAGGCGGTGGTTCCGCTCGCGGGCATCTCCGAGTTCGTTCTGCCGACGCCGTGGACCATCGTCAAGCGGATTGTTTCTGACTGGATGTTGCTTTTCCGGCACGCGTGGATCACGGTGCTTGAGGTCGTGTTCGGCTTTGGGATCGCGGTGTTGACCGGCATTCCGACCGCGCTGGCGATCTTCTACTCCCGGGTGTTCGAGAAGGCGGTCTATCCTCTGCTGGTCGCTCTGCAAACCGTGCCCAAAGTCGTACTTGCCCCGCTGCTGGTGCTTTACCTCGGCTACGGCTGGGCGCCGAAGATATTCCTGGCGTTCCTGATATCGTTCTTCCCGATTGTGATCGCGACCGTCGTCGGCCTGCAGGCGCTCGAAAAACCAATGGTCAGCCTGCTGCGATCGATGGGAGCGAGCGAGCGGCAGGTATTCGTCAAGTTGCGCATGCCAGCCGCGCTGCCGAACATTTTTGGCGGATTCAAGGTGGGGATCGGGCTCGCGGTCATCGGCGCGGTGATCGGTGAGTACGTGGCTGCTGAGCGCGGGATCGGTTATCTGCAGATGCAAGCGAGCTCGCGGTTCGATACCGTACTCAGCTTCGCTGCGGTCATCGTGATCTCAGGTGTCGGGGTAATGCTCTTCTCGATCATCAGCTTTCTCGAGCGCAAGATCGTTTTCCAGCGAGAGACGGCAAGGTGAATCGCGTGGCCCCCGCCCGCGCGGTGAGTTCTCCGCCTCCCGGAGTTTCGGTTCGAATCGAGGGCGTAAGCAAGGCTTACGACACACGTGAGGGAGACTCCATTCCCGCGCTCGATCGCACCGACATCATGATTGAACCCGGGGAGTTCGTCGCGATCGTCGGGCCCAGCGGCTGCGGGAAGAGCACCGCGCTCAACCTCATCGCCGGCCTCTTGCCTGCGAGTTCCGGACGCATCCTGCTCGATGGCGAGGTCGTGAAGCGGCCGCATCGCAAGATCGGCGTGGTATTTCAGACCGATCTGCTGCTGTATTGGCGGACCGTGACGGAGAATATCCTGCTGCCAATAGAGATCAAGCGGGGAAGGGCCGCGGACTACCTGCCGCGCGTCGAGCAGTTGCTTGAGCAAGTCGGGCTCCAGGGATTTGGCGGCAAGTACCCGAGCGAGCTTTCCGGGGGCATGCGGCAGAGGGTGGCGATATGCCGGGCGCTGATCCAGGATCCGGGCCTGCTGCTGATGGACGAGCCGTTTGGCGCGCTCGACGCCCTGACTCGCGAGCAGATGATCATGGACCTGCAGGCGATGTGGCTGTCGGTACGCAACACCGTGCTGTTCATCACCCACAGCATCGAGGAGGCTGTTTTCCTGGCTGACCGGGTCATCGTGATGTCGCCGCGCCCGGGCCGGGTCGACCTTGACCTGCACATCGAACTCAAGCGGCCGCGGCGCTGGGCGGTCCACACGGATCCACGATTCGTGGACTACATGGCGAGGGTACGGAAGATCTTCGAGAGCAAGGGCGTGCTCACAGAGCGTTGAAGTCGGGCCGGCGGTGGTAACGGATGGCTACTCGAGTTTACTGAATCGACGACCATGGCTGCTCGACCCGCCGCGGTCTGCGCCGCCGGGCCGCTTGACAGCCCCGCCTTACATGATCACACTATGTGATCACAATACGCCATCAAAGCGGTTCGCGCCGCTTGCACTCTAGGAACCATCGTTGACCCATATCGCTGCCGTCAACACCGTCATCGTGCAGCTGCCCACGCGCAGGGAGCACAAGTGGACGGGGCTCACCGAGCCGATTGGGCGCTATATCATCGTGAAGATGACCGACGCCGATGGCAGGGCGGGCTGGGGCGAGGCTGCGGCGTTAAAGGACTGGGGCGGCGAGTTCGGGCGCTATTTCGGCGAATCATCGAGCATCGTCGGCCACGTGATCGACCGCTACCTGGGCCCCGCAGTCGCGGGGGTAGACCCGGCGAATATCGTCGAGCTGCACGCCCGCATGGATGCCGTCATCAAGGGTTACCCCTATGCCAAGGCGGCCGTCGAGTTCGCAGCCTATGACCTCGCCGGCAAAAGGCTCGGCGTTCCGGTCCATGTGCTGCTTGGCGGTCGCGCGCGCGCGCGCGTGCCCGTAACCCATTCGATTGGTCTCATCCCGGTCGAAGAGGCCGAGAAGGAGGCGGCACAGGTTGCGGCCGAAGGCATCCGCACCATCAAGATCAAGATCGGGGGCGAGCCCAAGCGCGACATCGCGGTCGTGCGTGCCGTGAGGGAGGCCGCGGGCCCGGACATGGACATCTGCGTCGATGCGAACGAGGGCTACAGGACGCCGGGCGAGGCGCTGGTCGTGCTGCGGGAAATGGAAAAGTATCGCCTCAAATACGCGGAGCAACCGTGTATGGGCATCGAGCGCATCGCCGAAGTGGCGCGTGCGCTCGACACACCGGTGATGGCGGACGAATCCGCGTGGAATGCACACGACGCGATCCAGATCGCGGAGCAGCACGCGATCGACATCATATCGATCTACACCACCAAGCCGGGCGGGCTGTACAAGGCGATGGAGGTGGCGGCGGTGTGCCGCGCGGCGGGCATCGCCTGCAACGTCAACGGCTCGATCGAGACCGGCGTAGGCAATCTCGCCAACATCCAGCTTGCGTCGGCCGCGCCGGCGGTGACATTGTCCTGCGTGGTGCCGGTATCCACGCCGGCCGAATTCCAGAAGGGACAGATAGGCGGAATCTATTACAAGGACGACCTGCTCCATGCCCCGATGAAACTCGTCGACGGCGCGATCGAGACGCCGGTCACGCCGGGCATGGGCATGGCCGTGGACGAAGCGAAGATCGAGAAATACCGGGTCCGCTCATGAGGAAGGAAATCGTCGCGCGGCAAGTGACGGCCATGCAGGAGGCCGGGCTCGACGCCATGATCTCGTGCTCGCCAGAAAGCTTCGCCTATCTCGCCGGCTTCGTCGTGCCCTCGCAGCCGCTGATCCGGCATCGCCATGCCATGGTGATCGTCACGGCCGACGGCCGTACGGAGATTTTCGCGGTGGACATGGAGGCGACTACCATCAAGCGCCGTGAGCCCGATACGCCCGCGCGCATCTGGGCCGAATTCACCGACAGTGCGATGGCCATGCTCGCGGATCAGTTGAAGGGCCTGGGGCTCGCCGCGGCGAAGATCGGCATCGAAATGGATTATCTGCCAGCGGGCGATCTCGAGCGGTTGCGGCGCGAACTCTCCCGCGCGCAGTTCATCCCGGCCGAGGCGATACTCGCGCGGCTGCGGCAGATCAAGACAAAAGACGAGATTGCGCTGTTGCGGCGCCTGTCGCGCATCGCGGACCGCTCGATCACCGACGCGCTGGCAGCGGTGAATTGCGGCGACTCGGAAATGGACATCGCTGCGCACATGACCCGCAATATCTACACGCTGGGCGCGGAGCATTTCAAGCTGATGATCGTCGCCACCGGCGAGCGCAGTCAGCTGCCCAACGTCGGGCCGTCGGAGCGGCGCCTCGAGCCCGCCGACGTCTGCCGCGTCGAGATCTTCTCGGTGATCGCCGGCTACCAGGCGGGCGTATGCCGCACCGCCGTCGTGCAGCGGGCGCCGCCACACGCGGAGGCGATCTGGCAGAACCTGGTCGAGTGCAAGTACCTGATCATGGACATGATCAAACCCGGTGCGAGCTGCCGCGCGATCTACGATGCGTTCATCCGCCACCTGTCGAAGCTCAAGCTGCCGCCGATCTCCTTCGTGGGCCACGGCATCGGGCTGCATTTGCACGAGGACCCGTACATCGGCACGACGCCCGAGATCGGCAAGAGCGGCGACGCGCAGCTCGAGGCCGGCATGGTTCTGGGTGTCGAGCCGCTCTGCTATCAGACCGGGCACGGCTTCGGGATGCAGAACAAGGACATGATGCTGGTCACCGAGAACGGGTGCGAGCTTCTGTCCGATTACGCCAACACGGACCGCCTGCTCGTGGTCAAATGATACGTATCTGAATCGCCCGCCACGCGCCGCGCCGGCGCAATCGGAATCCCGCTTATGCGCACACTGATCGAGAATCTCGAGTTCATCCTCACCGTCGACCGGGACGACCGCGTGCTCTCCGGCGCGTCGGTCGTCGTCGAGAACGATCGTATCGCCGACGTCGGCCCCGCCGCCGAGGTCGCGAAGCGGCATCCCCGGGTTTCCTTCGACGACGTGATCGACGGCAGCCGCTATGGCATGACCCCGGGGTTCGTCGATTCGCACGTGCACCTGTCGGAAACGCTGTCGCGCGCGGTCTTTCCGGACAATCTCGCCACGCGGGCCTGGGTGTTCCACTGGGCGAAGCCCTTCTACGCCAACGTGGACGGGCGCGATGAAGTGGTGGGCGCGATGATCGGCATGGCGGAGATGCTCCGCTGCGGCACCACCTGCTTCCTTGACATGGGGGCGCAGAACGACGTTGCCGGCGTCGTGCATGCGATTGACGAGGCCGGCATG
The DNA here is from genome assembly GCA_016868035.1 of Betaproteobacteria bacterium. GTDB lineage: Bacteria > Pseudomonadota > Gammaproteobacteria > Burkholderiales > SG8-41 > SG8-41. Next base: position 50,083 of record VGID01000016.1, on the reverse strand, counting down.
CGCGGCATCACCGGCCGGCATGCGTGCGACGTGCGGCCCGCGCAGATCCCCGACGGCTGGACCGAGGAAATGATGGCGCATCATTTCTTTCCCGATTCCGGGGTGGCGCTCGCGGCGCTCGAGGAGACCGTGAAGGCGCATCACGGCACCGCGGGCGGAAGGGTGCGCTGCTGGGTGAACATCGAGGGCAAGGAGCCGTGCAGCCTGGAGTTGCACGTCGGCTCGCGCGCCCTCGCCGAGCGGCTGGGCGTCGGCACGACCTATCATCTGGCCACCAGCATCGAAGAGGCGCGGGTTTGCGAGAAGAAGTACGGCGTATGGCCTGTTTCGCGCATCGCCAATGCCGGCGGTCTCGGCCCGAACCTGGCGATCGCGCACTGCGTCGCCGTCACCGACGAAGAGATCGAGCGCATGTCGCAGGCCGGCACCATGGTCGCGTTCTGTCCCGCCACGTCGGTCAAGCTTGCCAAGGGCGCGACCCGGATCGGCAGATATCCCGAAATGATCGAAGCGGGCATCCGCATCGGCATCGGCACGGACGGCGTATCGGCGGGCGGCAATCTGAGCATGATGCGGCAGATGTACCTCGTCGCGGGCATGTTCAAGGATTCACGCATGGATTCGACGCTGGTTGGCGCGAGAAAGGCGTTGCGCATGGCGACCATCGAGGGCGCGCAACTGCTCGGCTGGGACGACGAGATCGGTTCGATCGAATCCGGCAAGAAAGCGGATTTCGTGCTCTTCGATCTCGAGCACTTCGAATGGGTGCCGTACGGGGACGCACTGCAGGCGGTCGTCTATTCGGCGAGCCCGGCCTCGATCGCGCAGACTTGGGTCGACGGCAGGGCGCTCTACCGCGACGGGAAGGTTGCGACCGTCGACGAGAAGAGCCTGCGCACGGAAGCGCGCGAGCGCGCGGCGGCCGTCGTGAAGCGCGCGGGGCTCTCGATGGCGCACACTCCCACCGTCACGACGACTTACGATTGAGCAGCGCGGCGCTAGGACAACGTCAGCGCCGTCCCCAGCACCTGCCGCAGCGAGGTCTCGACCGCCGAGCGCGTGAGATCGCGGGTGACGAACACGAGCCGCGTGCTGCGGTCCGCGTCGGGCCACGCCGCGAGCTCGGCGGGCGGGTAGACGATGTGCTGCACGCCCTGGAGCACCGTCGGCTTCGCCCGCCCCGCGACGTTGATGAGCCCCTTTACCCGCAGCACGCTCTCGCCACGGGCTGCGAGCAGGAGCTCGAGCCACTCGAGCACGCTCGCCCACTTGAGCGGCTCGGCGATGCGGATCGCGAAGGTGCCCACACGCTCGTCGTGGCGGTGAGCGTCGTGCGTGCGGGTATCGCCGTGCGCCGCCTCGTCGCGTATCCAGCGCTTCACCGCCTCCGGCTTCGCGTCGAGGTGGAAGCCTGCCGCGCCGAAGAGCCGTTCCGGCGCCGGGAACGCGCCCGGTGCGGACTCGACGAGCGCCGCGCCCGGGTTCAACGTCCCGAGCCGCGCGCGCAGCCGCGCAGCCGCATCCGGCGGCGCGGCATCCATCTTGGTGATGACAAGGCAGTCGGCGATCGCGGCCTGCTTCAGCGCTTCCGAATGTTCGTCCAGCTCGCGCGCGCCCAGCACGGCGTCCACTGTGGCGACGATCCCGGTCAACCGGAACGCGCCGCGCAGGCGCCCCGTGCCGAGCAGCGCCTGCACGATGGGCGCCGGATCCGCGAGCCCCGTGGTCTCGACCACGACGCGCGAGAACGCCGGAATCGAGCCGGCCTCGCGCAGCGCGCCCAACTCCTGCAGCGTCGAGACAAGGTCGTCGCGCACCGTGCAGCACACGCAGCCCGAGCCGAGCAGCATCACCTCCTCGGTCACCTCGCGCACCAGCAGGTGGTCGAGCGCCACCTCGCCCAGCTCGTTGATGACCACGGCCGTTTCGCCCATGCCGGGATGCGCGAGCAGCGACGCGAGCAGCGTTGTCTTGCCGCTGCCGAGAAAACCGGTCAGGACGTAAACAGGAAACGCGCTCGGTGCGGTCATGGTGAACCGCGATCGTGCGGTGACGAACGGCAGGCCCGCGCGCCCCGGATCTCGGCCAAGCCGGTCAGCGTCGCGGGTCGGCACCCGCGCGCAGCCCGGCGAGCGGCCCCGAGGTGCTCCGGAACACCGACGACTTCAGCAGGTAGGTGGCGGTGCTGCGGATATCGCGCTCGATCGCGCGGCGCGCGGCCGCGGGATCGCGAGCCTTCAGAGCGTCGAGTACATCGTTGTGCGCGCTCGCGTCCCACGGCATATCGGGAGAGATCAGCGAGAAGTACATGATCGGGCCCGCCATCAGCCATAGCGGCTCGATCAGCGGCAGCAGCACCTCGGAGTTCGCCGCCTCGTAGAGGGTGAAATGGAATTCCTGGTTCTTCGCGAGGCATTGCACGATGTTGCGCTCGCGGATCGCGCGCTGCAATTCGCCGTTGATTCTCTCGAGGCGCTTCACGAGCTCATGCGTGGCGCGCTGGCACGCCATCTCCGCGGCCATGCCCTCCAGCGCCTGGCGCACCCGCGAGAGCTCCTCGAAGCGCGCTGGGGTCATGTGCGGCACACACACCGTGCGGTTGGGCAGCATCTCGAGCGCGTTGGCCGCAACCAGCTGGTTGATCGCCTCGCGCACCGGCATCGAGCTCGTGCCGAGGTCATCGGCGAGCCGGCGGAGGGAGATCGTCTGGCCGGGCACGAAGGCGCCGATCATCAGTCCGCGCCGCAGCTCATCGACCACGCGGTCCTGCAGTTCGCCGCGGCGGCGCGGACGCTCCGGCGCTCCGTCGTCGTGTTGCGGGCGCCGCCTCTTGGTCACGGGCGGTTTCGCGGGCATGCGCGATGATCCGAAATCAGCGCGCGGCCGCGCGGCTCTGACCCCCGCGCGTCCGGCGTGCTCGCCTTGACAAGGCCGGTGCCTGTGATCATATTATGTGATCATAGCACAGGCGTATACCCGGCGTGCCGGGAGAAGCGCGGCACCCGATCCGAAAGCGAACGACAAGATCCCATGACAGCGTCGCTCCCCACCTGCTGTTCCGTCCACGCGGCATGCGAGTAACCATCCTTGGCGCCGGCGCACGCGGCGAGGCGAAACGTCGCGTCCAGGCGCCTGGCTCGCTCGCGCACCGCTATGATCTGGAGGGATTCGGCCACGGCCTGCTACGCTTCATGGTGTTCGCGATGATCGCGGGCCTCGACCGCGACGAATGAATCGCCAAGGCGAGAAGCTGAACATGGATTGGAAGAAGATCGTCATCGCCGTCGTCGCGGGCGACCGGCGCGAGCAGGAGATCGCGCGGCTCGCCGCCGCGACCGGCGCCACGGTGCGCGCATACGGGTTCCCGTGGCCCGAGGGCGGCATTCCGGGCGTAACGCTCGCGGTGGATGCGAAGGCGGCGCTTGCCGGCGCGGACTTTGCGCTGTTCCCGATTCCCGGCATTGCGGCCGACGGCGCGCTCTTCGCGCCCGAGTGCCCGGTGAAGATCATCCCTGACCGCGACATGCTCGCGGGCATGCGCAAGCCCGCTCACGTCATCCTCGGCTGGGCGGACAAGAATCTCAAGGCGCACGGCGAAGCGCTCGCCATCACGTTCCACGAATACGAGTCGGATGTCGAACTCATGCTGCTGCGCGGGCCGGCGATCGTCGAGGGCGTGCTCAAGGTCATGATCGAGAATACCGATATCACGATACACAAGTCGCGGATCTGCATTGTCGGGCAGGGCACGATCGGCGCGCTCCTCACCCGCTATTTCGTCGCGCTGGGCGCCTACACTCACGTCGCGGCGCGCAACAAGGTGCAGCGCGCCGCCGCGCACGCCATGGGCGCCGAGAGCCACGGGCTCGACGAGCTCGCCGCGCTCGCGCCGCGGCTCGATGCCATCGTCTCGACGGTGCCCGCGCCCGTCGTCGGCCGGGCGGTGCTGCAGAAGCTGCCGCCGCATGCGCTGCTGGTGGACGTGGCCGCGCCACCGGGAGGCATCGACCGCGACGCGGCGAAGGCCCTCGCGCTCAAGTTCGTATGGGCGCGCGGTATGGGCAAGCGCGCGCCGGTCACGGTGGGCGCAAGCCAATGGAGCGGCATCCGGGCTCGCGTCGAGGCGATCATGGAAGGAAGAAAATGAAAGTGGACCTTGTCGTACGCAACGCCCGGGTCGTCAGCCATGACGGCGAGTTCGAGGGCGGCATTGCGGTAAACGACGGTCGCATCGCCGTGACCGGCGCGAACGACGCGCTGCCGGAAGGCAGGCGCGTGATCGACGCGGCGGGACGCGTGCTCATGCCCGGCGTCATCGACCCGCACTGCCACCTGGGCGTGAACTATCCGTACGACGAGGACATGCGCACCGAGACCGCGGCCGCGGCCGCGGGCGGCGTCACGACCATCCTGCTCTATATCCGGAACAAGGCGGGCCTGTACACGCCTTTCTACAAGGAGCGGCGCGCGATCGGCGAGCAGAACGCGATGATCGAGTTCGGCTTCCACTTCGGCATCCAGCGCGAGGACCATATCAACGACATCCCGAACGTCGTGCGCGATACCGGCGTGCGCTCGTTCAAGTGCTATTTCGGCTACGAGCCCGACAATCCGATCGGCATCGTGCCGGCGACCGACGGCTGGGTCTACGCGGCGATGCGGCACCTCGTGAAGATCCCGGGCGGGGTACTGAGCGTGCACTGCGAAAACACCGCCATCGCGTCGTGGCTGAAGGACGAGATGAAGGCAACCGGCCGGCAGGATCTCGGCGCCTACACCGAGTCGCGCCCGTCGTTCTGCGAGGAAGAGACGATCAAGCGCATGCTGTTCCTTGCCGAGCGCACGCGCTGCCCGCTGCACATCGTGCACACCTCGGTCGGCAAGGGGCCGGTGCTCGCCGCGGAGGCCCGCGGCCGCGGCATCGATGTGACCGTCGAGACCTGCCCGCACTACCTCACCCGCACGTGCTACGATCCGGACCTCGACATGCGCGCGAAGATCTCGCCGCCGCTGCGGCCGAAGGAGGATCTCGAAGGGCTGTGGCAGGGCGTGTTCAACGGCGGCGTCTACAGCCTCGGCACCGACCACGTGCCGTTCTTCCCGAAGAAGGGCGAGGACCTGTGGAAGGAGCTGCCGGGCATCGTGTCGTTTCCGTGGGAGCTCGCGCTCCTGCTTCACTTCGGCGTGCACCAGCGCGGCCTGCCGCTGACGCGGCTCGTGCAGCTCAACTCGTACCATCCGGCGCGCCGCTTCGGGCTGTGGCCGCGCAAGGGGTCGCTGCAGGCCGGCGCCGACGCCGATCTCGTGCTCGTCGACCTCGACGAGGAGCGCACGGTGAAAAACACCGGCCACGGGCACTGCATCTACGAAGGCTGGAAATTGAAGGGCTGGCCGGTGACGACCATCGCGCGCGGCGAGGTCGTGTACGACAACGGCGAGGTGGACGCAGGCTTCTACGGGCGCGGGCGCTGCGTCATCCGTCCTGCGAACGACCCCGTGCCGGCGTGAGGCCCTGGAGACGGAACGCAATGGACGTTGCAGAATTCCGCGCGAGAGGCTGCACCGCGCTGGCGGAACGACTGCCCGCGGCGCTGCTCGACGCCATCGCACAAACCGCGCAGCGGCTGGCGGCAAAGCCGCCACGCCAGGCTCTGCTTTCCGGCGCGCACAATCCTTTCGGGCGCGCGGCGCAGCTCCTCGACGCCTGGCGCTTTCTCGAGCTCTGCGAAAGCGACGTACTCCTCGATGCCGTGGCGGCGCTCGTCGGGCCCGACCTCGTGTTGTGGGACAGCGAGCTCTACCTCGACGCAGCCGGCTGGCTCGAAGCGCGGCGCCGTGAGGGGCGCTACTGGCCCGCCGACCCGCTCGCCGGGGTGGTCGTCGACGTGGCGCTGGACGACGGCACGGCTGCGGTCGCCGCGGTCGAGCGTGCGCACGCTGCACCGGCGCCCGCTCCGGGCGCGCACTACGTCGTCCGCTACATGTGCGCCACCTCGCACTACAATCGCGACCCGCGCTTCGGGCCCAACCGGCTGCTGATGGAGGAGAACCCGCTTGTCAACTACGCGAATCGGCCGATCTGGCTCGCGCGCGGCGAGGACCGCGCGGGGAGCAATTTCGCCACGGGATTCGCGCCGATAGCGCCCGGCTGGGCGGGCGAGCAGGCGCTGCGCGAGGCGGGCGTGTAGTATGTCCTCAGACCGATCGCCGCTCCCGCAGGGCGGCGCCTGCCGACCTCGAGTTCCGGCACGTTCAGAAGCAAGGAGATGCACATGCCTGTCGTAACGGTACAACTGTGGACCGGGCGCACCGTCGAGCAGAAGCGCAAGCTCGTGGCTGCGATCACGGACGCGATGATCGAGCATGCCGGCTGCAAGCCCGACCACTTGCACGTCATCATTCAGGACGTGCCCAAGGACAGCTGGGGCCGGGCGGGGAGGCTCGGCATCGACAACGAGCCGGAGAGCAAGTGATGGAACTCGATGCATTGGAACTGCGCACGAGTGCGCTGCTCGTGATCGACATGCAGAACGCCTTCGTGCACGAGAAGGGCACGCTCGGCATTTCGGGCGTGGACACCAGACGGCTGGCGGCGATCGTGCCGGCGGTGAAGGCGCTTGTCGAACGCTGCCGGGCGGCGGGCATGCCCGTGATCTGGACGGTCCAGGAGCACTTCCAGGCGGACGCCGTGCGCGCCAGGAAAAAGCTCGCTGCGCACACGGCGAAACGCAAGCAGATCTCGGCACTCGCCGGCACGTGGGACGAGGAGATCATCGGAGAATTGAAGGAGCTCGCTGCGATCGACTCGTCCATGGTTGTACGCAAGCATCGTTTTGGCGCGTTCTACGCTACGCGCCTGGAACAACTGCTCCGCATGCTCGGAACGCAGACGCTGTTTGTCACTGGCACCACGACGAACGCGTGCGTGGAGACGACGATCCGCGAGGCGTATCTGCGCGACTACGACGTCGTTGCCGTGACCGACTGCATCTCCGGCGTCAACGCGGAGTGGGAGCAGACCGCGTTGAAGGTCTGGGGCCAGTATTTCTGCGGCATCGCGGATTCCGCCGTGGTGGCGGCGTGGCTCGACGCGCAGCGCAAGCCGCGCGCCCTGGGTTTCGCGCACATGCTGCTGCAGGTCGCCGACCTCGAGGCCTCCAAGCGCTTCTACACCGAGTTGCTAGGCTTCACCGAACGGCGCGCCAAGCCGCTCGCGGACGGCCGGCCGTTCGTGCCCTTCCACCAGGGTATTGCGCTCACCACCGGCGGCCCGGGCAAGCCGGTGCAGATCGACCATATCGCGTTCCGCGTCCACGACGTCGCGGGGATCAACGAGCGTCTGAAACGCGCTCATGTGAAGTTCTTCCAGGATTTGCACGACGGGATCTACGGGCGGACCATTTACGTGGCGGACCCGGACGGCAACAAGATCGAGCTCTACGAGGAGGCGACCTGACCGTATGTCCGATACGGTACTCGTCCTGCGCAGCGAGGAAACGCGTGGCCTGGTCACGATGTCGGAGGCTGTCCGGCTCATGGAGGAGGCCTACGCGGATCTCGGTCACAAACGCGCGCAAGCGATAAACCGGGAATGGCTTCGAGTCCCGCTCGGTGGCACCGAGGCGGGGTCGCAGTTCGTCTTGAATATCATTCCTGGAGCGGTACCTTGTCATAACGTCGCCGCGACTCGTCTGAGCGCCCGTCACATGAGTTTCCCGCTGCCTGGAGGCGAGCCGCACAAGGCTTCACCCGCCGGCTATACGGGCATGGTGCTGGTCTGGGAGCTGAGTTCGAAGAAGTTGCTGGGGATCGTGCACGACGACGCACTGTCTCCCCTGAGGGTCGGCGCGACTTCCGCGCTTGCTGCAAAGTATCTCTGTCGCGCGGATGTCAAGGTTGCAGGGCTCATCGGTGCCGGCAAGCAGGCGGTCGGTCAGATCACCGGCCTTTTGACGATCAGGCCAGGCATCGAAGAGGTGAAGGTGCATTCGGTTCACGAGGAGCGCCGGCGGCGCTTCGCCGGGTGGGTCGAGCAAACGTTCGAGGTCAAGGCGAAGGCCGTAGACTCGGCGGAAAAGTGCGTGCGCGGATCTGACGTTGTGTTCACCGCCACCAGTTCAGCCGATCCGGTGATAAAAGGCGAGTGGCTGGAACAGGGCGTGCATCTGTGCGGCATGATCGGAACGCCTCGATTCGATCGTCGCCGCGAACTCGATGACGAAGTGGGACGGCGTGCCGATGTCGTGGTCGTCAATTCGATCAGCCAATTGAAGCACGACTCGCAGGCCGAAATCCTGAACCCCATACGGAAGGGGTATTTGACGTGGGACCGGGTCGCTGAGCTTGCGGATCTGTGCATAGGGAAAGTTCTCGGGAGAATGGGGTCGAGACAGATTACCTGGCACAGTAACAACTCCGGCATGGGCATACAATTTGCCACCCTTTGCAAGCGCATCATCGAGGTCGCGCGCGACCGCGGCATCGGATCGAGTCTTCCGGGGGAGTATTTCATGGGGCAGGGGCTCTCTGGCGAAGATCGGTTTCGGTTATGAGCGTTGTCCGTACCGCCTTCGCGCCCCGACGCGTGGCACCGGCTGACTACAGGCCTCGTACCGCCGGCGGACATCATGCCGAGGTGTTCAGGCACAGCTACGGATTCGCGCCGATAACCTGAAACGAGGAGAACGTCCATGAACACAAAATTCCTGGTAGCGCTTGTTGTCATCAGTGCAGCGGGCGGTGCCGGCATCGCGTATGACGCGAGCGCGCAGGCCGCGTATCCATCGAAGACGATCCGGATTGTGAATCCCTTCCCGCCGGGCGGCGCGACCGACATCCAGGCGCGCATACTCGCAGAGAAGGTGGCGCCGCGGCTCGGCCAGCAGGTGGTAATAGATAACCGCCCGGGCGCCAACGGCGTCGTGGGCATGGAGATCGTGGCGCGGGCCTCGGCCGACGGTTACACCCTGGTGCTCACGACCTCCGGCAACTGGGCCGTGCATCCGTATCTCTACAAGCTGCCGTACGACACGCTGCGGGACTTCGTGCCGGTGATTCTCGTCGGTTCCACGCCGGGCGTGCTGGTCGTGCATCCGTCGTTGCCGGCGAAAACAGTGAAGCAGTTCGTCGCGCTCGCTAAGCGCAATCCGGGCGGGATCGCCTACGGTACCTCCGGCATAGGCGGATTCGCCCACATTGCCACGGAACTGTTCTCGCACACGACCGGGATACGGATGACACACGTCCCGTACCGGGGATCCGTCCAGACCCTGACCGACCTCGTCGCCGGCAATATCCAAGCCTCGTTCAACATCATGGCGCCGAGCCTGCCTTTCATCCAGTCCGGCAGACTGCGCGCCCTGGCGGTGACCACTGCGAAGCGGGTCGCCGCGCTGCCTGAACTGCCCACCATTGCTGAAAGCGGCGTCTCTGGTTACGACATTTCTACCTGGTCCGGAATCGGGGCACCCGGCGGCACGCCCCAGGCAGTCGTCGAACGTCTTAACCGGGAGTTCGCAGCCGCCCTGCAGACGAGCGATGTCGAGCAGCAATTCTCCAACAGAGGTTCCATCGTCTTGGGCGGTTCACCCGCTGACTTCCGCGAGTACCTGAAGGCAGAGCACGCGAAGTACGGCAAGCTGATCGCGACCGCGGGGATCAAGGCCGAAGGCGACCGCTAGCCTATCGGGCGCGAGCGCGCGTCGGTCCCCAGCGCATGAGGAAATCGGCGTGCACGACCTAGTGATTCGCAATGCCTGTCCTTGGGGCACCGGCGCGGCGGCGAAGATGGATATCGCCATGGACGGTGGGCGAGTCGCTGCCGTCGCTGTGACGATCGCCGGACGCGGGCGCGAGGAGTGGGACGCGGGAGGACGCCTGCTGCTGCCGGGGCTCGTCGAGCCGCATCTGCACCTCGACAAGGCCTGCCTGGCCGATGTGCTCGGGGGTGCTGTGGATCTCGTCGACGCGCGGACGCGGTTTGCCCGGCTGCGGCCTGCTCTGACGCCCCGGGATCTGGTCCAGCGGGGTCGCCGGGTCATCGAGTGGGCCATCCGGCACGGGGTTGCGGCGTTGCGAACGCACGCAGACGTCGACCGAATCGTAGGGCTGCGCCACGTTGAGGCGGCGCTTGAGCTCAAAGAGATGTTCGCCGACCGCGTTGCCGTGCAAGTTGTGGCGTTCCAGCCCGCGAGTGTGCCGCTCGACGACGAGGCATCGTGGCGGATGCTGGAGGATGCGCTGGGACGGGGGTGCGACGCCGTCGGCGGGACGACCGGAAGCCGCGGGCCGGAAGCTTCCGCGTTGATGACGCGGATGCTGGAACTCGCGGTTCGCGTGGGATCCATGGTGGACCTGCACGTCGACGAGACGCTCGATCCGGCGGTGCAGAACCTGCCCGAGCTCGCCCGCCTGACGCGGCGCTTCGGGTTGCAGGGCCGGGTGACCGCCTCGCATTGCTGCTCGTTGTCGGTCACGCCTGCCGCCGCGCGCGCGGAGACGATACGGCTGATTGCCGAAGCGCAGATTCACGTGATTGCCTTGCCGCTGACGAACCTTTACCTGCAAGGTCGGGATTCGGGCTTGCGCGGCGTCGCGCCGGTGGCGGAGCTGCTTGCCGGCGAGGTCAACGTGGCCTGCGGATCGGACAACGTACAGGATCCCTTTCTTCCGGTGGGAAACGCCGATCCGCTGTTGGCGGCGCAGGTTCTCGGTTTGGCGGGCCAGCTCGCGGACTCGCGTTATCTTCTGGAGTCCGTCAGCTCAAGGGCCGCGGCTGCCATGGGAATTTCGGTCTCGCCCGACTGGTGCACGGCCGGGGCTGCTGCTTCGTTTTCCGTGGCGGATTGCGGCCCGGCTGATGACCCGGTTGCCTGCCTTCCCCCGCGGCCGCTCGTCGTGTTCAATGGCCGGGTGGTACGCAAACCGGGCGACGGCACGCACGATCTGCCGCCGATTCGGACCCATTGATCGAAAGGACGCGCCATGGATGTCAACGAACGGCTGCATTCCGAGCTGGTGAAGTGCGGCGTGCGTCTGGCGGCGACGCTGCCGGATGATTGGGTCGCCCCGCTGATCCGGCGACTGGCGGCGGATCCCGCGATACGGCACGTTCCCGTCGCACGCGAGGCGGAAGCGATAGCGATTTGCAGCGGCGCATTTTTCGGCGGGGTGCGGTCCGTCGCCGTGATGGGCGCGACCGGACTGCTGACCTGCACGGGAGAGCTTGCGACGCTCAACCTGCGCCATCAGATCCCGGTATTCTGCGTCGTCAGCCTGCGCGGTTCAATCGATGACCACCGGATCTATCAGGAAGTCCAGGGACGGCGCATGTTACCGCTGCTGCGAACGTACGATTTCCCGTATCATGTTTTCGACCGGGCGCAAGACCTCGCGAGCATCCCCGATGCTTTTGAGGCTTGTCGTCTGCAGAAGCGTCCTTTCATCGCTTTTCTGACGCGGCGGCTGGTCAAAGGGGAGCAGACCGCATGAAAACGAACGAAGCATTGAGCGTGCTTGCCGCCCATCGCGGCGACGCCGTAGTAGTCTGCGCCCTGGGCATGGCCGCCAACGAGTGGTGGGCCTTGACGAAGAGCGAGGACAGTTTCTACATGCACGGCGCGATGGGGTTCGCCGCAAGTTTTGCGCTGGGACTTGCCCTGGCGCTGCGCGAAACGCCGGTGTGGGTTTTGAATGCCGATGGGTCGCTGTGCATGAACCTCGGCTGCTTGCTGACCGAGGCCGGACAGGCGCCCCGGAATCTCAAGCATTTCGTGGTGGACAATCGAGTGTATCAGACCGTCGGTGCCGTACCGATGGTCAATCAGGGTCAGGCTGACTATGCGGCGCTCGCGCGGGCCGCTGGCTTTCCGCAAGCGCGGACCCTGGAAAGCATCGAGACCCTGCGTCAATCGCTGCCGCAGATCCTGGCGGAACCCGGGCCGTCTCTTACGGTCCTGCGGGTGGAGCCGGAAACCGGCTTCTTGGGCACGCCGCCCATGACGTACGAAGGCCCCGAGATGAAGTATCGGTTCGGTCGCGCTCTGGAGCGCCGGCTCGGCATCACCGTGTTCGGACCGCAGGGCTATTGAGGCATGTCCAGCCGGCATCGAGCCGCCGCGGCCGGGTCGTCACGTCGTATCCCGCTTCCTTTCACGCCCGCCGTGTCGTTCGCTGTCGCCGATGTCCAGCCATAGGAGCGCGACCGATTGGGTATTGCTGCTCTCGCTGGGCGCGATGTGGGGGTCGTCCTTCATGTTCAATAAGCTCGCCGTGGCGAGCGCGCCGCCGGCGACCGTCGTTGCCGGCCGGGTCGCGATCGGTGCGCTGGTGGTGATCGTGATGGTGCGAGCATTGAAGCTTAGGCTGCCCCCGTTCGGGCGGGTCTGGCTCTCGTACGCGGTGCTCGCCTTGGTGGGCAACGCGGTTCCATTCTTCCTGATCACGTGGGGCCAGAAGGTGGTCGATAGCGCGCTCGCCGGCATTCTGATGGCATTCATGCCGCTCACGACCTTGTTGCTCGCGCATCTGTTCGTTACCGAGGATGCCCTTTCGCGCAACAGGCTCGCGGGGTTCGTGCTGGGCTTTCTCGGCATCGTCGTGTTGATGGGGCCGGCGGCGCTTGCCGGGCTCGGCGGCTCGCTGCTGCAGATCGTGTCGCAGCTGGCGGTACTCGGCGGCGCGCTGTGCTATGCTGCAAACGCCGTGATTGCGCGGGTCACCATCCGCAGCGATTTCCTGGTCGCCTCTGCCGGCACGTTGCTGATCGCTGCTGTGGTGATGCTGCCGCTTGCGCTCGTGGTTGACCAGCCGTGGGCGCTCGAGCTGAGCGCCACCTCGGTCGTATCCATCGTCTGGCTCGGCGTCGGTCCGACCGCGATCGCCACGATATGCTATTTCACGCTGATCAGTTCGGCCGGGCCGACCTTCATGTCGCTCGTCAACTACCTGGGTCCGCTGGTAGCGGTATTTGCAGGTGTCACGCTGATGCGCGAGCATCCCGGGGCCGAAGCGTACGCTGCGCTTGCCTTGATCCTTGGCGGCATCGCGCTGAGCCAGATGCGACGCGCGGGCACCGAAAGCATGCCCGGGCGCCGCGCATAACTCGCGTTGCGCGCTTGCATTCCCATGCCGCTTTCGCGGGTTTAAGGCGGTCCAGTACCGGTTCTGAGCCAGATCGCCGCACTCGAGACTCGAAACCCGGAAATCGAAGCGGAAAACGCGCCCTGCGCACGACCGTTTGTACCTTGAAAACGACCGTTCGCGCCCCATGTCAGTGAATACGTGCATTACTGCACGATCGGGGCGAACCAAGCGGTGCGAATAGTGTCATCCTTTATGCAACACGCACCGTTGTACGCCCATGAGAGGCATGCGAGGCGATGAACATCATCTACAACAGCGAGAACTACTGCGTGGTGGAGTACCCCGCGCAGCATGCGTACGAGCTGGTAGACAAGCAAACCGCGCGCGGCACGTTCTTCCAGGGTGACGTGGCAGACCGGTTCGTGCGCTCCATGCGCGAGGCGATCGACGAGGACGCTTCGATCGAGCGCGTTGATGAGTTTCTCGCGGGCTTCGACGTGCTGATGAACGTCCCGGTCGTCTATCACTGACCGGCGCGCGGGGCGAGCCGCATGCTCGACTCGATCAGCCGGCGGACTTCATTCACCTTACCCGTCCCTTTCAGGTCCTCCGCGACGATCATGACGCGCTGCCCGGCCGGTGCCCGCGGGCCGGGGCGTGCGATGAGCCGGTAGCCTGGCTCTCCTCCCAGCAGGTTCCGGTATCGTGCGGCCGGTTCCGGTTCGATCGCCGCGACCTCGCCTCTCCTAAGCTCGCGCGGGCTCAACGCGCAGCCGAATACGCTGCGCCGGCTGCGGATCGCAGCCGCGGTAACCTGTACCGTGAGCGAGTTCGCCATCAGGTAGACGGCAAGCGCGAGGAAGGTCACGCCGAACGCGACGAGGGGCACGGCGAAGGCGGAAAGGAGCACCAGCGCGAGCAGCCCATACGCATCCGATGCGTCGCGCGGGATGAGCGCCGCGGCCGCGAGCAGCGAGGGCAGGAGGCAGACGGCGCCGAAAGCAGCGGCAGATGCGGCGGCGGCCGGCGCGCGCAGCGGCGGGAAGTACAGCTCGACCCCGTAGGGGATGCGGGTGACGCGCATGCCGCGCGGGCGGGTGGATGTCCCGATCGAGCGGACGGCCGCCCGTCGAAAGAGTCGGCGGTCAGTCGACCGTCACGTTGGCCGCCTTCGCCACGCGCGCCCACTTCTCGAGTTCGCGCTTGATGAATGCGAGGAATTCATCCGGCGGAATCCCGGAGGCGAGCGCGCCCTGCGCCAGAAACCTCTCGCGGGTCTCGGCAGCCTTGAGCATGCCGGCGAGCTCCTGGTAGACCTTGGCGACGATCTCGCGCGGGGTGCCGGCGGGCATCACCACCGATTGCCACGAACTGCCGTCGAACCCCTTCACTCCGCCTTCCTCCACTGTCTGCAGTTCCGGCATCGGCGGAAACCGCTCTCTCGTCGAGACCGCGATCGGCTTCAACTTGCCCGCTTTCACCTGCGGCAATACGGTGACCGCGGTGTTGAACGCGAGCTGCACCTGGCCCGAGAGCTGGTCCACCACCGAGGGCGCCTGGCCCTTGTAGGGCACGTGCACCATGTCAAGCCCCGCCAGGTGCTTGAACATCTCCATCAGCATGTGGGGGCTGGTGCCGTTGCCGGTCGAGGCGTAGGTCAGCTGCCCGGGGCGCGATTTGGCGAGCGCGGCGAGCTCCCTCACGTTCTTCACCGGCAGCGTGGGATGCGTGGTGAGCAGGCTGGGCAGCACCGCCATCAGGGTCACGTGCGCGAAATCCCGGAGCGGATCGTATCCGAGCTTCTTGTAGATGCTGGGCGAAATGGTCTGCGCCACCGTCAGCATGCAGATCGTGTAGCCGTCGGGAGGAGACTTCGCGCACAGCTCTGTCCCGATGTTGCCACCGGCGCCACCGCGGTTGTCGGGCACCACCTGCACGTTCCACGCCTTGCTCAGACGGTCGGCTGCCATCCGGCCCATGAGATCGGTCGGCCCGCCCGGGGGAAAGGGGATGATCATGCGCACCGGCTTCGCGGGGTAGGCCTGTGCGAGCACCGCGGTGGCAGGCAGGATCACGAAAACAAGTGCCAGCGCGTAGCGGAAGGCGGCGGTCATGATGGATCTCCTCTGGGCATGATTGTCGCGCGGGTTACTTTACACGCCTCGCCAGTCACGAGTCACCCGTCGCGGGCTACGCCGCTCCAGTCAGACGGGCAGCTCGAGCACCGTATAGCCGCGGCGCGCGCTCGAGAAAAAACGCGTGAGTACGCGGTAGGTGTCGAGGTCGAAGGCAGGCGGGCCGGACGGCGCGCCGAGCTCGTGGAGTTCCTGCTCCGAGCGCACCGTGCCGAGATAGCACCAGCGGTCCAGCACGATCAGCGTGCCATCCTCCTCGCCCGCCACGCGCACGCCGATGCGGCCCTTGAACGGCCACGGCCGCATCCTGAGCCGGGCGAGCGCCTGCGCGAGGCGAGCGGCGTGGGCGGCGCGGGTTTCCTTGCCGATGCACGCGCCGCGGCAGCGCCGGATCTGGTGCGCGAAGCACGGCGCGCGGCCCTTGTCCAGGCCTAGCAGCAGCGGGCACAGCCCGTGCGCGCCCGCCAGCTCGCACAATGCCTCGAGCGCCGCGCTGCGCGACCGGTATAGGCCGTAGAGATCTCCGAAGCGCGACACATCGAGCTCGCACGCGCTCACCAGTTGCGGCGCGCCGCCTCTGATCGGAACATCGCGGCCCCGGGAGGCCATCCTGTCGGCGGCCTGCGCGCCTTCCCGCTCCACGCTGCGCGAGTCCGAGTCCGGCGCGCTCTCCGACCAATCCGCCCGCCAGTGCCAGGCGCACAATTCGGCGGCGTGCCGCAGCCTGCGGTTGTAGACCGGCGCAAGGCGCTTCACGAGCCGCGCTTCCTCGATCAGCGCGCCGAGCTCGCCGACGGTCTCGATCCAGTCCACGCGTTTTACCTGCCGCACGATCTTCATGTCCTTTGCGTCGCGGTGGTCTGCCGCGAAGTGTGCCATCACTCGCGTGCGCAGGTTGGTGCTCTTGCCGACGTAGAGCACGACGCCGTTTTCCCCGTAGAACAAATACACGCCCGGCGCCTCCGGTATCTCGTCGAGCGCCTCGGCGGTGAGCCCCGCGGGCAGGCTCGGCCGCGCGAGCAGCGCGCTGGCGGCGGACTCGATGGCATCGGGGCCGCGGCTTTCGCGCCACGCCTGCACGAGCTGCCACAGCACGCGCGCGTCGCCGAGCGCTCGATGGCGTGCCTCGCACGCGAGGCCGTGGCGCAGCATCAGGGCGTCCAGGTTGTGGCGCGCCTCCTCCGGATAGAGCTTGCGCGAGAGCTTGACGGTGCACAGCACGCGCGCGTTGTAGCGCAGCCCCGCGCGCCGGAATTCCTGCCGGAGAAACCCGTAGTCGAAGCGCGCGTTGTGGGCCACCAGCACCTTGCCGTCGAGATGCGCATAGAGCTCGTCGGCGATCTCGGGAAATGCCGGGGCGAGCGCGACCATCTCGTTGGTGATGCCGTTCAGAGCCTGGATCGCCGGCGGGATGCTGCGCCCGGGATTGACGAGGGAGGACCATTCTCCGGCGCACCGGCCGCGGTCGACCTCGAGCAGGCCCACTTCGGTGACGCGGTCCCATGCCGGATGGGCGCCGGTGGTCTCGAGATCGAGGAAAACGAAGGGCTGGTCGAGCATCAGCGGAACCGCCGATGAACGCAGATGGACGCAGATGAATGCGGCAGGCAGTGAGCGGCAAGCGGTAAGGAGGAGAACGTCATTCTCAGGTATGTATGGCTTACTGCTTACCGTTCACGCCTCACCGTGGCTTGATCGGCGTGTATCGGCGATTATCTGCGGTTAATCTATTTTGGATTTTGAGACCGCCTCGAGTCACGACTCACGAATCACGGCTCACGCAGTCAACGGCCCGGGTAGCCGATCGCGCGCGAAATCTTGTCGGCGGTTTTCCGCACCTGTGCGGCCCACGCGCGGTCGAGCCGGTCCGAGGGGGCCGACACCGAAAGCCCAGCGACCAGGACGCCCTCGTCGTTGTAGATGCCTGCACCGATGCACGAGACGCCCCGCTCGGCCTCTTCGTTGTCGTAGGCGTAGCCCTGCTGGCGGACCCGGTCGAGCTCTTTGGCGAGGCTATCGGGCTCGGTTAGTGTGTGCTCGGTATACTTCGGCAGGCCGGTTCGCTGCACGTACTCGGCGGTTTTCTCGACCCCATCCTGGGCGAGGAAGATCTTGCCCACCGCCGTGATGTGCAGCGGCGCGCGTGCGCCGATGATCTGCACCACCCGCATCATGGTGTTGCTGTCCGCGGTGCGCTCGATGTAGACGACCTCGTCGTCGTGGCGCACCGAGAGATTCACCGTCTCGTGCAGTTCCTGATGCAACGAGTGCATGTGGGGCAGCGCCTCCTGGCGCACGCTGATGCGCGACTTGACGAGGTTGCCCAGCTCGAGCAGGCGGATGCCAAGCCGGTAGGTGCCGGGCTCGATGCGGTCCACCAGGCGGTTCTCCACCATCACCGCAAGGATACGGTGCGCGGTCGAGGGGTGGAGCCGGGTTTCCGCCGCGAGCTGCTTGAGATTGACCGGCGCGCCGTGCCGGGACAGCGTCTCGAGCAGGCTCATCATGCGGTCGATGACCTGGATCGAGGATTTCGGGCCTTTTTGTGTCACAGGACGACCATTTTTCGCGTTTTTAGGAGGCAAATTTTACAATATGAAATCAGGAGCCACAATAACCATCGGTTCCGGAGGCGCATACTCGACGTGTAACGAGATAGCGCCAGTAATGTCTTGTTTTTGCTATACTATGCGGCTCACGTTATCCGACGCTCCGCACCATCCCATGGGAAAGTCCGCAACAGCCACGCGTAGTCGTAATGGACGCACGAGCGCGTCCGCGTCCGAGCGGGCCGCGCAGGACGTAAAAAACTACATCACGGCGCAGGGATACACGCGGCTCAAGTCCGAGCTCACGCGCCTGCTCGATGTCGAGCGCCCCGATCTCGTGAAGGTTATCGCGTGGGCGGCATCCAACGGCGACCGCTCCGAGAACGGCGATTACATCTATGGCAAGAAACGGTTGCGTGAAATCGACCGGCGGATCCATTACCTCAACAAGCGTCTCGACGCCGCCGAAGTGGTGGATCCGGCGCGCCGCGGAACCTCGGACCAGATCTTCTTCGGGGCGACCGTGACCTACGCCTACGTGAGGGGCGGGGGCGAGGAGCGCACCATCATTATCGTCGGGGTGGACGAGGTGGACGCGAAGCGCGGCCACGTGAGCTGGCTCTCGCCCATCGCGCGCGCGCTCATGAAGAAGCGCTCCGGCGATGTCGTGACGCTGGCCACTCCGGCCGGGGAAGCCGAGATCGAGATCATCGGCGTGCGCTACCAGCCGCCCGCCTGAGCGGGCGGATTGCCCCCGGCATCTGTTGCCCCCTCGCGGGGGCCCCGATACCATAGCCTCAATAGCCCGGCGGGGCTGCATTCCGGCAGCGCGCCCGCCCGTGCCGAGACTCCGTACCGCCGTGACTGTCTCCTTCTTCGCAGCCGCGCTGTCTGCCTGGCGCGCATCGCACGTACCCGTTCCGGACGTGGGTGCCGACGCCGTTTCCCCCGAAGCCATCGTGAAGCTCAGCATCAAGGCGGTGCCGGACGCGCGCACCGCCGAGCATCTGGGCGCCGAGCGCGAGGGCACCGGCGTGGTAATCGACGACAAGGGCCTGATCCTCACGATCGGATATCTCATCCTCGAGGCCGGCTCGATCCTGGTGGTCGCAGGCGACGGGCAGGTGCTCCCGGCGAGTGTCGTGGGCTATGACCACGCGACCGGCTTCGGACTGGTGCGTGCCGGCCTGTCTTGTCGCCCGGTGGAGATGGGCGACTCCGGCGCGCTGCGCGAGCTGGCCACCGTGCTCGTGGTGGCGCACGGCGGGGCCGGCGGCACCTCGCGCGCGTGCGTCGTGTCGCGCCGGCGCTTCACCGGCTGGTGGGAATACATGATCGAGGGCGGGATCTTTACCGCCCCGCCGCGCTTCGAGCACAGCGGCGCCGGACTCTTCGATGCCGAGGGCAAGCTCGTCGGAGTGGGCTCGCTCTGGGTGAGCGATGCGCTCGAAGTCGGCGCGGCATTTCCGGGGAACATGTTCGTGCCGGTGGAGCTGCTCAAGCCGCTGATCGACGACCTCCTCGCCAGCGGCCAGCGCCGCGGCCCGGCGCGGCCCTGGCTCGGCGTCTATTCCGAGGAAATCCAGGGACACGTGGTGGTGACGCGCGTGCTTCCCGAATCGCCCGCGGCGAGAGCCGGACTGAACCGCGGCGACATCATCCTCGGCGTCGGCGGCCAGGCGATCGCCCGCCAGAGCGAGTTCTATCAGCGCTTGTGGGGGAGCGGAGAGGCCGGCGCCGAGGTGGTCCTGCACGTGCTGCACAACAAGGCGGTGCGCCAGCTCAATGTACGCTCGGCCGACCGCATGAAATATTTGCGCCCGCGGAGCGCTTGATCGTAAGCAAGCGCGAGCGCTGGCGACCCGTCGTCGCGGAGTCCGGCGTCGGGGCCCACTGACCGCGCGGCGAAATGCTCGCAGGCAAAAATTTTTTACCGCCGATACACGCCGATCGGATTCGTGAAACGTAAATCGCGAATCGTGAGACAGTTGGCTCCGCCAGGGGCGTATCTTGGACTTTTCGATTCACCATTCACTATTCACGGCTCTGGTTTGCGTTCATCTGCGGTTTCGAGGTTTTCGGCCCTTTGATACCGTTTCTTAGTCCCGGGGGCCGGCCGCGCGGACTTGCCGGCGGCAGCTTGCGGCAGCGGCAGCGCGGTCTTGTACTTCACCTGCTTCAGCGAGAAGCTCGACTTGATGTTGCCCACGCCGGGGATGCGCGCGAGGAAGTCCACGATGAAGCGCTCGAGCGCCGGGACATCCGCGACCACCACGCGCAGCAGATAATCGGCGTCCCCGGTCATCAGGTAGCATTCCATCACCTCATCGCGCCCCAGCACCGCGCGCTCGAAGGTGCCGAGCGCCGTTTGCACCTGCTTCTCCAGGCTCACCTGGATGAACACCGTCACCGTGAGCCCGATCCTCGCCGGATCGAGCAGCGTCACGTAGCGGCTGATGATGCCGCTGCGCTCGAGGGCGCGCACGCGGTTCAGGCAGGGCGAGGCGGAGAGATGGACCGCGCGCGCGAGCTCCACGTTCGAGATGCGCGCATGGTCCTGCAGCACGCCGAGTATCTTCCAATCTGTCGAATCGGTGGTATTTGTCAGCATGTTCTATCTCTAGAGTGGAGTAACGCAGCAGAATATACTGTTTCCACCGGTTCCGGCAACCAGAAACGAAACCACGTGCCGGGACCGCCGCGCTAGCATGAAGTCCGGACGGCGGTTGCGCCGTCGCGCCGCCCGCGAACCGGGCGCCGCTTCGTTTCTGGAGGCATCATGACCGACCTTTCGGATTTTTCATTCTCCGGCTTCTGGCGCGCGCTGCCGCAGGACCTCGACCCCGGCGAGACGCGGGAGTGGCTCGATGCCTTCGACGCGGTCATCGAGGCCGAGGGACGCGAGCGCGCGAATTTCCTCCTGCGCAAGCTGCTCGACCGCGCGCGCGCGCGGCGCGTGCCGCTGCCCCCGGTGCTCAACACGCCGTACTGCAACACCATCCCGCTGTCCGGGCAGCCGCAGTATCCCGGCAACCTCGAGCTCGAGAGCCGCATCATCGCGATCGTGCGGTGGAACGCGCTCGCGATGGTCGTGCGAGCGAACCGCGAGTCCCCGGAGCTCGGCGGGCACATCGCCACTTACGCCTCGGTCGCCGAGCTGTTCGAAGTCGGGTTCAACCACTTCTTCCGCGCCGGACGGGCCGGCGACCTGGTTTACTTCCAGCCGCACGCCTCTCCCGGCGTGTACGCGCGCGCGTTTCTCGAGGGGCGGCTCACCGAGGCGCAGCTCGCGAACTACCGCCGCGAGACCGGCGGCGCGGGGCTGAGCTCGTACTGCCACCCCTATCTGATGCCGGATTTCTGGCAGTTTCCCAACGCCTCCATGGGAACCGGCCCGATCACCGCGATCTACCAGGCGCGCTTCATGCGCTATCTCCAGAACCGCGGAATCCTCGATACCGCGGGCCGCAAGGTATGGGCGTTCGTGGGCGACGGCGAGATGGAGGAGCCGGAGTCGCTCGCGGGACTCTCGCTCGCCGCGCGCGAAGCGCTCGACAACCTGATCTTCGTCGTGAACTGCAACTTGCAGCGGCTCGACGGGCCGGTGCGCGGCAACGGCTCCATCGTGCAGGAGCTCGAGGGCCTGTTCGCCGGCGCCGGGTGGAACGTGGTCAAGCTCATGTGGGGCTCGGACTGGGATCCGCTCTTCGCGCGCGACGAGGACAACGTGATCCTCAAGCGCCTGCACGAGACGGTGGACGGGGAGTTCCAGAAGTACGCGGCGACCGACGGGCGGTTCAACCGCGAGCATTTCTTCAACAAGTACCCCGAGCTGCAGGCGATCGTGGCGCATCTCTCGGACGAGGACATCGACCGGCTGCACCGCGGCGGGCACGATCCGGTGAAGATTTATGCCGCGTACTCTGCCGCGGTGAACCACAAGGGGCAGCCGACGGTGATCCTCGCGCAGACCAAGAAGGGTTACGGCATGGGTCACTGGGGCCAGGGCCGCATGGGCACCCACCAGCAGAAGAAGCTCGACGACGAGGCGCTCACATCGTTCCGGGACCGCTTCGCGCTGCCGCTTGCTGACGAGGACGTGGTGCATTTGCGCTTCTTCCGGCCCGCGGCGGACAGCCCGGAGCTCAAGTACCTGCACGCGCACCGGGAGAAGCTGGGCGGCTTCGTGCCCGTGCGCTCGGTCGAGGCGCCGAAGCTTGCCGCGCCGGAACTCTCCGGCTTCGCGCGAGCGATCCTGGAGGGCTCGAAGGGACGCGAGGAATCCACCACCATGGCGTTTGTGCGGCTGCTCTCGCAGCTGCTGAAGGACGCGAACATCGGCAAGCGCGTGGTGCCGATCGTCGCGGACGAGGCGCGCACCTTCGGCATGCAGTCGCTGTTCCGCCAGGTGGCGATCTATTCCTCGGTCGGCCAGCTCTACGAGCCCGAGGACCGCGACGAGCTCCTCTACTACAAGGAATCGAAGGAAGGGCAGATCCTGGAGGAGGGCATCAACGAGGCGGGCGCCATGTCCTCGTGGATCGCGGCCGCGACGAGCTACAGCGTGCACGGCGTGCCGATGCTGCCGTTCTACATCTTCTACTCGGTATTCGGCTTCCAGCGCGTGGGCGACTTCATCTGGGCGGCGGGCGACGCCCGCTGCCGGGGTTTTCTCCTCGGCGCGACCGCGGGCCGCACCACGCTCTCGGGCGAGGGCCTGCAGCACCAGGACGGCTCGAGCCACCTCGTCGCCTCGACCGTGCCGAACTGCCGCGCCTACGACCCGTGCTTCGGCTACGAGCTCGCGGTGATCCTGCACGACGGCGTGCGCCGCATGCTGGACGCGCAGGAGGACGTCTTCTACTACATCACGGCGATGAACGAGAACTACGCGCAGCCGGCGCTGCCGGCCGGCGCCGAGGAGGGCATCCTCAACGGCATGTATCTGCTCGAGGAGCGCGGGCAGGCGGGTGTCCAGCTGCTCGGCAGCGGGACCATCCTGCAGGAGGCGATCGCGGCGGCGCGGCTGCTCGAGCGCGACTGGGGCGTCCCGGCGAACGTATGGAGCGTGACGAGCTACACGCAGCTGCAGCGCGATGGCATGGAAGCGGAGCGGTGGAGCCGGTTCCACACCGAGGACCCGCGCGCAAGCTGGGTCGAGCAGTGCCTTGCACCTACCCGCGGCCCGATCGTCGCCGCGAGCGATTATGTGCGCGCGCTACCTGACCTGATCCGGCCGTGGGTGGCACGCCGTTTCGTCGCGCTCGGCACCGACGGCTACGGCCGCAGCGACACTCGCGAGCGGCTGCGCAACTTCTTCGGGGTGAGCGCGCAGCACATCGTGCTGGCGGCCTTGCGCGCGCTCGTGGATGAGGAGAAAATCCCCGCTTCGGCGGTCGCGGATGCGATCACGCGCTACGGCATCGCGCCGGCGGACGCGCATCCGTGGGAGCGCTAGCGCGCAGAAGAACGACGGGAAATCCGGGGACGGTGCCGGCCGCGGTTCGATATTCCGTCCCGAGCGCGCGCCCGAGCCCGAAACGTTCCAAACAGGGAGGATGACGACCATGCAACATTCGATTGTGGCGGCGGTTCTGATGCTGTTCTCCGCGGCGGCGTTCGCGCAGGCCTATCCGGCGCGGCCGATCCAGTTCGTCATCCCGTTCGGGGCAGGCGGGGATTCGGACCTCTCGGGCCGCAACGTGGGGCAGGCCGCCTCGAAGTACCTCAACAACGTGCCGATCGTGCCCGTGAACCGCGTCGGCGCCTCGGGCGCGATCGCCGCGACGATGGTGAAAAACGCGACGCCGGACGGCTACACGCTGCTCGTCGCGCGCATCGCGACGCACGCCATCCTTCCCGCGCTCGACACGAAGCTGCCGTACAAGTGGAACGAGTTCACGATGCTCTCGATGATCGAGTTGAATCCCTACGTCTGCTTCGTGCGGAGCGATTCTCCGCACAAGACCGCCGCGGACCTCATCAACACGATCCGCACCCACCCGGGCAAGCTCAACTTCGCGACCTCGGGGATCGCCACCAGCCAGAACATGGCCGCGCAGTACTTAATGACGCTCGCGAAGCTCACCAAGGACCACGCGGTCGGCATCCACTACAAGAGCGGCGGCGAGGTCACGACCGCCGTTCTCGGTGGCCACGTGGATTTCGCGTGCAACAACGCGCCCACGGTCATCCCGCAGGTGAAGGCGGGCCGGATGCGCGCGTTCTTCGTCACCCCGGTGCGCATCCCGGATATGCCCGACGCGCCGAGCGCGCGCGAGGTGGGCTTCCCCGACATGGAAAAGATCGTCGGATGGACCGCGCTCGTCGGTCCCAAGGGGCTGCCGAAGCCGATCGTCGATCGCTGGACCGACGTCTTCGCCCGGCTCGCCAAGGACCCGGACTGGCAGGCGGGCAATGCCCGCATCGGGGGCGTTGCCGCGATCCGCTCGCCCGCGGAAACGGAGAAGTACATCCGCGAGCAATACGAACTCTACGACAAGCTCGTCACCGCGCTCGGCATCCGCCAGTAGCCGCGCCGCGGCACCGCATCTCAGCGCGTATAGCGGTGGCGCAGCGGCGCCTCGCGCTCGGCCGGCGCGTACCAGCCCTGCGCCGCGTAGTCGTTCGTGTGCAGGTAGCACTGGATGCACACGCGGTCTGCGCCGGTCGTGAACGTGAACAGCCGGCTCATCGGGAAATGCGGGCGCCGGTGCCGGCCGTGGTGGCGCGTGAGCGCCGAAACGTTGACGAAGGTCACGTCCCAGCGCCGCTCGACGTGGCTCTTATTGCCGTAGCGATCGTCCGGGTGGGTGTGCGTGTGGCCTCCCAGCCATAAATCAATCGCGCCGGGGCGCCGTTCCAGGTACTCGTGGAACGCGTTCGAGTCCGTATCCTCGCCCACCCAGTACAAATAGGACGCGCCCTCGGCATCGTCGAAGCGGCCATGGTAGCCCGAATTGACGCCTTCCCAGCGCCCGGAGGCGACCGTCGTGTCGCGCAGGACATGGTGCGCGCAGGTGACGATGATCTTGTCCTGGTTCGACTCGACCATGCGCCTCCACCACTCGAAGGTCTCGCGCGTGATAGCGCCCGCCGGCCAGCCGCCGTCCTGCGCGCGGCCCCGCGGCGGGCCGCCGTCGTTGCGGTCGCCCATCATCAGGAACAGGATGTTGCCGGCGCAGAAGCTGTAGCGCTCCCAGTCGCCGCTCACCGGGTATGGGCGCCGCTCCTTGCGCACGCGCGAATACTGCGGATTTGCCCCTTCGGGGTCGATCCACTTGCGGAACCACCACTGAGTCTCTTCTCCCGGGCCGCTCGCGTCGTGGTTGCCGAGCAGGTGATAGATCTGCTCGAGGCGGTGTTTCTTCCCGGCGGCGAGCTGCTCGACGACCGGCGGCCCGTCGGCGTCGGTGGGCGGGGCCTGCGTGCCCGAAATGTCGCCCAGGTGCAGCATGATGTCCCAGTCGAACGGCGGGCCGCCCTGCGCACCGCCCGCCTCGCTTTGCTCGATGGGTTCCGCGAGGCTGCGCCGCCCGTGCCGCAGGTCGCTGTGCACGTGCGAGCAACCCGTCGCCCACACCCGGAACAGTTGTTCGCCCGGCGCCCCGGATTTCATTGCCATCGCGTGCGTGTTAATCGCTACGCGGAAGAGCGCTTGGGGACATAGCCGTCCGGCGCGCCCGGCGGGATCGGCGGGTGCGCCCTCAGGCTCTCCTCGAAGTCGAGCATCATCTTGCGCATCGGCCTGCGCACCCACGTGTACTGCGTGAGCACATCGGTCTCTTCCTTCGGGTCCTGGATCAGGTTGAAGAGATACGGCGATTCGAGCTTCACCGGACCGGCGTTCGGCTCCGGTTCCCAGACGAAGTGCATCTTCCAGTCGCGCCACTTGACCGCGCGCATCTCGTTCTTGATGTAGAACACGAAACCCTCGCGGGCGGAGCGCTCCGCACGGCCGAGGAAGAAGTCGAGCTGGTCCACCGCGTCAATCGGCCGGTCGTTCGGGACCTCGGCGCCCGCGATGCG
Source organism: Betaproteobacteria bacterium (assembly GCA_016868035.1). Taxonomy (GTDB): domain Bacteria; phylum Pseudomonadota; class Gammaproteobacteria; order Burkholderiales; family SG8-41; genus SG8-41. The sequence continues at coordinate 24,288 of VGID01000016.1, read as the reverse complement.
CACGAGCGTCGCGTAGAGATCCACGACGTGCACGATCTCGTTGCTCACCCGACCGGCGGCGATCTTTCCCGGCCAGCGGATGATGAACGGCGCGCGCAGCCCCCCTTCCATGGCGGTGTGGTAGGTGCCGACCCACGGGCCCGCGGTGCCGCGCCACGGGCGGCGGAATTCCGGGCCGTTGTCGCTTGCAAAGATGAAGGCGGTCGTTTCGCGAATCCCCAGCGCGTCGATCGCGTCGAGCATCTCGCCCACGCGGTGGTCCATCTCCGCGAGCGAGTCGGCAAAGTCGCCCGCGCCGGTCTTGCCGGCGAAATCGCGGTGCGGCAGCGTCGGGTAATGCAGCTGCGTGATCGGCACGTACGCGAAAAAAGGCCGACCGCTCTTCGCCTGCCTGCCCACGAACTCGTTCGCGCGCGCGACGAGATCGGAATCGATCTTCCGGCGCATCTCAAGGTCGTAGACTGCAACGTTGCGCGCGGGCTCGCCCTTGCGGCCTTCCATCACGTAGGGCATCGGCGCGATCGACGGGTCGAAGCCCGGCGAACTCGTGAACATCGATTCGTTGGTGGTGCGCGGAATCCCGTACCATTCGTCGAAGCCGCGGTCCGTGGGCAGCCTTCCTTCGCGGTCGCCGAGGTGCCATTTGCCGTGGATCGCGGTCGCGTAGCCGCGCGCGGAGATGAGCTGCGCGAGCGTGACTTCCCACGGGATGATCCCCTGCGGCAGGCCCGCGGGCACGGATTGCAGCGCGCCGGTGCGCATCGGGTGGCGCCCCGTCATCAGCGCGGAGCGCGTGGGCACGCAGTCGCTCTCGAGATTGAAATTGGTGAGGCGCAGCCCCTCGGAGGCCAGCCGGTCGATGCGCGGGGTGGGCGCGCCGCGCAGCACGCCGCCGCCGTAGCAGCCGAGCTCGCCCCAGCCGAGGTTATCCGCGAGGATCAGGATGATGTTGGGCGGTTGCGGCATTCGGCGTTGTGCGATGCGCGTCGGGCACAGTAGCGATTGTGTCCCATCGTAGCACGGCGGAGGAGCACGACGTTTGTGCAATAATGACCGCTGCGCGCCGCGCAGGAAGCAATGCGCGCAGAGTGCTCACCAAATCGAATGCTCCCTAATCCCTCTGCACAGGAGGTGAATCAAGTGATGAAAAAGCTCGCATTCGCAGTGTTGATGCTCGGCATGTGTTCCGCGGTGTTTGCGCAGAGCTGGCCGACGCGACCGATCCGCGTACTGGTGGGTTTTGCGCCAGGGGGGACGACGGATGTGTCCGCACGAATCGTAAGTGACATCGTATCGAAGGAGCTCGGGCAGTCCGTAGTGGTCGATAACCGGCCCGGGGGAGCAGGAAGCATTGCCATCGAGACGCTCATCCGCGGCGGCGCGGACGGCCACACCATCGTCGTCGGTTCCGATTCGTCCTTCTACCAGCCGGTGTTGAGACCGTCGCTTTCCTATCGCGCCGAGCGCGATCTGAGCCCGGTCACGATCCTCACTCACCAGCCGATCATTATCGCGGTCCACCCCGCGCCCGGCTGGAAGTCGATTGCAGATGTCCTGAAGGCTGCCCGGTCCCGGCCGGGAGAGATTTCGTATGCGGTATCGTCCGCGACCGGCACGCAGGCCGTTGCCGCCGGCGTCTTCTTCGGCATGGCAAAGGTGAAGATGATAAGCGTTCCGTACAAGGGCGGCGGCCAGGCGGTGGTGGATCTGGTGAGCGGGCACGTGCCGGTCGCGGTGCTCGGCGCCGCGCCCCTCGTGCCGCAGGCGAAAGCGGGCAGGATCAGGCTGATCGCGGTGACGTCCAAGGCGCGCGCGAAGGCGCTTCCCGACGTGCCGACACTCGCCGAGATGGGATATCCGGACATGGATATTTCGCAGTGGTTCGGGGCGGTCGCGCCCAAGGGCGCTCCGAACGAGGTGGTGGCGCGGCTGTCGGGCGCCTTCAACAAGGCACTGTCCGACGAGCGGATCACGCAGCGGCTGCTCGATCTCGGGCTGGAAGTGGTGGGCGGATCGCCAGAGGAGATGGCGCGGCGCATGAGCCGCGAAATGCTCGTGTGGGCGAAGGCCGCGCGGGAGGCCGGGCTGGAGGAAAAATAATCTTCACGGCGCGCAATCAGGAAATGCTCGATAAAGGGAAGATCGTGTGAGCGCGAAGCGCCCCAACATCCTGCTGATCACCTCGGACCAGCAGCGCGCGGACTGCGTGGGTTTCGAGAACGCACACATCCGCACTCCGCACGTGGACGCGCTCGCGCGCGCGGGCACGCGCTTCTCCGCATGCATCACGCCCAATCTCGTGTGCCAGCCCTCGCGCGCTTCGATCCTGACCGGGCTGCTGCCGCTCACGCACGGGGTGTGGGACAACGGCGTGGATCTCGACCCGAAGGTGGGCGAGCGGGGGTTTGCGGGCGCTCTCTCTCGCGCGGGCTACCGCACGGGTTTCATCGGCAAGGCGCACTTTGCGACGAAGGCGACGTTTGCCGCGACGGGCAGTCCCGAGTGCCGGTTCAGCCAGGCGCGCTACGGGCCCGGCTGGCGCGGGCCGTACATGGGCTTCGAGCACGCCGAGCTCACCGTCCTCGGGCATCTGCATCGTGCGCGCGCACTCGACCGTCCGCCGATGGGCCACTACGAGCGCTGGCTGATCGCACGCGGCAAAAACGAGGAGGCGCTTGCGCTCTGGGCGAAGAGCACGCGCCCGGAGATCGGTGCCGCGCAGACGTGGCACTCGGGGCTGCCGGTGGCGTGGCACTCGAGCAGCTGGATCGGGGACCGCGCCGTCGAGTGGCTGAAGGAGAACGCCTCGAACGCGCCGTTCTGCCTGTGGGCCTCCTTCCCCGATCCCCACCAGCCGTTCGACTGCCCCGCGCCGTGGAGCTTTCAGTACGACGCGCGTAGCGTACGGCTGCCGAAACACCGCGCGCGCGATCTCGAGCGCCGCCCGTGGTGGCACAAGGCGACGCTCGAGGGCAGGCCGCAGCTCGCGGACGCCGCGCTCTTCAACGTGCGCGCGAAGATGTCGCGCATACCCGACCAGAGCGACGCGCAGCTCGCGGAGATGACCGCGAACTACTACGGCATGATCTCGCTCATCGACCACAGCGTCGGGCGCATCGTCGCCGCGCTCGAGGACCTCGAGCTCGCGCGCGATACTCTCGTCATCTACACCACCGACCACGGTGACATGCTCGGCAACCACGGCATGTATCTGAAAGGGCCATGGCCCTACGAGGACCTTTTGCGGGTGGCGCTGGTGGCGCGCGGTCCGGGGGTTGCCGCGGGGGGCGTGGTGGCCGAGCCGGTGTCGACACTCGATCTGGCGGCGACCTTCTGCGAGTACGCGGGCGTGGCGCAGCCCGCGGCGCTGCAGGGGCGCAGTCTGCGCCGGCTGCTCGGCGGGGCGGGCGAGAGGCGCGACGTCGCCTACAGCGAGTGGCACGTGCACGCCTCGCGCTGCGGGGTGGGTTTGAAGCTGCGCACGGTGCGCACGAAGACGCACAAGTGCACCTTCGAGCTGGGCTCCGGTGCGGGCGAGCTCTACGATCTTGCCAACGATCCGGGAGAGATGGACAACCGGTTTGACGATCCGGGCTGCGCGAAGGTGCGCCGGGAGCTCGAAGACATGATGCGCGCGCGCCCGGGCGCGGTGCGCGCCGACCTCGCCGAGCCGGTGGGCATGGCCTGAGCGCACGGCCGCGCTGCGGAGATCGGGTATCATTGCTCGCTTTGGCCGCGACCGCGTCCGGACGTGCGACGTCCGACGAGGCGGTGACGCGCGCGCCCGTTATTCCCGGTGGAAGGACCGGTCCATGCTCGCATCGCGTATCGGACGCATCAAACCCTCGGCGTCGAGCACTGCGGCGCAGCGCGCCCGCGAGCTCAAGGCACAGGGCCATGACATCATCAGTCTCACCCAGGGCGAGCCGGACTTTCCCACGCCGGAGCACGTGAAGGAAGCCGCCTACGAGGCGATGCGCCGCGACGATACGCGCTACACGAACGTCGACGGCACGATCGAGCTGAAGGAGGCGGTGTGCGCCAAGTTCAGGCGCGAGAACGGCCTCGCCTACGCACCGGATGAGATCTCGGTCGGAACCGGCGGCAAGCAGGTCATCTACAACGCGCTCATGGCTACCCTCGACCCGGGAGACGAGGTAATCGTGCCGGCGCCGTACTGGGTGTCGTACACCGACATGACCGTGCTCGCGGAAGGCGTGCCCGTCGAGGTTCCGTGCGCACCCGGGCACAAGTTCAAGCTGCTGCCGGAGGATCTCGAGCGCGCCATCACCCCGCGCACGCGCTGGCTGATCCTCAACTCGCCGAACAACCCGAGCGGGGCGACCTATACGCGCGAGGAGTTGAAGGCGCTCGCCGCGGTCCTGCTGCGGCATCCTCACGTGTGGGTGCTCGCCGACGACATCTACGAGCACATCATCTATGACGGATTCGAATTCGCGACCATCGCCGAAGTCGAGCCGCAGCTCTGCGAGCGCACGCTGACGGTAAACGGTGTGTCCAAGGCCTACTCGATGACCGGGTGGCGCATCGGCTACGCGGGCGGCCCGAAGGCGCTGATCGGCGCGATGGCCGTCCTCCAGTCGCAGAGCACGAATAATCCGTCCTCGATCAGCCAGGCCGCCGCCGTGTCGGCGCTGACCGGCCCGCAGGAATACGTGAAGGGGCGCACGGAGATCTTCCGGGAGCGCCGCGACGCGGCGGTGAAGATTCTCAACACGGCACCGGGCATCTCCTGTTCCAGCCCGGAAGGGGCGTTCTACGTCTTTGCTTCGTGCGCGCAGATCATGGGCAGGCGCACGCCGCAGGGCCAAGCGTTGCGCACCGACGAGGATTTTGTGCTCTACGTGCTCGACGCCGAGGGCGTCGCGCTGGTGCATGGCGCGGCGTACGGTATGTCGCCCTATTTCCGCCTCTCCTACGGCGCGTCGCTCGACGAGGTGAAGGAAGGCTGCCGGCGCATCGCGCGCGCGTGCGAGCGGCTGTCCTGACCGTATCTGCGCGCGCGACATTCCCGCGCCGATTTCCGCTCGCAGCGCGCGGGGAACTTGCGCGTGCGCGGGGCTGACCAAACAGTAGCCGCCGGCCGGTGCGCAATGCTCCGGCTCCTTTCCCCGCCAACACGGAGGAGAAATCATGACTTTCACGTACGTACTTTCCATACTCGCGATCGTGCTGATCGTGTTGGTCGTCGGGCTCGTCCACCACGTGGCCATGCGCCACCGCGGGAGCGGGAGCGGCGGCGAATCGTCCGGGCGCGATATCAAAGGAGGGCGCCCGCAGGCCCACAAGCAGTAAGCCGCCTGCGCGGGCGCGCAAGCATCGCGGCTTCGCGACGCCCGTGCACGGGCCAGGGTTACGCGTTGCCGGGGCGTGCGTGGGCTATAATTGCGCGTGCCCTGCGACCGCATGCGCCGGCCATGCCCGGCGTCCGTGGGTGACTTCCTCTGTCCCCGATACCACGCATGCGCGTCGGACTGTTCGTGACCTGCCTCGTCGACCTGATGCGACCCCGCATCGGGTTCGCGGCGCTGCGGCTGCTCGAGGCGGCGGGCTGCGAAGTGGTGGTGCCCCGGTCGCAGACCTGCTGCGGCCAGCCCGGCTACAACTCCGGCGACCGTGCGGCGGCGAAGGCGCTGGCGCGCAAGCTCCTCGACGAGTTCGAAGGCTGCGATTACATCGTGGCCCCGTCGGGCTCCTGCGCCGGGATGATCCGCACCCACTATCCGGAGCTGTTTCACGAGGCTCCGGATGAACCGGAGCGAATCCGCAACCTGTGCGGGCGTACGTATGAGCTGACCGACTTTCTCGTGAACGTGGCAAAGCTCGAGCGCGTGCCGGGGAAGTTCATGGGGACGGTTACCTACCACGACTCGTGCTCGGGGCTGCGCGAGCTCGGGGTGAAAGCGCAGCCGCGGGCGCTGCTTGCGAGGGTGGAGGGTCTCAGGCTCAAGGAGATGGAGGAGGCCGAGACGTGCTGCGGCTTCGGCGGCACCTTCTCCGTGAAATTCGGCGGGATCTCCACGCACGTCGCCGAGCGCAAATGCGTGAATATCGCGGCGAGCGGGGCGGACGCCGTGGTGCTCGGGGATCTCGGCTGCATGCTCAATATCGAAGGCAGGCTGCGCCGCCGCGGCGATGCGAAGACCCGCGTGCTGCACGTCGCGGAAGTGCTGGTTGGCGCTGAAGTGGAACCGAAAACGAGCGCGGGCAAGGTCAATAGCTGAACCGCCAAGACGCCAAGAAGATTCGGGTCAGGCGATCAGCCAGATTCAACCGCCGGAAGTATCAGCGCGAGATGTGCGGATGTTGCGTCGACGACGATTAGGGGCCGTATGAGCCGCCCGCTATCATTCTTTGGCGGGACCGTGCGCCGGCTCCGCATGCAATGACTGCGCCGTCTCCGCTGCACGGGATACTCGCGATGGTGGCGAGCGCGGGATTGCTCACGCTCAACGACGCGGTTTCGAAGCACCTCGCTCAGAGCTACCCGATCGGCCAGGTCATCTGCCTGCGCCAACTCGCGGCGTTCCTGTTCATCCTGCCGTACGCGCTGGCGACGAGCGGCCTCTACTCGTTGCGGCCGGTCTATCGCGGCGGGCAGTTCCTGCGGGCGCTGCTGTTCGCCGCCGGCGCCGTGCTGGTCCTGTGGAGCCTGATGTTGCTGCCGCTCTCGTTCGTTCTCGCCATCCTGTTCGCGACTCCGTTCTTCGTCGCGATAATCTCGGCGCCCATGCTCGGCGAGCGCGTAAGCGCGCACCAATGGGGAGCGATCGCCGCAGGCTTTGTGGGGGTCCTGTTAATCGTGCGCCCTGGCGGCGGCTTCGGGTGGATCGTCCTGCTGCCGCTGGGTGCGGCATTGATCAACGCGGTGCGCGACACGTTTACCCGGCGGCTGACGCGGACCGACAGATCGATCGCCATCCTGTTCTGGTCGGGCGTGATGATCATGGCAGCGGGCCTGGCGACGGTGCCGTGGGGATGGCAGCCTGTTGATGTGCGCGGCGCTGTCTGGTACCTGGCGGCCGGCGCCTTCAACGCGAGCGCGCATTTCATGATGATCGAGGCCTTCCGCATGGGGCACGCGGCGGTGATTTCGCCGTTCCATTACACCGGCCTGCTGTGGGCGATCCTCATCGGGTACCTGGTGTGGGGTGAAGTGCCCGATGCGTGGATGCTGACGGGCGCCGCCGTCGTGGTTGCGAGCGGAATCTACATGATCCGGCGCGGAGTGCCGGGTCGGTGAGGATGGCACGTGGGGCGGGCCGGCGGATGCCGCTGGCGCATGCGATATAATCGGCCACTCTGGTTCCTGCCTCCCCCGGGCGTTCACCCTGACGCGCATGCACATCGCCTCGGTGCAATTCAAGCAGCGGGCGCAGGAGAAGCTCGCCGACCGCAACCTGCAGCAGGCGCTCGCCAAGCTGCAGGGCAATTTCGTGCGCGGGCGCGCCGAGCGCGTCAAGGAGCTCGACAATTTCGAGAGCATCCGCGACGCGGCCGCGGCGATCCGAGACCGCGCGCTCGCCCATCTCGATCTCTACCTGGAAGAGTTTGAGCGCAACGCGCGCGCGCGCGGCGCGGTGGTGCACTGGGCGCAGACCGGCGAGGACGTCTCCCGCATCGTGTGCGAGATCGCGCGCGCGCACGGCGTTCGCAGGGCCGTCAAGTCGAAGTCCATGGTGAGCGAGGAGTGCGCGCTGAACGAGGCGCTCGAGGCCGCCGGCGTGGAAGTGATCGAGACCGACCTCGGCGAGTACATCCTGCAGCTCGCGAAGGAGCCGCCCTCGCACATCATCGCCCCGGTCGTTCACAAGAACCGGGAGCAGGTCTCGGATCTCTTCGCGGAGAAGCACCGGCGGGCGCGCAAGACCGGGATCGCGGAGTTGACGCGCGAGGCGCGCGAAATGCTGCGGCCGCGCTTCGTGACCGCGGACATGGGAATCTCGGGGGCGAATTTCATCGTGGCCGAGACCGGGTCCACGCTGATCGTCACCAACGAGGGCAACGGCCGCATGGTGACGACGCTCCCGCGCGTGCACGTGGCGGTGACGGGCATCGAGAAGGTAGTGCCCACGCTTGAGGACGTCGCCACTCTCATGCGGTTGCTGCCGCGCTCGGCCACCGGCCAGAGCATCTCCAATTACGTCTCGGTCACCACCGGAGTGAAGGGCGCGCGCGACCTCGACGGCCCCGAACACTTTCACGTGATCCTGGTCGACGCGGGGCGCACGCAGTTGATCGGCGGGGACATGCAGGCGATGCTGCGCTGCATCCGCTGCGGAGCGTGCATGAACCACTGCCCGGTCTACCAGAGCGTGGGCGGACATGCCTACGGCTGGGTCTACCCCGGACCGATGGGCTCGATCCTCACCCCGACGTTCGTCGGACTCGAGAACGCGCCCGACCTGCCGAACGCATCCACGTTCTGCAATCAGTGTGGCGTGGTGTGCCCGGTGAAAATCCCGCTGCCGGACCTGATGCGCAAGCTGCGCGAGCGGCAGTTCGAGCGCAAGCTCAAGCCATGGACGGAGCGCGCGGGTCTCGCGGTGTGGGGCTGGGCCGCGCGCCGGCCGGCGATCTATGCGATGATTTCTCGTATCGGCGCGCGCCTGCTGGCAACGATGGGCGGGAGAGAAGGCACGATCCGCCACCTTCCTTTTGGCGGCGGCTGGACACGGGGGCGCGATCTTCCGGCCGCAGAAGGCAAGACCTTTCGCGAGCTGCATGCGCAGCAAATGCAAAAATCTTGAACCACGAAGGACACCAAGGACACAAAGGAAAGGCGAGAAGTTGAAACGCTTCTTGCTTGCTTAGAGCCTGTATCAAGAAGACCCAGAAAGCTCGAAACCGCCGATGAACGCAAATGAACGCAGATAAAAACCGGAAATGGGTAATCGGAAATGCGAGTAACGGGCTTTCTCCGATCACTCATCACCCATCACTCATCACCCGAGGGATCGGCGTGTATCGGCGTTTATCTGCGGTTACTATTCCTTGATTTTGTTGCGCGCTCTTATTCGGGAACCCTTCGTGTCCTTTGTGGTTTGAGATTCGGATGCTAGCCAGGAGATGGCATTGAACAATTCCGTCGGATCGCGGAACGTGGCGAGCGTGTCGCTGTGGATCGGCGGACGCAAGCAGCCGTCCTCGAGCGTGCGCCACGGCGAGGTCACCAATCCCGCGACCGGCGCGGCGATCCGCAAGGTCCCGTTCTGCAACGCGGCCGACATCGACGCGGCGGTCAAGGCGGCCGCGGCGGCGCTCCCGGAATGGCGCGACACGCCGCCCCTGAGGCGCTCGCGCGTCATGCAGCGTTTCCTCGCGCTACTCCAGGCAAACCAGAGGGAGCTCGCGCGGCTCGTCACCGAGGAGCACGGCAAGACGCTGCCCGACGCGATGGGCTCGGTGCAGCGGGGCATCGAGGTGGTCGAGTTCGCGTGCGGCATCCCGCACCTGCTGAAGGGAGAGCACTCGGAGAACGTGGGATCGGGCGTGGACTGCCACACGGTGCGCCAGCCCGTGGGCGTGTGCGCCGGCGTGACACCGTTCAACTTCCCGGTGATGGTTCCGCTGTGGATGTTCCCGGTGGCAATCGCGTGCGGGAACACCTTCGTGCTCAAGCCCTCGGAGAAGGTGCCTTCGGCCTCGATGCGGATGGCCGAGCTCGCCAAGGAGGCGGGGCTGCCCGACGGCGTGCTGAACGTGGTCCACGGCGACAAGGAGGCGGTGGACGCAATGCTCGGTCATCCGGGCATCGCGGCGGTGAGCTTCGTCGGATCCACCCCGGTCGCAAGACACATCTACGAGACATGCGCGCGGAACGGCAAGCGGGTGCAGGCACTGGGCGGAGCGAAGAACCACGCAGTGGTGCTGCCCGATGCCGACCTCGAGTTCGCGGCCGAGGCGCTCGCGGGCGCGGGTTACGGTTCGGCCGGCGAGCGCTGCATGGCGGTCTCGGCGGTGGTGGCGGTGGGCGCCGCGGCCGATCCGCTGGTCGCGCTGCTCAAGAAAAGGGCCGAGGCGATCGTGGTCGGTCCGGGCGACAAGGAAGGCGTGGACATGGGCCCGCTCGTCACCGCGCAGCACCGCGACAAGGTGGCGGGCTACATCGACGCGGGCGTGAAGGAAGGGGCGGCGCTCGTGGTGGACGGTCGCGGAACAAAAGTGGCCGGGTACGAGGATGGCTACTATCTCGGGACCACGCTCTTCGACCACGTGACGCCCGGGATGAAGATCTACCGCGATGAGATCTTCGGGCCGGTGCTCGTGGTGCTGCGCACTCCGACGCTCGAGGACGCGATCGCGCTCGTTAATCGCAACCCCTACGCCAACGGCGTCGCGATCTTCACCGAGTCGGGCGGGGCGGCGCGGCGCTTCGAGAACGAGGTGGAGGTCGGCATGGTCGGGGTGAACGTGCCGATCCCGGTTCCGGTCGCCTTCTACTCCTTCGGCGGCTGGAAGTCGTCGCTGTTCGGCGACCTGCACGTGCACGGCATCGAGGGCGTGAAGTTCTACACCCGCACCAAGGCCGTGACCACCCGCTGGCCGCACCAGGATACGCCGGCGCCGGGGCTCAACATGCCCACTCTGGGGTGAACGGTGAACGGTGAACGGATTTAATCGAGCACCGGGCGTGGCCGGATCTACCGTTCACCGATTACCGTTTACTGATCACCGTATGACATGAGCGCACGAGAAAATATTCTGGCGCGGATTCGCGCCCAGCAGGGCAAGGGCGAGCAGCCGGACGCGGGGGAGCGCGAGGCGGTGGCGGCGTACATCCGCGCCCGTCCCGCCGGACCGCGTCCGCGCGTGGACGGCGATCTCATCGCGCGCTTTCGCGAGCGCGCAGAAGCGCTGGCGAGCACAACGGACACGGTGGAGGCGCTCGACGCCGTGCCGGCGGCTGTCGCCCGTTACCTGCGGTCGAACACGCTTCCGCTCGCGGCGGTGTGCTGGCGCGAGCTCGCGGGGCTCGAGTGGAAGGCCGCCGGCATCGAAGTGGAGGCGCGCGAAGCACGCGAGACCGATCTCGTCGGGATCACGGGCGCGTACTGCGCAATCGCGGAAACCGGTACGCTCGTGACGCTGACCGGTCCCGCCACGCCGGCTGCGGTGAGCCTGCTGCCGGAGACGCACGTCGCGGTGGTGCGCGCGTCGCGCATCGTGCGCGGCATGGAGGAGGCGTGGCAGCTCGTGCGGTCCGAAGGCGAGGCGCCCGGCTCCACGGGAGCCGCGCTGCCGCGCGCGGTGAATTTCATCTCCGGCCCGTCGCGCACCGCGGACATCGAGCAGACGGTGACGCTCGGCGCGCACGGTCCCTACCGCGTGCATCTCGTGCTGGTCGCGGGCTGAGGTGCGGAAATTCGCGCGCGCATGCGCGGGAACTTTCGTCACGCTGCACTGCCACAATATAGACAAGGGCAAACAAGCCGTCCTCACTTTTCCCTGCGCGACAGGTAGTATTTGCGGCGAGGGAGATCGCCGCGTGACGCGCCGGGAAAGTTTGCGCGCGCACGGTTCCAATTTGTCCGGTCCACAAAGGGAGATGCCGTTTTTCAATATCGTTTGTTCCGATGCCGGAACGCGCGATACGCGCGGATGGCGCCCGGGGAAGCGTTGCCCCGGGAGCGCAATGGATCGCGATTGAATCGGGGCCGGATCGCCATGCGCGTGCTCAGCCCGGCCGTTGATCTCGACGCTTTTTTCGAGAATCTGGCGCAAGCGCGCACACGGGTGCTGCTGCTCGATTACGATGGCACGCTCGCTCCTTTCGTCGTGCGTCCCGAGCGCGCGTTTCCGTATCCCGGCGTGGGCGAAGAGCTCGAAAGTCTCATGGACGGCGGCGGCACGCGGGTGGTGATCGTGAGCGGGCGCAAGCTCGATGACCTGCTGCCCCTGCTGCCGTGGCGCCGGCGCCCCGAGCTGTGGGGCACGCATGGATGGGAGCGGCTGTTGCCCGACGGGAGCCGTCACGTCGCGGACCCGGGAAACGAGATTCGCGAGCGGCTCGCGCAGGCGCAGGAGCGTGCGCGCGAGCTGCTGCGCGACGGCGCGCGTATCGAAATCAAGCCGGCAGCCGTGGCGCTGCACTGGCGCGGGTTGCCGGCGCTGGCGGTGGCGAAGGTGCGCGAGGGCGCGCAGCGCGCCTGGGGTGAGCTCGCGGGCGCGGGCGGGGTCGAGCTGCTCGGCTTCGACGGAGGGCTCGAGCTGCGCGCGTTGGGATTCAACAAGCAGCACGCGGTGAAGACCGTGCTTTCGGAGACGCCGGGCGGGGCGTCGGTCGCGTACCTCGGCGACGATCTCACCGACGAGGATGCTTTTGCCTTGGTGAAGCTGCAGGGACTCGCGGTGCTGGTCCGCCCCGAGCTGCGCGAGACGCGGGCCGACGTGTGGATCCGCCCGCCGCGCGAGCTGCTCGCGTTTTTCCGGCGCTGGCGCGAGCGCTCCGGCGCGGCCTAGGAGCTTGTCGGACTTGAGCGCGACAAGCTCCTAGGCGCCGCTTGGAGGCGGTGAATGGTGAATTGGGAATGGTGAACGGAAAAATGCACAGCCAAGATATGCTGATTTCATATCGGATGCCGGGCAGCGGAACGGCGTGCGCGCGCGGTTGTCGGGAGTAGTAATGGGCGCAAAGACCTCTCCATCGCGTATCGAAGCCAGGGCCGGATCGCAAGCGGGGCGCGGCGGCGCGCGCAGGATCATCTCCGATCACGACGTCTATCTCTTCAAGGAAGGGAGCCATTACCGCCTGTACGAGAAGCTCGGCGCCCACGTCACCACGCTCGACGGTGCACCGGCCACGCATTTCGCGGTCTGGGCGCCCGACGCCGAGGCCGTTTCCGTGACCGGGGACTTCAATGACTGGGATCCCGCGCGCCACCCGCTGCGAGCGCGCGAGGACGGTTCCGGCATCTGGGAGGCCGTGGTGCCGGCGGTGGAGCAGGGCGCGCTCTACAAGTACCGCATCCGTTCACGCTACCGCGGCTACGAGGCCGACAAGGGAGATCCGTACGCGTTTTTCTGGGAGGCGCCCCCGTCGACCGCCTCGCGGGTCTGGAGCCTCGACTACGAGTGGGGCGACCAGGAATGGATGACGCGGCGCGGAGCGACGGTCTCGCGCGATGCCCCGGTCTCGATCTACGAAGTGCATCTGGGCTCGTGGCGCAGGGTGCCGGAGGAGGGCAACCGCCTGCTCACCTACCGCGAGCTCGCCGCTCCGCTCGCCGATTACGTGAAGTACATGGGCTTCACGCACGTCGAGCTGCTGCCGGTGATGGAGCACCCGTTCTACGGCTCGTGGGGCTACCAGGTCACGGGCTACTTCGCGCCGAGCGCGCGCTACGGCACGCCGCAGGATTTCATGTACCTGGTGGACCACCTGCACCGCAATGGAATCGGGGTGATACTCGACTGGGTGCCGTCGCACTTTCCGGACGACCTGCACGGGCTTAACTATTTCGACGGCGGGCACCTCTACGAGCATGCCGATCCCCGCCAGGGCTACCATCCCGAGTGGCACAGCTGCGTGTTCAATTACGGCCGCAACGAGGTGCGCGCCTTCCTCATGAGCAGCGCGCTGTTCTGGCTCGAGAAGTACCACGTCGACGCGCTGCGCGTGGATGCCGTCGCTTCGATGCTCTACCTCGACTACGCGCGCAAGGAAGGCGAGTGGGTGCCGAACGAGCACGGAGGCAATGAGAACCTCCCCGCCGTGCGCTTCCTGCAGCGGCTGAACGAGGCGGTCTACCGCGACCACCCCGACACGCAGATGATCGCGGAGGAATCCACCGCGTGGCCGATGGTCTCGCGGCCCGTCTCGGGCGGGGGGCTGGGATTCGGCTACAAGTGGAACATGGGCTGGATGCACGACACGCTCAAGTACCTGGCCCAGGACCCGGTGCACCGCAAGCACCACCATGACCAGCTCACGTTCAGCATCTGGTACGCGTTCGAGGAAAACTTCGTGCTTGCGCTCTCGCACGACGAATGTGTGCACGGCAAGGGCGCGCTCATCGGCAAGATGCCCGGGGACGAGTGGCAGCAGTTCGCCAACCTGCGCCTGCTCTACGGCTACCTGTGGGCGCACCCCGGCAAGAAGCTGCTCTTCATGGGCGGGGAGTTCGGCCAGCGCCGCGAATGGCAGCACGAGGAGAGCCTCGAGTGGCACGTGCTCGCGTACCCGCACCACGAGGGGGTCCGGCAATGGGTCGCGGATCTCAACCGCCTCTACCGCTCCGAGCCGGCCCTGCACCAGCTCGACTGCGAGCGCGGGGGATTCGAATGGATCGACTGGAACGACCGCGACAACAGCGTGCTCTCGTTCGTGCGCCGCGGCGCGCGGGCCGACGAGTACGTACTGGTGGTGTGCAATTTCACTCCCGTGGTGCGCGCGGGCTACACGGTGGGCGTGCCGCGCGGAGGCTGGTGGCGGGAGCTGCTCAACAGCGACGCGGGCCGCTACGGCGGCTCGGGCGTGGGCAACCACGGCGGAGTGGACGCGCAGCCGCACCCCGCGCACGGGCGCGAGTTCTCGGTGCGCATCACGCTGCCGCCGCTCGCGGTGCTATTCTTCAGGAGCCCGGGCGGCGCCTGAAATGCCAACGGACAAGGAGCCAAGGGTGCCGAAAAAACCCATTTCGGAAGACGGCCGCTTGCGGGCGGTGATCGAGGCGCTGCAACCCATCGTGGACGGCGGGCGCTACCCGGTCAAGCGCGCGGTCGGCGAGCGCCTGGTCGTGGAGGCGGACGTCTTCGGCGACGGCCACGACACGCTGCGCTGCGTGCTGCAGTACCGCAGGGACGGCGCGGCCAGGTGGACCGAGGCCGAGATGGAGCACTTCGACAACGACCGCTGGCGAGCGGCGTTCGACGTCGCGGAGCTCGGCCGCTATCGCTACACCGTGGTGGCGTGGGTGGACGCCTTCCTCACGTGGCGCAAGGATTTCGCGCGGCGCGTGGACCCGGCGGATGTGGCGCTCGCGCTGGAGGTCGGCGCGGGGCTCGTCGCCCAGGCGGCCGAGCGCGCCAAGAGCGCGGATGCGCGCGCGCTGAAGTCGCTCGCCGGGCAGCTGCGCGAGAAGGACGACCTGGAGGCGCGGCGCAAGCTCGCCACCGGCGAGGAGCTCGCGGGGCTGATGGCGCGCCACCCCGACCGCAGCCTCGAGGCCCGTTACGCTCCCGAGCTGGAGGTTACGGTGGATCCCCCGCGCGGGCGCTGCAGCGCGTGGTACGAGATGTTCCCGCGCTCGTGCGCGGACGCGCCGGGCCGGCACGGCACCTTCCGCGACTGCGAGCGCCGGCTCGAATACGTGTCAGAGCTGGGCTTCGACGTGCTCTATCTCCCGCCGGTGCATCCGGTCGGGCACGTCAAGCGCAAGGGCCGCAACAACGCGCTCGAGGCCGCGCGCAACGATCCCGGCAGCCCGTGGGCGATCGGCTCGAGGGAGGGCGGGCACAAGGCGCTGCACCCGGCGCTCGGCACGCTCGAGGATTTTCGCCATCTGGTCGCCACCGCGCGTGCCCGCGGCATCGAGGTCGCAATCGACATCGCTTTCCATTGCGCGCCGGACCACCCCTACGTCGAGGAGCATCCGCAGTGGTTCAAGTGGCGCCCCGACGGCTCGGTGCAGTACGCGGAGAACCCGCCGAAGAAGTACGAGGACATCTACCCGTTCAACTTCGAGTGCGCGGAGTGGCGGGAGCTGTGGGAGGAGCTGAAGAGCGTGTTCCTGTTCTGGATCGAGCAGGGCGTCACCATCTTCCGGGTGGACAACCCGCACACCAAGCCGTTCGCGTTCTGGGAATGGCTGATCGGGGAGGTCAGGCGCGAGCATCCGGAAACGATCTTCCTCTCCGAGGCCTTCACGCGGCCCAAGGTCATGCACCGCCTGGCGAAGCTCGGCTTCAACCAGTCCTACACCTACTTCCCGTGGCGCAACGCCAAGCTGGAGCTCATCGAGTACTTCACGGAGCTCTCGCGGCACCGCTCGCGCGAGTACTTCCGGCCCAACCACTGGCCCAACACCCCGGACATCCTCACCGCGTACCTGCAGCACGGCGGGCGCCCGGCGTTCATGGCGCGGCTGGTGCTGGCGGCGACGCTGGGCGCGAACTACGGCATCTACGGGCCGGCGTTCGAGCACTGCGAGAACGTTCCGCGCGAGGCGGGCTCCGAGGAGTACCTCAATTCCGAGAAGTACGAGATCCGGGTCTGGGACCTGGCGAAGCCCGACAGCCTCCGCCCGCTCGTCGCCGCGGTGAACCGCGCGCGCCGCGACAACCCGGCGCTGCAGCAGGACTGGAACCTGAAATTCATCGCGGCCGACAACGACGAGATCATCTCCTACAGCAAGTACACCGATGATCGCTCGAACGTCGTCATCGTGGTGGTGAATCTCGACCCGCATCACGCGCGCTCCGGCTGGCTGGAAGTGCCGCTCGCGGATCTCGAGATCGACAGCGAGCGCCCCTACGAGGTGGAAGATCTACTCACCGGAACGACCTTCCTGTGGCAGGGCTCGCGCAACTACGTCGAGCTCGATCCGAAGGCGTGCCCGGCGCACGTGTTCCGCCTGGTGCGGCGGCTGCGCTCGGAGCGCGATTTCGAAACCTTCGCGTGAGCCCGCGATGAACGACACGGTGCGCAGCGAAGCGCCGCTGGAGGGCGACCCGCTCTGGTACAAGGACGCGGTCATCTACCAGCTGCATGTGCGCGCCTTCTACGACAGCAACAATGACGGCATCGGCGACATCGCCGGACTCGCGGAGAAGCTCGATTACATCCGCGACCTCGGCGTGACCGCCATCTGGCTGCTGCCCTTCTATCCCTCGCCGCTCAAGGACGACGGGTACGACATCGCGGACTACCGCAACGTGCACCCCGACTACGGCACGCGCGCGGACATCCGGCTGCTGATACGCGAGGCGCACCGGCGGGGCCTGCACGTGATCACCGAGCTCGTCATCAACCACACCTCCGACCAGCACCCGTGGTTCCAGGCGGCACGGCGCGCGCCGTCCGGGTCGAGCAAGCGCGATTTCTATGTCTGGAGCGACACGGACAAGAAGTGGCCGGAGACGCGCATCATCTTCACCGACACGGAGAGCTCCAACTGGGCGTGGGACCCCGTCGCCAAGGCGTTCTACTGGCACCGCTTCTTCTCGCATCAGCCGGATCTGAACTTCGCCAACCCCAACGTCGTGAAGGCCGTGGTGCACGTGATGCGCTTCTGGCTCGACATGGGCGTGGACGGCATGCGGCTCGACGCGATCCCGTACCTGCGCGAGCGCGACGGCACCAACAACGAGAACCTGCCGGAGACGCACGAGGTGATCAAGTCGCTGCGCGCCGAGCTCGACCGCCACTACCGCGACCGGCTCTTCCTCGCCGAGGCGAACCAGTGGCCGGAGGACGTTGCGATGTACTTCGGCAACGGCGACGAATGCCACATGGCCTACCACTTTCCGCTGATGCCGCGCATTTACATGGCGATCGCGCAGGAGGACCGCCATCCTGTGGTCGACATCATGCACCAGACGCCGGACATTCCGGACACCTGCCAGTGGGCGATCTTCCTGCGCAACCACGACGAGTTGACGCTGGAAATGGTGACCAGCAAGGAGCGCGACTACATGTACCGGATGTACGCCGCCGACCCGCGCGCCCGCATCAATCTGGGCATCCGGCGGCGGCTCGCTCCGCTGATGCAGAACGATCCGGACCGGATCAAGCTCATGAACAGCCTGCTGCTTTCGATGCCGGGCTCGCCCATCATGTACTACGGAGACGAGATCGGGATGGGGGACAACATCTATCTCGGAGACCGCAACGGGGTGCGCACCCCGATGCAATGGAGCCCGGACCGCAACGCCGGTTTCTCGAAGGCGGACCCGCAGCGCCTGTACCTGCCGCCGATCATGGACCCGGTGTACGGCTACGAGGCGGTGAACGTGGAGGCGCAGCTGCGCGACGCCTCGTCGCTGCTCAACTGGATGAAGCGGATCCTCGCGGTGCGCAAGCAGAGCCGGGCATTCGGGCGCGGGCGCATCACGTTCCTGAGGCCCGGCAACCGCAAGGTCCTCGCGTACCTGCGCGAGCTCGGGGACGAGGCGATCCTGTGCGTGGCGAACCTCGCGCGCTCGGCGCAGCCGGTCGAGCTCGATATCGCGCGCTTCCGCGGGCGCGTCCCGGTCGAGCTGATGGGCCGCACCGCTTTCCCGCCGATCGGCGATCTGCCCTACATGCTGACGTTGCCCGCGTACGGCTTTTACTGGTTCCGGCTCGCGACGGACGTCGAGGTCCCGCGCTGGCACGAAGAGCGCCTCGCCCGCGAGGACCTGCCGGCGCTGGTGCTGTTCGACGGCTGGTCGAGCTTCTTCCGGGACCGTGTCGTGCCGTGGCGCATCGGCATGGCGGAAAGAGTGCGCACGCAGCTGGAGCAGGAAGTGCTGCCGGGTTTCCTCGAGTCGCAGCGCTGGTACGCGGGTAAGGGGGAGGCCGTGAAGCGCGCGAAGCTCGTCGACCACGCGCTGTGGACCGTCAAGCGGGAAAGCTGGATGCTCGCCCTGCTCGAGATGGAGGGCGGCGCCGAGCCGGCGAGCTATTTCCTGCCGTTCACGCTCGTGTGGGAGGCCGGTGACGAGGAGCGGTTGCGGGCGCTGGCGCCCGCAACGGTGGCCAAGGTGCGCCAGCAGGCGACCACGGGCGTGCTGGCCGATGCCCTGGCGGACGAGGCATTTTGCCGCGCGGTGGTGGAGGCGGTGGGCGCCGGCAAGGAGCTCGCGAGCGCTCGCGGGAAGCTGCGTTTCAGCCGCACGCGGGCGTTTGCCGAGATCGCCGGCGACAGCGTCGCCGCGCTCGCCGTCGGACGCCCGCAGGGCCAGAGCAGCAACACGGTGGTGACGCTGGGGGATCGGCTGTTTCTCAAGGCCTATCGCCGGCTGCGGCCGGGCGTCAACCCCGAGTTCGAGGTCGGGAGATTCCTCACCGAGGTCGCGCAGTTCGCGCACTGTGTTCCGGTCGCGGGCGCGCTCGAATACGTCGCGGCCGACGGCACGCCCATGACGCTCGCGCTGCTGCAGGCCTTCGTTGCGAACCAGGGAGACGGCTGGTCCTATACGCTCGATTATCTGGAGCGGCACCTCGAAAACCATCGCACGTCGCCGGAGCCGCCGCCCCGCGACGTGCACGGGGCCTATCTCTCGCTGATCCACACGCTCGGCGTGCGCACGGCGGAACTGCACCGGGCGTTCGCCCTGCCCTCGGGCGAGCCCGCGTTCGCGCCCGAGCCGATCACGCCGGAGGACCTCGCCGAGTGGAAGAGGCGCATGCGCGAGGAGGCGCTGACGACACTCCAGCTGGTCGAGCACAGCCGCGGCCAGTTCGTATTGCCGGCGCGCGAGGAGGCGCAGACGTTGCTCGAGCACCGCGAGCAGGTGCTGGCGCGCATCGACGCGTGTGCGCTGCCGCCGGGCGCGGCGCTCAAGATCCGGTATCACGGGGACTACCATCTCGGGCAGGTGCTGCTCACGCGCAACGACTTCCGGATCATCGACTTCGAGGGCGAGCCCGCGCGCTCGCTCGCGGAACGCAGGCAGAAGCACTCGCCGCTGCGCGATGTCGCGGGGATGCTGCGCTCGTTCAATTACGCGCACTGGACGGCGCTGCGGCGCGCGGCGCAGGCCCCGGAGGACAGCGCGCGGCTCGCGCCGCTCGCGGCGCAGTGGGAGCTTGAAACGCGCCGCGCGTTTCTCGACGCCTATGAGGAGGCGGTGCGTGACGGCGGCCTCTACGGCGCGTTCGGGGAAGCGCGCCGGCTGCTCGAGCTCTTCGAGCTGGAGAAAGCGCTCTACGAGTTGCGCTACGAGATCAACAACCGGCCGGGCTGGGTGCAAGTGCCGTTGCAGGGCATCCTCGCGGTGGCCGGCCTCACCCGCGCCGGGGGCTGAAGGCGGGGCATAACAGGGCGTAGGAGGATTTATGGATAGAGTCGATATGCTGCTCGAACCGCTGCGGATGTTCCTCATCCAGGTGGGCACATTCTTGCCCAGGCTGGCGCTTGCCGCGGCGGTGCTGATTGGAGGCTGGCTGTTCGCAAAACTCGTCCGGTTCACGGTGGTCAAGGCGCTGCGGGCGATCAACTTCAACGTGCTCACGGAACGCTCGGGCATGGACGGGTTCCTCGAGCAAGGCGGCATCCGCAGCGACACCACTAAAATATTCGGCGTGCTGATCTACTGGCTGGTGATCCTGGCGGCCCTCGTCATCGCTTTCAACAGCCTCGGGCTCACCTACGTCACGGACCTGCTCGGCAAGGTCGTTCTGTTCGTGCCCAAGGTCATCGTGGCGCTGCTGATCCTCGCATTCGGTGGCTACTTCGCCCGGTTCGTCGGGGACACGGTGATCACCTACTGCAGGAACGTCGGCATTCAGGACGCCGACCTACTCGGCAGGATTGCGCAGTACGCGATCCTCGCGTTCGTGGTACTGATCGCGCTCGATCAGATGAACGTGGGCGGAGACATCGTCCGGCAGAGCTTTCTCATCATCCTGGCGGGCGTCGTGTTCGCGCTTGCGCTTGCCTTTGGAATCGGCGGGCAGCGCTGGGCGGCGGACCTGCTCGAGCGCTGGTGGCCGAAGCGCAGTAAAGGGGACGGACCGTGACGGCCGCGGCCGGGACCTGATGCCGGCCGGTGACGCAGGCGCCGGGGCGCGCGGTGCCGTCGGGGCGCGGCGCACGCGGCTGGCAAGGGGGAAGCAATGACTGCCGTATGGCTGGGCAAGCCCTACCCGCTCGGGGCAACGTGGGACGGGCAGGGCGTCAACTTCTCGCTGTTCTCGGAGAGCGCGGAGAAGGTCGAGCTCTGCCTGTTCGACCCGCAGGGGCGGCGCGAGACCGAGCGCGTCGCGATGCGCGAGCAGACCGACCAGATCTGGCACTGCTACCTCCCGGAAGCGCGCCCGGGGCTGCTCTACGGCTACCGCGTCCACGGGCCGTACGCCCCGGACAAGGGCCACCGCTTCAACCCGAACAAGCTGCTGCTCGATCCCTACGCAAAGGCGGTGAGCGGCGCGCTGCGCTGGAGCGACGCGCTCTACGGCTACCGCATCGGCAGCCCGCGCGAGGACCTCTCCTTCGACCGTCGCGACAGCCACCCCGGGATGCCCAAGTGCATGGTCGTGGATACCGCTTTCACCTGGGGCGACGACCGCCCGCCGGCCACGGCCTGGCACGACACGGTGATCTACGAGCTGCACGTGAAGGGCCACACGGCGCGCCATCCCGACGTTCCGCCCCGGAAGCAGGGCACCTACGCGGCGCTCGGCAGCGCGCCGGTGATCGAGCACTTCAAGCGGCTCGGGGTGACCGCGGTGGAGCTGATGCCGGTGCACTTCTTCACGGACGACCGGCGCCTGGTGGAGAAGGGGCTGCGCAACTACTGGGGCTACAACTCGATCGGCTACTTCGCCCCCGAGCCGCGCTATTCCTCGACCCAGCATATCGCCGAATTCAAGACCATGGTGAAGGCCCTGCACGCGGCCGGGATCGAGGTGATCCTCGACGTGGTCTACAACCACACCGCCGAGGGCGATCACCTCGGGCCCACGCTCTCCTTCCGCGGCATCGACAACGCGGCCTACTACCGGCTCGCGGGCGACCAGTTGCGCTACTACCGGGATTACACCGGCTGCGGGAACACGTTGAACGGGCAGCACCCGCGGGTGCTGCAGTTGATCATGGATTCGCTGCGCTACTGGGTGCTGGAGATGCACGTGGACGGCTTCCGCTTCGACCTCGCGTCCGCGCTCGCGCGGGAGCTGCACGAGGTGGACCGGCTCGGCGCCTTCTTCGACGTCATCCACCAGGACCCGGTGATCTCGCAGGTGAAGCTGATCGCCGAGCCGTGGGACCTGGGCGAGGGCGGCTACCAGGTCGGCAACTTCCCGGTCGGCTGGACCGAGTGGAACGGCAAGTACCGCGACGCCGTGCGCGCCTACTGGAAGGGCGACGGCGGCATGATCGGCGAACTCGCGCACCGGCTGACGGGCTCGAGCGATCTCTACGCGCGCAGCGGGCGCCGCCCGTACGCGAGCGTGAACTTCGTCACCTGCCACGACGGGTTCACGCTGCACGACCTCGTGAGCTACAACGGCAAGCACAACGAGGCGAACCTCGAGGACAACCGCGACGGAGCGGACCACAACGTGTCCTGGAACTGCGGGGCCGAGGGTCCCACCGGGGACGCTGCGATCCTCGCGCTGCGCGCGCGCCAGAAACGCAACTTCCTCGCGACGCTGTTCCTCTCGCAGGGCGTGCCGATGCTGCTCGCGGGCGACGAGCTCGGCCGCACCCAGAACGGCAACAACAACGCCTACTGCCAGGACAGCGAGGTCTCCTGGGTGAACTGGGGGCGCGAGGCGGTGGACGCCGGGCTGCTTTCCTTCGTGCAGCGCCTGGTCGCGTTCCGCCGCCGCCACCCGCTGTTCCGCCGCAGGGGCTTCTTCCAGGGGCGGCCCATCCGGGGCGGGGATACGAAGGACGTCGTATGGCTCAACCCGGACGGGCACGAGATGAGCGAGGAGCAGTGGCGGCACGCGCATGCGCGCTGCCTCGGTGTGCAGCTCTCGGGCCGCGCGATCGGCGAGCTCGACGCTCAGGGCCAGCGCGTCACCGACGATGATTTCCTGCTCCTCATCAACGCGCACCACGAGGATATCGCGTTCGCCCTGCCTGCGACGAACGGCGAGGGCCGCTGGGGAGTGATCCTCGACACCGCGCACGAGCCGCTCGCGGAGCTGCGCCATTTCCGCTCCGGCGAGGCCTTTCCCCTCACCGCCCGCTCGCTCGCGCTTCTCGGTCATACCGCCACCGGCGCATGAGGCGCCATCACGCCATGCCGTTCGGTGCCGAGCTCGACGGCGGCGGGCGCGAGACCCGCTTCCGGCTGTGGGCGCCCGGCGCGCGGGAAGTGGAGCTGTGCATCGAGCAGCCGCCGGCGCAGCCGGCGCCGATGCGTGCTGCGGGCGAGGGCTGGTTCGAGCTCATCACGCAGGCCCGCGCCGGCACGCGCTACCGCTTTCGCATCGACGGCGATCTGCGCGTGCCCGACCCGGCCTCGCGCTGCAACCCCGATGACGTGCACGGCGCGAGCGAGGTCGTGGACCCGCGCGCCTACGAGTGGCGCGACGGGGCATGGACCGGCCGGCCCTGGCGCGAGGCCGCGGTCTACGAGCTGCACGTCGGCGTCTTCAGTCCCGAGGGCACCTTCGCCGGCGTCGCGGCCCGCCTTCCCTACCTGCGTGCGCTCGGCGTGACCGCGGTCGAGTTGATGCCCGTCGCCGATTTCCCGGGCACGCGCGGCTGGGGCTACGACGGGGTGCTGCCCTTCGCGCCCGAGAGCCGCTACGGCCGGCCGGAGGACCTCAAGGCGCTGGTGGACGCGGCGCACGGCGAGAGGCTGATGGTGCTGCTCGACGTCGTCTACAACCACTTCGGGCCCGAAGGCAACTACCTCCACGTCTACGCGAAGCGGTTCTTCACCGAGCGCCACCACACGCCGTGGGGCGCGGGCGTCAACTACGACGACGCCGGCAGCCGCACGGTGCGCGAGTTCTTCATCCGCAACGCGCTCTACTGGCTCGAGGAGTTCCACTTTGACGGGCTGCGGCTCGATGCGGTGCACGCGATTGCGGACGACTCGCGCCCGGACATCCTCGTCGAGCTCGCCGGGCGCGTGCGCGCGGGGCCGGGGCGCGACCGCCACGTCCATCTCGTGCTGGAGAACGACAAGAACGAGGCGCGCTATCTGGAACGCGCGCCGGACGGGAGGCCGCGCTGGTACGACGCCCAGTGGAACGACGACGCGCATCACGCCCTGCACGTGCTGCTCACCGGAGAGCGCGACGGCTACTACGCGGACTACGCGGACGCTCCGGTGCATCATCTCGGCCGCTGTCTCGCGGAGGGGTTCGCCTATCAGGGAGACCATTCCGGATACCGCGGCCGCGCGCGGGGCGAGCCCTCGCGCGCGCTGCCCGCGGCGGCGTGTGTGCCGGGCATGGCACGTAACTATGTCGGTGGGAGTCCGACAGCCAGGTTTTCGCAGAGCCGAAGGCTAGGGAAACGGCAAGGGCGTCACCGCGAGGTGGGGTCTGAAGGAAGCCGAACCCGAAGCTGCGGGGCGATGAACAAAAACCGGATATGAGGCGTGGTGCGTCCGGGGCGAGCGGGCACGTGACTGCGAAGCCCTCCATCTGCGGCTGGG